>JBGSUN010000056.1:0-45939 GCA_041753475.1 Planctomycetaceae bacterium | reverse complement strand
GCTGCGGACATCGCCGCGCAAAAAGCCGCCGAGCAAGCCGCGCGCGAAGCGGGAGACCTCGCAGGGGGCGATGCCCCGATGGCGGCCGAAGCGCTGGGTGATGCCGCCGAAGCGGGAGCCGACGCCGTCAAAGAACTGGCGGGTGGTCAACCGGAGGCGGCGAAGTCGGCACAGAAACAAGCGGAAGCCAAGCTCGCCCAAGCCGAGAAGAATCTCGCCGCGGCGTTGTCCGATCTGTCGCAGAAGCAGCAAGCCGCCCTCGCGAAGCAAGCCACTGCCGCCGACAAGCTGGCGGAAACAACGGCGAAACTGGAGCCCACAGCCACCGAAGCCATCGAAGCGGCTCAAGCGGCAGCGGACACAGGAGCCATGCCGGAAAGCGATCCCGGCGAACAAGTCGCCGCGGCGATGTCCGCGGAACGGCAACTCGAACGGGCGGCGGCGACACTCGCGGCGAAGGAACAGCAAGTCCGACGCGATCAATCGGTCGCCGAAGCGCTGGCCGCACTGGCAGCGCAACAAAAAGACGCCGCGGAGATGCTCGATCAACAACGGACGCTGGCGGAAGCGATGACGCCGGGTGTCGAACCGGCACAACCCGAGGCTTTCAATGCCGAGAAGGCCACGCAAGCTGCGGCCGACTTCACCGAAGCGCAACGGGCCACTGGTCAAGGTGCGGCGGAAGTTTCCGGTCAGCAGCAGGTTGCCAATCCGCCGCTGCGGGAAGCCCTCGAAATGGCCGCAGCGTTGCCGTCTTCCCAGCAAGCCGCGGCGATGGCTGCCGAGAAGCCACCCGTTGGTGAACTCAAGCCGCTCTCTCCAACCGAAGGGAAAGACGGGCAACCGATGCCTGCCGAAGGGACGCCACCCGGAGAAGGCACGCCTTCCGATGATACGCCCGGTCAACCCGGTGAGGCCGCGGGACAACCGGGAGCGCCGGCCTCGGAACCGGGCATGGGGGACACGGGGTTCGTGCCTCAATCACCCGAACTGACGGCCCAATTGCTCGCCGGTCCCGAAGCCGCCGCAGCGATGCAAGCGGCCCAGCAAGCTCCGCCGGGAGCGAAGCCGCAACCGGGTCAGAATCCGAACAACACACCCACACCGTCCGGCAAACCTCCGACCCCGCAGGGCACGCCGGTCGCGGAAGGAACGCCGGGCAGTGAATTCTCAGCACCGAAATCCGGCTCGGAAACAAAGAACGCGCCAGTCAAAGATGGGGCGATCGAAAAGCCCCCCGAGAAGACCGACCTCGGTGACAGCAAATCGGGCAAACGCGACGGCGATACCAACGCGACCGCACGGCAGTTGGAAGAGCAACCGTGGTTCGCCAAGCTGCCGCCGGAGCTGCGCCGTTCCATTCGCGCCGGTGCGCAACAGAAATCGCCCCGCGCTTATGAAGAGCGCCTGAAGCGGTACTTCCAAAGCGTGGATTAAAACATCCCAGGGAAGGCATTCCCTGGGCTTCTTGAAACATCAAATCTCTTCATCGGAAGTGGATCCATGAGCGACAATCTTTCAGCAGACGACGTTGCCGCCGTGCAACGCTGCGAGCGGACCTATAACTCGCTGCGAGACGAATTGGCCAAGGTGATCGTCGGCCAGCCCGACGTCATCGAACAGGTCCTGATTGCGGTCTTTGCCCGCGGTCATGCGCTGCTCGAAGGCGTTCCCGGACTGGCGAAGACGTTGCTCGTGAGTTCGCTCGCGCAGGCGCTGCATCTGTCGTTCAAACGAATCCAGTTCACGCCCGATCTCATGCCCAGCGATGTGACCGGGACCGACGTGATTCAGGAGAACCTGGAGAACGGTAGCCGCGAATACCGCTTTCTGCCGGGGCCGCTGTTCGCCAACATGATTCTGGCGGACGAAATCAACCGCACCCCGCCGAAGACGCAGGCCGCGATGCTGGAAGCCATGCAGGAACGGCAGGTCTCCGCTGGCGGACGGATTCACAAACTGCCCGACCCGTTCTTCGTACTGGCGACGCAAAACCCGCTGGAGCAGGAAGGGACCTATCCGCTGCCCGAAGCGCAGCTCGACCGCTTCCTGCTGCACATTCGGGTCGATTACCCCACCGGCGATGATGAATGGGAAGTCGCCCGCCGGGTGACCTCGGGGCAACAGGGAACAATTTCCCCGATGCTGTCGGCGGAAGAGATCGTCGGATTCCAGAAGCTGGTGACGCGTGTTCCGGTGAGCGATCAAGTCCTCGGTTATGCCTGGACGCTGGTGCGGTCCTCCCGTCCCAAAACCGTGGAAGCCCCGGACTTCGTCAACAAGTGGGTGAGCTGGGGTGCCGGGCCGCGCGGCGTGCTGACGCTCGTCACCTGTGCCAAAGCCCGCGCGGTGTTGTATGGCCGCTATCATGCGACGATCGGCGACGTGCAAGCCATCGCCGCAGGAACATTGCGGCACCGCATCGCTCCGAACTACGCCGCGCAGGCCGCGGGGGTCAACAGCGAGAAGATCATCAGCATGCTGATGGAAAACATCCCGACCGATAAGAAGTACACGCGCCCGGCGCTGGTCGGCGCGAAGTGAAGTCGCGAAAGAGAATGTGATAGACAATCCACAGATTTCGCAGATTCACACAGATTAGAAGACAGAGAATCGAAGTCTGAGGTATGGAAGACATCGTCCGAACGGATTTCCTCAGCCTCTTTTCCTCATCAAATCTGTGTCAATCTGTGAAATCTGTGGATCCTTCCTGATTCCGCTCTTTCCTGTCGGAGTATGTGATGTCCGCCAGCGTTTTGTCCCGTTACCTCGATCCCGAAGTGCTGCAACAGACGGCGGAGCGGCCGATTGAACCGGCGTCGCTGGTGCTGGGGTCGCTGGCCGGGGGACACAAGTCGCCGCTGGCGGGGTTCGCCGTCGAGTTCGCCGGGCATCGCGAGTATGTCGTTGGCGACGATCCCAAGCACATCGACTGGCGTTTGTATCACAAGCGCGAACGGTACTTCATCAAGCAGTACGAAATGGAGACGAACTTCGTCTGCCATCTGCTGCTCGATATCAGTGCGTCGATGCGGTACGGAGACGGTCGACACCAGAAGCTGCGTTATGCCCAGCAACTGGCGGCGACGCTGGCCTACTCGGTCGTTCAACAGCACGACAAAGTTTCTCTGGCGACGTTCGACGATCAGGTCCGCGGTTATGTCCCCCCCGGCAGCACGCTCACACAGGTGGTGAAACTCACGCAGCATCTTGACGAGGTGCAACCGGTCGAAAAAACGCAGATGGCGGAATGTCTTGTGGAACTCGCCGGACGCATGGGTCGCCGCGAAATCATCATGATTTTCAGCGATTTCTTCACTGATCTGACGGCGCTCGAACCCGCCTTGCAGCGGCTGCGCTACGATCGTCACGAAGTGGTGCTATTCCAGATCCTGCATCACCACGAACTGACGTTCGATCTCGACGGGATGATCAAATTCCAGGGATTGGAAGCCGCGGACGAAATGCTCACGCAGACGGAAGACATCCGCAAAGGCTATCTGGAAGCCCTGCAAAAGTTTGAAGACGAGTTCACGGCGGTCTGCCAGCGAAACCGCATTGAGCGCGTCGTCATCGACACCAGCCGCAACCCCGGCGATGCGATTCTCGATTATCTCAACCAGCGCGATCTGCTGCTCCGCGCGCGATGAGGGGATCAGCCGCCGGCATCCATTGAGAGGATCAACAACGTGTCCTCTGCATTGAGCCGCGTTTGGGGATCAGTGACGAACCGGGCACCGCCGAGGTTCGCCGTGAAACCGGCTTTCAGCGTACCCTTGTCGATGCATGTGTCGACCAGCGATGGAAACCGCGTTGCGAGATTGGTAAGCACCGCGCCTAAGGTTTCCCCTTCCGCGACCGTCGCCGCCACACCGGCCCTTGCCCGTACGATTCCAAAGAACTCGACAGAGATTGGCATCGCAGCGGCCTCGTCCATCGCTTTGCGGCTTCGCGCTCGCGCCATCATCACCGCGTGCGACCCGACGTCCCCCTAATTGCTGAACAGGAAGTGGCAGATATCCCCATCCTGCATCACATAGGCTTTGCCTTCGACACGCAGCTTGCCGGCGTTGCGGATTTCTTTTTCGGTCTTGTACTTTTCCAGGTCATCGAGCTGGTAGATTTCCGCCCGGATGAAGCCTTTTTCGAAGTCGGTGTGAATCACCCCGGCGGCTTGAGGGGCGGTGGCACCAATGGGGATTGGCCACGCGCGAACTTCCATTTCTCCGGCGGTGAAATAGCTGTGCATGCCCAGTACACGGTACGCTTCCCGCGCCACAACGCCGAGCGCGGGTTCCGCTAGCCCGACGGAGTCGAGCATTTCCTTGCGGTCGGCTTCGTCCAGTTCTGCGATCTCGGCTTCGAGCTTCGCACACACGGGGACCACACCGGCACCGACTTTCGCCGCAAACTCCCGGCACTGCATCACCAACGGGCCTTTGCCTTCGAGATCATTCTCGTCGACGTTGGCCACGTAGAGAATCTGTTTTGCGGTCATCAGGCCGAAGCTCGACACGACTTTCTTTTCGTTGTCGTCGAATTCCAGCTTTCGCAGCGGTTGATCGGTCTGCAGGTGAGCGAGGCACTTCTTGATCACATCGACGCGCAGCTTGGCGTCTTTGTCGCCGCTCTTTGCCGCCCGTTCCGCCTTTGAATGTGAATTGTCGAGCGTCTGCATGTCGGCGAGCATCAGCTCGATTTCGATGGTTTCGATGTCCGACACCGGATCGACTTTTCCCGAAACGTGGATCACGTCCGGGTCGTCAAAACAGCGGACAACCTGCAGAATGGCGTCGACTTCACGGATATGGCTGAGGAACTTGTTGCCGAGGCCCTGACCTTCACTTGCGCCCTTCACAATGCCGGCGATGTCGACCAGTTTGAGGGCCGTCGGCACGAGTTTTTTCGGCACGATGTACTGGCTGATCCGCCGCAGCCGGTCGTCGGGAATGGCGACGATCCCTTCGTTCGGCTCAATGGTGCAGAACGGATAATTCGCGCTCTGCGCCGACTTCGACGACGTCAGCGCATTGAACAACGTGCTCTTGCCCACATTGGGCAACCCGACAATCCCGACTTCCATGTGACCGCACCGACCTCAACCCAGATTAGCGAAACCAGAGAACAGAAAGTGATAACAGACCGGACGGCGAATGTCACGTCGTGTGGCTAAAACTCAGTCGGTGAAGTGCCTTTCCGTGAATGCAGGTTAACGTTGTGATCCGAACCGCGACATCAGCCGCAGGTAATTCGTCGGCCAGCGGGGGCTACGACTCTTCGTTGGCTTCCGCATCCTGGCTCCACACTTCGCGAATCACAGCGAGTTTGCGCTCGACGCTACGCAGAGACAGGTTGGCTTTCTCGGCGATTTCTTCGTTGGAGTAGCCCTCCAGCCGCAGCGTGGCCAGTTGCCGGAGCGTGTCATCGGGTAAACGGTTCAACATCAGCCGGCATTGCTCTTCCACAGTGGCGATCATGTCGGGACTTGGCTCCTGGGACATGAAGACTTCAAATCCGCCGGGTTCGTCACCCCCGATCGACATGACAATCGAATCTCCGCGGACCGTACCGCTGCCACGTTTGTGACTGACGTTCTTGCGGATCTGATCCACGGCTTTCCGGCTGGCGAGAGCCACGAGAATCTGCCACAAGTCATCGCGGTTCTCAAGCTTTTCAAAGCGGCCTTCCGAGACACCGCGGCACATGCTGTTGAAAGCCAGCAGAGCCACGTCTTCTTCGTCTGCCACTCGGCGCGACGCCGCACCCAGTTTGCGGCTGGCGACACGCACCAATTGTTGGAAATACTCTTGCCAGAGTGCTGTCGCGGCATCGTTATGTCCGGCTTTCAGGCCACGAATCCAGCGTGTGATCGACTGATCGAACTCGTCACCCATCGCCATGCATCTCCTCAGCGGATCACATTACTAAAACATTCACCATTCATTGGAATCGAGACAGTCCGAAGATTGGGGTTCACGGTTGGCTGACTGGTTTCGGAAAATGAACCACAGCCCCGGCGTTTTTCATCCGTTGTGTGATCTGCATTAAATCCATCTGTTCGCCGTCGCGGAGTAGTTCGCCAGCCGGGATCGGAATCACGCCGAGGCTCACCTGTGTGCGTTGGCTGAAGCCCTCGGTTACGGACTTCGGTGCCCCTTTCGGCGCCCCTTTGAACGGAAGCACTTTGTAGGTCTCTTTGTCAGACCAGACGGTGAGAGTGAACCGCTGCTCGGGGGGAATGGGATGGCTTGCAGTTTGTTCCTCCAACAGGCCACCTGGACCGGGGACCAGGAACACTTCCACAAGGGTCCCACCAGATTCGCGTGGCAGTTGCACCATCAGTTGGCCGCCGGCTTCGATCTTTTCTTCCGGTGGCTGACGCGGGTCAAACAGATCGATCATCTGGACAACGAGCGGATCCGCTCCCGTGTTGATCAATGTGACTGCGGCCGGTGAGAGTGGAGCATTCGGAACAACTTCGCGACGGACCAGCCGGGGAGAATAATCCAGCACAGGAATCGCGTATCCGGCCGACCAGTCCATGCCGTTCCAGTTGGCACAAATCAAGCGTCCTAGCGGATCGATGGTGAAGCAGATTCCCGCGTCGGGAGCACAGACGATCGGTGCTCCGGTGGTGAAGCCCGCTCCGACAATGTGCCGAACCCATCCGGTTGACGGATGGTGAGTCCAGACGTTCCATTTGCCGCCGGAGCTGATCGTTGACACCATGGGGCCGAAAGTCGTCTGACCAATTTCCAAGGGTGATCCGGGGGGTTGGCCCTTCGCAATCACGACGGGCGGCGACCACGGTAAACCCGGTGCCTTGCTCCAGAGCAGCAGATTCCCAGCGGGATCAATCGCCGCGACATTGAGGCGTTTGGCGGGGGGGAGCGCAAGCGAGAATTCCGCCGCGGCAACAGGTGTTCCGGGCATCAATCCACCGGCGATGGCCATCGAATTCCAAACCCCACCTTTGCCGAAGTAGTAATGCATCGTTCCAAAGTGATCGACGGCAAACGCATGGTACTGCCCACCCGCGGCGACTGCCGAAACCGTCGTTCCGATGGGAAAGGTTTCCGCGGGACTGTTGACCTTGCTTCCGATGCGCGTAACGGGGTCTACCGACCAGATTTCACCTTTGGCTGACACGAGCAAAACGATTCGCTGAATACCGCTCTGAACAACATCCAACGGAGCGCCGACGGGGAAGCTCTGTGTGGGAAGAAGGACCTGCGGGACGCCACCGTTGACGATTTGAACCAGCTTGTTGTTCGATGAAACGGTGACCACGGTCGGCCAGAGTTGTCCCAGCGACTGCGGCAGGAGAGCGATCGGTGCGCCGGGCACAAGGAGATGCGGAAACGCACCGGGCCGAAGTGTCCAACCTGCGGCACCGCCATCGAACAGAATTAACTGGCCATCGGGAGCGACATACCCTGCTGTGGTCATGTTGCCATGCGTGGTCCAACCAATGCCCACCGGCGCGGCCGCTGCGGTACTCAGGCCTCCCCAGAAGAAACTGCTCATCACAAGGAGAGGGAAGGGGACCAACATCATCCGTCGAAAGAGTGACAGTAATCGCATGTCGGTTCTCTCAATGCCGAAACGCCGCGGGACACCGGTTTGCGGAGTGTAACACGATTGACTCCGCTCCTGCTCTTCCTGGCACTCTCAATTGGCCGGTGGCATCTGCCAAATTCTTGACATTTCCGCCGTAGCGATCGGCAAATTTCGCCGACACCGGCGTCGGCTTGCCTGGCTTTTCAAGTTCATCCATCTTGCCGGTCGATGGTGGGGATGTGATTCGTCGAGGGACTGTGCGCCGGGGGGGCGTTCCACGGTCTCGGGATCGACGTTTCCAAAACACGGTGGACCATGTCGAGTCCGGTCGGGGGGCCGAGTATCGATCGTCGCCCCGGCTTGGATCGACTCCGGGTCGGTGTCATGCTGGCGGTGTTGGTCTTTCACGCCGCCGTACCGTACATCGCCCATCCGCTTCCTGGTCTAACGTGGCCGACCCGACATCCGGCACCGAGTGTCAGCCTCGATGTCCTGTCGTGGGCACTGGCCGTGCTGGTGATGCCACTTTTTTTCTGGTTGAGTGGTTACGGTTCTGCGGGTGCTCTCTCCAGGTTGGGTGGCCGCGCGTTTCTGGAATCGCGGTGGCGAAGGATCGGACGTCCGGGCTTGCTCTTCGCCGTGGTGCTGCTCCCGATTGAAGTTCATCTCTGGGTGGCAGGTTGGGTGGTGGACGGCTTCCTGCCACCAACCAAGTTGCGCAGTCTGAAGCTGGGGGTCTTTCACGCCGGATTGTGGGGGCCGAGCAATCTCTGGTACCTGCAATACCTCATCGTTTATTGCGCCTTCATGGCCGTCTGGCATCGAAGTGTGCGGCCGCGCGGACTTCGCATCTGGGATGAGAGTGCCAAGCCATCGCTGGTGGCTGGTTTGTCGGACCGGCTTGCCGTCTGGGAAGGCCGCCTTGCGCGGTGCTGGAACAGTCGCTGGGGAAGTCTCCTGCTGGCGCTGCCAACGATCGGGCTGTTGACACTGCACCCGGCGATCCTGCTCGGGTTCGAGCATTCTTCCTGGCCCGAACCGCAGAAGCTGCTCTTTCTCGGCCTGTTCTTCGCCGCCGGGGTTGCGTCCCATCGGTGTGATGACAGATTTTTCGCATCAGCGAGGGTTTCAAGATCACTGCGAACATTCGGAACCGGGGCCGTTCTTCTGCTCGTTGCGGCACCGATGCTCGGCACTTACCTCACACATCCGTCCGCGGTGCTGATTCATCCACGCTTGACAGCGAATCCCGACCCGGTGCAGTTCTCCTGGATGTTCCGCATCGGGCTCGCCACGTTGATCGCCGGGGGCATTTCACAGATCATCTGGGGCCTCGCGGCGTCGGCGTTGGCCGACTCCCGTCCTGCGTCTCCTGCGCTCAAAGATTGGTCGCGCGCGTCGTACTGGATCTACTTCATTCACCATCCGCTGGTCGCCGCCTGCCACGTGGCACTCTGCCGCAGCAGCCTGGGGGCGATGGCGCAGTTCCTCCTGACCACCGTCATCACACTCGGGCTGTCGTGGGGAAGCTATCGGATTCTGGTGCGGCACACTCGCTTAGGGGCCTTTCTCGACGGCAGTGGCGCTCGCCGCATGGCCGCATCGACGATTCCCACGGTCTCACGGAAAGCCGCATAACGGCGCTGCACTCGCCGGTTCTTTCATTAGCCGGGATCCCGGCGTCCCATGTGAGCGGGGTGTGTGAGACCGGTTGGTGACGAATTTCCACTGACCGATTCCGTGCTCTGCCCTAAAACATGCCATCGAACCGCCAGTCCCAAAGTGTCTTCACAATTGTGAAGACGTGTGCCGATCTTAACATTTGGGTCGACTTTGCGGATTTGAAGGGTCGGTTAAAGATGAACGACAAGGTAGAGCGCAACCTCTTTTCTCACTGGGGCTTGCTCTGCTTTGTTATGCTCTCGGCGGGAATCGCATCGGCAGTTTCCGCCGAGGAGCCTGTGCCATCACCGTTCGATGACGCCCTCACCGCTCCCGAGCAGTTACCGCCGCGTCCGGACGGCAGCCCGCCGATTTCCAATCAGGAATTACTGGACCGACTGGAGGAGACCGAGTCCCAACTACGCCAGTTGCAGGGCGAGAGAAGCCCCAACGGGACCTTGCTGACCGCAATGCAGGAGCGGTTGACGCAGGTCCGCGACCCTTCGATCACCACCGTCGACCAACAAACCCATGGTGCGTCGACATCCGCAAACTCGAACAAAAAATGGTTCGATCGCCTGAGCATCCGAGGCTATGCCCAGTTCCGGTACAACGTGACGACCGCGGAAAATGATGGTTCCGCCCCGGCTCACCATGTCGGCGATCGTTCGGTGGGAGAGAACCAGCACTTCCTCATACGCCGAGCGCGGGTGATTCTCTCGGGCGACGTCTCCGATCACATGTACGTCTACCTGCAACCTGACTTCGCCACCGCAGTTCCCGGCAGCCCTGACGCGAATCAGTTCACCCAGATTCGCGACTGGTATGGCGACCTCTACATTGACGAGTCCAAGGTTTATCGCGTCCGGATTGGACAATCCAAGGTTCCCTACGGCTGGGAGAACCTGCAGTCCAGTTCGAATCGCCTGCCGCTGGATCGATCCGATCCGATGAACAGTGCGGTGCGCAACGAGCGCGATCTCGGAGTGTTCTTCTATTGGACACCGACGGAAGCCCAGGACCTTTTCAAAGAAGTGCTGGATTCGGGTCTGAAAGGTTCCGGGAACTACGGGGTCTTCGGGATCGGCGTGTACAACGGGCAGGGGGGCTCGTTCAACGAACAGAACGACGATCTGCATGTCGTGGCGCGTCTCGCCGTCCCTTACAAATTCGACAACGACCAGATTGTCGAATGGGGACTTCAGGCCTACACCGGCAAATACACCGTGCTGTCATCTCCCATTCAGGCGCTGGGTGTGGGACCGACGATTCGTCCTCTGGGGACGTTGGAAACCGGCAATCGCGCGGGTGTGCGGGAAGAGCGCATCGGCGGGACCTTGGTCTACTACCCGCAGTCGTTCGGTCTGCAGGCCGAGTGGAACGTCGGCCGTGGGCCGGGGTTGACTCCCGATCAAACCTCCGTCGAGGAACGGTCACTCTACGGCGGCTATGTGATGGCGATGTACCGCCACCAAACCGAGGGCTTGGGATTGATGTTCCCGTTCCTCCGCTACAATCATTTCCGCGGCGGCTACAAAGCCGAACGGAATGCTCCCTACACGTATATCAACGAATGGGAGTTGGGGCTGGAGTGGCAGTTCAACCCGCAGATGGAACTGACCACGATGTATACGATCACGAACCGCACCAATACCGTCGCCCAGACCGCAGGCGAGTCCTACCGTCAGTTCGACGGTCAACTCTTGCGCTCGCAATTCCAGATCAACTACTGATCGGCATTGCGAAGCGTTGGCCCCGTCCCCGCGTCAGCGCAGCAAGATTCGGGCACACCACAGTTCAAGCTGATGAGGCAGCACGATTCCTACGCGCTGCCGGAGGCTCCCGACGCGGCGGCTGGAGGATTCCCTCGGGAGCGACCGAATCCGAAATCCGTGGATGGCCGTTGAACCAGAGTTTGCGCTGTAGCCTGCGAAGTAGATAGGCTGGCATCAGCACTCCCTGATTCACCAGAGCCGCCAATTCGGTAGAATGCCGGTAGAGAAGACCAGCATCACCCGAAAGGAATCGGGTAGGAACCCCATGAACGAACCATACGAAACCATTTGCGCTGTCGAAGAAGCCCTGCAGTCCCTGCAAATTCTGGCCCCGTCACAGCCGCCAGAATCGCATCTCGCGAAAGAAGTCAAACGACTGGAGGCCCGGCTCCGGCAACTCGAAGCACTGGCACAGGTCTTCAATTGTCGGGCGTAGGCTGATCACTGACACCGGGTGAATTTCACGCCGGCGAGAAACAACAACGCCTCGCAGAGTGAGCCGCGAGGCGCGTCGAGACGATGTAGAGACTCCGACGCCTTCTGGATCAGTCACGCGGCACCGGTTGAGGGGTGACAGCAGGCTTTTCTTTCTTGTCAAGACGTTTGGCTTGCTTGTCGTCGGCGCGTTGTTTCTTTTCCTGCTCCCGTTGACGCTTGGCGTAGGTATTGCGGTTTTTAGCGATGATGAGCTCCGAGTAAAGTGCTTGCGAGGGCGATTATGATCGCCTTGGGTGCGCCAATTATAGGCGAAAGTCCCGTTCGACAACATAGGCGGTTATCGTTCCGAAGATCCGCCACGATCTCCAGCTCACATATTTAACCCAACGTGGTGAAAAGCCGCCCCGAATCCATGGCAACGCCCCGATAGATGAACGTGGGATTGCCTCAGCCACGAGATGATGAACCGCAATTCTCATCTAACTCCGGCAGCACAACACGAGGTTGCCGGAGCCACTCCATCGGGCATGACCGAAGAAAATACCGCAAGGGGCCGTCCAACTGGAAATTCCGGGACGGATTGACGCGGTCAAGACGGCGTAAGTGTTTGGTACAGGATGGTTTCGGAAGGGTGAGTAACGGGATTCGAACCCGCGACATCCAGAATCACAATCTAGAACAGGGGTTTGTACAGATATGGACAGAATGGTACAATCCCTGCCAGAATAGGAAGTTACGGCGACGGTCGAATAGCCAGCACGGGACACGGAAAGACACGGTTTGTCTCAGCGTGGCTACACAGTGGCTGTCAAATTTCGTACACGGCGGGATAGGCTGATCCCCGACAAGCTGGGCACGTTCACCCAGTTTCCCGCCGGTTTACTTTTGAACGGTCACCTTGAACGGGGTGGCAATGATGAGCGGCGAGATTCCGACAATCGACCAGATGATGGCGCGTGATCCATCCTTGGTCCCGTATGTCGCGATGGTGCGGGCGATTGGCGCTCTCGATGATATAGCGAACAAATTGGGGAATGGGGACCGTTTCCATCGTCCCCTCTTCCTCTCTGAGTACCGCCCACCGCCCGCAATGCTGAACCCGCGGCGATATGTTCACACCAATGAGCGTAAGGCAACCGACGGCGATCGTTTTTTCAACCCTGCCTTGAACGCTATCGGGAACTTTCGGTGGTTCGATTACACGATCGACCGGTTTAAAACCGAGCACTGGCGGTGCATTGCGAATTCGGCTCCGGAATCGCTGAGTGGTGAAATTCAAATCACCTTGTCGATGTTGGGCGGGATTCTGGACACCGAGACAAACATCAAGCAGGCGTGGACGTTTCTTTCCGATCGGTCCCTTGAACAATCCCTACGGCGAGCATGGACGGTTCGCGTTATCCGCGAAGCGATCGACAAAGCGAACTGGATCTGTACTCCGCGTCTTTTGGAACACTGCGCGCGGCTTGGGGCGGTCCGCGGAGAGATGAAACGCCGTCGCGAAGCACTAAAAAGCAAAATGGATTGCGCTGCACCAGACGAACTACCGTTGATGCACGAGGTGCGATCGGCTGTCCGGTTGCTTGGCATGGACGCAAAGCGCACGACCATCCGTAAACAGGTCGGCAAGCGTGCCGAAGATGTTTACGCCGTCCTCGATTTCCTGAAATCAACTGGCGACTACACCGGTCCCCGAGACTAGAAAAATAGGGGAACCGTTCCCGGAACCGTTCCCGCATGCGATAGCTATCCCCACATCGCAGTACGCCGCACATCATGACCCCATCGGACAACGCAGACCACAACAGGGTGGAACTGCGATGACCAGTCCGACGGGGACACATGATGACGATTGAAGCTCTTAAGCCTGCAACGCTCCCGCCGCACTCTCAGCGGCGTGCCATGTCACTCGACGACTTCGCGCAAGAGTGCAGCGTCAGTGGCAAAACGATGCGCCGTGAAGCCGATGCGGGGCATCTCAAGACGGTCAAGATTCGCGGGCGTCGCATGGTCCTGGCGGAGGACGCCGTCGCATATCTCAACTCTCTCAGCGGCGCGTCAGCCAAGTAACAACGATGCGACCCCAAGCGGGGGCAAACCGCCGGGGTCTTTCTGCATCGCTACCTAAGGACCGAACACGTGGATAATAACACGCCCAGCGCGGGGGGCAATCCCGAGCGCGAGACTCGATACACATTCGTTGTCGTCGACGCTGCGAACGATCCGAACTCTGTATTCGCTCGGCTGCGACAACTCTTGAAACAGACGGCCCGCGGCTATCGGCTGCGGTGCGTCGAATGCCGGGCTGACGGGGAGGCTGTGCAACTATGATTGCCACCTCCGCGCCACCACCATCGAAGCGAATCGCCATCCAGCGCGACCAGACGAACGGGTGGAAGTCCGTCACGCTGGTGCGCCCACGTCCAGACCGCGTGCCTCCCTTCCTGTCGGTCGATGAATACCTCGCCGAAGTCAAACAACGTCTTGATGAGGGGCAGCCCGTTTTGCCTCCATCGACGCCAGACGAGTACCGAGCCTTGATTCGACAATATCCCGACGTCGCACGGCCGTTGCTGCCTCCCGCGCCGGAACTCGAACGCATGGGCATCAGCAAGCATTCCTGCCGAGAGATCGAACCGCTACCAATCGAGTGGCGTGAACGATTCCTGAAGACGCTCGCCATTGATCCTGATTTCCGGGCGGCAGTCGCCAGCGTGATTGGCGGTGCAGAATGAGCGGTGCCTATGATCACGTTCTTCCGTCGGGCGTCCCTCGCACAAGCCGGGTTGCCACCGCCGAAGACCTGGCGAACTACAACGGGCACGATGGCGGGATTCCTGAACAACCCCAGGCGGAGAAGCTGAAGCGGAAGTCCAAGCTGAGATCACAGTTTGCTGAGATCGCACAGCCCGAGCATCAAACCGACCTGGCGAATGGAGAACGTTACAAGAAGCGTAATGCCGACCGCGTGCGCTATGTTCCACCGTGGGACAGCTACATCGTCAATGTCGGGTCGCACTGGAAGACGGACGAGGGGAAGGTCTACTGCCGTCGGTTAGCCGCGGCTGTGGCTCGTATCGTCTGGGCAGAAGTTGGAGCAACCGGAACAGCCGACGCAATCAAGTTTGCTAAGCGGACGGCGTCCCGCAGCGGTATGGATGCCATGATCCACGTTGCCGCGCCCGATCTGGCGATTAACCCCGCTGATCTGGACGCGGACCCGATGCTCCTGAACTGCCGGAACGTGACGCTGGACCTGCGGACCGGAACGCCTCGACCACATCAACGGACCGACTATCTGACGAAGGTTACGCGGGCCGACTATATCGAGAACGCTGTCTGCCCGATCTTCGACGAGTTTCTTGCCGGTGCGGTCCCTTCGCCTGCCGTCCGGGCGTTCCTGCAACGATTCTTCGGGTACTGCCTCACTGGTAGCGTCAAAGAGCAAGTCCTCGCGATTTTCCACGGCTGCGGTGCCAATGGCAAAACGACCTTGCTGAATGCGGTGCAAGAGCCTCTTGGCGACTACGCCTCACAAGCGCCGTCGTCATTGCTGACGGTCAAGAAAACCGAGCAACACCCTACCGAGATCGCAAGTCTGTTCGGCCGAAGACTCGTGGTTGCCTCCGAAACGGAAGCGGGTGAACGGCTCGCCGAGTCGCTGGTGAAATCCCTGACCGGCGGCGACCCCATCACAGCCCGACGCATGCGGGAAAATTTCTGGACCTTCGACCCGACCCACAAGCTGATCTTGGCGACCAACGACAAGCCGAAGATTCGGGGACGCGGACATGCAATCTGGCGGCGGATTCTCTTGGTCCCGTTCAACGAAGTCTTTGACGGTTCCAGGAAAGACCCAACGTTGCCGGAGAAGCTGTCGACCGAGGCAGCGGGGATCCTCCGGTGGTGTGTTGAGGGATGCCTCGCATGGCAAAAGGACGGGTTGAACCCTCCTGAGGAAGTCCGCGCCGCTGTCCAGGAATATCGCTCATCAGAGGACGTCATCGGGCGTTTTGTGCGCGACGTTTGCGTCGTCGGCAGCAGCAGTTTCACCGTCAAGTTCTCCGATTTGTACGCCGCGCTCGAACGCTGGTGCGATGACACCGGCGACAACCGACCCGGAAGGAAGACTGTCGGTCAATGGTTACAGGATAACGGGTTAGAGAAGTTCACCAGCGGCGTTGCATGGTATCGCGGTATCGGTCTCAAAGCGGATTGATTGGATACTTGGATATTTGTATCGGACTTTCGGCATAGACAGCACTATATCGCGTTACTTCTCAGCTATACCAGAAGTCGTGTCCAAGTATCCAAGTATCCAAACTGGACAGCAACTCATTCACGCATCGGCAGCCGACGCAGATGGCAAGCTGGGAAGGCTGGTCGGTCAGCGACCACGGATTAAGAGAAATACAAGATTGTGAAAATAAGCAAACCGGGGGGTGTAGCAAAAAGCTACAGGGCGTATCCCCTAACCGTCCCGCAACTCGCGTGTTTATTTCGGCGGATTTAAATGTTTTTACTACTGGACCATCCATGACGCTCCCAGCGACCCGCAAACGATGCCCGCGGTGTGGACGACCGATGACCGTGACCAACACGCAGAAGCTCGACGGACGCACGGAGAGGTACCTTGGCTGCCGTCCCTGCAAGTATTACGGCGGCGGTCGACTTCGCCCCGAGCCGGGCGGTTTACCGTGCATAAATGCGGAAGTCGGCGACGTGGTTACCGCGGAACCACTGCCAGACCCCTCGATAGCCCCTGTGCCATTCACATGACACGAAAAAGCCTGAATTCTGTCGGTACGGTTCGCGGCATACCGCCAAACCTCTCACCCATCCCCCATGCCTTCCAGGGAATGACCGATGACCGGAACCCCATGTGATCGCTGCGGCTGCGGCTGGCTCACAGTGTATGCCACCAAGCGAGTCAGCGACCGCGTGGTTCGCTTCCACGCGTGCTGGAACTGCCACCATCGCCCCAAGGGCAACAAGACCAGCACTGTCGCGACTGATACACCGGCGCGAAGCCGACGTCGTACTAGATTAGCTAGTACGGCGGTCTATCCGATTCCTGCACAACCCGGAGAATAGAGTTATGAACACTCACGAACCACAATCGATTCCGCAGACGTTCCTCGATCAGCATTACTGCCAAGAGCACGTGATGCACTCGCTGGAGATGACCGAGCCGGAATTCTGGGCGGCGTATGTCGCTGGGGCGATTCCCCGCGGCGTTAGCCTCATGGCACTGACGGGCGTCCCGTTGATCGTGTGGCCGGTTCATGTGCTGGATGAGTGGGTCCGCAACGGCAAACCGCCGGAACCGGGTGCACTCGAACTGCAAAACGAAGTGCTTCACGCGCTGCTCGATGCCTATCGCGCCGAGGGTTGCGTGTTCCCCGATGAACAAGCGGAGTTGAATTGAGATGAGTTACCGAACGATGAAACCTGCGGAACTGCGTGAGATCGTGGCAGCCGATGTGCCGACGCAGCATGTGGAAGAAGCCTATCAGGCGGTCTCCAATCGACTCACATCGATGGACGTTTGGACCGATGAGCACGAAGCCGAATTCGGACGCCTCACGATGACGCAACAGGCGCTTGAAAAGCGGCGCAGCCATCGTGTCACAACCCCTAACGCAACTGGACCGAGGAAGACCATGCGGACATCGCGACACACGGACACGACGGAACGGGCGGAAGAATACTGCGGCTTGCACGCCCTCAAGCCAGAACAACTGTCTGACGGCGGCTTCAACTCTCTCGGTGAGTTCCTGTCGGTGCTCGGCTCAGGGCTGAACGATTCCCGGATCCTTCCCCTGCGGGCGGCGGCTTCCGGCAGCCAGTTCAGCGCGGGCGGCGTCATGGTCCCCAAACGATTCTTGGCGGAGACGCTGCATCCGGCGGGCGAAGAAGAACTCATTTTTCCGCGGGCGCGGGTCTTCGCGATGGACGCTGGTTCGTTGCAGGTGTCGACTCTCGACAACCTCGTCAACACCGACGGCGAAATGTACGGCGGCTTCACTGCCCAGTGGATCGCAGAAGGTGGCACGTTCACCGAAACGACGCCGGAAACGTCTGCCATCACGTTGACCCGGAGGAAATTGGGCTTGTTCACGTTGGCGAGCTCTGAACTGGTCTCCGACAGCGATTACGAACGGGAACTGGTCCCCGCGCTGCAAGCGGCGATTCAGGAATTCCGGGATTACGCGTTCTTCACGGGTGATGGTCTCGGCAAGCCGAAAGGCGTCCTGAACGATCCGGCAATCATCACGGTCGCGAAGGAAAGCAATCAGCCCGCAGACACGATCCTGACGGAAAATCTGGACCGGATGTACAGCAGGCTTCACCCGCGACTCATCCGCGGGGCGCGCTGGTACGTCAACCCGACCTGCATTCCCGCGCTGTTCAAGCTCACGCGGACCGTGGGTGTCGCTGGCTCGCCGATTCCGGTGCTCAACGAGTCTTCGGGCACGTTCTCGATGTACGGCTTGCCTGTCGAACTGACGAGCAAACTGCCGGTGCTCGGTGATGCGGGTGATGTGCTCCTGGCGAACGTCAGCCAGTACGGCATCGGGGCTTCCCGTGGTGTCGCCATCGCGCGGAGCACGGACTTCAAATTCCAGACCGGACAAATCGCCTGGCGTGCCGAGTGGCGCGGTGATGGTCAAGGTCTCTGGCGAGCGGCGTTCACTCCTCGCAACGGTTCAACGTTGTCGTGGTGTGCGAAGCTCGCCGAACGTGCGTAAGGGTACCTCCTCCGGTGCGGTGATCTGCCGGGGTGATGCGGGGACCGGCGCGAAGTACTAACGCCATTGCGCGTCGGTCCCTTTTCAACTTCCCCGTCCCCGTCGTTACGGTCTCCCGGCTGTACGGCGGCGGGCGGTTTCTCTCTCAAGGTTATGGTCAATGGTTGGGCAAATCGTTTCGGTCACGGACAAAGGTTACGGATTCATAAAACCGCGCGACGGCAGCGAAGACGTGTTCTTCCACTACAAGAGTCTCCGCGGCGAGTTCACCGGCGCATGCCTCGCCGACATCAAGTACAAGATGGTGGATTACACCTGCCACATCGACCCGCAATCGGGTCGGGTACGTGCCTCTGAGGTTCACCCGGCAGGGGCGAACTGATGGCGATTCTCCGCACGATCAAAAGCTACTGCCTCGAATGGAACACCTACCATCCATCGGGCACGATGGGCAACGATTGGGGCAGCCAGTTCTGTTTCCTCAAAGATTGCTTCAGTCGATCCATTGCGACCGGGAAAGACATCCCCTTCACGATGGACCTGAACGGGCAGCCGTTCGCACAGACAGCCGATCAGACATTGCGGCTCACGTCCGACGATGTGGGCTTGCTCCTCGAAGCCGACCTAGTCGACTCGCCGTTGAACCGATGGTTGGTCGCACAAATCGACGGCGGCAAGGTCCGCGGCTGGTCGCACTCATCACGCCCGGTTTTCGGCGGGTTCCGTTCCAGGCGTGAAGGCGACATCACTTTCACCGATCACCGTGCGGCGATTTTGCTGGAAGTCTGCGTTGTGATTCGCAAAGTTCCACGGGCAAAGACTCGCACCACGCCGGTGTTTCTCAGCGGCGGACCACAAGGAAGGAATTGACCATGTTCGACTTTCTGCGGCGGCTGTTCGGCTGCAAAGAGATGCGGTGTTGCTGCCCTCCCTCTGGTCCCCTAGGTTGCTGCGTCTACGCCGACCTGCCAGCCACTGGGAGCATCACCGACGGCACGAACACCTACACCATCACCAAAGGCACGACCGGCGGCGGTGACACGACCTACGCGATTCTGAGTCCATCGCCTGCCACGTTGTGCGGATTCGAGTCAACCGGTATTGCGGTCACCTGCACCGATGGCGAGTGGATCTTCGACGGCGCAGAAATGCCGTGTGTCGGCACGATGGAAACGGCGGGCGACTGTAGCGCGTTCGTGCTGACGTTCGATTGTTTCGGCTGCACGATCACGGCATCGATTTAGGACGGGCTTCGGGTGGTCGCTGGTCTTGATAGCGGGGCGGTGGTGATGGATCGATGAACTGTTCGTTGCCCATATCAGGGAATTCCACCGTCACGTTTTTGTAGGGCAGTTTGTTCCCGCGGGCGTCACCAGTCGCGTAGTTGATCGTGTACCGGATTCCCGCCGTCACCAGTGAACCGAGAACGATCACCACAATCACGTAAAGGACAGGACGACGCATGTCAGCCCCCATGACTTTGGAACACTGGGCGGAACATCGGGCCGCGGTCGCTGTGGACCCGGTGCGGGAAGCAAAACTTCGCCGCGTGGCAATGCGAGCCGGGGTTATCCCGCGTCCGATAAACGCCACCATACAGCCGATTGGACAAGCGCGCAATTCCCAGACACCCCAACGCGCGCAGGTTAACAGCGGATCAAACGATGGGAAAAAATCCTGCTGCAAGCCATCCGGTCCGGGCACGGAATTGAAGAAACTGCTCACGGAACTGGGCATCAAATCGCAGTTGTGCGAAGGGTGCACGGGCTTTGCCAAGTGGATGGACTCCGTCGGTGTGGACGGCTGCCGGAAAGAACGCGCCAAGATCGTGGAGCGGTTGGCGAAGCAGAAAGAATCATCAACGTGGCTAACTCAAGCCACGGTCGCAACACGGCTGTTTACCACGGGGCTGATTCTCAGCATCGACCCGCGCGACCCGCTGGGAAGTTTGGTCGACATCGCCATCAGTCGCGCGGAAGCGAAGTTGACGACGGAATGCCCGTGTGAACCGGCAACGGCTGAAAAGTGACCGCACCATTTCGCGTGTGCGGGGCTTTCGCTGGGTGGTGCGATAGAAACATCGTCGGGAGAGAATCGTTCAGAACGGCGTGAATGCGGCGGTGGGCGTGTCTACCGACGTGTTGAAATCAACACATCGGGAGGGGCGGACACGGCAAGCCTGTATCGCGGGAAGCGGTACAACCGGCTGAAGAAACCTCAGGGTGGAACTGGCGCGAATCAATTTTCGCAGACTGATCAAAATGAGCACTCTGCAACAGCCAAACGGCTCGCAGAACAGCACGGAGTTTCAACAGACTGGGATCGGCTTTGGTGGTTCCGCCAAAGCCGATTGCACCCTACGATTCTCGGGAAGACGTTGTGTCTGATATGTCTACAATTGTAGACACCGAAACCGCGTTTTCTTCGGGGATTTCCCGATGGTATCACCTGATACCGTCGGGGATGTTGGCAAGACCTGGAATTGACATAGGGCGGGGACGCGGCAATGATGGTCGCGGCGTGAACTGAAACCCAAGTATCCTGGGCACGCCGTTGGATACGCAGCCTCTTATCGTGCTGTTCACAAGAAACTGAAGTCTACACAAGGAAACAGAGTCCGGAGCCGGATGAGCCTACCGCCAGGCTAACGAAGCGGGTGCGACTTGTGCGCATTTCAGGGGCTGGTCCGGCTTCGGTCTCAGTGTTCGAAAGGCTTTTCCTCATGGAAGCCATCATCTCCCGCGCGTCTGAAGTCCGGTCCGCAGATTCCCCCCTCTATGGCGACAGCGAGCGCCGCGTGTTCTGGTTCCCAAAGACGTTTCTGGCTCGGGTGGAAGATCGTCCCGGCGCGTTGATTGAACTTCTGACCGTGCTGCTCTCGGAGCACATCGAACAGGAGCAACCCGTTCCCATCACCGCCGTGAAGCCGATGCACCAGCGTTCAAGCCGGGCGCAGTCGTATCGGCGGACGAAGGAAAAGAACAGCCTGCGGCCGGAACTGATGCGTGAGAATCCGCACTGCTGTGTCTGCGATCTGCGGTTGCAGGACATCGACTCGACGAAGCCGAACTTCGCCTGCGTGCACCATCACGACCGCGTGTTGACGTGCAGGACCTGCGTCACGAAACGCTGATGACTGACCCCTTCGACAAACTTTGTCTAAGGGTCCACACAACGCCCCGTCGTCATTCGGCGGGGGGGCTTTTCTCTCTCAGGGGGCATGACGATGGCAAAGAAACGCGGGGCGGGTGAAGGGTCGATATTCCAGCGTGACGACGGGCGATGGTCAGCAACGATCACCGTCGGCTACAACGGCGACGGGAAACGGCTGCGAAAGACGATCTACGCGCCGACAAAAAAGGCGGTGACGGAGAAGCTGACCCGGCTGCAAAATGACAAGTTGGACGGGCTGACGATCCTGCGCGAGAAGATGACGCTGGCGGCGTTGTTCGAACGGTGGTTGACCAGTTGGGTGGATGACCTCGCTCCCGGCAGCATCCGCAATTACAAGACGATCGCCGCGAAGCACATCAACCCGACTCTCGGCGGAATGCCGATCGACAAGATTCAACCCGTCCACGTCCGGGGGCTTCTCGACCAGTTGGCGAAGAACGGCATCGGGGCACGGACGCGCCAGTACGCTTACGTCACGATCCGCCGGGCGCTGCAGTTGGCGCTCAAGCTGGAAATGATTCAGCGGAACCCCTGCGAAGCGGTGGACACGCCCAAGGCGGTTTCCCGGGAAGTCGATCCGATCACGGTGGAGCAAGCCGACGAACTTCTCCACCACGTTCGCGGCACTCGCTGGGAAGCCCTCTTCACGCTGGCGTTGTCAACCGGGCTGCGGCAGGGTGAACTGTTCGCTCTGGCGTGGGCTGACATCGACCTCGACCGAGGCGTTCTCAACGTCCAGCACTCGCTCGAGTGCAACGGGGCGAGTCTGCGGATCAAGGCTCCGAAAAGCGCCTCAGGACGCCGTGTGGTGCGTCTGGACGCTGCCGACGTGGAAGTTCTCAGGGAACATCGGAAACGGCTCGCCGATGAGGGTCTGGCGTTCGGGGAATGGGTGTTCCCCAATACCGAAGGCGGGTTGACGTGCAAGAACAATTTCCAGCGGCGTGTCTGGCAGCCGATCCGGAAGGCGCTCGGGATGGAATCCGTGCGGTTCCATGACTTGAGGCACAGTAACGCCTCATTCCTGCTACGGGCTGGCACGCATCCGAAAATCGTGCAGGCGAGATTGGGACACGCCACGATCAAGCTAACGATGGACCGCTATTCCCACTTGCTGCCGGATGCTCAGGATGAGGCGTCCGGGGCGTTCCATCGGGCACGGCAGAAGCCGAAATCCGCGGATGGCTGTCCGGTGGCTGTCAATTCAGAAATTGCCGGACAAATCGGCGAAGTGAAAACGGCGTAAACTGTTATGCTGTCTCATCTTCGGAAGGGTGAGTAACGGGATTCGAACCCGCGACATCCAGAATCACAATCTGGCGCTCTAACCAGCTGAGCTATACCCACCATGTCTTGTTGAAGTCTAACGGCGCTCCGGCAGCATGGCAAGCGCAGAGACTGGACACGCGTGGTGGTCAACGGTTCGGTAAATGTCAGCCGGTTATTCTCCGCGCATTCGTCGCCATTCCACCATCCGTAGACAACGATCTAACAGCGACCATCCGGCGGTTTCCGCATCGTCAGGGGCTGCGGAGTCATGCCGTGAGATGAAGTCGGAACGGTCCGATTTGCTCGCCGAGGCCCAATGCGTCATGCGGGAGGTCATCACACCGGCAGGAATCATCGTCATCATCGAGAGTAAGAAGGATTCTCCGGAAGACGATTGAATAGGAGAACGTCCGGAGGGACCGCGGAATGCGGCGAGCAGAGACGGCCGCACCAGTTGTTGCGCCACATTGATGCCTTGGTCCGACAGCAAATCTTCGCCGAACTCCCAACTGCGACGAGCGTCGTGGGCAAAGGCGGCAGTTCCAAACCGAACAAGACACGGACCGATCAGCATGTCGGTCCAGCGTTCACAACGACGACGGAAGCGGTCGGCGGCGGCATGTTGCTCACCACCGCTGAGAATCAGCGCCAGCAACCGTGCACGCACATGCTGAATGGCAAACAGGACGTGTTCCGCGATCGGACGATATTCCGGAGTCTTCCGCTGACGATCCAATGCGGCCAGGACGGTTCCGACCAGACGAGAGGGAACTTCCACGGCAAACAGTTCGTTGGCCAATGTCCCGAGAATCAGATCTCGATCCAGAGCCCCGCGATGATGCTGCGTGTTTTCCAACAAGTCGACACGGCGTAACCAATCATTGGTCAGTTGGCGACCTTCACCCCAGAAATCAAAGAGGAGTGTGTCGGCAATCGGCTCGATCGACTCGGCCCACGGCACGGCGACTTCGGCAAGGTCAGCAGCGAATTCAATCACGCGGCTCACCGGCCACGGCGTGCTCCGGGTGGAAATGTCGGTCATAAACGGTGCTACTCCGATGAGGTTCAACCTCAACGGAGCAAAGCAATCGCCGCGCCGAGTGCCACAGAGTGGTTGCCTGAGGCGTTCTCGACTGGAATGCGTGACAGGATGTTAAGTCCTATATGCGCGGGCCCCGATTTTCCGGGAACGATGCGTTGCAGAAACACCACGCGGCGCAGTGAAAACACGGCGCCAAGAGCCACGCACGGATCGAGTTTCCCGGCATCCGAGATCATGCGGGGAACTGCTGCTCAGAATTCCTGAGGCATCACAGAGCGCTACTTTTCGTCGGCGGGTTTGGTGGATTTCAGCGTCGGAGGATCGGTTTCCTTCCCGGCGGCTTCGTCTTCCGTCAGTTCACGGAAGTGGAGATCACGCAACCCGGACACCGTGGAGTAACAGGTGATACCGAGTGGTTTGGCAAGATCAACGGCCGGATGGACGGAGAGCTTGTGATTGGTCAGATCGAGATCAACCACGTTCTTGTTATCGATCCAGGCACGGACGAAGTTGTCACCGACGCGGAGCCGGATTCGGTACCACTGCTCATTCTTAAAGACTTCTGAACTGCCGGTGCTGTTGTCGTTGGCATACAGCCCGTCGACAGAAGAAAGTCCAACTGTGCCGCCACCCCAACCGCCGACAACGAAGCTGCAGAAGTCTTCTTTGTACGGAAAAACCAGCCCGCAGAAGAAATCGAGACCGTCAATGCGCTGCGCCTCAAAGGTGATTTCGTAGTTCACCTTCGGAAAAGCGCCGCCGGTGTAGTTGATCCCCGAAAGATCCGAACCGCGTTGCATGACAATCTTGCCGTCCTCGACGGTGACTTCTCCCTCGCCGCCGAATTCGATCGATTTCCAACCAGCGAGCGACTTGCCGTCAAACATCGATTTCCAGGCAGGCGTGGCCGCCGCCTCGGTAGCCGGACTCTCCGCTTTCGCGGGAACGGCCTCGCCTGCGGGTGAGTCCGGGGTGGGTTCGGGCTGCTGCACCGGAGGCATGGTATTCGAAGAATCCTCCGGAGCACCGAGGTCCGCGGCCGGGGGAGTTGATGGAGGGGCAGGGGCCTTCGGTACGTCACATCCAGTGAACGAAAGCATCATCAGGCTGGCCCAGAATGCCGTGGCAGCGTAATGAGTGGTCGACATTGTTGGCATCGGTATTCTCCGAATCCTCGGTACGTTGAGAACAATTGGTACCCATGTTGTGCCAGAAATACACGGCAACCGCTACTCAGGGCTTGGAACCGGATCACTGCTGCCCGTGCGTTCTCTGGTGAAATTGGGAAACAACAGGGAAAAACCAAGCTAGAGTTCGTCGGCGGCGGTTGCGGCCCGTCATATCCCCTAAGGAACTCCCCTCATGCCCGGTCTTCAGGGCGCCCCCGTCGAATCGCTGCAAAACATCCTCGCCAAGGGTTATGTCGTCGCCCTGGCGCTGGTCTGCTTGCTGCAGTACGTGTACTCCCTCATTCGGATGGCTCGGGCGCGCCAAATGGCAACCCGCTTTCAGGAACAAGTCGATCACTTGTCACTGGAAGTGCTGCAAATCGAGCGCGATCGGATGATCCAACGGCTCGAAAACCAGATTCTGCGTGACGTCTTGACGCAGACCGAATGTCGCAAGGCGATCGCCATCCTGCTGAAACGATTCGTTCCATCGCCGGACGATGCCTTTGCGGCGTTTGTCCTGTTTGACTCCACTCACGATCATTCCATCCATGCGCGCGGTCTGTTGGACGAATCGATTGAAACACTGGTGATGCCCGATGATGTCTGCGACCAGCTCATCATCCACGGAGCAGTTCTGTGGGATGCCCCCACACCGGTGAGTTGTCCGCTGGTTGTTAATCTACATCCCACCGATCGCCGGAAAGTCCGCACTCTGGCGGCCGTAGCACTGAAAGACGATCAGGGCTTGCTCGGAGTCATGATTTCGACATCCCTGTTGCCGCTCGGGGCATCACGTACGGAGCAAGTCGATCTTTCCACGCGATTGTTGCAGGCCATCGCTCCCAATCTGCGGCAGACCCTCGAACTGGAACAGCAGTCTTCCCAACTGCAAGGCACGCGGGAGATGCTGGAGCTGCGGGCGATCACTGATACCCGCTTCGATCAACCCATGCGGATGATCGAAGCGTTTCTGACGCGGTTATGCGACATGCTGGAAGGGGACGCCGTGCGTCTCTTCCTGCTCACGCGTGACCCGGGTGACGAATTTCGGACTATGTTTCGCCACGGGGAATCGCACCAGGCCGGTGTGCTGGAAATCTGGATGGAACACGAAGAACGGCTGGCCCACTGCGGAAACTCCGCCGGGTGTCTGCTGGCTTACGACCGTCCGCAATTGAAGCAAGTGGGAGTCGACTCGCTCATCGGATCGGCACTAACGGCCCCCGTGATTCAGAATGGGGCGACCATTGGTGTGGTGTGCATCACACGCCGCACCATTGAGCGTCCCAATCCCGCGCAACGGCAACTCCTGTCGTGGTCTGCGGAAACACTTTCGCACAGTATTCATCGAGCACGGAGCCTGGTGGCTATTGAGCGCCAGGCGCGCCAGGACGGGCTCACGGAATTGGCCAACCGCCGCACATTCGAAGCGCAGATGGCGCGGGAATTTGCCTCGATTCGCAACGGCTCGCTCAGCGAACTCTCGTTACTCATGCTCGATCTCGATCGGTTCAAGTCGATCAATGATGTCCACGGCCACCAGGCGGGTGATGAAGTGCTGCGCACCGCAGCGCAAGTCCTTCGGGAAACGCAGGCGAGAATGCTTTCGTCCGACCGTTCAACGGCGGCCCGCTACGGTGGAGAAGAACTGGCACTGATTCTGCCTGGTATCGGCCTCGAAGAAGCGCTCGAAATTGCCGAAGAGTTCCGCGCAACGATTGAACGACAAGTCATCATGCATCATGCGGTGGGAATTCGAGTGACTGTCAGCATCGGAGCCGCGGCATTCCCCATCCATGGCCACAGCGCTGATGAGCTGATTGCTGCGGCTGATGCGGCGCTCTATCGGGCCAAAGCCGCCGGTCGCAACCGTGTGGAATGTGGCCCCCCCGAAGCGGTTTTGCACTCCGTACATTAGCGAAATCGCCACGCTTCCGTTCGCCCGGCTCACTCCGTAGAGTGAATTGACTCGGGACGGATGTTACAGACTGAATTCGGAAGATGTTCGCGCGATGACCACTGTTGCTGCCGTCGAGGCCCTGACCGCGGCGACAACGCGCCCGCGTCCCGGCAAGACCATTGCGGTGATGCCCGCCTACAATGCAGCGCGGACCCTTGAGCAAACCATCGCCGATATCCCGCCCGGAAGCGTGGATGAAGTTCTGGTCGTCGACGATTGCAGCCGTGACAACACGGTCGAGATCGCAGAAAAACTCGGGCTGACGGTCATCCGCCACGAAAAAAACACCGGCTACGGTGGTAATCAGAAGACGTGCTACCGGTATGCACTCGATGCCGGGGCCGATTACATTGTGATGATTCACCCCGACTATCAATACGACAGCCGTGTGATCCCTGCCGCAATCGACTTCATCCGCCTGGGCATTTGTGATGTCGTGCTGGGATCCCGCATTCGCACCCGCCAGGAAGCCCTTCGCGGCGGCATGCCCATCTGGAAGTACATCTCCAATCGCGGCCTGACGCTGACCGAAAACATCGCACTCGGGCAAAACCTCGGCGATTTTCACAGCGGCTTTCGGGCATATCATCGCTCGGTACTGGAAACGATCCCGTGGCAGATCAACTCGAACGACTTCGTGTTCGACAGTCAGTTTCTGGCACAAGCCGTCCATTTCGGCTTCAAAATCGGCGACATCCCGGTTCCGGTGCGCTACTTCGATGAAGCGTCGAGCATCAATTTCCGTCGCAGCACGATTTACGGAATCCGGACGCTGGAAGTCCTGATGCGTCTGTGGCTGCACCGCCTGCGGCTGTGGCGTTCGCCACTCTTCACGCCCCAATCCACGCAGTCCTCTCAATGATGAACATCCCTGGGATGGCGAGCGCCGGGCTTCGGTTCAACCCTTCACATCGATGGTGATGGATTCAATCGTGGCATGCCCCGACTTGCGGAACGGTCGCGGCATCGGTTGCGCGTGCGATTTTTCATCGACGCTGCGGCAACGGAAGGTGTATTCACCCGCGGGAAGCCCCGGCAACACGGCGGCCCAGTGCGCATTGGTAAGTCGCAGTGGCCACGACTTTGGGGTTCCGCTGGCATCAAACCCAAGTGTCTCCACGGGGATTTTGCCATCGGGCAACCCGCTCCACACCTGCGGAGCGGGCAACAACTCCGCATCGATCCACGGAGCCTTGGTGTAATACGGATCGTCGTTCGCTTCGGGCATGTCATTGGATTGGATCGACACCTGCACTTTGGACAACCCCGAGATCCCGACCTGAGCGTATCCCGAAACCGCGATTGGCTCACCGGCTTTGACTTCCCGCGGGACATTCAGCGATGCTGCAAACGTCTTCAACGGGCTGTCCACATCGTTGTTCTGTTCGGCATACGTGTCGTTCGCCGTGGCCAGATTGGTCAGGAAAACGTGTGTCAGCCATTTGATGGATTTGAAGCCATAAGCTTCGGGAACCACAATCCGCACTGGCCCGCCGCGCTCGGAGTCCAGCCATTCTCCATTAACCTTGTAACACAGAATTACTGGCGGCAGATCGTACGGGTCTTCCAGCACGCGACCGATTGGCAACGAACTGCGGAATTGCTGCTTCGGGTCATCGTTGTGATAGCCATCGTAAAAGACGCGCCGCAGATTTTCGCGCGGCTGCGTCATCCAAATGACGTCTCGGAGCGGCACGCCCTCCCACAATCCCATCCCGAGCGGACAACCGAGATTCAGGCACGTCATTACTTTAGGAAACCGGACAGCGCGGTGTTCGCCGAGCTTCAACAACGCCGCGAAATTGAGGGCCGTACCGTCCTTCTTTGTCAGTGGTTTGCCAAGCCGGGTGGGATGATCGGGGTCGGCGAGCACTTCCAGTTGCCACGTATCGCGCGTCATGCCGACTTCGCGTTTTTTCTCTTCCGGCAAGGAATGCGGCACCGGCTTGCCGCGCGATACATCACGAAAATCGGCACTGGGGGTGAAGTACGGTTCCGGCCGCGCACCGGCTTTGTCCGGTTTAACAGGCTTGGGTGGGGCGTCATTTTGGGCTGCGAGCGTCGGAGCCAGCATCGGGGCGGCAGCCAGGCTCAGCACACCCGCCTTCAGAAAGAACCGCCGCGTGAGTTCGTGGTGTTCGTCAAGAAACGTGAGTGACGACATATTGAGATCTCCCGTTCAGACCAACGCAAGGAACTCCGACATCACTTTGCAGTTTTGCGTCCCGCGCGGATTCTCTTGATGATTGCATTAGAAGCACCCCAGGGATGGTAATCCCTGGGGTGCTTAATGGAGCTCTCCGGCGTCGAAGCGTTTCCAGAATTCGTCCGGTGTCCAGCGCGGCGGATCGCGGAGTTCCACATCGAGTTCATTCAGCGTCGACATCTTACGGATCGCGTCCCAGCCATGCTCGATGGCTTTCGGCGTGACAATCAAGCGCGTGAGCCGGAGCCCATCCAGCGGCCGCAAGTCGGTAATGGGTGTCTCGCCGATGTGGAGGCGTTGCAACGTCGGCCAACGGCGGGCGATGGAAATATCGCTGACCGCCGTCCGGTGCAACGTCAGACTGACAATCGGACACGCGGCGAGCGGTTTCAGGTCGGTGACTTTGGTGTCGTTCAACCACACCGTTTCCAAGGGCATGCCGGCCAGCGGGGAAAGATCGACCACCCGCGATTCCAGCAGATTGATCTGGGTCAACGGCAGTCCATCCAGCGGCCGCAAATCTGCCACGGGCGTTTTGTTGAGCCACAATGTCCGGAGTGGCAGCCCGCTCAGCGGAGACAAGTCTTCGACGGCGGTCCCTTCCAGATACAACTCTTCAAGGGGCAACTTCGCCAGTGGCCGCAGATCGGAAACCGGGTTGTCACGTAAGGACAGAAACGTCAACGATAAGCCTTCCAGTGGCGACAGATCCTTCAACCCGGCGGCCTGAAACTCCGCGCCTCGCAATGGTGACCCGTCGGCGGGTTCGAAGGCGGCGTTGTCCTTGATGTAGTCCGGATTCTTTTCGGAGAGTGCCGCGTGCAACTTTGCAATCGGATCATCAATCGCGGGGGCTTTGGGAACGTCCGCGGTCGGATCCGTGGTGCTTGGCTTGGGTGCCGGAAGGGAACTGCTACATCCCAACAGGAAACACAGTGCCAACCCACCCCACCAGGCACGACCACACACCATGAAATCTAACCTGTCGAAAGGTACCCATTTCCCGCTTGCGGTCTTTCGCCCCGCGCGGACGAATCGAGTGAAAACAACGTGTTCTCGGAGCCATTCCGTGCAGGGCGCGAAACCACAACCGGAGGTTGATACGAGGTATCAATCGGTGAGCGGGCTCTTGCGGTTGCGCCATTCGCCGGGAGATTTTTTCACGTACTCGTCGAGGAACTTGTACATCTGCTGTTCCAGGCCCAGGCCTTTATTCAGCAGATCGAGCGCACGCAGCTTGCTATCGTACGTTTCCAGGAAGATGTGCGGTTTGGCTTGCTGTTTCGGCGAGAGTTGGTCCGACAGTTTCTGTGCCGCGTTGCGATTCAGCGAATCTTTGCTGCCGACACCAATCATCACCGGCATCTGCATGGCGCGAATCCGTGCTACAGCATTGGTGGTCACGACTCCGGGCACGGACCCGTCCGGTGAGATGAGCACGAGCGCCCGGACGTCCTGCCCTTTCGGTGTCCGTTGCTCGGGGACCGGGGCGTCATCGTAGGGCTCTTTTGACCAATCAAGATCGGTGTAGTTCAATGCAACGGCGGTGCTGAAGTCCGCCGCGACGATGGCCAGCTTGTTCATATTGAGCATTTCTTTCTGATGCTCATCGAAAATGAAGCGTTTGATGGCTTCGAGATCGCCGATCACCATAGCCTGATAGTCGCGGGCGGTCAGTTTGTGGACATCCGCTTTTTTGTTCGCGGCCGCGGCTCCTCCTTCACTCGCAATGTTCTGTCCGTGGCCACGCAGGTCGACGGTCACTACGGCAAATTCGTTCGACTGGAGAGCCGGAGCGAACCCCGGAATGTTGCCTGTCCCGGTGTGCCAGACGAGGCGATTTCCCTTGGCACCATGCAGCAGGATGGCAACCGGGGCATTTTTCCCGGCAGCCGACGGAAAGTAGGTAATGTTGATCGCAACATTGTCTTTCGTCCGCAGCACCTTGTCTTCCGAGACCGCTTTGCCTTTCTTCGCCGTTCCTTGTGCGAAGAGCGGTGTGGCATCAATGACGGCCAGACTGGCAGCCCAGACGGACAAGGCCATCCAGCCAGAACCGAATTGCCGACGGGAGATACAATTCTTCATGAAAGTCCTCAACGACGTGGGCCTGCGAAGGCATGGGTTGCGGCGGTTCGACGATCCGTGGCAGACTGTCCAGGGGAATCCATTCTGCGGAGTAACCGTGAATTGTACACAGCGGTCGCCAGTCATGCGATGGTGTTTCCCTGATCTTAGACATGCGATTTCCCACAGTGATTTCTGCGCGGGATCCAAAACGGCAAGCGTGCATTGACGCGCTGGAACGTTGCGAGGGGCTTGAGTGACGGTTGTGGCGCTGCTGACCGATTTCGGAACTCGGGACACTTACGTGGCGCAAATGCACGGGGTGATCGCGTCACGGGATCCGTCGCTGCGGGTGATTGATGTGACGCATGCCATTCCCCCACAGGCCGTGCTGGCCGGGGCGTATGCTTTGGATGACGCCGTGGAGGCGTTTCCGCCCGGAACGATTTTTGTCGGCGTCGTCGACCCTGGTGTCGGCAGTCAGCGTCGCGCGATCGCCGCCGAGATTGGATCGTGGCGCTTCGTCGGTCCGGACAACGGGCTGGTCACCGTCCTTTTGGATCGTTTTTCACTGGGCGTTGCCGTCGAATTGCGGAATCCGGCGTTCCATCGGCACCCGCGATCATCCACTTTTCATGGGCGCGACATCTTTGCCCCGGTGGCGGCCGCCTGGGCCACCGGCACGCCGGTCGCCGCCTTTGGCCCCCCCGTGACAACGCCACTCGTTCGGCTGGACCACGCCACTCCGGTCTTGAGCACCAATGAAAGTCGACAGATTCTGAGTGGTGTAGTGCTGGATGCCGACCATTTCGGTAATGTCCGGTCAAACATCCATCGCCATCAGTTGCCATCTTCAGCCATCGGGCAAGGTCTCGTTGCGCTCGACGGCGTCACAATCGGTCCGATCGCCAACTGCTACGCGGACGTCGCGCCGGGAGAAGTCCTGGCACTCTTTGGCAGCAACAATCGTCTGGAAATCGCGGTTGGCCAAGGTTCAGCCGCGGTTCGTTTTCCGCATGCCAGGACCGTGACCATCGAGTTTCCGTTCGATCAGCCAGAGCAGGGTTCTTAATGCGTGCACTGTTTATTACGGGAACCGATACGGGTGTCGGCAAGACCCACATTGCGGCGATGATCCTGCGGGAGCTGATGCAGTCTGGACACCGAACGGGTGCTTACAAGCCGGTCTGTTCCGCCGCAACTTTCAGCGCTTCTGGTTTGCCACAGTGGGACGATCTCCTGCGACTCTCTTCTGCGTTGGGTCTCGACGATGACGTGGCCGTTTGCCCTCAGCGGTTCCTTGCGCCGCTAGCGCCACCATTGGCAGCACGTCGGGAAAGCCGAACGGTCGATGTGACGGCGATGGATGCGGGTCTGGTGGCGTGGCAGAATCGGTGCGACGCCCTCGTTGTGGAAGGGGCTGGTGGTTGGCTCTGCCCGCTGACCGAGACGCACAGCTTTGCCGATTGGGTCGCGCGCTGGCGGCTGCCGGTTCTCATTGTGGCACGACGCGGGCTGGGAACGATCAATCACACTCTGTTGACGATTGCGGCCATTCGCGCCCGGTGCTTGCCAATTGTGGGTGTCATTCTGAATCAATCGTCACCTCCCGACGATGATTCTTCTGTGATGGACAATGCGGCGGAGATTGAGGCTCGTTCCGGTGTCCCGGTGTTGGGAGAAGTCCTTTGGGACCGGACCGAATTGCAGCAGGGCGGCCGGTCCGTCAGAATGAACTGGTGGTCCTTGATGAGCAAACCGTGCGGCGAAGGAACTGTTCCGCCGGTGGCTTCTTCCTGAAAATCGCGGTGAAAGAGATTGCCCATGCCGTTTGAGGTGACGTGCGGCCAGTGTCATGGTGCGCTGTTGGTGGAACACCCTGGCGTTGTTGTCGCGTGCCCCACGTGTGGTGCCCATCTGGCGATTCCTGCCGATGCGGACCTCAATGCAGTCGATACCACCGATGCCGAATTGGCCTCACCATCGGCGGTGGAAACAGCCTCAGCGATCATGCCACCCTTTGAACAAGAGGTGCTGCAGGAGCCGCCAGCAAGCCCGTCCAATTATGAGCAAATCGTCTCCCACAGCTCGCCGTTTCTGAATCAATTGGCAGCGTTGCCGGCGTCACTTTCCAATTTGGGTGAATCGGCTTTCGAAGATGAAGCCTCGATACCGGATACCCCCGTCGATGCCACGGGAACGACGGACCCGGCTTTGCCGTTGGTGCCGCAGTTGCTGACCGACGCAACCGCCGATCCCGAACAAACCGTGATTGCCGAGGGAATCACTCCGCCAACCGTCCCCGAGGAACCCGCCACCATTGTGCTCGAGGAAGCGGTGTCACCTGCCTTGGCCGAGGGGCTACCGGCTGCGATCGTCGATGCGCCGCTGGAAGAAGCAGCGATGGCCTCTTCGGCGGAACCGGTTTCCTTGCCAGAACCGTCAGCGGTTGAAAACAACGTTCAGATTGAGATTCCGCCACCGCCACGCCGGGAAGTGGTCTCCAAGCAGTTGTTCTTCTATGTGGCCAGTTATGCCAGCGCGGTGACGCTGGTCTTGATCTACCTGCTCTACTCGGTCTTCACCTATCGCACCCATGTGCTGGAAAGTCTGCCCGACATCGAGCCACCGATGAAAGACGGCAAGATCGGCATGAAGACAGCCCGGCCGCAAGACGATGTTCCGCGCGGGCATGTGCTCCGTCTGGGTGAGTCGCAACGATTCGGTAACGTGCGCGTGACTCCGTTGAAAATCACGCGTGGTCCCGTCACGTTCCAGCATCTTTTTGGAGATCGGAGCATGGTCCGCGATCCCTCGCCGCCGGTCTTCAAGTTGTGGTTGCGCTTCGAGAATGTGTCTGCCGATCAAGCGTTCGCACCGCTGACAACGCCGCTGGTTTACAAGCGGTACTCCACCGGGCTGGGAAGCTACAAAACGAATAACTTCCTCGCTGCGATGGAAGAGCGTAACAAGAAAAATGGCGACATCTACTATCTCTTTGGGTTGTCCGATACCAGCGAGTTTGCCATCGCCGGTCAGAATCTCAATTCGCAACTGGGGCCCGGTGAAACGCTGGAGACGTTTCTCCCTGCGGAAGATTCACTGAATGAGATCACGGGTGAGTGGACATGGCGGGTCTTCTTCCGTAAGGGCTACAACCCGCAGTCCTTTCGGGGGGTGACGACGGTGATCGATGTTCATTTCGATGGCAGCGTTGTGACCCCGGACAACGGCCCGCCGCAACAGTCCTGATGGTTGCACCCACCCATTGCAAATCCATCCCAACGGAACCCAGTCCGCCGACGGTTTCGCGCCCCGCACCAATCCCGCCCCGCCTGCTTCCATTTCTTCCCGCAAAGAATCACCCGCATGAATTTTCGGCAAGTTCTTTCCACGACGCTCCTGCTGTTGACGACCGTTGCTGCGACGGCGCAGGAACCACCCGTCCCACGACCTGAACTGCGCTTGACGCTTCCTCCGGTCGCCTATTCTGCGGTAGGGGCAACTATCGGCGTTGAATTCGACAACATCATTCTCACCGAAACTCCCGAGGCCTATCGATTCGTTGTCGATTGTCCCGTCGGTGAAACAGTCGAAGGACGCTGGACCATCACGCCGAAGGAAACGGATATCGGCGAACATCCGTGGCGGGTTGCCGTCTGGAAGGGGGATGAGAAACTCGCCGAAAAGTCGATGGCGTGGCGAGTCAGCCCGGCAACCGCGGGGACCCGTGCCGAGGTTTCGCTGTTGATCGTGGGTGACAGTCTCACTCACGCAACGGTCTATCCGAATGATCTGGCGAAACGCATGTCTGTTGACGGGCAGCCGCAGTGGACCATGCTGGGCACGCACCGCCCGGCTTCCGCGGCGATGGGAGTGGCCCATGAAGGCTATGGCGGTTGGACGTGGGACCGTTTCGTGCGGCATTACGAACCCAAACCGGACTTGGCTAATCGCAAGCACAGCAGCCCGTTCGTATTTCAGACGGATGAAAAACCCGAACTCAATGTCGAGCGTTACTTCCAAGAATCCTGCGGTGGAAGAAAGCCCGATTACGTCCTCTTCTTGCTCGGCATTAACGATTGTTTCGGTGCGAAGCCGGATGATCCCGTCGCAATGGATGACACCATCGACCGGATGATTGTCGCTGCGGAAACATTGCTTGCGGCCTTTCGCAGAGCCGCCCCAGAGGCAGAACTCGCCGTCTGTCTCACAACACCCCCGAATGCCCGGCAGGCGGCATTTGAGGCCAATTACCAGGATCGCTACACCCGCTGGGGCTGGAAGCGGATTCAGCACCGGTTGGTCGAACGGGAACTGAAACAGTTCAGTGGTCGTGAAGACGAGCACATCTTTGTGATCCCGACGGAATTGAACCTGAACCCCGTGACCGGTTACCCCGACAACAACGGCGTTCACCCGAATGCCGAAGGCTACCAGCAAATTGCCGCGTCGATTCACGCCTGGCTCACGGCACGATGGCAGACAACCCGAAAATCGAATCACTGACTCGTTCAGAATCTGCCACAATTGGTAGTACGATCCCTAACTCGGCATCGGGAACCGATTCTGGTGAACCTTGTGCCCGGGATTGTGTCCAAGCCTTAAAATCGCCCACTTGACATTCCGGCGTCTTGTGGCCTATGCTTTTCTGATCGACTTTCCGAAAGAAGATGTTCATGACCGTCACGTTGCGACTGCTAGGCCTTCTACTAACCCGCTAGACGGGGTGGTTCAGGGTGCGCGCAGTCGCCATGCTTCGATTTCAAAGCCCTGAGACCGCCCGGTCTCGGGGCTTTTTTGTTTTCAGCGCCATGTTTTCCTGGTTTCCAGATTCGATGACCGTCCTTCCTTGGAAGAAGATTGGCAATTAGGAATTGAAAAATGAAAATTGCAAATTGACGGAACGGACTCACGCGCATTCCAAGTTTGCAATTTTCAATTTCTAGTTTTCAATTGCCAATCTGCATTCCTTCTTCAGACCTGCTAACGGAGTTCGTCCGATGTCCGCCGATCACGTCATCATCTTCGATACTACGCTCCGCGATGGTGAGCAGTCGCCTGGTTGCAGCATGACTGTCGCCGAGAAACTGACGATTGCGGAAGCGCTGGTGGACCTCGGCGTCGATGTGATCGAAGCGGGTTTTCCAATCGCATCACCGGGCGATTTCGACGCTGTGAAGGCGATTGCCGATCGGTTCGGCGAGCGGGCCATCATCTGCGGTCTCGCGCGGTGTCGGAAGGACGACATTGAACGCGCGGCGGCGGCGCTCAAGGGGGCGGCGAAGCGGCGGATTCACGTCTTCCTCGCCACCAGTGCGATTCATCGCCAGTTCAAATTGAAGATGGCGAAGGAAGAAATCGTCCGCGCGGCGATTGAACACGTTCAGATGGCGAAGCAGTACACGGACAACGTCGAGTTCTCACCCGAGGACGCCGCGCGGACGGAGCTTGATTTCCTCACCGAGGTTGTCGAGAAAGCCATTGAAGCCGGAGCGACGACGGTCAACATTCCGGACACCGTGGGGTATGCCACGCCGACGCATTATTTCCAGGTGATTTCGCACCTGAAGCAACATGTGCGTGGCATCGACAATGCGGTGATCAGCACGCACTGCCACAACGATTTAGGCCTCGCTGTGGCCAACAGTCTCGCCGCGGTGGAAGCCGGGGCGCGGCAAGTCGAATGCACCATCAACGGTCTCGGCGAACGGGCCGGGAATGCAGCGCTCGAAGAAGTGGTGATGGCGCTCCGTACACGGCAGGACTACTACAAAGTCGGCACGCGGATCAACACGCCCAAGCTGAGCAGCGTGAGCCGGTTGGTGTCGTCGATCACCGGCATGATTGTCCAGCGGAACAAGGCGATTGTGGGCCAGAATGCGTTCGCCCATGAAGCCGGCATCCATCAACATGGCATGCTGCAAGACCGTTCCACCTACGAAATCATGCGGCCGGAAGACGTCGGTTATGTCGGCACTGGCATGGTCCTCGGCAAGCACAGCGGACGCCACGCCTTCCGCACACGGGTAACGGAACTGGGTTTTACGGTCGATGACGCCACGTTTCAGAAGGTGTTTGACGACTTCATCGCGCTCGCCGACAAGAAGAAGGATGTCTACGACGCCGATATCGTGGCCCTCATCGACAACCGCGTGAATGTGACCACCGACCGCTGGCAGCTTAAGCGGTTCCACATCGCCGCGGGGACGGGAACGATTCCCACGGCGACGGTCGAACTTTTCGATGAGTCGGAACAGAAAACCGTCTGCGATGCCGCGATTGGGGATGGTCCGATTGATGCGGTTTGCCGGGCTCTCAGCCGCATTTTGAACGTCGATGCCGTGCTGAAAGATTTCCAGGTCCGCGCGGTTTCCGATGGACAGGAAGCCCAAGGGGAAGTCGTCTGCGAACTGACGGTGCAGGGCAAACGCTACCACGGCAAAGCGGTCAGCACCGACATCATCGAAGCGTCGGCCCAGGCGTATTTGAAAGCGCTGAACAAGGCGATTGCCCAGCGTCCAAGCGAAATCTCCGCGCCGGGCGTGTGAGAGCTTGCTAGAATTGATCAAGAGTCGTTGGCCCTTTGTCGTTTGGGCCGCGATTATCGCTGTGCGGTTTCGCGCCCCGCGCCGATCCCACCCCGTGCCCTCCAACTTCAAGGTTTTCCCCGCGTGGATCGTCGTCTGATTGTTGTGCTTGTCCTCGGTGCCGGTCTCATCGGCCTATGTGGCTGGCGGTTGAATGCCAACCGGCCGCAGACCATTGCTGAGCAACTGCAGCGCGCGCGCGTCGAGCGCCCGGCCGAGGCCTTCGAAGGCGTTGACATCCAGAATACGATGTTCCGCCTGGAGCGCTATCTGGGACGGCATCGTGTCCTGTTGGTGTTCTTCAGCGCGGAAGAAACGGCGGCGCATGATCCAGGATTGCTTGCGGTGCGTGACGTGTTCCCCAAACTGACACAAGCCGACATCAAAGTCGTCGGCGTCAGCACCGCGTTGCCGCAAGAAAACCGTCGGGCGATTGAGACCGCGGGAGAGTTTCCGTTCCCCCTCATCAGCGATCCCGATTTGAGCATTCACCGTCGCTGGTCACGGCTCGATCCGCAGACTGGAGAGCCACGAAGCGGAGTGTTTCTCATCGATCGGAAAGGGACCGTCGCCACCCTCGGCGGCATTCCCCAACCGGCGGGGAATGTGACCGAACTACTGCAGGAATTGACCCGCTGATGAGTGCTGTCGTCGTGACGCCGCCGCAACGCAAACGTGAAGTCCCTGGCTGGTGGATCGTGGTCGGCATGTTCGTGCTTGGCGCGGCCGGTTCGGTGTTGAATTACACCTACTGGGATTTGCACACGCGGCCTTTTCGCCCGCTGACGGAGGCCATCGGCCGCGAGTTTCGGCACTCACTCCCCAAGGTGGAAGGGGGCCGCAACAAGCAAGGCCCGATGACACTCCGCGTGGCCTTACGAGTGCCATTCAAACCGGTGAAGGGGATCGAAGAGACGGAGTCGATTGTCCGCCGGGTGGTTGAATTGGCAAGAATTCATACCGATGTGAGCCGCTACGAAATCCTGGAAGTCTATTTGATCCAGCGCGCTCCGGAACAAATGGCCGTCACCGAGACGTTCAAGTTTCCGGTGGCGACACTACCAAAGACGACCAGCGTACAGTGAAGGGCGTTCCACCGCCCACGGACTTCGCTAGCGGTGTCGCGATCCACATTGATCCCACCAAGTGCGCACCAACTCAATTCTCTGCGGTCAGCCGCTTGTAATGCCCGGCAGCCTCAGCATCTTTGGTCGTGAGTTCCGCCAGATCTTCCGCTTCGATGGTTCGCATTTGGGGATCACGACTTTTCTTGTCGGTGATTTTCATCACGATCTTCTCACCGTAGCGATCTTCGATTTCGATGGTCTTCCCTTTGGCCGTTGACGTAATCTTCCGAGTTCCCTGACCGCGGCGGGGGAGCGCGTTGCGTGGCACGCCGAAGGGGTCGCCGCCGTTCAACCGCTGCTGAAGCTGGAGTTGCAGTTGCGCCTGCATCTTTTCCCCGTTCAGCACGCCCTCAGTATGTTTGCGGTAAAGTTCCGCGACGTCAGGGTGATTCTTCTTCAGCGTCTCCAGGTCGGGCGCTTTGAATTCTTCCGTCTTCTTTTCGCCGTTAACCGTCCGAGTCCGACGGATCACGTTGTTCTTTTCGTTGGCGTCTTCGATGGCGATGGTTTCATCACCCTGAGTCACCGTGATCTTGCGTTGATTTCCGGCAATCTGCACCGATTTGTTAAGGCCGCCGTTGATGGTCGCACGCAGTTGAATCTGCGGCGGCGGCGGAGCCGGGGCCTGCGCGGAGACGGTGACGGGAACCGTGAGCAGGAGCGCGATCAATCCCGTTTGTGTCAGCGTGCTCATCGCCAGTGATCCTTTTCTCACGGTCATCCGATCAGCTCGGAGAAAATCACCGGGGGGATTTCCGTCCCCCCGGTCACCTAGAAAACTAGTCCAACCGCTTCACGCGGATGTTCTTGAAGTGGACGGTGCTACCGGGGTCGTGGGCTTGCAGTGCAAACGTCCCTTTGTCGAGGACACGGGTGAAGTCGTCACCCGGTTGGGCTCCCTTAGGCTCGGTGTAATCCACGACGATCTTGTCGTTGATCAACACTTTGACGTTCTTACCCTTCACGATGACGGTTTCGGTATACCACTCGTTGTCTTTCGCCGCGGCTTCGTGCACGTCAACCACTTGGTACAGGCTGCCAGTCTTCCGTGGGTCTTTCTCGAAGCTGTTGTTAACCTGAGCTTCAAAGCCGTACTTCGGCCAGCCTTCCGGTTGGTACTTCGTGTGGAAGTAGATGCCGCCGTTGCTGTTGTTCTCGGTCATCACATCAACTTTGAGTTCAAAGTTCACGAATGGTTTGTCATCACCAACGTAGAAGAGGTGGCTGCGCGGTCCTTTAGCCACGAACGCACCGTCCTTGATGCTCCAGCTTTCCGGGCTTTCGTTGATCTTCCAGCCATCAAACGTCTTGCCGTCGGTGAGAACTTTGAAGCCTTCTTCTGCGGCAAAGGTGCCGGTCACGCTGGCTGCCAGAATCACGATCGCGCTACACCAGTCTCGTCGTTGCATGTCTTGGTCCTTGTCCGTCTTCTCGAAATATCGAATCCAGTTTTCGGCGATGCCCATTCCAAGCGGATCGCACTGGAAGATCACTCTACCGCGGTCCGGGACTCAACCCAATCGTGAGAGCGGGTTTTCGCGCGTGGCCAGAGGCAAGGGAATCGTCTTGCCGACACGGTGGGATTCAAACACCGACAGAATCATTTCCACAATTCCACGGCCTTCGTACATGTTGCATTCAGGCTGCTTGTCCGTCTCGATGGCTTGCAACAGATTCTTCACGGCGGCGATGTTTCCACCACCGAGGCCACGGCCGCTCTGAGTTTCGGGTTTATCGATGCCGTTGGACGAAATGGGCTGCCAAGTCGCTCCTGAGCGTCCGGGACTCCAGCCGGGATCTTTCAGAATCCATGCCGGTTCGAGGTAACCAGTCACCACTTCGATGACCCCCTTGGATCCGAACAGTTGCAGCCCAAACCGGGACGGACTGCCGCCGCGGCCGCGTACCGTGGCAATATCGCCGGTAACGCCGTTCTTGAACGTGAACCGGGCGCGAATGGCGTCTCCGGCGAGCGGTCCGAGACCCTCGTTGCCCTCAACCACGTCGGCCTTGAGGACCGGTTTGTTCTGGTTCATCACCGTGGCCGTGCAGGAATCGGCATCGCCGGCAAAAAACCGCATCAGGTCGAGGATATGAGAGCCGAGGACCCAGAGGTCTTCAGCGCCACCACGGGCATCCTCTTTACCACGTCCACGCATTTCCAGCAGGTCGCCGATTTCCCCCTGACGGATGAGGTCGCGGACAAGGTGAGTGACGGGCGAATAGCGAGTTTGATGGGCCAGCGCAAGTTTGCGATGCCGCATTTCAAAGGCCGCGATGACCGCATCGGCCTCGGCCCCGGTCCGGACAAACGGCTTTTCCATATACACATGACAGCCATGCTCAGCCGCCGCGATCGCCAATTCGGCGTGCTGGTCGATCCAGCGTGGTCCGATGGCGGCAATTTGCGGGCGCTCTTTTTCGAGCATCTCCCGGTAATTTGCATAGGCGGCGGGAGCGTTGAGCCGCTGCTTGGCACTGGCGCGCCCGGCTTCGTGCTCGTCGGCCACTGCGACAACCTGCACTCCGGGGACTTCTGCCCAGACGGTGTCGATTCCGTGACCGTAGTTCCCCTTACCGGTACGACCAATCACTGCGACGCGCAAGGGATCCGGCATTTGAAACACTCCAAAGTGAGGATTCTCGGTGGTGATGAGATGAGTGTGCGAAGTGGGCCGCAATCGTGCGGAACGGACTGGCTTCGAGAAATCGTTTCCCTCCCGCGCGGCCGGCGGATAGCGTAACGGTCACCTCCGTTCGCGCCCAGCGCATCAATGCATTTTGATGCGAAGACGCTTTGTCTGGAACGTGTGGCGGGCGGGACTGCAACTGAACAACGTTCACACCCGACTTTCATGCCAGCAGCGTTCAGTAGGCAAGAAAAGTCTTCGCCATTTACCGTACTTCTCAGCCATTGGGGTCAGGGTGACCCGAGGCGACGGCTGCTCAACCGCCGCCTTGCTCCACGGACGTACTGCTCAGGAGAAATGTTTCGATGAAATTCCAACTGTTGACGTTGGCCGTACTGGTCAGCCTCATCGTTCCGGTGACGCATGCGGCGACCCCGGTTGCCGACAAAGCCAGCAAGACCGACTGGCTGACGAAGCACCCGACCATCCAGAAACTGCTGGAACTGACGAACCAACACCGGGCCCAATCCGGCTTGCCTCCCGTCGCGCTCAATGGAGAAATGTCGCTGGCGGCTCATCGCCATGCCGAGTGGATGGCCAGCTACGGAGCCCTGCAGCACAGTGGCCTGCCGTGGCGGGAGATCATTTTCCTTGGTCCGGCGTCCCCGGACGCCGCAGTGGCAGGGTGGATCAATTCACCCGCCCATCGGGCTAACATGCTCAGCGGGAACGAAGTCGGCTTCGGCTACGTGAACCGTAACGGTCAACTCGCCTGGGTGGGTGTGTTCCGATAATCGAGCAGTCGCAACCCGGCTGCTTCTTCGCAGCCGGGTTGCTTCTTGATGAAAACTATGCGGCCGGCAAATCCAAGTGATTCGCCGGCCGCTTGTCGTTCTGGCACAAGCGTGGGAGACTGTTCACTATATCGTCACCACGGAGTCAGAAAGTCGATGATGACCGCGAAACCAGCCATTCTGCTGATGTTGATCGGCGTGTTCGTCGGTGTCGTCTGGGCGTTGTCGTCGGTGGAGCCATCGCCGCCGTCAGGAATCCCTTTGCGGCTCCCTGAGGTGGAACTACTCGACTTCTACGAGGGAAGCGGCGTGACCATCCTCGGCAGCATGGAACGTCCGGGGCTACCGAACCTGTACCGCCATGACGTCCATCTTTTCTCCGGCGGGTTACCTCAGGGCGCAGCGGCGTTCCAGCAGTTGAAGCAGCTCGGCGTCCGTACGGTGATTTCCGTCGATGGAGCCGAGCCCGATGTCGCCGGGGCAGAGGAGGCGGGAATCCGGTACGTCCATTTGCCGATTGGTTACGACGGCATCTCACGGGCACGGCGAGTGGAACTCTTCGTCGCCGTGCGTGATTTGCCCGGTTCGGTGTACATCCATTGTCATCGGGGTCTGCATCGTGGTCCGGCCGCTGCTGTCGCTGTCCGTTGTCTGAACGACAGTTTCGAAGACCCTCGTGAAGTCGAATCGCTCCTGAAAGAATTGGGGACGTCCCCGAAATACAACGGGCTCTACCGTGATGCCGCTGACGCAGCGGCGCTGACGCCGAAAGAAGCGCATGCCGTCCAGGCGGCGGATTTACCAGCCCGCTCCGCAGTTCCTCCACTCACGCACCAGATGGTGGAACTGGAGCATACCTGGGAGCGCTGGGGCAAAATGGGAAGCAAAGCAGAGCAATGGAACCCGACGCTGCAAGCGGAAGCAGTAATTCTCGCGGAGATTCTGCTGGAGGCCGGACGCTTGCTCGAAGAGACGGCGGATCGCGCGGCGCTACGGAACACGCTACTCGATGATGGTCGCTGGATTGTGGATTCCGTTGAGCGCGCTGTTGACTCACCCGCGGGACTGTCCAAACTGATGAAGATGCGGTGTGATGATTGCCACGCCCGTTTCCGGGATCATTGACCGCAGAATTGCCCGTTTCGATTTCGGTCCTGTGTGCCATGCCCGTGTCGGCCGTGTGTTGTTGCGGAGCGTTTGCCATCTTGCACGGCCGACACGGCCGTGGCACACGTCACGTCGAAAACGAGGGACTGCCCCATGCACGCTGCGACGGCTTGCCTGATGATGATGCTGACGACGTGGGCCAGGCCGCTGATCGGCGCTGAACCGCCGCAGCGTGACGTTGCCTCCGCTGTTCGCGATGGTCTGAGAATTCTGAAGACGGCCACGGACAACTATCCAAAACATCGAGATTGTTTCGCGTGTCATCACCAGACTTTACCGCTGTTCGCTGCCGTGGAAACTCAACGCGCGGGGTTCATCGCTACGTTGGACGCGTGGCAGCCCGCGCTCGACTTCACGGCGAAATCGTTCGATCGGCAGCGCGAACGATTGGCGGAGGGGCAGAACATCGGTGGTCGTTCGGCAACCGTGAGTTACGGGCTATGGACGTATCATCTGGGCCAGCGCCCGGCGGATGCCACCACGTCGGCCATGGTTGAGTATCTGCTGCGGCAACAGCGCGATGATGGTTCCTGGAAGCCGCCGTCCATCCGTCCGCCGCTGGAAGAATCTCTGGTCAGTTGCACCGTCCTCTCGGCCGCGGGACTGAAATGGTTTGGTACCGCCGACCAGCAAGGCCGCATCGAGACCGCCCTGGCACGGGCCGTCACCTGGCTCCGGCTCGCCCCGTTGGAAGAACACGAAGATGTGGTGTTTGCACTCTGGGGTGAATCACTGCTCGCGGAGCAGACGGCGGAACGCCTCGCCGCGCTGTCCCAGGCCCTGCAAGATCAGCAACGCGGCGACGGTGGCTGGGCTCAACTTGCAACCACGTCCAGCGATGCCTATGCGACCGGACAAGCCGTGTGGGTGCTACACGAATCACCAGTGCCGGTTTCCGCGGCAGTGATCGAACGCGGCATCCGGTGGTTGCAGGAACATCAGAAAGCCGACGGATCCTGGCACGTTGTCACCCGTTCCAAACCGATTCAGGAATGGTTCGACAATGGCGACCCACATGGCGACGATCAGTTCATCTCGATTGCCGCCACGGGTTGGGCCACGGCAGCCTTGGCCCGTCATCAGCATCGCAGACCTTTGCCGTGATCGTGCTCCATTGAAGGAGAATCAGGTTCCAGACGCTGATCCTAGTACGATCGTGCCAGCCGTTGCGGTCGGTACAAACCGTACGACTTCACCAGTCAACATAACGGCGTCGTAATCTTGATTGATTCCTCGGCATTCCTTCAGCTCCGGCTTTGATGGCAGCTAAAGTTCACCAAGAGGGATCTCCCTTGATGACGGTGGCGAGGCTGCCGATCACTGGCTTCTCTCGCAGGAATTCAAGGCGAACAGCGTTCTTTCGGGAACGACCGTTCTCGGAGATCGATCTTGAAAAAGTTGTTGCTGGCGAATGCGCTTGATCGAACCGGATGCGGCAAATTGCTGCGCCTGGCTCCGAGCTGGCGCGGTGTGCTGATTCTCAACTACCATCGCATCGGTGAATCGCGACATTCGCTGCTGGATCGCAATCTCTGGAGTGCGACCACCGAAGAGTTCGATCAGCAAATCCGCACGGTGATGCGCGACTTCGATATCATCAGTCTCGATGAACTCGGCACAGCACTACAGAACCGCCGCAGCCGGGCCGTCATGATTACGTTTGATGATGGTTACGTCGACAACTACATCGAAGCTTTTCCCGTCTTGAAATCGCACGGGGCCTCGGCGACGTTCTTTATTACAACCGGTTTCCTGGACATCCCGCAGATCCCGTGGTGGGACGAAATCGCATGGATGGTGCGGACGTGTCAACTCCCGCACATCCCCGTCAACCCGTGGACCGGAGGGCCGATTGCGTTCGATGAACCCCATCGGGAACGCGCGATCCGTCGTATGTTGGCCGCTTACAAGATTCTCGATGGCGCACGGACCAGCGAATATATGACGTTTCTGGCGACGGCCCTGGGAACCGGCCGAGCCCCGGCGCACATTGGTCACGAACTGTGGATGACCTGGGCCATGATTCGCGAAATGAGCCAATCGGGGATGTTCTTTGGCGGGCATACCGTCAATCATCCGATTCTCGCCAACATTACTCCTGAAGCACAAGACTTTGAAATTGGCGAGTGCCGACGACGTCTGACGAAAGAAATCGGCAAGCCCATCACTGCGTTCAGTTATCCCGTGGGTGGGGAATCCAGTTTCAACATGCACACGCGGACGATGCTGCAAAAGCACGGCTATGAATGGGCCTTCACCTTCATCGGCGGCGTTGTTCCACCGCAGCGTCTGGACCACTATGCCCTGCAACGGGCTGCGGTGGAGACGGATATTAACCATCCGCTGTTCCGGGCCATGATCACCCTGCCGCAAGTCTTTGCGTGACAGTCGTGACGAGTCGCCAGACGGTTTTCGCCTAGGAGCCTGTCTTGGTAATCCGCGAGCAGCGCTGATATAGAATTTCTCGACGTTTTCAGCGTCGCGGCACGGTTGGATTTGGTGGGCAGGGAGGTTGGTGTGAGCGAGAAGACGTATCGGGCGTGGCAGCCGGATC
>JBGSUN010000055.1:0-25750 GCA_041753475.1 Planctomycetaceae bacterium | reverse complement strand
AGTGCATTGTCACCGCAAAAAGTACGGGTTGAGGGAACAGCGAGTAGGGAATAGCGAATAGCCAGAAGTCGTGTGCTGGTTTCAACCTATTCGCTACTCCCTACTCGCTATTCCCTCGACTGAAAACCCGAAAATGAAGCCATGACGAAGCAGTCGGGTGGATCGCTGGCTCGCGGTTTGATCAGGATGGATTCGTGATCCGATTGGGATTGTGCTGCACGTTTCGTGATGAGCCCATTTCCTTTCGGAATACAACGGCAACATCGATCGCCAAACTGTCTCGTCCCGTGGCGTTGGCGAAGCTGTCTGGCCTTTGTTTAGCGAATGCAGAGGCGCTGCTCGCATCGCTGAAGTATTGTGCCGCACATGGCATCGGCGGCTTCCGCGTCAACAGCCAGATTCTGCCGCTGAAAACGCATCCGGCGGTCGGGTATGCCGTTGCTGAGCTGCCAGACGCGACAGAAATCGTCCAGCGGTTTCGTGACTGCGGTGACTATGCTCGTCTCCACGATCTCCGGTCCGGCTTTCATCCCGATCAGTTTGTGGTGCTGAACTCGCAGCGCCCGGATGTCGTGGAAGCGTCCCTTCGAGAACTGGAGTATCAGGCCGAAGTGGCGGAATGGGTGGGAGCCGATGTCCTCAACATTCACGGAGGGGGTGCGTTCGGCGACAAATCGCGGGCGCTGGCCGACTTTGCCCGCACGGTCGAGCGGTTATCACCCCGTGCCCGCGGTCGTTTGACGGTCGAGAACGACGACAAGATCTTCACGCCGGCCGATCTCTTGCCACTCTGCCGGAGCTTGGGAATTCCGCTGGTTTACGATGTGCATCATCATCGCTGCCATGCGGACGGACTCACGGAAGTCGAAGCCACGGGGCAGGCGCTGGCCACATGGAACCGCGAACCGCTGTTCCACATTTCCAGCCCGCTCGAAGGATGGGAAGGGCCGCAGCCGCACCGTCATCACGACTTCATCGACCTGCGTGATTTCCCAAAGTGCTGGCGGGGGAAAACCATCACCGTGGAGGTCGAAGCCAAGGCGAAAGAAGTCGCTGTGCTCAAGCTGCAGGCAGAACTCGTTGCCGCGAAGCAGTAGCCTGGGCAGAGTAGACTTCCACCGGCCATTCTTTCAGGTGTGGGCGCGCAGACATGGAACATCACGGCCGCCGCACAGATGACGGCAGCGTTATCGGGAAGAAACCCGTATTTGACTCAAGTGTGACGACGGAACGGTCGATGCGCCACGGAACGGGAGTTTCTCAAGGATCACGTCCATGCCACCGCGACGACGTCCGGTTGCGACCGATTCCGCCGGGCCGCGACGGCCGATGGACCCCGGTCAATACGTGGCCCTCTTCGCGCAGTATCTTCGCGCGGAGTGCGGGCTCGCCGAGAACACGGTTGTCGCTTACTCCCGCGACCTGACCCGCTTTTGCGAATGGTACAGCGAACACGGGCCAGCGACGTTCCGCGAACTGACCGTCAATCTCTTCACCGACTACCTGCAATCTCTGCACGATCGCGGCCTGGCGGCGACGTCCATCGCCCGCAACCTTGTCTCGATCAAAATGTTCTTCCGCTTCCTGATGCTCGAAGGCGTCATCGAAGCCAGCATTGTTGATCTGGTCAACTCGCCGAAGCTGTGGCAATACCTTCCGAAAGTGCTCAGTCCGGACAAGGTGGATGAACTGCTCGCCGCGCCCACGAACCACGATGCGTGGCCACGACGGGACCGAGCGCTGCTCGCGCTGTTGTATGCAACGGGCTGCCGGGCTTCGGAAGTGTGCAACTTGACGTTGCGGGACGTGTTCATCGCCGAGGGATACTGCCGGTGCGTGGGCAAGGGGAACAAGGAGCGGATCGTGTCACTCAATCCTGTTGCCCGAGCGGCGTTGGAAGCGTACCTGCAGCATGAACGGCTGCTGGTCGGCACGAATGATCCGTCGGCACCGCTGCTGGTTTCACGCCGCGGTTTGCCCCTGTCCCGCATCACCGTGTGGAAGCTGGTGAAGCGGTATGCCGCGCGGATTGGGGCCAGTCGTGAAGTGAGTCCGCATACGTTGCGTCACAGTTTTGCGACGCACATGCTGGCTGGTGGGGCGGAGATTCGCGCTCTGCAGGAACTGCTCGGTCATGCGAGCATCCGCACCACGCAGATTTACACCCAAGTGGATCACAGCCGGATCAAAGCGATCCACGAACGCTGCCATCCGCGCGGCTAAAAGTCGCCGCTCGGTGCGCGGGCCGATCGCTCCTGTGTCGCCGTTCAGCAACACGGCGCCTTCTCTGGTGTGATTGTCACATTCCGTGTGATGCGCAATCGCGGCATCATTGCGGCATTTCACGGGCTTCCCCGAGACTTTCTATTCCGCGCCGGATTTTCTCGCAATCGGCTGATGACACCGCTCTCCGGCCCATGTTCTGATGGGAGGTAGAATTTCCATCGTCGTCGCGCCGGCTCGGTGGGGATTGAAGGAGCAGGTTCTGAGTCACGAAGGATAAGCGATGAGTTGCGAGAGACAGGCCCGTGAGAGTTCTGCGCCTCTCAGTCGATCGGGCCGATGGGCATTCGTGGTTGCGGTCGTAACTCTGGTGAGCGGGTGCGACTCCGTCGTGTTCGTGAATCGGAGTGCCACCCCGGTGGTCATCGAGGTGAGTGCCCAATGGGGCGAGGAAGGGGTCCCGCCAGGAGTCACGATTCCCGGTGGAGAGATTTCGCTCGAAACTAATGAAGCAATCACGCGCCAGTTCCTGGCACCATCTTACGGACTGTCGGAACCCGGCAATCTGTATTCACTGCTCCGATTCGACGCGGGCGAGGGTCGCATCGAAGATGTGTTTCTCCCCCGTAAATCAACGTGCGTGGTCACGTTGAACGCCGAGGACTTCCTCGAAGTCGATGTCCTGCCGGAATTGGGCGAGGCCGATTTTCGCAATGAACTGCTGGCCCGAAATCCCGATCTCAAGCGGGCATTACAGTTCAATGACAAACTCGCGGCGGCCGAGGTTTTGCTGCACTGGGTGGCCAACCATGTCGACGACGCGCTGGTCACGAAGGATTCACAGGCTACACTCCCCATCGTGGTGAAAAATACGGTTTCGCAATCGTATTACGAGATCTTCAAACCGGACAAAGGGTCCGTGGTCTGCGGCGGATTCGCCGTCATGCTGCAGAAATTACTGTTGTTCTTCGATATCGATGCTCTCATCATCGATTTCGGTGATCCGGTCAGCAAGTTGACCCACATGTCGGTGGTGATTCCCGAGCAGCACGCTAACGGAATGTGGTCGTTTCATCTCTACGACCCAAAGCTCAATTTCCGCTGCGTCAGCGCTGTGACAGGGCAGCCACTCGGCGTGTTTGAAATCATGAATCGGGAGTTGTCGGGCAATTTTGACACGGTTGAGATCGTGCAGAATTCGAATGCCGATCGTGATTTTGTCGGATCGGCAGGCCAACTCCAGAATCCGCAGTATCAGTTCCACCGCAAAAAAGGGACCCGATACATCTATCGCCGTGCAGAATACACGCTGGAAGCCCATGTGACCGATTACGCCACCCAGTTTGCGGGCGGCGGATTTACGCCGGGTACTGCCGGCTTCTTTGAACTGATGCAGGTGCAGTTCTACACAGTCCGTCGCGGCAACAACCAGGCCAGTCGCGATGCCTTTGTGCAGGAACTGATCAATCGCAACATTCCGTTGGTTTACCCGAAGTATCAGTGATTGGGGATCGCATCCTTCCCGATCAGCAGAGACCCCGTCCCGGCGCAAATCAGCCCGCGGTGTCCTTACCGCCTGTGACCACTGACGGGGTCGAAAAGGCAACGACTCCATGAACGGACACCGCCAATCCCCTGATGCACTCGCCATACGACGGACACTCCGCGCGGCTTTCTTCTGCTGCCGGAACAAAGTATTCTATGGAGATTCGGGCCGTCACCCAGACCGCCCGGCTACGAAGAAATGTGCCCGCCATGCCTCGCCCGCCTGTTGATCGTTCTGCCCCGCCCAACCCGCAAGGGGAACGCCTGCAAAAGCTTCTGGCGTCCGCCGGGTTCGGTTCCCGCCGTGCGTGTGAGGAACTGATCACCACCGGCCGCGTGACGATTGATGGAAAAACGGTCACCGAACTGGGGACGCGGGCCAACATCGAAACACAAAAGGTGACGGTCGATGGCGATCGGCTGAAAGTCCATCGGAAACTGTATTACCTCGTTAACAAGCCGCCGGGATGTCTGTGTACGAACTCCGATCCCGCCGGCCGCACGCGCGTGGTTGATCTGTTGCCGCCGTCCGATGCCCGGCTGTTCACGGTCGGTCGCCTCGATGAAGGAACCGAGGGGCTGCTGCTCGTCACCAACGACGGCGAGTTAGCCCATCGGCTCGCTCATCCGAAGTTCCAAGTTGAACGGGTTTACAAAGCCACGATTGCGGGGGTGCCGACGAAAGAAGTTCTCGACGAGTTACGCCGCGGGTTCTTCTTCGACGAAGGCAAGTTCCGCGTGCGTGACCTGCGGAACATTCGACCGAAGGGACAGAGCACGATTCTCGATGTCGTGATGACCGAAGGCCAGAATCGCGAAGTCCGGCGATTGTTTGCCCGGGTCGGCCACAAGGTGATGCAGCTTCGACGGATCGCGTTCGGTCCGCTGAAACTTGGTGATCTGGAACTCGGCGCGTTCCGACCGTTGCGCGGCGACGAACTCCACGGGCTCATCGATTTCTCCAACGGCAAAGGCCCGCGGCGTTCGACGATTCGTCGCCCGAGTGTTCCGCCACCGGCTGTTCCGACAGCGCCCGCTACCACGGGTGGCTCGTCTGCCCGTGTGATGAAATCCACGACCTCGACCCCAAGCACTGGCGGGCCAGCCGCCAGTGGCACCCCGCGGACTCCGCGCACACGCACGGAAGACGTCGCTCCGGGCGGTCGACATCGTCCCGGTGCCCCGCCTCGGTCCAAAACTGCCCGACCTGCTACGAGACCCGCGACCAAGATGGCGAGCCGCGGCCGACCACCCCGCCGACCGAAAGCCAACTGACCAAGACGTAGCCCTGTCGCTCCGCGACAGGAAAGCCGTTGCCAGGAACGACGCTGAAGATCAATCGGCGATCCTGCCGCGGAGCGACAGGGCTACAGAGGACAAGCGACTCCATGAACTGTGCCGCGACGATTCCTTCGTTGGGACTGCCCGGTCAGGTACTGGCCGCAACCCAAGCCACTGCGGTGGTGCGTGAGCAACGTCGTTTGGCGGAACGCACGTGGTTCATGCGGCTCGATTGCCCGGAGATCGCCGCGCGGATGCAGCCCGGCCAGTTCTTCATGCTCCGGTCACCTGATCGCAGTGACCCGCTCCTCGGTCGTCCGTTCGCGCTGCTCGATGTCTATCGCAATGACCACGGCGAACCGCAGGGCATCGACTTCGGCTACGTCACCGTCGGCAAGTTCACGAATCTGCTGTCGACGCTGTCCGCCGGAGATGAACTCGAAATGTGGGGCCCGCTCGGCAACGGTTTTCCCGCCGTGAATGGCGGGCATCTCGCGATCGTCGCCGGGGGCATCGGCCAGACACCGTTTGTCGCCGTCCTGCGGGAAGCCCTGCGCGAAGTCACCTACGGTGATCCCGCACGGTCACCCGGAACACCGCCGCGCAAGATTTCGTTCTGCTACGGGGCCCGGTCGCAAGCATTCCTTGCCGGGGTCGATGACTGGTTCCGCCGACCGGGTGTCGATGTGCATCTCGCGACCGATGACGGCTCCGTCGGGCATCATGGCTATGTGACGCAACTCTTGCAGAAACTGATCGCGTCCGATGATCCGCCGACCGCGGTCTATTGCTGTGGTCCCGAACCGATGATGCACGCGGTGCAGAAGATCGTCACCCAGGCGAACATTCCCGCGTGGTTGTCGCTGGAAACCCCGATGGCGTGCGGCTTCGGCGCGTGCTTCAGTTGCGTGGCTCCGATCATGCAGGACGATGGCACCTGGGACTACAAACGCGTCTGCGTCGAAGGCCCGGTCTTTCCCGCGGACCGGGTGGTGTTTGATGCGTGAATTAGAATGAGAAGAGGGAAACCACGGAATACACGGAGAACACGGAAAGAGAGAGAAATGCGATCCACAGATTTCGCAGATTGACGCAGATTCGGAGCGGAGGATGAGAACGGCTCTGGATGCCGTTTTTGTCCTTTCTTCAAATCTGTGTGAATCTGCGAAATCTGTGGACGGCATTTCTTTTCGATGTGAAGTTCAGGATCTGTATCGAGAACAGCGCTCGTTCAGCTTTTGAAATCATGAAGGGATCGCAATGCAACGGTGTGTCTTGTGGATGGTGGGGGTTTTCGTCCTCAACGGGTCATGGGCCTCGGCGCAGGAACCGAATCTGAAAGAGCTGCTGCCGCGGATTCCGCATACGGAAGCCGCGGACACGGCGAAGACGTTCACCATTCAGCACGGGTTCACGCTGGAACTCGTGGCGTCCGAACCGAATGTCGCTGATCCAATTGACGCGGCGTTCGATGAAGACGGCCGGATGTACGTCGTCGAGATGCGAGACTATCCCTTCCTGCCCGAACAGCGGCCGAAGAAGTACGTCGACCGGCAACCCGAGCATTGGGGTTCGGTCCGCCTGCTGGAAGATACCGATGGCGACGGCAAGATGGACAAGACCGTCGTCTTCGCCGACAAGCTGCGGTGGCCGCAATCGGTCTGCTGTTACAACGGCGGCGTGTTCGTGCTGACGCCGCCATCGCTGTTCTACCTGAAGGACACCAACGGCGACGGCGCGGCGGATGTGCGTGAGGAATGGTTCACCGGCTTCAACACCGACAACGTCCAGGCCCTCACCAACGGCATGAAATGGCACCTCGATCACGGCATCTACTTCGCCGGTGGCCGCACGGGGGCCAACCTGCGGAAGGGTGATGAGCCGTTGTTCGTGCTCGGCCGTCGCGACCTGCGGCTCGATCCGAAACAGAAAGCGCTGACCCCCGTTTCCGGCGGCGAGCAGTTCGGCCATACCATTGACGACTGGGGCAACCGTTTTGTCTGTAACAACAGCAATCATCTCGAACAGATCGTGATCCCGGCGCGGTATCTGGACCGCAATCCGCTGGTCAGCAGTGGGAATGTGATCCGGACGATTGCCGCGGAGGGGGCCGCCGCGCCGGTGTATCGCAAGAGTCCGCCTGAACCGTGGCGGTTTGTCCGGACCGCGCGGCGGGCCGCCTATCCGAAGTACAAGAATCTCCCAGCGACCGAACTGTTAGCGACCGGGTTCTTCACCTCGGCGACCGGCATCACGGTCTACCGCGGTGCGGCGTATCCCCCTGAATTTCAGGGCAATGTCTTCATCGGCGACGTCGGCGGGAACCTCGTCCATCGCAAAACCCTGCGGCCCAACGGCGTCGCTCAAATTGGCGAACGAACCGAGCAGAACGTCGAATTCATTGCCTCGACCGACAACTGGTTCCGTCCGACAAACTTCGTCAACGCGCCGGATGGCACGCTGTATGTGCTCGACATGTACTGGGAAACGATCGAACACCCGGCGTCGATTCCCGAGGACATCAAGGAACATCTGGACCTCGAAAGTGGCAACGACCGCGGCCGGGTTTATCGGCTGGTGTCGCCCGACATGAAACGGTTCACGCCGCCGAAGCTGGGGAAAGCGACCGCGGTCGAACTGGTGGAGCACCTGAAGTCGCCGCATGGCTGGGTGCGCGATACGGCGCATCGCTTGTTGTGGGAACGCCAGGACGCCGCCGCGGTGGCCCCGTTGAAAGCGCTGGTTCGTACGGCAGACGGTGTGCTGCCGGTCGCGATCATTCAGGGGCTGTATTCACTGTCGGGGCTGAATGCTCTGAATGCGGAAGACGTGTTGATCGGGCTGAATCATCCCCATCCGCGCGTTCGGGAACATGCCATTCTGTTGAGCGAAAGGATCACCGATCAGCGTGAAGCCGTGCTGGCCAAACTGGTGACCATGACCGAAGATGCTGACGTGCGCGTGAAGTGGCAGTTGGCGTTTTCGCTGGGAGAATTCAGCGGTCCGACGGCGATCCACGCCCTCGCGCAACTGGCGAAGCAGGCGGACAAAGACGCCGATCTGCGGTTGGCGATTCTGACTTCGGTCGGCAAGACCACCACTGAGTTCGGTGCGACATTGCTGTCCGATCCGGCCACGATGAACGCCCCCCTCGCGCGGGAAGTGGCCCGCATGGTCGGAAGCACGTCCGATGACGCGGCCCGCCAGTTGTTGCAGCAGGCGCTGGACAAAGCGTCGAGTCCTGAGCACGTGACCGCCGTGGCGATGGCCGTCGGTGAAGGCACGCGCCGACGGGGTGTGACGTTAAGCCAACTGGCGGAATCCATGCCCGCCGATTCTCAAGCCCGCAAGCTGATTGATGCCAGCACGCAAACCGCAGTGAATATCGCCAGACAGGCTGATGCCAGCGTGGTGGCGCGCATCCGAGCGGTCACGATTCTGGGATATGTTTCTCCGATGATCGCCACCGAGACGCTGAGTGGGTTGTTGTCACCGCAGACACCGCCGGAACTGCAACAGGCCGCGGCGAAGACGCTCTTGTCACTCGGCCATAAACCGGCGGAAGAAGCCGTTCTTGCCCAATGGAAAGGTCTCGGCCCGGCGGCTCGCAAAGACGCCATCGACGGGCTGACACAGTCACGCACAGGAGCCGCCTTGTTGCTGGCGGGTCTGGTTGCCGGAACAGTGAAGACCGGCGAGATTGACCGCGACAAACAGCAGTTCCTCATGAGTTATCCGCAGCCGGAGATTCGCGACCAGGCGAAAAAACTGCTCGGCGGCGCGGCGAGCAACCGCAAGGACGTCGTGACGAAATATCAGCCATCGCTGGAACTCACTGGCGACGCCGTCCGCGGGCAAGCGGTGCACCAGAAGATCTGCATGCAGTGCCATCGCGCGGGAACCACCGGTCATGCGGTCGGGCCGGACCTCGTCTCCGTGCAGAATAAATCGCCCGACGATCTGCTGATCGCGATTCTTGATCCGAATCGGGAAGCGCAGCCGATCTTCGTGAGTTACACTGCCTCCACCGAAGAGGGCAAGGTCTACACCGGCCTCATCGCCGCCGAGACTGCCGCCAGCGTCACCCTGCGGCGGGCGGAAGCGAAGGAAGACGTCGTGTTGCGGAACCAGCTCGAAGAACTCGTGTCCAACGGCGTGTCGTTGATGCCCGAAGGGATGGAGAAGGATCTGAGTCCGCGGCAGGTGGCGGATGTGATCGCGTTCATCAAATCGCTGGCACCGCCAGCGAAGTAAGGAACTCCGTCACAGCCCGGAGCGCAAGCGACGGCGGGGTTTGTCCGTGGTCAGTAGTCCGGGGTCCGTTGGAAATGCGGACAAGGCATCCTTTCTGCTCAACTGACAACGGACCACGGACAACGGACCTTCCTCCGTCGCTTGCGCTCCGGGCTGTGACAGCGGATGACCATCATGCGGCTCGGTTACAACACCAACGGTCTCGCACATCATCGGTGGGAAGACGCTCTCGCGCTCATCGCCGAGGCGGGTTACCGCTCGGTGGCGATCACGGTCGACCATCACTGTCTGCCACCGTGGTCGCCGACGTTGCGGACTGACATCGAGCGCATGCGCTCGATGCTGGAACGTTCTGACCTGCGCTGCGTCATTGAAACCGGTGCACGGTTCCTTCTCGATCCACGACGCAAGCACGCGCCGACGTTGTTGAGTGTGACCGTTGAGGAACGTGAACGCCGCGCGGCATTTTTGCGGTTCTGCGTGGATCTCGCCGCGGCGCTCCACGCAGATGCCGTGTCGTTCTGGTCGGGAACGGATCACGAACAGACGCCGAGCGAAGAATTGTGGGCGCGGCTTGTCGGCGGATGTCGGGCGCTCTGTGATCATGCAGAACGGCAAGCGGTGCGGCTGGCGTTTGAACCCGAACCGGGGATGTTCATCCAGACCGGCGACGAATTTCAACGCCTGCTGGACGCCGTGAAGCATCCGTCAATCGGACTGACGCTCGATGTCGGTCATGTCCATTGCCTTCAAGATGGCACCATCGCCGAGCACATTCACCGTTGGCCCGATCACTTGTGGAACATCCACATCGAAGACATGCGGCCGGGGGTTCATGAACACCTGCCGTTCGGTGAAGGAACGATCGACTTCCCCCCGGTTTTCGCGGCACTGCACGAAGTCGGTTACACCGGCGGCGTGCATGTCGAACTCGCGCGGCACAGCCACGAAGCGCCGACGCAATTGCAGAAGTCGTTTGCGTTTCTCTCGCGGTTTGTGACGTCGTCGAGATAAACCTTTCCTGCTTTAACGTTCGCACTGATTCTGCCCGCGGTGCCGACCGATCCGAAAGTATTGGACAAACCGTTATCGATCATCCGATGCGGAGTCGATGAGGTCCCCCACGATGGAATGGGATCTTCGCTCACTCTGTTCACCGTCTGCTGATCGACACAATGACATCTTCTGTGCCAGGTCCCGTGGAAGCGACGATGGCGGCGCTGGCTGCATCGGGAGCCGTCCGCGCGGCGGAAGCGCTGGTCGCGGCCCTTGATGTGCCACGGGAACCGATTCAGACGGCCGCGGCAGCGGCGATTGTCGGCCGGACAGCAATCAATACTCATCTTGAATTGCTGGCGCGGTTCGATCGTCTTCCGCCCGCAGCACGACAGGTCATCCGTACTGCTGGCGATCAACTCGATACCGCCTTCCGCCAGATGCTGCTGCATAGCGATGGTACGTCGCGAACGCGTGCCCTCCGCATCATTGACGAGACTCATCAGTTCCACCAGATTCCACGTTTGCTGGAATTGCTGAAGCAGCCGATGTTGGGCGAACTTCCGGCCGTCAATCGAGTGTTGTGGAATCTGATTGAGCAACTCCATGATGGTTTACAAAGTTCTCAACCAGCGGCGGATGGTCTCCCGGCGGTTGATGCGCAGCGACGCTGGGTGCTGACTCATCTGGAGGCGGCAGTCGCGGATTATGAGAAGCTGGCCGTACCGGATCAGGTCGTCGAGGGCATCCTCATTCTTGGCGAACCGACGCATTCGGCGGTGAAACAGGCCCTGTGGCACGGGCCGCAACCGTGCCGCGATCTCGCTTCCAAAATTCTGCTCAATAGCCGTCACCCTGGTGTGTTACGACAGATTGCCGCGTCCCTCTCGCAACCGTATCCCCATCCCAAAATCTTTGAAGCCCTGCAGCAGCGGTCTGATCCGGAATTGATCGCAACGCTGCTCCGCGCGTGCGAAACACGGCTGTCAGTCCAGCAGCAACAGAATTTGAGACAAATCGAATCGCTGCCGTGGCTTGATGTCGCGACCGATCTCATCGCTTCGATTCCGCTGATGTTGCAGCCGGCGCTCGTCAAATTTGTTGCGGCCACTCATTTGCCGACGAGCGTGAAATCGGCCATCCATGAGTGGTTGCTGCGGCATGGGACACCCGCCGGTCGTGACGCTGCCGACCAGCATTTGCCGGTGATTGAAGAGGACGTCGTGCAGGAAGTCGTTCGGCAAAGCCTGGATGCGGACGATGCGCAGGTGCAGGCGTGGGCGATCCATCAACTGCGGCAGCATGCCATTCCGGAAGCCTTTGCGCTGTTGATTGAACGCCTCGACAGCCCGAATGAAACGATCCGCACTGCCGCACAAGCCGAGTTATCGAGCTTCAACACCGAACGGGTGTTGGGAATGGTCGATGAATTCTCGCCGGAAGAAGCCCGCGTCGCCGGTCGGTTGGTCCGGAAGGTTGATCTGGAAGTGACGACCAAACTGCGACGGTTACTGGCCCAGCCGATTCGACAAAAGCGGATCCGCATCGCACGCGCTGTCGCACAGCTCGGATTGCAGGAACTGGTTCCAGAAGCATTCATTGCCATGACGGATGACCTCGATCCGGTTGTGCGCCGGACGGCCGTGGAAGTTTTAGGAACGATTTCCATGAACGAGGCGTTTCTGGCTTTGGAACGAATGCAGAATGACGCGCACCCGCGCGTCCGGTCGGCGGCAGAAGCGGCGTTACACGACTGGCTGACGCTGTCTGCTGCGATTCGCGCGGAGTAAGGTCATGAGCAACGAGTCTTTATCCGCACCGATCCTGGCCGCTCTGAACGATGTCGTCACGAAGCCATCGTCGAGTACTGGCGCATGGACCACGATCGGGCCATGGATCGTGGGTTTTGTCATCGCTGCCCTCGTGATCGTCTGGGTAGCCGTGTTGGCGATCGAATGGTCACGTCGGGAACGGCCCCGCAGTCTTGTTCGGCAAAGCTCCCTGTTCGATCAGTTGTGCATTACGCATGATTTGGACACGACGGTTCAGCAGCAGCTCGTTCAAGTGGCCAACCAGCATTCCCACGGCGATCTTGTGCTGCCGTTCATCGATCCGCGGATTCTGGAAAACGCAGCGCGAACGAAGCCGGAACTGTCTGCCATCGGGAAAAAGCTGTTCGGTCACGTCTGGCAGACGCCCGTGGCAAATTGATTGCATGAACCAGAATGGCGGAGCATTATTCTGATTTTGGAATGACGCGCGGGGATCCTTCCGGGCGGTTTTCCGCGATTACCTCCGGAATCCGCTGGATTTTGCCCTCTTTGTCGACACACGCCAAGATGCTGTTGGCGGTCGTCAACAACCGTTCGCCGCGGTAGAGCCGATAGCTGTGTTCGATCTTCGCCGGAGAAACTCGTTCCACACGGGTGACCAGGCGGAGTAAATCGTCGTAGTGCGCCGGGGAGTGGTACTTGCATTCCAGCTTCACGACGACCAGATAGAGCCCCGATTCTTCCACCGCCCGGTAGTTGCCCCCTTGAGCGCGGAGCAGTTCGGTGCGGCCCATCTCGAAGAAATTGAAATGATTGGCGTGATGCAGAAAGCCCATCGCGTCGGTCTCGCAGTACCGCACACGAATTTCGATCTCATGCTCCGTCAACATGATTACGCATTACGTCCAGCAAATTGGCAACCCGGGAATCACGCTCAACAGAAAGAGGAGACGGTCAGCCGCACCCGGCACCAATGAGCGGGGCAATCGGTGTGTCGTAGGTCCGACTGGCAATTTCCGACGGCGCTGTGGGAAGGGCGGACTTGGCCAGAGCCAGTTGATATAGCTCACGGCCAGCGTCCGTCGGATACTCACCGTTCAAACAGGCCCGGCACAGCGACGATTCCGGCAGGCCGACGCTCCGGGCAATGCTGGACAGTGCCAGATAGCGAAGGCTGTCGGCACCGAGCGTTTTTGCCATGGCCGTTTCCACTTCCGGTGTGAGATCGCCCCCCTTGAGATGGCGTGGAGCGAAGAGCTCCTTCACCGTCGACATGTCGATGCCATAGAAGCACGGAGCAATGATGGGAGGGCAAGCGACGCGGACATGCACTTCCCGCGCACCGCCGCGCTCCGGATCTTTCAACTGGCTGATGAGCGCCTGCATGGTGGTCGAACGGACAATCGTATCTTCGACCAGCAACACGCGCTTGCCTCGCAGCACTTCGGGCAGCGGCGTGTACTTCATCCGGACTTTGACTTCCCGTTTCGCGCTGCTCTCAATGAATGTCCGTCCGAGATACCGATTGCGGATCAAGCCTTCGAGGCACGGCACCTTCAAGATGTACGCCATCGCATCCGCGGCGGCTTTTGCCGTGTCCGGAACCGGCACCACGATGGTGTCGTCATCCATCACGAGATGTTCCTGGCTCGCGAGCTCTTCCCCCAGGCGTTTTCGGGACAGGTACACGCTCCGTTCATCGAGCGTGCTGGCGACGTTCGCGAAGTAAATCCATTCGAAGAAGCAGTGCGCGTGACGCGGGCTCTCGGCGAACTTCTCGATCTTCAGTTCGCCGTTCTGAATCGTGATGGCATGCCCCGGCGCGAGGCTGTGAATCTTCGACGGTGCAAAGCCCATATTTGCCAGCGCGACACTTTCGCTGGCCGCAGCGAACATCGGACCGTCGATGGCATAGCACATCGGACGAATGCCGAGTGGATCGCGAGCGACGAACATGTCGCCCTGGGCATTCAGAAAGACGATGTTGTACGCGCCGTCGAATCGCTCGCTGAGATGCCGCAGCAACTCGATCATGGTTGGGCGACGGTCACCGGAAAGCTGCTGCGCGATCAGGTGCATCAGGATTTCGGTGTCGGTATCGCGTGAGAGATGGAAGTTCCGCTGCGACAGAATTTCGTCGCGAAGTTCCTGGTAGTTCGCCAGTTGGCCATTGAAGGCGAAGCTGAACCACTTGGTTTTTTCAATGTGCGGCCGCTCAAACGGCTGGGCATTGTTGACGTCATCGATGCCACAGGTGGCATAGCGCACATGACCGATGGCGGCAATGCCACCGAGCGTCTTCATCAACCCGTCGTATTCGTTTTGATGATTGAGGTGGAAGACCTCGGTGACGGTCCCCACGTCTTTGTAGGTGTGCAGCAATTCCGGGCGGGACGGGTCGAAAGCACTCATCCCGGCCGCGAGTTGGCCACGATTCTGAATTTCCAGCAGCATGCGCGGCATCGACCGCGCGGCTTCCGACGGGTTATCTCGGGCCAGGAAACGGTTTGCACCTTTTCCCGGGAGATGATAGACCGCCGCAACTCCGCACTCGTGAAACAGATCGGCCATGCCGGTCCTTTGGCAACGAACCCGGTTGCGGTCCCATCCTGGGCGCAGAGAGTCTTCCGTGAAGGATTCATCATATCGACCTGGCGCGGATGGACCAACTCACGATTCATGGAATTCACGACGAAGGCGGTCAAGAGTGGTGTGGCGAGAGCCAAGTGCCAGAAAAAACGTGCCTGATGAACGCTTGCTCTGACAGCCTGTAGATTGATTGTGTGCCACGGCCGTGTCGGCCGTGCAAAGTGTCAAAACGCGCTGCAATTTCGCACGGCCAACACGGCCGTGGCACACGAGTCGAATAAGTCCACGGACAGTTGAGTGCCATTCCAAAGCCACCGTGGCCAAATACCTCCCCGCCTCATTTGCCGATAGAATGTTCACACGCAACAACGGGATGTGCAGAAAACGCAGGTTCGGCAGGATGTGCCGACGGAGCGGAGTTTTTGGATGGCGACGGCGGAGCGGGAACGGCGATTGCAGATTCTGGCTCAGGCCAAATCCATCGTGGTCAAAGTCGGTACCAACGTCCTTTCAACCGCCGATGACCGGTTGGATGAGGATCGCATCCATGCGCTCGCCGAACAATTGCACGGCATTGTGTCCGGCGGCCGGAAAGTGGTCCTCGTCTCCAGCGGGGCGATCGGCGCCGGGATGGGATTGCTCGGCCTTAAGGAACGGCCCCGTGATCTGGCCCACCTGCAAGCAGCTGCCGCCACGGGACAGGCGCACCTCATTCACCTGTACGACGTGAACTTCCGGAGATTTGGGTATCACTCGGCGCAACTGCTGTTGACGGCGAATGATTTCAAGAACCGTGACCGTTACCTCAATGTCCGCAACACCTTGCTGACATTGTCCGAGTACGCCACAATTCCCGTCGTCAATGAAAACGACACGGTCAGCACCGAGGAAATTCGCCTCGGCGATAATGATCGGTTGGCTGCCATGGTCGCGAATCTCTTGCCCGCGGATGTGCTGATTGTTCTCTCTGTGGTCGACGGATTGTTGACCGGAGATCCGACCTTGCCCGACAGTCGACGCATCCCGCTGGTCGAAAAGTTTGACGAAGATCTGCTGGAATTGGTCGGTGCGAGCAAGAGTTCGCGTGGGACCGGCGGCATGCGGACGAAACTCGATGCCGTCCGGACCGCCACTGCCGTGGGAACGCATGTGTTCATCGCCCATGGGCAACGGCCAAACGTCCTCACGGACATTTTCAGCGGAGAAGACGTCGGCACCCTCTTCGTGGCTGAACAGGATGCCCTGCCGGCGTGGAAACGCTGGATTGGTTACACGTTACCTCCAAAGGGCCGGCTGATTCTCGATGACGGAGCGAAACGGGCGATCGTCGAACAAGGGCGGTCACTGCTGATGATCGGTGTCCGCACCGTGGAAGGCGTGTTTGCCAAGGGAGAAGTCGTTTCTCTGTGCGACCTCGCAGGGAATGAAATTGCCCGCGGCCTCACCAATTACGACTCTGCCGCTGCCCGCAGCATCGTGGGAAAACGGGCCGAAGAGATTGCCCGCACGCTCGGTTCCGTCCCGTACGACGAAATCATTCACCGCGATAACCTCGCCGTCCGCGTGTAGTTTCTCAAGCAAGCATCGCGGGACGAGAAATTCTTTTTTCTGTCCTCAATTCCTGACGTAGAGTTGCAAACGGGCCGGTTCGTGTTGTTCCCGGTTCTCTCTACGGACGGCGTGCGATGTACGAAAGCATCATCTACAACATCGATTTCTACCGGCGGTACGCCATCACCTGGTGGGACCGCATGGGACCGTTTGACTATGCCACGGTCCTGACGATCATCGGCATCATCGGCTGGTACTGGATGCGCGGACACAAGAAGCTGTGAGAGCGAAGAAGAGGGGTTCGGGATAAGCGAATAGCCAGAGTCCAAGTCGCGACCGCGCACTGGATTCTCCGGCTACTCACGATTCCTGATTCCCCCGGTATCAGCCCATCTTCTTCACCGCCTCACGCACATTCTTGAGGCAAACCTCGAGGTCGGACATCGGATTCTCGGCGTTCTCTTCGTATTCGATTGCCAGACAATACTGGTAATCAAGCTTCTTCAGCGCCTTCAGGCAACCGAGCACATCGAGATCGCCTTCGCCGAGAATCTTGAATTGCTTTGACTTCTTACCGTCTTTTTCAACGGTCTTCACGTCTTTCAGGTGCACGCCGAAAACACGCTTGCCAAGCTTTTCGATCGCTTCGACCGGGCTTTCGTCGCTGCGGAGATAATGGCCGGTGTCGACACACCCGCCGATTTTCGGATGGCGGTCTTTCACGATGTCGGTGACGTCGGAAATCTTGTCGTAACGATGTCCCGGACCGTGGTTGTGAATCGCGATCGCGACATCATATTCAGCGACCAGTTTGTCGAGCAGGTCGAATGTTTTTTTGTCCTTCGCCGGATCAGCGCTGAGCGACACAATTCCCATCGCCTTGGCAAAGTCGAAAGTCCGCCGGGCAGCGTCTTCGTTCCCATCGAAGCCGACCACTCCGTACGACATCACCGTAATCCCGCCCTTGGCGAGGATGTCCTTCTGCGTCTGGATGTGAGCCGGAACGGTTCCCATGGGGACGTGATTGGGGAACGATTCCCAATACTTCAGGCCGAGAGTGCGCGTGTGCTCCATCGCCTTTTCGACTTTGAATGCTCGCAGTGAGTAGCTTTGCAGCCCCATCTTAAAGCCGGCGTACGGGTCATCGGCCGCCATCAAGCGTGCTGTGCCAAGCATCGTTGCGGCTGCAGCAACTGCCGAAGCCTGCAGAAACTGGCGGCGATTCGATCCGGCGAAATGGAAATCGGTCATGGTGTCATCCTGTAGGAAATCTGGTCAGCACGGGGAACGGGGAAAACAACATACCGCGCGAGGAGAATGGGCACGAGGGTGTCAGTCCCCCCGTTGCGGACAACGGGGGGCTAAATGAGCGTCCATTTAGCCCCCGGTCGTCTGCGACCGGGGGGTCTTCTTTGAAACACGGTTGGCCACACATCCGCTTTGTGAAGAATCATGCAATCTTCGGCCATCGAGTTGCCGATGTTCTTTTCGCCCCGAGCGACAACGGACGTGAAATCGCTCTTGCCTGCTTTCGAGTCCGCCTCTACAACGCGTCCGCATCACCTGTTCTCAAGATTCCGTCGGAGGTGCCAAACCTATTGCGAGGGCTTGAATGACCTACGGTGACCGCGTCAGCGGGACCGCATTCCGCCCGATTCGCCCGCGACTCCACCGTCGCAATCGAGAACAGGCTGATCGCTCCAGAAGACCGCGACGAATCCCCGGATTCGCCGCGGTCTTCGCTTTGATTCCGCCATGAATTCGTCCCTTGGCTTTGGAGACATACGAATCACTTCCGCCCACGCCGGCTCAGCGAATGGCGCAGAAACGAGATGAGACCGGCGTACCGATAGCCTGGATCGATGTAGTGCTCGATGACATAGAACGCAAAGTAATACGCCCGACAGAACCCCCAGACCGCAATGGCAAGCAACGCGATCGAACGCAGATCGGGATGCTCGGCAATCAACAGCCCCGATGCGAGAACGCCGACGGCGAGCATTAACCCACCCTTCAGATACAACAAAGCCGGGCTTTTGATGTCCGCCATGTCTGACACTCCAGGGGCACCCGTGAGAGTTAGGTGGTTGATCCTGAAATGATAATTCTTGTCCCCTCACAGCGAAAATCAGAGGGGCGACTTACAAAGACGGCTATGACTGAGGCAACTCGCGGTCACAGCACTGGGCGCGAAACCGCAAGCGGTCCCGTCTTGTCTCCACCAACAAAAAAAGCCCGTCCGAAGAATCGGACGGGCTTTTTCAAGGTTGCGGGGGCAGGATTTGAAGCACCCACCGAAACGACTATTCAACCTGAAAACCTCTATTTTTCGAGCATATCTTGCATTCGCATTGATTGCAAACATCGCATGTATCGGCGGGTTTAAGGTTCCAAACGGGGTGTTTCGGTTCCCGTGGAACCGTTTCCACCCGGTCATTCTCGCCGAGCACCCGGAAGAATATCACCGGGGACGGATACCATCCCGTACCCGCCCCGGCTTTGTCGCTGCTGGCAGAATTAGCAGCGACCAGATTTTAGAATCGGCGTCCACAGGGGTACAAACGACAACGCCACGCCGGGTGAGTGCGTGGGGGGGGTTACCAGTCAGTTGAGTGGTAAACGAGAATCGCCCACCTTCACTGTGATTTCCGCCGACTTTTCCAGATCAGTTTCCACCGGATCGCGCCTGGCGTATCGTGACCGGTCGAAGTCCCACCTCTCAAAGGACAAATGCATGCACTGTCGAAGCGTTCGTATTTGCATCGCCGGTATTTCGATTGTAATCGCGGTCACCGTGATCCAGTTGCTGCCCATCGGAACAGCACAGGAATCTCCGCCCAATGATCAGGACGAAGCCGCTGCCCAACGAAAGATCTTAGATCGGTTCCACGGCGACAAATTGGCACCAAAGGATTTCGAGAAGCTGTCCGCGAAGGAAATCGAAGTAGAAATCGAGTCGATGCAACAAGGCCGGAGAGCGTCGCTCCAGCGCCGAATCCTTGCGGTCACTGCCGAATATAATGCTGGATTGCGGGAATCGACTGCTGGAACGGTGTTGTTGGCCCATGCCGATCTCGCAGAGTTCGAACTCGAATCTGCCGCGTCGCCTGCTGCGCGCATACGCGCCTTGCAAACGATCACCAGGGCGGCACACCACCTGGAACTTGAAGTCAGGGAGAAAGCTGAGTTTGGCGCAATAGGTGGCAGTCAGTCGGCACTGATGGAAGCAATGGCATCACGACTCAAATGGGAGCAACGATTGGCAAGAGAGATTCTTGCTATGAAGCAGCCAGCCAAAAGTAAGTGAGGTCGCTCATCAGAAGTTCTTCGATCGTTGATGGATCCTCCATGCCAATCCACTGCCCGATCAGCACCGGCAAGCGGACACTCGATAGCCAGCGCGCTAGAAAATCTTCGACGGGTCCATCTCGACATCCTGCGACGTGTTTCGCCGGTAGCTCAGATACGTTTCGATCTCCGCCACCAGATCCTTGAGCGCCGCTTCGGCGATCTCCACGTCACGCAGCATGCGGTCATGCTGGGGGAACTGAGTCGCCAACATTCGCGACTTCAGCTTCCGGATGTAATGCAGCTTCGGGCGCAAGGATCGACGGAGCTTCGTCAGTTGCTCGAATGTTAGATCCTGTGCTTGCATTCGCGCCCCCGTCTCCCGTACACATTTCTGTACAGTACGGCGATCGGTCGGGCAAGTGAACGCTGTCGGGATTAAGATGAAGTGATGAACGATTCCGGCTTCCTGCTGACTTACCCCGTCTTCCTGATCGGTCGCTACACCGCTGCGGCGTGTGAGGCTGACCCAACTCTCCAGCAGTTCTGGGCAACCACCGAAGCGAACAGCCAGCGCGCTTTGATGGTGTTCACGGAACCGATCTTCGCCGAACGGCTGATGATTGCTGAAGCGATCGCCGCCAACGTGGTCCCTGTCGAGTCTCCAGCCGTACTGGCCGACGTCATCGAACGGAACCGGAACGGCTTCACGATGGTCCTGATCGATCCGAACGTGACCACGGGCATCGGCCGCGGGTTCCCGGTTGACGAGTTCGTGACCGGGTTGAAGTGAGGCGGCCTACCGTTGGCGACTCACCCCGAGCAACCGCCGCCGATCGTAGACGGCTTGCAACGTCCGGCCCGTGGTCTTCACCACCTCAGCAGCCGATAGCGTTCTCACCGCGTGATCCTCGTCCGGCGTCCAGGGCTTTCCCGCTTTCGGAGGACGCACTCCAGCCCGGCGGAATCCTTCGGTGAGCTTCTGCCGATGTTCCGCACTGATCGGTTTACCGATACGGGACGTCTTGAGCATCGCTTGAACGTGTTTCGGCCGTGGTTTGCCCGTTCGTGCCGCGGCGATCTTCTGAACACGCTCGGGAGCGTTGTAGTCGATCAGGTGACGAGCTTCATTCAGCACCGGCGTCAATCGCTGCTGACGGAGTCGGAGTGCTCCCGGAGTCTTCTGGTCGATGCCGAGTAACCGCCGCCACTTGGTGACCGTTTGCCCGGTGACGCCCCACCAATGGCAGATCGCGACGTTCGATTCTGTGCGGAGTGCGATCAGCAGCCCATCGAACACCACCAAGCCCGGTTTGCGTCCGCCCGGCAGTTTGGCCATCGGCCAGGGAATCGGCGCATCGGATGTTTTGACGATCACCACATCGCCGCGGATGGCATCGGTGGCCGTGTCGCCGTACTCGTAGCGGGGCGTGCTGTACGTGCGGGTCAGGGCGATGGCGAGAGGGTCGGGCATCTTAACTTCATGAAGACTGCGGCATAGCAAGGTGTCGTAATGTGCGGTGTAGCATCGGCGGCCCGCGGGCATGTCGTTGCAACTCTTTATCGACAAAGTCGCATCAGGCTTTACAAGTCCGTGCTGTACCGCAAAACTGCGGTAAAGTTCTACCGCACTTCGGCGGTCGAATACCTGTTCGCCGACAACAATTCATGACCGACGATCCACAGCAAATCTGGACGGACTACTACGCTCGCCTGCGACGACGACGCATCGCGGAGGCGCAAATCCTGCATTCGCGGATGGCCTCTGACGGGGTTACCGACGATACGATACTTGTACTTGATTTCATGCACTTTGGCAGCGTCGAAGATGACGTTCGTCATCTCGCCAAACAGCTTTCGGAAAACTACGCGATGACTGTCACCCAAGGAAGGGAGGCTGGCTATTGGAACGCTGATGGCACCACTCGTCCGGACGGAATCGACGGCATGAACGCGCAACGGTGTGTTGATTGGGTCGCGTTCATGTGTGATGTTGCAAACTCGTATGGATGTGTGTTTTCCGCATGGACGTTAACCGATCCGGTGCGTCAACTGTCATGGACAAACGAAACAATAGATGTCGACCCAGAGTAGGCGGCGAACAAATCGCTGAACCCGAGTGGCCGAACACGGGTTATTGGTATGGAAGCTCACTCGCGGCCACCGGGTTAGCGTTGCCGTTAGGCCCTAAGTCAGCGCGAGGGGACGATGAGCCCAGACGACGAATTCGCTGAAGACGTGCGAAACCACGGCTGGTCGCTTGCAAACGTAAGCAATCACAAGCCGCCGTTCCAGTACACGATCGGTTTGATGGAGACGTGCCATCATCCGGAATTCATTCTCTTTGGGTTGGAGGGCGGTCATGCCCATGCGTTGTTCTCCGCTTTGATCCAGGATATTCGCGCAGGAAAATCGTACGCCGAGCCAGGGGTGTATACCGTCAACATTGGCGGCGACGAGCACCAAGTCGGATTCCGGCGTGTCCACCCAACCCAGCACGAACTATGGCTCGGCTTTGCGATGGGATTTCTCACGAACATCGGCCGAATTGGGGAACTGGAAGCCACCCAAGCTTTTTGGCCGGATCGCGCGGGCAAGTTCCCGTTCGACACTGGTTGCGATCTTGGGGTATATGAGGCTCAGCCGCGGCTCGACCTAGCCCTGACACCGCGCGAGGTTAGGCGGTTTCAGCGTCAGTTCGAGTGAGGCCAGGGCTAACAAGTCGCTTCAGCAGACCGGGGCCGCATTACGGCTTTTTGGAGTTCACTGGTTTCTCAGCGGCCCCGGCTGCTGAGCTTTGTCGTAAGGGGGCTAGTGCGAATGGCTTTCCACACCGCCAACTATGATACCTACGTCGTTCTCGGCCACCCTGATGCCGCGCCGCTCTGGCGTTGGAAGGTCTGGCAACGGTTGTGGCCGACGATCGATCCGTTGATTCAAGCTGCACGTGGCAACCCGGCGGTGCGCTCGACCCAATTCCTGCCGAAGCTGGCAGGCGAGGTCAAGTTTGGGCGGCTCGGCTGGAAGGACGCTGATCACCAAAAATGGTGCCACGGCTCACCGGCGAACAAGGATGCATCAAAGTCGTGGAAATTCCTTAATTTGGAAGTGTGGGCACCGGCGTGGACGGCGTGCGAACGCGAGGACCTTGCTCCCGACGTATTTCTGTCGATCGCGAACGAGTCTTTCGCTGGTGGTTCCCGCAAAGGCCTCTCGTTCAATCCGGTTGTAGTCTTTGCGGTCGTCTCGGAACTGGCTCGGCAGCAACCGTCGAAGGTCAGCGCGGTTGTGTCAGCTTTGCGCGAACTGACATCAGCAAAGCTCATCGGCTACAAGCGCCGTCCGTGGGGCAAGGCGTGTGGATCGGATGGCTTCACGAATGCGATCCAGGATTTGACCTTTAGCGGCCTGTTCAAACCGGGGCCGCGCCATGAGAGCGAGTTTGGTTTTCACCTTTTCGCAGACAAGTGGAAAATGCTATCGCCCGTAGATGCCGCCCCCTAACAAGGCGGTCAACCCGAGCGGCGGATCGGGCGGATTTCCAAAATGAAGGTTCTTGGCCGACGCCGGGTTACCTTGGTCGTTCGGCCTTAAGTACTCCATGCAAACCTCGCAACAAATCTCCTGGGAGCAGCTCAACGAGATCGTGGAATCGATCTTTGCGCAGGGTCCAGTCGTCGTCCGGCAGGCGTATTCGGACTTCAGTTGCGCCACAAAGGAATTTGCGGACGCCCAAGCCTTGCTAAAGGAATTGCATTACGAACCTGGCGTCGGGGACGTTTTTCGACAGTACACGCTCTATTATCCCGATGCCAAGGGCCACACTCACGAACGGCGGATTGATTTGAAACCGGAAAAGTGCAATGGACATACCTTCCGATTCTGCCAAGAAGGGTGGGGGCTAATTCAGTTGCAATGCGACTTCCGAAAACAACCAATGGTCGAATGCCGGATCGCTGTTAACTCACCGATTCGGGCCGCGAATTGGAGCGACACTTATCCTGACTTTCAAAGTCCGGAAGCGTGGGATTGGAAGATTGTGGAAAAGAAGGCCAGTCGGTTAGTCCGGCTATTAAGGCAGATGGGCAAGGCTGGCCGATCCAGCCCTTGTACTTGACCGGGCCGCGATTACGGTTTTTCGAGACATCACGTCCTTGCAGGCGGCCCGGCAAGTGAAGGGTGTCGTTCGCAGGCAGAGACTCACCGATGGAACACGACCTTTCCGCTTGGCACGGCGAAGTATCGAAGTTGCTCGGTGCCGGCGCGTCGTTGCGGGACGGTATGCAGGCTTTGCTGGCGTACTGCAACAAAAAGCACCGCTGGAGGGGCTGGAGCAAAATCGGCGAACTCGATTTCGATTCCGATGTTGAAGAGTTAGAGAAGTGGCTCAAAGAGGTCCTGAAGAAGGAGCCGCCGCCAAGCTCGTTGAAGGCATTCTGGTTCGGCATCTTCAACCCGATCTACGACGGGGACACGGTTTGCTACACATACATCGCGGGGGCAAGTGAGTTCGATCCTGATGATGAGAATTTCGAGTGGGCTTGCGGCCCAGATTACTTTCCAGACGGGCGGTATGCGCACTCCAAAATCCTCAGTGAGATTTACAAGGCAATTGACGGATCTCCTGCTTCTGCGATCGGAGAGTACATCTTGTGCCTCGCCTACACAGCATTTGCTGTCCGCGAGTTGGCGAAGCGAGTAGACAAGAAACTGTGGCTCGGCAAGTCCAAGCATCGTGGATTGGCTGTCGGCTTTGATTCGGGCGATGGTGTGCTACTCGAATCGCTGGGTCGAAATGCCGGCTAACAAAGCGTTGCACCTGACCGCGGCGGCATTACGGTTTTTCGAGAAATCACGTTCCTTGCAGACGGCCCGTAAGTGAACGCAATCGTTATGCCTTCAAAATGTGGAACCACTCGTGCGCGTCAGTCGTCTATTCGTCGGAGTCTTTAATCGCAGTCTCTTTGGAGCAATCACGATGAACCGAACGATTCCATTGCTGGCCGCCATTGCCGTCTTTTGGGCGTACCCTCTGTATGCGCTCTATTCCGTCGAAAACAGGGGAGCTTGGCCGACCGACTGGCCCAAGGAATTGGAACCGCTCCGCAAACAATCACGGACCCTTGAGGGCCCGAAGCAGTCGCTGCTGCACTACGCAATCCCGTTCACGAAGCGAGAAGAGTTTGAGTCGGTCTGGCCCCAGATCTTGAAGATCAAGAGCAAAGGGGCACCCATCGTCTTGAGACACGGTCCGAGCTTTTGGTTGGGCGAAGAGACCAACGCCGGTGTTTGCATCCACACGCCACCTAAAGGCGAAGCCCCCGTGGCTGGAGACAATATCACAGGTGGACGCTGGGAACAAACCATCTACATTGAGTTGATTGTAGACGGTGAGGTCGTTGACCTGAACCGTATTCCTCTCCCCGCCGACACCCCGATTATTGACGAGCGGTTCCAGGACGGCATAACCAAATGATGCACCCGAGTTGCCGTCGATGCAGAATCTGAAATCAACGTCACTCGCGGCAGCCGGGCGATCAGTGTCGTTCGGCGTCACGGAGCACAACGATATGACAACCTCGGCACTCTACATTGCTACCAGCCGCAGCGATCTCCTCAAGCGAAGCGCTCTTCGGATCGGCTGGTGCGCCGTGCCTTATCTTGTCATTGCATGGTTGTGGTCTGCTTACCGCGACGACCGCCTCCACCAAGGATGGTGGTTCTTCTGGTGCGTCGTGGTGATTCCCGTGAGTGGGTTCTTGCTCGACCTGTGGCGATTGCTGCAGCCACCGGACGGTGCGAGCCAGAACGTCGAACCAGGCGCTCCACCGAATGGCGGCCCCGCCACGCCGCTTGGCAATTCGGGATTCACTGAGGGGCCTCCATCGGTGAGCTGATTCGTTCGCCATCTCATTGCCCGCGTTTTCAACACCAATGCCAATGAAGATCAACCCCATGTCTGATTCACGTTTTGGTGTTGTGCTTTTAGCTGTCCTTTGTCCGCTCACTTTCGCCGCCGTCATGCTGTTTCCAGTGTTCGGCTCGCTTACCATCATGCTCATTCCGATTGCCTATGCGATACGCGCGCAGCAACGCGGACGCTGAGCAAGGGGCGTTCGCCCACCCCTTGCGTCTCCACGCAACAATGGACAATCACCACTCAGATGAAAATCGTATCCCTGCAAATTGAACCATCGCGGGTAGCGGGAGTATTCTCTGCTCTGCCGCATTTGCCGGAGGCGTCGCCAACC
>JBGSUN010000054.1:0-7804 GCA_041753475.1 Planctomycetaceae bacterium | reverse complement strand
CCGTCTTCCGCCGCCCCATCGCCATCCCACCACTCCCGCATCCCCAACGCCAAACCGCACCCGCGACTGTCGCCTGGTCACTTTAACAATCACCTCACGCTCGGAGGAGGCCAAGGTGAATAAATCCACACGCTGCTAGCCTGAGTCAGGATGCCATCCTCGGCAATTTAATGGAGCAATTTCAGTCGGTCCGCGAAGCGTTAATTCTTGCCTTTCCCCCTCCGGGAATTCGCGGACTCGGTGTCGCCGGGGGCTTTGAAATGAAAATCGAAGACCGCGGCGGCGTCGGCTTGAATGAATTGCAACAGGTTGTCGAGGAGATCACGGCGGCCGCGAATGGGCAGACCAGTCTGGCCCGTGTGCAATCCACTTTCCGCGCGGGCGTTCCCCAGATTTATGTCGACATTGATCGCGTGAAAGCCAAGAGTCTTGGTGTGCCCCTTGATTCGATCTTCGGCACGATGCAGGCGGCTCTCGGTTCGGCCTATGTCAACGATTTCAATAAGTTCGGTAAGACTTACCAGGTTCGCGTGCAGGCCGACGAACAGTTCCGTTTGCAGCCGGACGACATCCGTCGCCTCGAAGTCCGCAATCGGACCGGGCAAATGATTCCGCTCGGGTCGTTGGCTTCCATTCGGAAAACGCTTGGCCCGCAGATTGTGCCCCGCTACAACCTCTATCCATCTGCAACGGTCAACGGTGCGGCAGCACCAGGCGTCAGTTCGGGACAGGCGTTGCAGCTCATGGAAGAACTGGCGGAGAACAAGCTGCCGCAGTCGATGGGCTACGAATGGACAGGGATGTCGTTCCAGGAGAAGCGAGTCGGTTCGCAAGCCATCTACGTCTTCGCGCTGGGTGTGCTGATGGTTTATCTCGTCCTTGCCGCCCAGTATGAAAGCTGGCTGATGCCGGCGGCAGTGATTATGGTGGTGCCGCTGGCGCTGTTGGGGACGGTGATTGCGGTTTCCGTGCGCGGAATGGATAACAACATCTACACGCAAATCGGCATCGTGCTGATTATCGCGCTGGCGAGCAAGAATGCGATTCTGATTGTCGAGTTCGCGCGGGAGCTGCGTGCCCACGGCCGGTCCATCACGGAGGCGGCGATTGAAGCCTCCCGGATGCGGTTCCGTCCGATTCTGATGACGTCGTTTGCGTTTATCCTGGGGATCGTTCCGTTAATCAACGCCACCGGTGCTGGAGCGGCGAGTCGTCGCGCGCTGGGAACGGCGGTCTTCGGTGGCATGATTGCGGCGACGGTCCTCGCGGTCTTCTTCGTTCCCGTCTTCTACGTACTGATGCAGCGCCTGGCGGAATACTTTACGAAGTCGGTTCCCGTTCCGGTCATCACACCGGTTTCCACAGCAGTTCCCGTGCTCGCGAAGTGAGAATCCGTGTCCCGGAAAACATCCGTGTGTGATGGGGCTGCATGGGATTCGGGCAGGCGATTCCTTATTTCGCTTTGATCGTCAACTCGGTGGTCTTGCCGCCTTTCAGGTCGACCGTTTCCGGGGCGGTTTCCTGATTGTCGCTGCCGGGATTGGGGCGGCCGGTGAGGATGTACTTACCGGGTGGGATGTTCTGGAAGGTGTGCTGCCCTTCGGCGTTAATGTTGGCGCTGCCACCCCAGGAGCCGATTTTCTCGCCTCCTTCCGGCTTCATGTTGATGATGTACCCTTCCGGCCGCGTGGTGGCGGTGAAATCGACACGGACTTTCAACGTCGCTGCGGGTTGCATTTCGAGTTTCAAATCGGTCGCCGGGGTTTCGATGTTCGGCCCTAACCCCGGGCGGACATAGCCCGGCTTGTGGACCCACACCGATGCGGTCCCGAGCGGCACCGTGTCCACACGGAACCGGCCCTCCGCATCGGTCATCACTTTGGAACCATCCACGGTTTCGTAGCGGCCGCCATTCTTGGCATCGAGATCACCAATCCGAACCTCTACATCGGCTAATGGTTTCCCGGTGGGATCCACGACGCGGCCGGACACGGGAGCCGATTTGGATAGACCCGAATTGTGCTCTGCCCAGCGCGGTTTATCGTCGTACTGACCGAAGCCAATCACACGCGACACATACCCCTCGGCGGAGAGCACCAGCCGACACCACGCCGTCGGGGCATTCTTCACCACCCAACGCCCTTCAGCATCGGTCGCGACGGCCGTCAATTTCTCATAGTGATACCCCCCGGTTTTCTGCGGCTGGATTTCTTCGAGGGTCAACGTCGCCACCAGTGGCTTCTTGGTTGCCAGATCGATCACTTTGCCTTCGAGAACGGTACCGTCGGAAACTTTGAAACCGTGCGCTTCGAGGCGTTCATCGATGATTTCGAATCCCTTCGGAACGATAACATCAGCCCAGCGAACAAAACCGCCGGTGTAGACATCGAGTTGGGCCAGAACCGGTTCCCCTTTTTCGACCGCCCGGAAGCCGGCGGGGAGATCTTGTTGAAACTTGAGACGGTCGGGCTGCCAGACCATGAACGTCCAGTCGATGAGGGCGTTGGCTTGTTTCTCCTTCTCACGATTCGTGTTGAGCCAGAAACTGCTACCGAAACCATCGTGCAGGACGATCCGTTTCTTGGGAATCTCGACTTTGCTGAAATCGTCGAGGACGAGGCTGAGGGCCGCCGCATCGCCGCGACACTCGGCGTGCCATTGTCCGCCCCCAAACGGCGGGCCTTCCCACCACGCCACGCGAGTTTCGGAATTGAAGACCGCCGCGGCTCCTTTCGGCCAACCGGGATCTCGACGGGGTTCATTCCCCTCTCCGCCCATGATGAGCGCCCAGGCCGACGGAGCCGACATCATCACAATCGCGGCCGCAAACAGCATGATGCGTGAACAGAAGTTGGAAACAGCGACCGGTCGAAAAGTGGGGAAAGTCATAGTTCACGATTTCCTGCAACAGGACGATGACAACAGGGAAAGACATTCCCCCGCCGCGACAATTGAACATCAGACGGGCTGTCTACGGAAAGGGTTCCCGGAAAGTCTCGCGGCCGATACAAATCAGTCGGTTTGAGTCAACCAATCCCGCAACACCTCTCTGGATGATGGCGGCGACCGTGCTAAACTGGGGGAAACCCCGGAGATCGCGATTCCATGAATGTCAACATACCCTTCCCCGCCGAAGTCGAGAACACCCTCCGCCGTCGCGCCGCCGCTGCCGGGCAGGATGTTGAGACGTATCTACGACACGTGGTGACGGAGAGTCTCACGGAAGAGGACGTCACGAGATCCGTTTCCTTGACAACACCAACAGAGTTCGCGCAACGACTGGATGCATGGATCGCGCTGCACCCCGTATTGGATCATGCGATCGATGACAGCCGTGAGTCGATTTACGCGGGACGGGGCGAATGAGCATCCTCATCGACACCAACGTGCTGCTGAGGGTTGCTCAGGTGACAAGCCAGCATCATGCGATCGCCAAATCCGCAGTGCTGACCCTGTCGCAATTGAACATCGCTCTCTGCATTGTCCCGCAAGTGATCTACGAATTCTGGGTGGCGGCGACCCGTCCGCTGAATGTCAACGGTCTGGGTATGGATGTCACCGCGGCAGAACGTTCGGTGCAGGGAATTTTACAGGAGTTCTCGCTCCGAAAGGATGAGCGAGGCATCTTTGGCCATTGGCAGACCCTCGTCCTGAATCATGCCGTGCAAGGCAAAGCCGCCCACGATGCGCGGCTGGTGGCGGCGATGCAGCGGCATGGGTTGACCGACATTCTGACGTTCAACAACGCCGACTTTGCCCGCTTTCCGACCATTCGGGTCTTCACGCCCGCCGAGGTTCTCGCAGGCCAATTGCCGGTGTCCAGTTGATGCCCTTATGCCGTACGGCGGCCGTTGATGAGGGAGAGAACTTCGGCACGGCTGGCAGGGTTGCTTTTGAAGAGACCACGGACGGCACTCGTGATCGTCAGACTGCCCGGCTTGCGAATCCCGCGGATCGTCATGCACGAGTGGCTGGCTTCCAGCAGAACGATGACACCCTTCGGATCGAGCTCTTGCTGTAGCAGGTCCGCGATCTGGTGCGTCATCCGTTCCTGCACTTGCGGCTTCTTGGAGACCTCATCGACGACGCGGGCCAGTTTGCTCAAGCCGACAACTTTTCCCCGTGGGAGATAACCGACGTGAGCCGTGCCAATGAACGGCAGCAGATGGTGCTCGCACATGCTGTTGAAGGTGATGTCCCGCACCAGCACCAGTTCGTCATACTGCTCGGCGAACGTTTTCTGCAGATGCCGTCCCGGTTGCAGCGTCAGCCCGGCAAAGAGTTCGGCGTACATCCGGGCAACCCGCGCCGGAGTTTCGAGCAGACCATCACGATCCGGATCTTCCCCGACGGCCGCAAGAATCTCACGGACAGCGCGTTCAATCCGCGGCAAGTCGACCGGCTTGGATTCGGTCGGAGTCTGCGTGACGGCTACGGAACCGGTGACGCACGCATCATCGGGATGACTGTCGGACTCTTCGATCGGCATGGAGGCGCTCAGGTGGTGAAATCGGAATAAAGAATGCCAGCCGAGGATTCGATGCGGGGCAGTCGGTCTCGCCGGGAAACCATGAATGCTAGGCGGTGCGGGGCGGATCGTCAAATCGCCTGTCATTGTCGGGCGTGTGAACCATTCCACCACACACAAGGACATGGCCAGCGGACTCCAGGAAAACAGCGAGAAATCATCTTCTTTCCTACAAATCGGAATCAGTTGATCTCGAATTGACCGACTGGGAAACGTGACCTACAACGACCCACGTGGGGGGCAGGAGTACCGTGGTATGACACCCCGAGTCTGGACCGTCTTCGTGGCATTTGTCCTGATTGGCATCGCCATTCAGGCTGTCGTGATGAGCACCGGCCTGACTTGTGCCTGGTGGATGACAGGAGAGACACAACTCCTGACGTTGTTCCATCAGGCCGCCGCTTTCGAGAGAACGCATGCAGGATTTGTGATCTGCCGTTTGCCGGCCCATCTCGTCTTGCTGCTGGCGACGTTGTTCCTCGGCTGGCGCTCGCCTGCGGGGTTTTATGATTCTCTCGGGCTACAGCGTTGTTGCTGGTCCACCGGGCAATGGATTGTGGCGACTGGTGCTGCACTGGGGCCATTGCTGATCGCGCTGTGCTTTGCCGCGGGTTTTGTTCCCATCCTGGAGCCTGTTCCGACGAATGGAGATCTGTATTGGGGAGCTGCCGGAGTTTATCTCGTTTACATGACGATCGTGCCGGCATTTGTGGAAGAACTGTTCTTTCGAGGGTACATGCAGCAGCGGTTGATGCAGCGGTGGCCGGCGATGCCGTCTCTGTTCATCACCGCAGTGCTGTTTACCATCGCCCACGGCATCACGCCGGTGATTCTGGTGACAGTATTTCCGGTCGCCATGTGGTTGGGTGTGTTGGCGTGGAAAACCGGTTCCATCTGGCCGGGTTGCGTGGGTCATGCGTTTTTGAACTTCCTGTGGTGCGGGTGGCCGGTGCTGAATCAGATGGTCAGTACGTCCCCCGTGCTGAGTGTGCCCTTCGGGGCGTATGTCGTCGTGTTGGCTGGATTGTGTTGTTGGCTGACATGGGCCTGGTTGCGCGAGGCACCAAAAGTTTCTGTGGCAAGATGATGCCCATCGTTGACGCGCCGGACCGAGACTGGCATGCCAAAACTCCTCTTTCCGCGATTCGTTGTTTGATCTACAACCCGCGTTGCGCGTGAGTGTTTATCGCCGGGAGTCGCGGCAATGCGGTTGGATGCAGTCATTTTTGGAGGGGGTGTCGCCGGGCTCTGGCTGCTCGATCGCCTGGCGCGCCAGGGTTGCCACGCTGTGCTCCTCGAAGCCGGTGAACTCGGTGCCGGGCAAACGGTTGCGTCCCAGGGCATCATTCACGGTGGCTTGAAATACACCCTGCAAGGCTTGCTCACCCCCGCAGCGAAAAGCATTCGCGGGATGCCGGCCGTCTGGCGAAACGCGCTGCTGGGTCGTGGAACCCCCAATCTCACCCGCACCCGTATGCGGTCGGACTGTTGCTACCTGTGGCAGACCGATTCACTTTCGTCGCGCGCCGGCATGATCGGTGCCCGTGTCGGTTTGCAGATCAAACCCGAAACGCTCGCCGCAGATGACCGCCCGGAAGCCCTGCGGCATGTCCCGGGCACTGTTGCGCGACTCGCCGAACAAGTCATCTGTCCTCGAAGTTTTCTCGCCGATCTCGCCGGTCAGTATCAGGACCGCCTGTTGAAGATCGACGTGACCAAGGGACTTCGCTTCCGTTTGCAGAGCCCCGGTGAAATCGTCGCGGTCGAATTGACCGATCCCGAGACCGGCCGCGAATTGGTCCTGGCACCACGGCAAGTCGTGTTCACCGCCGGTGCAGGGAATGCGGCCCTACGAAAGCTGGCGAAGCTCGATGACGCCGTCATGCAGCGCCGCCCGTTGCAGATGGTTCTCGTTCGTGGTGAATTGCCCGCGCTCAACGGACACTGCGTCGATGGCGCCAAAACTCGCGTCACAATCACTTGCGATCAGGATGCCCGCGGCCGCATGGTCTGGCAGATCGGCGGACAACTGGCGGAAGACGGTGTGGCGTCCGCTCCGCACGCCCTGACCCAACGTGCGGCTCAGGAACTGCAAGCGGTTCTACCGGGAATCAGCTTCGATCAGACCGAGTGGTCGACGTACAAGACCGACCGCGCCGAAGGAGCCACGAGTCAGGGCTCACGTCCGGAAACGGTGCAGGTGCTGTGTGCGGGAAACGTCACCACCGGGTGGCCGACGAAACTCGCGCTGGCACCGATTCTGGCCAATGAGATCGCCAGCCGGATTACCGCGGAAGCCTCGTCGACACCGTTTCAATCGGCAGCGTGGCAGAATTGGCCGCGACCGACCGTCGCTTTGCTGCCTTGGGAAGACCCGCACCGCCAATGGTGGCCGCTGCCGAAATCCACCATCGAAGCCACGCCCCAACGTCGCGCCGCATGAACCGTTTCCACTGGCTGCCGATGGGTCTGCTGGCCGTGCTTGGTGCGGTTGGTTGTGCGACATCCACGGCGTTTCCGCCGTCGTCGGCTCCGCCCTACATGGTTCCGGTGACGCCCGCCGTCCCGGTGATGCCGATCCAGTATCCGCCGGATGTCCCGGCAGGAACAGATTGGGGCCACTTCCGTGGACAGTTGCGGCTGGAACTGGTCGGCGGTCGTGAGGCCCGTCTGGTCACGAACTTCGGCTACATCGACCCGCACGGGACCGATTGGTCCGCTCCGCGCGGTTCCATCGTCAATGGGGCTTCGATTCCCCAGGCGTTTTGGAGCTTTGTCGGCGGCCCGTGGGACGGAGCGTATCGGCAAGCCTCAGTCGTGCACGACGTGGCCTGTGAAACGATGCAGGCGTCGTGGCAGGACACCCACCGCATGTTCTACGAAGCCTGTCGCTGCGGAGGTGTGGATGAACGGACCGCGAAGCTGATGTATTGGGCGGTGTACCATTTTGGACCACGCTGGGAACCCCGCATGGCGACGACAAACGCTGCCACCATCACCCGACCGCAACGGATTGCGACGGCATCTCCGACGCCGACACAAATCCAGCTCGCGCGGACGTATTTCCAGCAGAACAGCCCAGATCTGGACGCAATCCCGTCACTGATGTTCCCGCAATGACTAGTGCTTCGTAAGGGCTTCATTTTCGGGTTTTCAGTCGAGGGAATAGCGAGTAGGGAGTAGCGAATAGGTTGAAACCAGCACACGACTTCTGGCTATTCGCTATTCCCTACTCGCTGTTCCCTCAACCCGTACTTTTTGCGGTGACAATGCACT
>JBGSUN010000053.1:0-25819 GCA_041753475.1 Planctomycetaceae bacterium | reverse complement strand
TCCGTCTTCCGCCGCCCCATCGCCATCCCACCACTCCCGCATCCCCAACGCCAAACCGCACCCGCGACTGTCGCCTGGTCACTTTAACAATCACCTCACGCTCGGAGGAGGCCAAGGTGAATAAATCCACACGCTGATAGGGCCGGGTCATCGCCTGCACGAATTCGTAATCGTCTTCCAGTTCCCCGGCATCCTGCATCTGGCGAAAGACTTCGCGCGGCGAGGACGCCTGGCAACGCTGCTCCATCCGCAAGAGTCGTTGATCTTCGTGAGATTCGTCATCTTCGTCTTCATCGTCATCCACATCGTCTGACACTTTCAGGTACATCAACATCTGTGACGCTGACGTCTGATCGTGAATGAACAGCAACCGGTCGCGTTTTCGTTCGTACTCGGCGATCGACATTTTCGAGTGCTCGGCGAACGCTTCCCGAAGTTGTTCGTCGATGTGCTGGGCGATCCGCATCTTCCACGTTTGTTGAACCATCCGGCAATGGTCTTCGGAAAACTCGCCGCCAGCCAGTTCCGCGCACCGGCGGACTTCCTCTTCGGTCACACCGCCTCGTTCCCGCCGCCAATCCATTTCTTTCGCATGCGCCGCTTCAAACCGCTGCTGAAACGTCTCCGCCGTCACTTGTGGTTGCGGGCGGTCCGCCAGTGCCCGCCGAAACCGCTCCCAGAGCGCGGCAATCTGCTCGTTGGGAAATTGACGGTTGTCCCGTCCGGGGGGAGCGTCCATCCCCGAAACCTGTCCGACATTGGAGTAAGCGATCGACGTTTCATCGGGAAACATCGCGCAGTATTCCACCCAGATTTTGAGCAGTGGGTGATCGTAGACGACGGCGTCAACTTTTCGTTCGGGATGAAACAGCGCCCGGCAGACGCCTCCGAGTTCACCCAGATCAAACAGCCCGCCCCGTTGAAATCCCTGATTCTGCACTTCCAGCGTCGCCAGTTCAAACTCCTGCGGGTGCTGGATGTCGTCCTCATCGGCGGGCGTCAGTTCCAGCGTCATCGGCGGGACATACACCATCCCGGTACCGGCCAACTGCATCTGTTGCAGCATCTTCTCCATGCCATCGCTGAACTTTGACGTCCAATTCCGGAGCTTCCAACGAATCCAGAGATAGCCGACGACGCACAGGAGAACGAAGGCAACGAACACCGCGCCGACCATTTGCAGGAATTGCAGCATGACGTGCAGACTCCGGGGATGTGAGCGGAAAGCAGACAGGATGCAGAAAGCAGGTTTATTTTTGCTGGCGGTGACGAGATGTCAACGCGGCGCAACTCTACTCTGGCCGCCTCGCCGCTCAGAATCTGCGTGGGGGGACATCCTCAGTGTGATCGGATACACTGTCGCTTCCCGTGGCTACGGATCGCCACGCGGGACTCTGCACGAGGTGAATCGGATGGCCAAAAAACAGTTTCGTCGCAAAGACCTGAAGCCGGGCGAAGTACTGTGCGCGTATTGCACCGCCCGCTGCTGTCGGTACTTTGCTCTGCCGCTGGAAACGCCGACGACGTGGCAGGATTTTGATCACATGCGGTGGTTCATCATGCACGGGCGGACCGCCGTCTTCGTGGATGACAGCACGTGGTACCTGCTGGTCTACGGCGACTGCAAGCACCTGCTGCCGAACAATTTCTGCGGATTTTATGACGACCGCCCGCAGATCTGCCGCGATTACACCACCGACGCCTGCGAATTCGACAACGACGGCTGCTACGACAAATACTTCGAGTCCCCCGAACAAGTGTGGGAGTACGCCGAAGCGACATTGCCGCCGCGCGTGAAACCAAAGAAAGCCGGCAGCAAATTGCCGCAGTTGCCGTTGCTGGCGTGAACCGGGGCCAAGTGCGGAGTGTCTAGTGTCAAGTGCCAGGCAAAGGCGACGACATTGGAGCGATTCCCGACTGACAACCCATTCCCTCCGGCACTTGACACTTGACCCTTAGCACTCGACCCACCTCATGACTGACAACCTCATCGAAGCCCGCGTTGTTAAAGGTTTCCGCGATTATCTGCCCGCGATGATGATCGTCCGTGAACGCCTCATGGAGACCGCCCGGCGGGTGTTCCGGAGTTACGGCTTCAGTCCGATTGATACCCCGGCGCTCGAGTACGCCGAGGTGCTGCTCGGCAAGGGTGGCGAAGAGTCGGACAAGCAGCTCTTCCGCTTCATGCAGGGGAAACGCGATGTCGCCATGCGGTTTGACCTGACGGTGCCGCTGGCCCGCTTCGCGGCTCAGCACGCTAGCACGCTCGGCTTGCCGTTCAAGCGGTATCACCTTGGGACGGTGTGGCGCGGCGAGAATACTCAGAAGGGCCGCTACCGCGAATTCATGCAGTGCGATTTCGACACCATCGGCACACTATCGTCGGGAGCCGATCTCGAAACGCTGCTGGTGATTCACGATCTGCTCGCCGCGATTGGTTTCGAGCGGTTCACGATCCGCGTCAACAACCGCATGATTCTCAACGGCCTGCTGCAACAGATCGGCGTCGCTGACAAGACCACCGGCGTGCTGCGGGCGATTGACAAGCTCGCGAAGATCGGTGCCGAGGGTGTGGCGAAGGAACTCGTCGAGGTCGTCGGTCTGGATGCCGCCGGGGCGGACAAAGTCGTGTCGGTGATGCGGCCCGATGTCACGCTGGACGAGTTGGAAACCGCGCTCGCCGGCAATGAAACCGGCAAACAAGGCGTGGCGAAGTTGCGGGAGTTGTTCGCCACCGCAGTCGCCGCCGGGTTACCCGCCGAGCGGATCCAACTCGACGTCTCGATTGCCCGCGGCCTCGATTACTATACCGGCACGATCTACGAAACCTTCCTCACCGATCTCCCCGGCATCGGCAGCGTCTGCTCCGGCGGCCGGTACGACAACCTCGCCGAACTCTTCACGAAGGAAAAGCTCCCCGGCGTCGGCGCGAGTCTCGGTCTCGACCGGTTGCTCGCCGCGATGGAAGAACTGCAACTCCTCGGCACGACATCGACGCCCGCCCCAATTTTCATCGCCTACTTCGACAAAGACCGCCTCGGCGATTACCAGCGGCTGGCGCGTTCCCTGCGCGCAGAGGGCCTCGGCGTCGAGGTTTATCCGGAGGCAACCGGGCTCGGCAAACAGTTGAAATACGCCGACCGCAAAGGCTTCAAAGTCGCGTTGATCGCCGGGTCCACTGAGTTCGCGGCCGATCAATGGCAGGTGAAACAACTCGCGACGGGAACGACGGCGCAAGTCGCGACTGCGGAGTTGGTGACAGTGTTGCGACAGCACTTGTCCGAATGATGGAGTTCGACAGGGCAAGCTGCGATAGACTTGGAAACTGAGAGTCGCGTTTCCAGCTCGTTCCGAATCGGCAATCCCATGCAGAGGCGGTTTCTAACTTCGGCAATCACTGTCGTGTTTCTCATTTTTTTCAGTGTTCCCATCGGGTTCATCTTCTACGGTGGTGCCGCTGGGGCGATTGGCGGATTTGCCATTATTTGCGTGCTTATGGCCATTCAAGCGCCAGCGTTTCTTCTCATGAAGAAGATGGGAATGCTACCAACTCGACAAGACTTGGGAGAGAAATCCGACGACGCCAACGAATTCTGATTGACTCGTCCCTATGCAGAATGTTGGGACGAGTCGAAGTTTATGGGTTTCTTGATTGAGGCCCAACGGGCTGGCCGTTCCCATAGCCAGGGCCAACGGCCCTGGAAGACGATTGCGACACGTCTCTTGTGAGGCCTGAAGGGCCGACCATTTCGCGTTGCATGAAGCGGTCGGCCCTTCAGGCCTTTGGTTGCGAGGTTCTCTCTTTCCAGGGCCGTTGGCCCTGGCTATTGGAACGAATGGCCCGTTGGGCCGGAATACGGACTGACGTGTTCGGTACCATCTCGCTCGCACGGACTGTATGATCGCCGACGACGGTTATTGACAGCCGTCAGCATCGTGACTTTCACCGAGATTTGTGAGGTCGACCCACTCCATGCGCGACTTCGATTATGCTGCCCCGACGACGCTGGCCGATGCGGTCACGCTCCTCTCCCGTGGCAATGGTGCCGCCCGTCCGCTGGCTGGCGGGACCGATTTGATTGACCATGTGCGGACCGGGCGACTCGCTCCCGACACCGTGGTCGACATCAAGAAAATCGCTGAGCTGAATGTGCTTGAAGCGGGTCCGACGGGGCTGCGACTCGGGGCAGCGGTGCCGTGTTACCGGGTCTATGGGCATGCGGCGATTGTGTCCGATTATTCGGCTCTTGCCGACAGCGGCCACATCATCGGCGGCGTGCAGATTCAAAGCCGGGCGAGTTTCGGGGGCAACGTTTGCAACTCCGGTCCCGCGGCCGATTCGACGCCGAGCCTGATTGCCCTCGGGGCCATGTGTGTGATCGCCGGGCCGAAGGGCACGCGCGAAGTTCCCGCGGAAGAGTTCTGCACCGGGCCCGGCAAGAACGTGCTGCAACCGGGGGAACTGCTCGTCGAATTCCGTATGCCGGCCCCTGCCAAGAACAGCGGTTCCCATTACCGACGGTTCATCCCCCGCAACGAAATGGACATCGCGGTGGTGAGCGTTGCGGCGTCGGTGACGCTCGATGACGCCAAGCAAAAGATCATCGCCGCCCGGATTTCGCTCGGCGCGGTCGCTCCGAAACCGCTGCTGGCGACGGATGCCGCCGCGGTGTTGATCGGACAATCGCCAACCGACGATGTGCTGGCGAAAGCCGCTGACGCCGCCCGGAAGATTGCGACGCCCATTACCGACATGCGCGGCACCGCCGAGTACCGCACCCACCTCGTCGGCGTCCTCGTCACCCGCGTAGTGCAAGCCGCCGTGACACGGGCCAAAGGTGAGAAGCTCGATTACCGTCCGGGTCATTGATGTCGACTGGTGTGCCACTGGCTCTGCCAGTGTCTTGGTGTCCGATCGAAAAAAGACGAAGAGCACTGGCAGAGCCAGTGGCACACAGGAAACCGCGAACGGCACGATCTGTTACGAATCATGGCGACGATCCGACAAATTCAGAAAGCCCCCACGATGTCCAAGAAGCGCGTGGTTTCCACGACCATCAACGGCAATGCCACCGAGTTCCTCTGTGAACCGCGGCAGACGCTCCTCGAAGTGCTCCGCAGTGTGCTCAACATGACCGGCACCAAAGAAGGCTGCACCAACGGCAACTGCGGGTCGTGCACGGTGCTGCTCAATGGCCGCCCGGTGACGAGTTGCCTGGTCCTCGCGGTGGAAGCCGACGGGGCCTCAGTTCGCACGATCGAAGGCGTGGCCTGCGGCTCGCATCTCGATCCGGTGCAGCAGTGCTTCCTCGAAGGGGCCGCCTTGCAGTGCGGCATCTGCACGCCGGGCTTCATCATGCAGACGGAAGCGCTCTTGGAACAGAACGGTCACCCGACGGAAGCCGACGTCCGGTTCCATCTGGCGGGCAATCTCTGTCGGTGTACGGGATACGACAAGATCGTCCGTTCGGTCCTCGCCGCCGCGGAATTGAAGCGGTGTGAGGCGACAACATAGCTTTGCGTCAAAGTAGCCCTGTCGCTCCGCGACAGGAAAGCCGGTGCGGCAACACGCTCTGGTTAATCACAGACGCCCGAAAAATGAAGACCGAACCTTGATCGGCTTACCTGTCGCGGAGCGACAGGGCTACCTTCAGAGGATCCGCACAATGGCCACCAGCGAAAAACGCAAATACAAAGTCATCGGCACGCGACCGATCCGGCACGATGGCGTCGACAAGGTCACCGGCCGCGCTCAATACGGGGCCGATGTGCGGCTGACCGGCATGTTGCACGGCGTGGTCCTGCGCAGTCCGCATGCCCATGCGAAGATCAAGTCGATCGACACGTCTGCTGCCGCCGCGCTGCCGGGAGTGCGGGCGATCGTGACGTCCGCCGATTTTCCGGATCAGGTCGGCCGCATCGTCGAACTCGGTGAGGGGGCCGTCAACATGCGGCATCTCTCCGCCAATGTGATGGCTCACGACAAGGCTCTCTACAAAGGTCACGCGGTCGCCGCCGTTGCTGCGGACAGCATTCACATTGCGGAAGAAGCCGCGAAACTGATCAAAGTCGACTACGAACCGTTGCCGCCGGTGATGGAAGTCATTGGTGCGATGCGTGACGATGCGCCGGTGCTGAACGATGATGTCCGCATGACGGAAATGGGGACGGTGAAGCCCGACGCCAAAGCGTCGAATGTCGCTGCGAAGTTTCTCTTCACGAAGGGGGACGTGAACGCCGGGTTCGCCAAGGCGGACATCATCATCGAGCGCGAGTTCCGCACGGCGACGGTGCATCAGGGGTACATCGAACCGCACAACGCCACGGTGCTGTGGAACGCCGACGGCAAAGTGACCGTGTGGATCAGCACGCAGGGGACGTTCAGCGTCCGGCAGCAGACCGCCGAACTGGTGGGCATTCCGGTCTCCGATGTCAAAGTCATCCCGATGGAAATCGGCGGCGGCTTCGGCGGGAAGATCTCCGTTTATCTGCCCCCAGTTGCCGCGATTCTGTCTCGCAAGACCGGCAAGCCAGTCCAACTGCTGATGGACCGGGCCGCGGTGTTTGAAGCCACCGGACCGACGCCGGGGTCGTTTATGCGGGTGAAAGTCGGAGCGACGCGGGATGGCAAGATCGTCGCCGGGGATGCGTGGATTGCGTTTGAAGCCGGGGCGTTCCCGGGTTCACCGATCGCGCCGGGGTGCATGTGCGTCTTCTCCTGTTACGACATTCCCGATGCCCGCGTGGAAGGCTACGACGTCTGCGTGAACAAGCCGCGATCGAATGCGTACCGGGCTCCGGGATCAACGCAAGTGGCGTTCGCGATGGAAACGGTGGTCGATGAAATCTGCGAGAAGCTCGGGGTCGATGCCGCCGAGTTCCGCATCAAGAATGCCGCCAAAGAAGGGACCCGCCGTGTTGACGGTCCGGTCTACAACCGCATTGGCATGCTCGAAACTGTCGAAGCCATTCGGGACAGCGAGCATTACCAGTCGAAGCTCACCGGTCCGAACCGTGGTCGTGGCATTGCCACCGGGTTCTGGTTCAACGCTGGTCTGAAATCGGCCGTGGTGGCAACCGTGAATCTCGACGGCACGGTCTCGTTGATTGAAGGGTCCACCGACATCGGCGGTTCCCGCACCGGCATCGCCATGCAACTCGCAGAAACGCTCGGCATCACCGCGGAAGCCGTGAAGCCGCAGGTCGCCGATACGGACAGCATCGGCTACACCGACGTCACCGGCGGCAGCCGCGTCACTTTCGCCACCGGGATCGCGGCGGTCAATGCGGCGAAGGAAATCCAGCAGCAGATGGTGGAACGGGCCGCGCTGCTGTGGGAAGTTGATGCGTCGACCGTGAAATACGACGACGGCAAGATCATCGGACCCGCGAGTAAATCATTCACGTTTGCGGAACTCGCGGCGAAGATTCACGAAGTCGGCGGGGCGATCATCGGCCACGGGACATCGAGTGCTGCCGAGCAGGGAGGCGCGTTCGGTACCCACTGCGTCGATGTCGAAGTCGATCCCGACACCGGCAAAGTGCAGATCCTGCGGTACACCATCGCCCAGGACGCCGGCACCGCGATTCACCCCAGTTACGTCGAAGGCCAGATGCAGGGGGGCGTGGTGCAGGGGATCGGTTGGGCCCTCAACGAAGAATATTTCTACGACGACAAGGGTGTGATGCGGAACGCGACATTCCTCGATTACCGCATCCCCACCTGTTACGACGTGCCGATGATCGAAACGATCATCGTGGAAGTCCCGGACCCGGCTCATCCCTACGGCGTCCGCGGCGTCGGCGAAGTCCCGATCTGCCCGCCCCCGGCCGCCATCGCCAATGCCATCCACGCCGCGGTCGGTGTCCGCATGCGCGACCTGCCGATGTCCCCCCCGAAAGTCTGCGCCGCAATCCTGCAGAAATAATCACCCCGAAGCCCAGCCTTTCTTAAGGCTGGGTCTCTTCACGACACCACCATGGCCACGGTCTACATCCCCCCCGCCCTGCGCGACCTCACCGGCGGTGTCGAAACCGTCGAAGCGACCGGCCACACCGTCCGCGCGATCCTCGCCGATCTCGAACCGCGCTACCCCGGCCTCACCGCGCGGTTATGTACCGATGACGTATTACGTCCCGGCTTGATGGTCGCCGTCGCCGGCTCGATGTCGAAACTCGGACTACGAACCCCCGTGCCCGAAAATGCGGAAGTCCACTTTCTGCCGGCCCTCGGCGGCGGATGATTGCTTCTTGATTAAGGGCGTAGCGACATGACCGCTCGCAAGATTGCGATCTGGGTAGGTTGTCTCTGCGTAGTAGTGCTGCTCGCGCCGATCATCTGGCTTGCGTGCATTCAGGTGGAAGTGCAGGCTGCGATTCAGCAATGGTCAAAAGCTGGCGGCAGCGTATCCGTCCAACTGAATACAAGACTCGGACCCGATCATATGTCGATTGGGACCGCGCCCGGAAAGAAATTTGCCCAAGATTTTTTTGCGATCCGCGACGCTGTGATGCGGCTAAATCGGTGGCCGCGATGTCGCAAGATCTACATGGGCGGATTTACGATTTCACACGATCAATGGAAGTCTCTGCTCGACCCTCTCGAACTGGAACTGATTCATATTCAGGACACGCCGCTCGACCCAGAAACCGTCGAATACCTCGCCGAACGGAAAGACCTAATCTGTATTCGAGTCGGAGGCGAGCTGACGAGTCGCGACATTCGCCGCTTACTTGAGGCACACCCCAAGCGACGAGTGGATATCAGTCGAATCCCCATGACAGCCGATGAAAAGTCCAGTCTGCTTCGAGAGTTCGACGGTCGATTGTTTATCTATTGATCTCTGCCGGTGGCGCCGCCTGTGTCCGTACCCATTTGTAAGGGGACCCGCCGCACACGGAAGCATCGTTCTTGACGCCGTCTCCATGCACAGGTTAGGGTCAACGGAGAACTCCGCGCGTCTCCAGTTTGGCGTTCGTCTGGTTTCGACCGACGGCATGCCGCTTCGGGGTAACCCCGAGGCTTTTCCATCACCGACCCATGACCGAGCGTGAACCACGCTCCGCGGCTGCGGAGATTTGTTCACGCAGCACCCGATCTGGTGGAGACGCGCGCGAGTTCGCTTTTTCCGCTTTGGTAGCGAGTCCGTTCAAACGCAAAGGCGTCGGAGCAGGGGCCCCCACCCTGTCATTCAGGTTGGTTTCACATCCATAGGTCGGGGTCCCCGCCCCGACTCTTCCAACGGACTTGCCACCCCGCCTTCGCCGTGAGTGATGCCTGTCATGACCTCATCGGCACGACTTGAGCGCGACTTCATCCGGCACCTGTCCCGAGTGTTCCTGATGGGGCCGTGGACGCCGGTGACCATGGTGGAGCGAGTCCGTCTGGCCCTCGGCAAACGTCGCAAGTTGCGTTGGGCCGCGCCACTGTGCGAGCTATTGTACAGCGTCTATCCGGAACCGCCGGGACTGTTCGATGTGATGCACGTGGTCGCCGCCGATCCCGCGTTGGCCGCCTGGTGTCTGCGACAAGAACGTGCACCACACATCAATCTCGCCGCAGTCGGACCGGCGATCATGGCACCTGCGGTCATCTCCTTTCGAGAATGGACGCTGCCCTCACTGACGACTCTGGGCAAACTTGCCAATTGGTTGCGGCTCACTCCAGAAGAACTCGACTGGTTCGCCGATCGCTTTTCATGGGAACGCTGTCGCACTGTCCCGACATCGCGACATTATGACTACCGCTGGCTGCGGCGTTCGGGACAGCGCTGGCGGTTGATTGAATCACCACGAACACGATTGAAAGCGCTGCAACGGCAAATCCTGCACGGCATTCTCGATCGGGTTCCCGCCCACGAAGCGGCCCATGGGTTTCGCGCGGGACGCTCTTGTGCGACGTATGCTGCGCCGCATGGAGGGCGATCCGTGGTGTGGAAGCTCGACCTGCGGAACTTCTTCCCCAGTTTACGACGGCCGCGAATACGAGCCCTCTTCCAAACGCTGGGCTATCCCGACGATATCGCCGAGTCACTGGCAGCGTTGGTCACCAATGCCGTGCCGCGGAATGAATTGGAAGCAGTCCGTAATCAAATGAGTCTCGAGACCTTCGTGGAATGGGAGAGCGTGCTGAAGTCGCCGCATCTACCACAAGGGGCGCCAACATCCCCGGCATTGGCAAATCTTGCGGCCTTCCGCCTGGATTGCCGTCTCACTGGCTTGGCATCGAAATCGGGCGTAACTTACACCCGCTATGCCGATGATCTGGCATTCTCGGGTGAGGCCTCATTCGCGCGGTCGCTGCCACAGTTTCGACAATGGGTGCTGGCGATCATCCTCGACGAAGGCTTTCAAATGCGTGATCGCAAGACGCGCACCATGTTGAGACATGAGCAACAGCAACTGACAGGCTTGGTTATCAACACCCGAGTGCAAACGCCACGGCAGGATTACGACGACTTCCGCGCATTGCTTTACAATTGCGTCCGCTTCGGGCCGCAATCGCAGAACAGGCAGGGAGTTGTGGATTTTCGCGCGCATCTGCTCGGACGCATCGGTTCGATGGGGCGCTACAACGAAACGCGCGCTGTGCGATTGCGCGGACTCTTTGAAAGAATCGACTGGTCGGGACCATATCCTCCCGGAGCGCGTGATCCACGGATGCACAACGAGAGCGGTTGATTCCGGAGTTTGGTATAAAGGTTCGCTGATTGTTTTCCGTTTGACAGCACGACTCCGGATCAAGGCAGAGCGCGAATGACCAAGACAACATGGCGGTGGTTGACGGCGGCAATGGTGGCAGGTGCAGCACTCGGGACGTATCGCGTGACGGCCCAGACGCAGGCGGAGACGAACATTGCTTCGGCCACCATCGACCTCGGTACGGTCGTCAGCGATGCCGAGAAATCGGTGAAGTGGTACCGCGATGTCATCGGGTTTGAAGAAGTCGCGACGTTCGATTTCCCCGGTGACTTCGCCAAAGAGATCGGGTTGACGAATTCGCTGCCGGGGCATGTGCATGTGATGAAGCTGGGAAGCGGACCCGGAGCGACAAGCCTGAAGTTGATGCAATTCAAGACGGCCCCCGGAGCCCGTGTCGACCAGACGTTTATCCATTCCACTTACGGATTCCGTTACCTCACGATCATCGTGAAAGACATGCCGACGGCGATGGCCCGCGCCGCGAAGCATGGGGTGAAACCCATCTCGGGAGACGCCGTCGCCATTCCGGAAAACATCGCGAAAGGGCAGTACATTGCGGTCTTGCGGGATCCGGACGGAAACTTCGTAGAACTCGTCGGCCCAAAAGCAGAGTAACGCCCATTTAGCCCCCGGTTGTCTTCAACCGGGGGATCTGATGCGTTCAAAATACACCCCCGGTTGAAGACAACCGGGGGCTAAATGGTGATGTGACCCGTGGCCGCGCTGCCGCCGTACACGTATGTGACCGGGCAAACGCCGCATCCGGTGAGCGATCCGCGCGGGCATGCGTACGGTCATCGTGTGGAACCGGTGCCGCCGCTCGATCCGGCCCATCCTGAAGAATCGCCGGCCTGGAGAGAAGCCTGCACGCTATTCAATGCCGGCTATTATTGGGAAGCCCACGAGGCCTGGGAAAGCCTCTGGCATGCGGCGGGGCGGACAGGGCCGGTCGCAGATTGTCTGAAGGGTCTCATTAAATGGGCCGCCGCCGGGGTGAAAGTCCGGGAAGGTCGAGCGGCGGGGATCAAACGGCATTGTCAGCGCGCGACAGAATTGCTGCGCAGCGCGATTGGCCCCGATGGAAATTCTCCGATCCACAGTGTGAATGTTGGTCAAACCCTGACCGTCCTTGAAGACGCGGTGCAGAACCCGCCCGTTGTCTCGGGGAGTCCGGTTGCGGTCCGGCCCATACTGAATTGGACGTTGAAGTAATCGAAGTTCCCCGCGGCTTTTTCCTCAAGAATGGACCGCAGCCGAGTTCACTGCCCCGGCGGACGGTCTTCATGAAAAATTCTGGCACGACCCGCCGCGTTCCGGCTCTTCCTGCCGATGCCTCCGCACAAAATCTGCGAATGACACCGACCATTCGGTCTTGACACGTTGTGCCACGTTTGCTGGTGGCTTCGACTGAAGCGACGTGAATGATCTTGCGACCTCTGTGGCCGCAGCAACGGTGCACTACGTTTCTTCAGCTCAGCAGGCTTTCCGCTGCAACTTGTGAAAGGCGGCAGTTCTGCGGGACTTTTCCGTGGAACCGCGCAGGATTTTGCAACGGAAGTCGTCGGAACGCGAACCACGCACACTTTCGTAACAAAGAGGAGTCAAGAGCAGAACGGGTTGTGACGATAGATTTACCCTGACGGAATGCAGCGATCCGACCCGCAAATCATCGCAACACGATGAGACGCAAGTCACCGGGAAAGATCAAAGCTCCGTCAAGGGGGGGTTGGGACAATTCGTGGGATCTCTTTTCAGAGCCGGGATGCTCTGTGTGAGTGCCTTTGCCAGTTTCGTCTCCCCCTCGGTAGGCCGTTCTTGGATCGGAACGGTCAACCACGCTGAAGTCTGAGACAACCGGTCAGGAATTGCCACCGCGACTGGCGGCGATTCCACCAGCAAGACAACGCGCCCCGCTTGACCGACGGCGGCATTGCCTGAGACCCAGCGGGCTAGGACAGCCGCGCATCGTACATGTACGAGGGGTGAAGATCCGGAGGGTCGCGACGCCCTTCCCTCGAGACCACATTGGTGATTGGAGAGCCCGCGATGAGAACGATCTTCACTACTGGTCAAGTAGCTAAGATCTGCAAAGTTGCCCCACGAACCGTTTCCAAATGGTTCGACTCAGGTCGACTGCGCGGCTATCGGATTCCTGGTTCCCAGGACCGCCGCATCCCCCGTGAACACCTCATTCGATTCCTCAAGGAGCATGGTATGCCCTTGGGTGAACTCGAAGATGAAGCCATGGGCAAGCTGCTGCTTGTCGGTGTGGAAGGGCCTGTCAAAGCCCAACTGCTCGACCTGATGCCGCCAGAAGACTACAAGATCGAAACGGCCAATAGCGGCTTTGAAGCCGGTATTCAGGCCGAATCGCTCCACCCGGATTGCGTGGTCATCGACTTCGGCATGGGCCGGACCGAAGCCATGCTGATTGCCCAGAACCTGCGGAAGAATCAGGACTACGCCGATGCGGTCCTGGTCGCACTCCTCAGCGACGATGACACCGCCAGCGGATTTGACCGCTCGGTGTTCAACGAAACCTTCCGTAAGCCGTTCGATGCCGCGTTGCTGGCGGAACGTATCCGCACGCTCGTCGGCCGCAAGAAGCAGCTTGCCTAGTGTGGATAGGAATCCCTCGGCGGCCGAACTGAAAGGACACCGTTCGCCCACCGTTGCCATGGAGCGGAAATTTCGGACCGAGCGCGATGACGACCAGGGATGGTGACGTCTCCCGCCGGTGACGAATGCGAATACAATAACGGCCCGCACGATCTCAGGATCGTGCGGGCCGTTGTGTTTTAGCGGGCTTCTTGTGTAGGGGTTTTCCGGGTCTTCGAGGCGAACCTCTTCACGGCGTTCAATAGGTGGTTCGCCTCGAAGACTCGGCAAACCCTACGACTCAATCATCGAATGCAAGGTCTCGCACCTGGCCGGCGACGTAGTCGCATCGCCAGAGCCGTTCATCAGTGTCGGGGCCATCGAAATAAATCATCGCCGTGTCAGGGCGTTCGGGCCACAACAGCACGATTGCCTCGATTCTCAACCCAAGAATCTCATGTGCGCCTTCAGGGATTTCATGGGCTGCATGCTTTAGCAGCGGTTCGATTTGGACCAGCAGAGCCTCGGGAACGGGAACAAAGCTCCGTGCTTGGAGTATCAACTGTTCGTTAGGACGGTCCGCGCCTGCAATCAGAATCCGAAACGAAGCTAACGGGTGTCCCAAATCAGCGACCCACGCTTCCTCATTATCATCCCAAGTCAGGGTTCCGAGAATCGGATCGTGGAATGGAGCACGGACAATTGCCGGCCGTTGGATTGCGGTCTTCTTCTTAAACCATCCAAACATCACGTTCCTTGTCGGTGAGCACGGCACCTATTCCACATACATTGATTTGTTGCACAAGAATGCTGATGAGCCGACTACCATCTGAAAACGAAAAAGCCCCAGTAGGCATAACCTACTGAGGCTCACTTGTCTACTTGTCATACACTAAACGAGGCGGACGGGGCTCGAACCCGCAACCTCCGGATCGACAGTCCGGTGCTCTAACCAATTGAGCTACCACCCCGACTCGGTAACCCTGCGGTTGCCGTGTCTGTCAGCATCTTAGCAAAATCTGCTGCGCGGTCCAGTCAACCGACTTTCACACGTCGCAATTTTTCGGGACCCGTCGATTCTCGTCCCCGCTCGCTGAACACCGAGGCTAATTCGGCAGGCTTTTGAGCCGTTCTTCAGTCTCAGTTTCGCAAACAGAGTCCACGACCGACACCGGGTTCGGTTCTCAACGAAGATTCCGCTTGATCCCGCCCCCAAACCAGCAATGCGCGATTTTTAAGCATGACAGCACACAAATCGAGCGGCGATGGCCAAGGGGTGTGTAAAAAACTTCCTCTCGTGTCAGCCTCGACCCGGAAATCTCGCGGCGGTACGCTGATTGCTCGTTTGACAGTCCATCCGGTTGTTCGGCGCTCACACCCCCAATTTCCTAGGAAAGACACGTTCTATGAGTGGCAGCGAAGCGCGGCTTAAAGCAATCTCTGCGGTCAACAATTATAAACCCCTCTCGGCCCCCCTCAATTTCGCCGAATCTTCCATTGGCGAACTCTTCGGTGCGAACGTCTTCAGCTTGAAGGTGATGAAGGATCGCCTGCCCAAGAGCGTGTTCAAGGCCGTCGTGAAGACCATTGACGCCGGCGAACCGCTGGATGCCTCGGTGGCCGACACCGTCGCCTCGGCCATGAAAGACTGGGCCATCGAAAAGGGCGCTACGCACTACGCCCACGTCTTCTACCCGCTCACCGGCATCACTGCCGAAAAGCATGACAGCTTCCTCGTTCCCGACGGACAGGGCGGGGCACTTTCCGAATTCACCGGCGGCCAGCTCATCCAGGGTGAACCGGATGCGTCGAGCTTCCCGTCGGGCGGTATCCGCGCGACGTTTGAAGCCCGCGGCTACACTGCCTGGGACGTGACCAGCCCGGCTTACATTCTGGAAAACCCAAACGGGACGACGCTCGTCATTCCGACGGCGTTCTTCTCGTGGACGGGGGAAGCCCTCGACAAGAAGACTCCGCTGCTCCGCTCGATGAAGGCGCTGAACACGCAAGCCCAACGCGTGCTGAAGGTCTTCGGGGCGAAAAACGCCACTCTCGTAACGGCGTCGTGTGGTCCGGAACAAGAATACTTCCTGATCGACCGGAACTTCTACTTTGCCCGGCCGGACCTCATTGCCGCCGGACGCACGCTGTTCGGTGCTCCGCCACCGAAGGGTCAGGAATTCGCCGACCAGTACTTCGGTGCCATTCCGGATCGGGTGCTGGCCTGCATGCTCGAAACCGAGCGTGAACTCTTCAAGCTCGGCGTGCCGGTGAAGACCCGTCACAACGAAGTGGCTCCGAGCCAGTACGAAATTGCTCCGATCTACGAAAACGCCAACGTCGCGGCGGACCATCAGCAGCTCACGATGCTGACGCTGAAGAAAGTGGCGGAAAAGTACGGTCTGTCCTGCCTGCTGCACGAAAAGCCATTCGCCGGTGTGAACGGTTCGGGCAAGCACTGCAACTGGTCGCTCGGCAACTCGACGCACGGCAACCTGCTCGACCCGGGCAAGACGCCGCACGAAAACATGCAGTTCCTGGTCTTCTGTGCCGCGGTCATTCGCGCGGTACACAAGCATGCCAAGTTGCTGCGGGCCGTCGTGGCTCACGCCGGTAACGACCATCGTCTCGGTGCGAACGAAGCTCCCCCGGCAATCATCTCGATCTTCCTTGGTGATCAACTCGCTGATGTGTTCGACCAGATCAAGAAGTCGGGGACGGCTGCCACGAGCAAGCAACCCGGTTTGATGCATGTCGGTGTCGACACGTTGCCGCCGCTGCCGAAGGACGCAGGCGATCGCAACCGTACCAGCCCGTTCGCTTTCACCGGTAACAAGTTCGAGTTCCGTGCCGTCGGTTCTAATCAATCGCTGTCGGGACCGCTCGTCGCGCTGAACACGATCATGACGGAATCGCTGGATTACATTGCCACCGAACTGGAAAAGGCCACCGGCGGCGACACTGGCAAGCTGCCCGCGGCGGTTCAAACGTTGCTCAAGCAGATCATCAACGATCATGGTTCGGTGATCTTCAACGGCGATGGGTACTCGCAGGAATGGCAGGACGAAGCTGCCAAACGCGGTCTGCCAAACCTGAAGCAAACCATCGACGCGCTGCCAGCGATCACCGAAAAGCCGGTCATCGAAATGTTCGAGAAGTACAAGGTGCTCTCGGAACGCGAACTCAAGAGCCGTGAAGAGATTTACTTCGAGCAGTATGTGCTGACGCTCAATGTCGAAGCAAAGATGACCCACGAAGTCGCGAAGACGGTCATCTACCCGCATGCGGTTCGTTATCAAAGCGAACTCGCCGCGGCTGCCGCCAACTGTAAGGCTGCGGGTGTTTCGTTCGACACTTCGATCCTCACGAAGGTGACGGACCTGATCAAGTCGCTTGTCGACAACATCGCGGCCTTGGAACACGTGCTGCCGGGTCACGGCGGTCACGGTGTGTCGAACCCGAAAGAAGCCGCCGGGAACTGCTACAAGAACATGAAGCCGGCGATCGCCGCCGTGCGGGAAGTGGTCGACGAGCTGGAAACCGTCGTTGCTGACGATTACTGGCCGTTGCCGACGTACCAGGAAATGCTGTTCATCAAGTAAGAGGCAAAAAACAAAAGTCCGGCATTTTCTGAAATGCCGGGCTTTTTCTGTGGTTGTGCTACCGGCTCGAATTGGTGAGACGGTGTGAATGTCGAATCCAAGAAACCCATCCTCCCCTGAGGGTGGGTTTCTTCGTTTTGATCGATGCCGAACTCATTGGCAACGCGCCGCGCGCGGGTTACGATCAAATCGAGACGTATTGACTCGATCGTGAAGGAGCACACTCATGGAAGCCCAGCCGCTTTTGTCGCCGCTGTTGGATTGGTTGATTGTTCTGCTGAGTGTCGGTTTGCCGGGCGGAGCCGGTGGAGCAAATGACCCGCAGTTATTGCGGATCGTTCCGCGCGATGCCGTGGTTGCCCTGGAATGGAGCGGCCAGGACGCTGCTGGCCAACCTTCCCGTCCGCTGAATGCGTTTCTTGCCGACCCGGAAATCCGCCGGGCCACCGAGGCGCTGCGGCAGATCCGCGAGCAGTTCCATCCGTCCACGTCACCTCTGGATGACCCGTCGCTGGTGGCGCTGCGCGATCGTTGGCCCAGCGTGGCCCATCGGCTCTGGCAGCATCCCGGTTGCCTGTATGTTGCGTGGGAACCCGAAGTCGGCGGCGGCAAGCTGATTCCACGAGCGGCGATTGTGTTGAATGTCGGAAAGCAGGGAGAACAGGCCCGTCGCGATTTTCAGGCCGTGCTGCCGGCGTGGATGATCGCAAGCGAGGAAAAATCGCTGATTCCCAATGCCCTGTGGCATTTTCGCACGTCGGGTCCGTACTACATCTGGACGCTGGGAACCGAATCGGGGGCCACAGTGGAAGCGGCTTTAAAAGCCCCGCTGAACGGTGTCGATCCCAACCCCGCCTTCATCACGGCTGTAAAGACGTGGGATGCCCCACAGCCGGGGCATCGTTTGTGGATCAACCTGCCAATCGACGAATGGCGGCAACGGGCACCGGCGCTATGGGAACGGACGCCCCTTTCGGCCGTGGCGGAATTTATTCCCTCGTGGCGTTCGCTATCGGTGATGGGCAGCGATGACGCAGGTCTGCTTTGCCGCACGGTGTGGCTCGCCAGCGGCGACCGTCCGGTGGCCCCGTGGTTCACGTCGATGGCGGGCAACACCGCGGAGTTGATACCGGCGGATGCCCATTATGCCGCGAGCATCGGGCTCGCCCTGCCGGAAGTGGGCGGCTGGATTGCGGGTGTCGCCGCGCACCTGCCGACGCTCCCGCCAGACGCGCCCGATCATTGGCGACAACGGATTGAAACGGAGCTTGGGCTAAACCTGTTGAAGGATGTCATCCCGGCATTTGGGTCCACCTTCACGGTCTACAGTGCACCATCGACGGGCGGCGCTCTCGGATTATCTCCCGTGTTCAGCCTGGATGTCCGGCAGCCGCAGCAAGCCTATGCCGCGTTCACCCAAGCGATGATTGTGCTCCACCGCCATGCTCAGGAGAGTCAGCGGCAAGTCACTTTTCATGACGATTTGTATCTGGACCGGGCAATCTACACGATGCAGTTCCGCGGTTCCGGCGGCATCACGCTGGCCCCGACGTTCTGCATTACTGACAAGCAGCTGCTGGTGACGTTGCAGCCCCAGACGATGCGGTCGCATCTGCAGTTCCTCGAACAGAAGGGTGCGACGTTCGCCACTCGGAAAGAGGCTCCGATTCCTCCAGAGGCGTTGGGGTTTGCATTTGTCGATGCCCCCGCTTTCATGCAGACGTTGTGGCCGCTGCTGCCTTTGATGGCGAATCGCTCGCTGAATGAGCTGCGCACGAGCGGTGCGGCCATTGATGGCGGCATGATTCCCTCCACGGCGGCGGTCCTGCCCCATGTGCGTCCCGCCTTCGGGGTGATGCGGCGTGCCGAGAACGCGCTCGTCGCCGAGATGCATCACCCGTTATCAGCCGCGGCACCCGCGTTGACAGCCGCCGCGTTGTGGGGATTCTCACAAGACCTTTCCACATCGGCCGCTCCGTCGCCGCTGGAAAGCCCTTCGATTGACCTGGGGGCTCCGGAAGGCGAGCTCTCGCTCGATGCTCCGGCATCGGCGCTCGATGCGATTCCCACCGAATCGACTGTGACCACAATCCCGACGGAAGTGCCGCCCAATCCGCGGCGTGTCTGGTTGTCGGGATTGATCCGTGCCGTGACACCGGACGATGTCGAAGCCACCATTCCGCCATCGGTCTTCGACCGTCTGGAACGTGGTCCGTCTCCAGAGGAATTGCAACGCCGCGAAGAGCGCCGGAAAGAACGGGCCACAAAACGGAAAAGTGCACCGCGATAAAACACGAACATCCTTGACGTCCAACCTTTCAACTAGGAACTGGCTCCATGCGCTGTGTGAATTGGGTCGTTAGTCTTGGCGTTGTTCTGATTGGTCTCACGCCAGTTCCTGCGGCGGAAACGAACCCCGTCGTCATCAGCGAATTCCTCTACGAAACGGCCCCGTTTCCGTCGTGCCATGCTTCGACGATGGCCGAGACGCCCACGGGGTTGGTCGCCGCCTGGTTTGGGGGTACCGCAGAGAAAAATCCTGATGTCGGCATCTGGTTCGCACGGCGGACAAAGGACGGCTGGACCGAACCCGTGGAACTCTTCAACGGCATCCAGTACACGCAACCGGACGGCAGCGTGCATCGGCATCCGTGCTGGAATCCGATTCTTTTCCAGGAGCCGAACGGCCGGTTGCTGCTGTTCTACAAAGTCGGTCCCGACCCGGAAAAATGGTGGGGGATGCTCGCCAGTTCAAAGGACGGCGGTGAATCCTGGTCCCGCAGTCGGCGACTTCCGGAAGGCATTCTCGGTCCGGTCAAGAACAAGCCGATTCGCCTCGATGACGGTCAGTTGTTGTGTCCGACCAGTTCAGAACACGATGGTTGGCGTGTCCACTTTGAACTGCTGAAGTCGCGCGATGAAAAGCAGGAGCAATGGCTGCGGGTGGGTCCCGTCGAGCAACCAAAAGAGTTCGGCACCATCCAACCGAGCGTGCTCCGTCAGGGCGATGGCTCTTTGCAGGCGCTCGGCCGTTCCCGCAACGGAAAACTCTTTACGACTACCTCGAAAGATCAAGGCCGTTCGTGGTCGGCAATGACGTTGACCAATCTGCCGAATCCGAATGCGGGGACCGATGCCGTGACGATGAAAGACGGCCGTCATGTGCTGATCTACAATCACACACCGAAGGGTCGCAGTCCGTTGAACGTCGCTGTGAGCGCAAACGGCATCGATTGGCAAGCGGCGCTGGCACTGGAAACCGAACCGGGTGAATACTCCTACCCCGCGGTCATACAAACCGCCGATGGGCTGCTGCATGTGAGCTACACGTGGAAGCGGAAGAAGATTCGCCACGTGGTTCTCGACCCGGCGAAGTTCACGTTGAAACCGATCGTCGATGGCAAGTGGCCCGCAGAATAGCCGGCCGAGCTTCCCTCGGAGTAGTTTGATCCGTGATCGCCCCTGCATCACGCCGGTAAACAAACAGCCCAGCCAAATGGTTGGCTGGGCTGGTGAGAAGTCGTGTTACACGGGTCAGCGGTCTGCTTATGGTTGTGGCGCACTGTTGACGATGATCGAGCCGTTGGCCTGACCGTTGAACGGGAAGATGAACCACGGGAAGCCAACGCCGTTCAGGTTGTCGATGGTGATCACGTTGTTGACGGTCCCGTTGAAACTGATCGTCCCCACGGTCGACAGGAATTCGATCCCGTGCTCGTCGCGGAAGAGATCGTTGTCGGTGAACGTAAACGTGTTCCCGTTGATCGTAAACAGGGCCGGACCCGACACTGCCTGGACGATGATGCCGTTGGCCTGGTCTCCGGCCGCATCGATAATGTTGTTTTCGATGGTCGAAGTCGTATTCGCCCCATAGGTGAACTGCATCCCGGTTGAACCGACGCCGCCGAGCGTCATGACGTTCTCGCTGGCGACCAAACTCGTGGGCCCCTGCATATTCACCAGCAGGCCGGTATTGAGTGCTCCGGGGCCTTGGAACACGTTGTTGGTGACCGTCACGAGAGACAGATCCGAAGTGTCGGGATCGAGGTCATCAGAGAAGTTGTTGATGATGTCGATACCGCCGGTGAAGTTCCCCAGGAACGTGATCTGGTTGTTATCAATGAAGACCGATTCCGGTCCCGACCACGAGACATCAATCGCGGCCTGGTTCGTGGCGACCAGCGGATTCAAGAGAATCGTGCTGTTGGTCAACTGCATATTCAGAGCCGCACCAAACCCGCCAGGAGTCGTGGCGACCCGAATGCCGTCCGCCACGTCTTCGGTCACATTCAACTGATCGAGGAAGACAATATACGGATCCTGGAGCGCGTCCAGATCGGTCCCGTCAGGAAGAATCAAACCCCCTTCCAGCAGAATTTCAGGAGCACCAGCACCAGCCGGATCATTCTGCAGGAAGCGAGAGTTCACGATCGAAACAAACGGAACGTTGAGCGTATGCACACCGGAACTGCCGGATTGTACGATGCTGGACGAGAAGATCGTCAAGGTGGTCGCCGTGGCGGTATCGGTCACTGCGACGGCATCGTTCAGGGCGAAGATCCCGTCGTTGACACCAAAGATCCCGTTCTGGATGAAGTTCATGGCGCGAATGGCCACCGGGCCTGTATTCTGCGCGAGGAGCCCTTCGTTCGCGCTTTGGACGATATTTCCACCGTCTCCGACAATGTCACTGCCGGGATCGATCGTCAGTGAGAATCCGCCCTGGCCGGCGGTGTTGTCTACGAGCCGAATCCCTTCATCGCCGGATTGCGTCGCCGAGACGCTGGTGAAGTTCAGGCCGAGGACCGAGTTCTCGACATTGATCGCTGAATCAAAGACGCTGACGAGCGTCCCCGAGCGAACAAACAACCCACCGGTGACCGGTGCGGTTGTCCGTGTCCCGACATCGAGGCCGAACAACGCCTCACCGAAGGCGCTGGCAATGTTGAGTTGCTGAACCGTGACCGTACCCGGATTGCTGGTAACCGACATCCCGGCCACCGTGTTCACAACACCGTTGGCGGTAATCCCGCCAGTGGCCCCGATAATCGTCAACGTCTGGAAGTTGATCGTGTTCGGGTTCGAATCGATGAAGACCGCCGTATCGTTGGACGGACCGACGTTGCTGTTCTGTCCGTCAGCGTTGTTGGCAACGGATGTCAGACCACGGAAGATGACATCGCCTTGCTCACCGACAATCGAGATACCGATATCGCCGCGGTCATCAATCGCCACGGTATTGAAGCTGACCGTCGATTGATCGTCACGAATGTCGATGCTGATCCCGGAAAAGTCGCTGATGCTCGTGATGCCGGAGACCGTGAAGCTGCCGGTGTTGTCCACCAACAAAGGGTCAGTGGCGTCGTCGTCGCTGCCGATGCTGATTGCGATCCCGCCGACACGGTCTTGCGGCAGCGGGGGCAACGGCGGCGCGGGAGTTACAAACTGGACGCTGCCGCCGGTGAGCGTAATCGTGTTGAAGTTAGCGTCACCGGAGCTTCTCTGGTAACTCAACGCCGGCTCGTTCGGGGCAACGCCGAGATTCACGACGGATAGGGAGTTGTTGAAGCGCACATCCCCGGCATTGTCATGCAGGAACACACCGCCCACGCTGCGGTTGGTGATGTTGACCGAGTCGTTAAAGAGCACGCGTCCTGTGCCAGCCAAAGTCAGGATCTCAATCCCTTCGCCATCGGGATTGTCGATGAAGACCGGGCGGCTGAAGCTGAAGACGCCGCCGCTGCCGATGATATTGACACCATCCACCCCCAGCGTGGTATCCGACAGCCGGACATCGCCGAAGGTAGCCGCACCGCGAGAATTGGTGATCTGAACTCCGCCAGCGTTGTCATAATTGATTGATGATGGCGTGGCTCCGAACAGATCAACAAGCCCGCCCGTGGTGTCTTCAATCTGGACGGCGTTGCCACCGGCGACGGCCGCATTGTATTCAATATCTGGTGTGACGGCCGAACCATCCCCTTCAAACGTGACCAGCGGAGCACCGCCGACCACATGCAAGCCAACTTGGGCTGCATTGAAGATGTGTGTCCGATCGAACGAGACCGTATTCACGTTGGTGAGCAGGACACCGTCGGCACCGGCGAAGTTGATATCGACTTGCCGTACGACCACGTTGTTGACGCCGTCGCCGAAGATGCCGTTGCCCGTGGGGCCCGATGTATCCAGCGCATCGTCACCAATCCGGAAACCGCTGAATTCTGCATTCGAGGCCAGGGTAACACCATCGCCCACGGCATTGGTGAAGATTGGCCGCAATTCCGCCACAGCGGGGTCCGGGTCATCGTTTACGCGGGGCAGATTCACCAGGCCGAACGGAGGCAGATTGATCTGATGGACGACGCCGTCGGCTTCACCCAAGACCCGGACATTCGGCTCGAGCACGACATTCGTGTTCGTGTATTGGCTGTTGGTGTGCACGAAGATGATGTCGCCCGGATACGGGGAGATCGGCACATCGAACGGCGGCGAGGTGAAGACATTCGCCTGGGCCTGGGCAATCGTGAGATACGGGTTCTCGGCGGTCCCCAGGAATGGACCGTTGTTCGGATCAGCAGGGTTGTTCGCCACATGCTCAACAAGATAAGGCGTTCCGTCCGGTTTGAGCGCCACAATGTCGGTTTCCAGCACATCGGTCCGTGCGATCACGGCGGTGTGTTGGCGTTGGACCGGGGTCGTCATGCGACTGAACTGGGATCGCGGACGATTGGTGTCTTCCCGGAATCCACCGAACTGAAACGCGGCGCTGAAGACCACGTTGGTGTCGAAGACGGTGTCATTGGTGACTTCGAGGGCCAAGGCCAGGTTTGGGGTCACTTCGCCTTGCAAGCGACCTTTCCAACCGGTCGTGTTGGCAACCTGCGGCCCGTCGAAGTGATACCAACCGGCAAACAGTCGGACGTCGTGGGCTTCAAGCACACGACCGGGGAGCGGGACACCGACTTCGTGATCTAGGCCGCGCATCTGCGTGCCGAATGTCCGAATCTGATCGTACAGAATCTGATTGCCCGCGAAGCGAATCGAACTTTGCACAAACCGCAGGTCGAGTTGTGCCTGCTCTCGGGACACCGGGAAGTAGGTATTCAGTCGTGAATCCCACCGCTTGCCCAGGGTTTCGAACCCGAAGCCGGTCTGCCGGAAGAGCGACCCCGAGGTGTTATCGTAGTCGAAGTAAGCATTGACGCCGAAAATGCGGTCCCACTTGCGGACATAGTGCCGATAGCCGGCACCGAGGTTCCCGCCCCAGCCGTCCCGGTCGCTCCGGAAGCCGCGGCCGTTCAGAAACAGCATGCCGTCTTCCAGAAAGAAGTACGGCATGACTTCGACGGGCGCGATGCCGTCTTGCCGGCCAATGCCTGGCCCTGTGACATAGCCCGCCCGCCACAACGCACCGAGCGCTGAGCCGTTTCGGCCGGTCACCTGATCGCTGTAGAAGATGCTATCTTCCAGAGCACTACGGGATGGGTCGCCGGACTCTTGCCCCAAGCCGAGACTGGGCCAGATCGCCAGCCATAGGGCGATGCCGATCCAGGCGCAGCGCCAGCCAAGGGGCATTAAGTCACTCGTTCGACGCGGATTGAACCACTGCATCGAAACACCTTTGCGGGTACGGACACTCACGGACGAAGCCGTGACCAGGCCGAAAATCTACGGACACGATGGGATCATCGGGAGAGAGACGGCGGTTTTTAGCGAGCCGCATAACCGCGATCAATCCGAAACACTGGACGCAAGGCCGGTTTCGGGCCCAGAACAGGGGGTTTCGACCGGAATTGCAAAAAGTGCATCTGCGAATCGGCGAAATCTGCCACGCCGACGGCAGAAATTCCCCCGCAACACCGCATAAAATCATCCCCCACCACACCGACGCCCAGGGTTTCTTAACCCTGGGTCTCCTCCTCCCTGTGACGGACCACGATGATGGCCACAGCCGACTTTCGCGATCGCCTGCTGCAATGCCTCGGCGGAGACTGGCCCACCCCGCCGCCGTTGAACGTCCGTTTGCGGGAAACGATTCCCCGAGAAGGGTTTACGATTCACTCGGTGTATTACGACGCTGAGCCGAACGACGCCATTCCGGCGATGTTGCTCATCCCCGACGGCGTGACCCCGGAGAAGCCCGCTCCTGCGGTCGCGATCTGTCATCAGCACAATGGTGAGTGGCATCTGGGCAAGAGCGAGCCGGCCGGACTCGCGGGCAATCCGATGCATCACACCGGGGCGGCGTTGGCGAAACAGGGTTATGTCGTCCTCTGTCCCGATGCCCAATGCTTTGAAGAACGCCGCAGCCCGCACCTCAAGAATGGTGACTACGAACGCTTCGAATTTCTGCGGTCCGTCATCGCCGGGAGGTGCATGGCGTGGAAGAACATTCTCGACATGAAACGGGCGATCGATTTTCTCGTGAGCCGGAAAGAAGTCCAGGCGGACAAAATCGGTTGCTACGGACATTCGATGGGTTCAACGCACACATGGCTCGTCGGCCCGTGGGAACCGCGGATCAAGTGCCTCGTCGGCAATTGCTGTCTACCGACGTATGCCGGAATTCACAAAGAGCACCTGTTGCACTGCTTTCCAAATTTCATTCCCGGTCTTGGGCAATATGGTGACACGCCGGACATTGCGGCGTTGATCGCCCCGCGGCCGTTGCTCCTCAACTTCGGCGACCAGGACCGCGGCAGCCCGATCGACGAAGTCCGCGCCGCGATTCCGGTCATCCAACGCAGTTACGACGGCATGCACGCCGGGGACAAATTCGAGGCGTTCATCGAACCGAACACCGGGCATGTGCTGTCGGAAGCGCAATTCTTTCTGTCGGGAACCGATCATGGATCTTCGCGCCGAAACACTCAATCGCTTCCTGGTCGAACCGGGCAAGAAGTGCAAGCTGAAAGACT
>JBGSUN010000052.1:0-25599 GCA_041753475.1 Planctomycetaceae bacterium | reverse complement strand
GCGGCGTTTCCGGACCGGGTCGCCCGGCGTCGGGAACCGCGTACCCGGCGCGGAGTGATGGTTGGTAACCGCGGCGTCCGTCTGGCCGAATCGAGTGCCGTGTCGGAGAGCGAGTTCTTCGTCTGTCTCGATGTCGATTCCGCTGGTGAAGAAGCGCTGGTCCGCAGCGCCGCGGCGATCGATCCCGCTTGGCTGACCGGCCGACATCAATCGACGCAGGTTGACCTCGAATTCGACGAGACCGCGGAACGGATTCAAGCCCGGCATCGCACACTGTGGTTCGATCTCGTGTTGCAAGAACACCCCGCCGCTCTGGATCGTCACACCGATGTCGCCGCCGCCCTCGCCGCCGCGGCTGTCACCCATTGGTCGCGAGTTTTCCCACCCGATGACCCTGCTGTCACACAATTGATTGCCCGCGTGCAATGCCTGCGAGCATGGTTACCCGAAGCCGGTTTCCCCGCATGGGATGATGCCGAACTCCATGCATTGTTACCGCAGTTGGCCGCGGGATGCCGTTCGTTCAAAGAATTACGCGCGGCACCGTGGACGATGTTTCTGAAGCAATCGCTGACCTCGACGCAGCAAACGTTATTGGACCGTGAAGCTCCTGAACGGTTGTCGGTTCCCAGCGGGAGCCGCATCGCACTGGACTACGCCGCCGGTCGCGCCCCAATTCTCGCCGTCCGGATTCAGGAAGTCTTCGGTTGGAAGGCCACGCCGCGGATTGCCAGCGGGCGCGTCGCCGTACTGTTGCATCTGCTCGCGCCGAATCATCGACCGCAGCAGATCACGGATGACCTCGCATCATTTTGGAACACCGCGTACCAGCAAGTTCGCGGCGAACTCCGCCGCCGCTATCCCAAACACGCCTGGCCTGCAGACCCATGGACGGCGCTTGCGCAGGCCAAACCGCAGCGGAAACCGACGAATTGATCCGCGCCAGCAGATGTCCTTAGCGAATCGTCTTATTTGGCAACGTCGGCTCCGGGCCAGACGAGATTGTTAAATCGGTCGACCGGTTCCTTTGCGGACCACGCCATGCCACGCAGCAACAACACGCGGAAGAGTGGGTCGTCGAACGTCCAAGAATAATGCCCGGGGATCGAAACAAAGACCCGTCCACGCCCCTGTTCGAGGGACCAGAAGAGCGGCTGCGGCTGGTTCTCTTCGTTCCCCCAACCCAGGACGCGGTCATGGGGGAGTGAGCCGACGAGATTCCAGTAGCTTTCATCAACCAGCTTCAGTGTGGTGAACCCGCGCGACACGGGGTGGCTGGGATCATGGTTGAAATGGAGTGTCAACGGGCCGTGGCGAAACTTCGCGCCATTCCCCCAGGCGAGTGCGATTCGCTTGGCAAAACCGGGGGAGTCCTGTTGGCCATCGACTGCCCAGTGGACGTAAACCAATCCGCCGCCACGTTCGAGGAAGGCGTCGATGTCGGCGGCCCGCTGCGGATTCCAATTCCCCCGTTGATAGAAGACCATCACGTCGGCCTTCTGGAATTCGTCTCGTTCCGGCCAATTCATGGCCGTGACGACGTCCACGTTGTTGCCAATCGACAGCAACTCATTCCAGGCTTTGAGCCAGGCGGGATAGTCATGTTCGCCGGGGCCGTGATCCTTCGGACCAGCGACCATGACTATCCTCAGCGGACGCAAATCATCCCGTGGAGCCACTGAACCCGCGAGAACGGCGTTCACTTCGCTGAGGGCCCGTGCAGCCGGGCGCGGAACACCGATGCTTTCACGCGGCAACGATGGTCCGGGAGTCAACAGATACGTCAGCAGATCGCGTGTCTGTTCCGGGCTGAAGTTCTTCAGCATTCCTTCCGGCATCACTGACACGGAAGAGGCTTTCATCTCATCAACGTCAGAGGGGGCAACGATGGTCGTCTTCCCGTGGGCGTCTCCTACATGCAACCGGCCATCGACCGACCGGACCACGCCGGTGAGGACGCGGCCATCGTTCAGAAGCAATGTGTTGGCCAGGTAGTCGGGATTGATTGCAAAGCTCGGCTGCAGGATGTCGCGCATGACACTGACGTAGTCGCGGTGAATGAGGTTCGAGAGATCGGGGCCGATCTTCGTGCCTTGGCCTTGCACTGTGTGACACTTTGCGCACCCGTTCTGCGCATGATGAAACAGTTTCCAGCCCCGCGCCCAACGGCCGCCTTCCAGTTCTTTTGGAAGCGACGCCAAGTGAGATTCGTCGCCATCGTCGCTGATCCGCCCCCAGGGCAACAGCGCCCGGTGGGGTGGGAACGGTCGCGCGCGGGGGTCTTCCGCCGTGGAATAGGACACGTTCAAGCTCAGGGCGTCACGGAGAGTCGTTTCCGTGACACGGATTTCTACCGCGGAAAGCTGTCCGCGCTGGGGACGGATGTGAAGGACATCTGCTGTGGGAGCGGGCGATTTCGAATCGTCCAAAATGCGGATTTGTGTCTTGGTGGTCGATGACACGCGCAGCGTGACGTCTTCCGGAGGCCATTCGTAATCGAGTCTGGAACCGGGTTGCACATCGGGGCGAAGCATATCGACGAGATTTAATCCCGCGGTGAGCGTGAGCTCGCCTGGCTCTTTCATCGCGGCCCAAAGTTGATCATGTGATGCCGAACCGATGGTCCAGCGTTGAGCAACTTCCAGATCAAGGCTCGGGAGCCAACCGCTCCAGACCAGCTTTCCGTTCTGTGTCCAATTGGCTTCCACGCCAGAAAGATCGAAGTCCAGGTCGATCTGCGTCTGCTGGGATCGATCGTTCGCTGAAGCCTGGGCGATGTTCGGCCGTCCCATCCCTGGCAACGTGAGTGCGTAATGGACCGCCGTTCGCAGCGAATCGGTTGCGAGAATCAGTGTGCGACGGTCGGGGGTCAACTGCGCCGAGTGAACTTTCACGTCCTTTCGCGGCGAGCGATGCTGAGCCTGCACAACGGCATAGCCCGGCCACAATGATTCGAACCGATCGCCGGCGCGGACAAACTTTCCGGCGGTGATATCTGTTTGTGTCAGCGCGTCTCGTAACAACACGGGATCGACCGGACGATCAAATTCCACACGCACTTCTCGCGGACTCGCCGCCCAAGCCAGGACCGGCTGCGGATGCTGCGGATCTCCATACCGAATTTTGAAAAGTTTCCCTTTGCCGGTGGGGCCGCTGCCCCAGTCCGGTCCGCCGCTATGGCAGGCGATCAGCAAGCCACCGTCGGGTGTGACACAACAATCCGCAGGCATCATGCTAAGACAGGCGAAGAGCGAGTTTCGTGCCACGTAACCGCTGGTCGTTTTCTCTAACTGTGTCCGGTAGAGCTTGCCGCGCGAATAGCCGGCGACGAACACATCGCCCGCCCAGTCCTTCGGACCGAAAACCGGTCCGCCATTGTGTGCGGGTTCGTTGAAACACAACCCGCATGTCGACTGATGTTGCGGACCGTAATCCAAGGTGCTCGGCTCATCGATCACGTTCGGCAAATGCTGAGGATGACGGGGCGGAAACCCATAATGCCGTCCTTTCTGGATGTGCAGCAGTTCATCGAGCGGATTGCCGTTCGGCAGCCAGGTGGCCCCTTCCTGATCGGTGCAAAACAGATCGCCCGCTTTGTTGAAACGGAGTCCAACCGGGTAACGGATGCCCGTGCAAATGATCTCGCGCGACTTGAGGTCCGGCGCGACGCGCAGAATGGTGCCACGCTCGCTCTTGAGATCGTATGCCGTGGTACCGTCCGTTCTCCGAAGATACGCGTTGGTGTAGTCCGCCGTTCCGAGACCGAAGTAGACACTGCCGTCCTTCGCATCGACGGCAACCCCGAGTGCATCCACGCCGTGGGGCGATTCCTTCCAGCCCTCGGCGATGACCAGCTCTTTGTCGGCGCGATCGTCGTTGTCCGTATCCAGCAGCAGGGAGCACTTTCCCTTCGAGGCCACGAAGACACCGGTTCCGAGGGGGGAACCCGGCGGCGTCAGATCCATCCCGATCGCCGCGCGAATCTGTCCTTTGTTCTCCCAATACACGCTGGCCTGGTCTTCAAGGCCATCGCCGTCGGTGTCGGAAAGCAACCAGAGATTCCCGTCATAGCCGAGCGCCAGGAGTTTGCCATCCGGTCGGTACAACACGTTGTTCATGTTGGGCAGATCGACTGGCAACTGCTGCACCGCAAACCCCGGAAGCAGCACCTGCACAGACGGCGGCGATTTGACGCGGTCCAGAGGCTTTCCCTGACTCGCCAGACCAGGAACCGGCAACGGGGCGATCGCACCGTATTTCGTATCGAGATATTTCTCCACGGCCATTTGATCGTCCTTCGACAGGGCGCGATCGAAGACCAGCACTTCGGCGACATCACCATGCAGAAAGCCACGGACTTCTGGTGGTCCGCCAAGCGTATACCGGCGGGCTCCCAGGACAAATTCGTCCATGTGGATCACCGAGTTTTCGGCCCGATCGCGGGCACCGTGTTGTTTGCCGTTGACCCACACGGCGGTTCCATTTTTCCCCGGAGCGGAGGTCACACCCATACGGACGACGCTGCCGTAGGGCACGGGACGCTTCAGCAGGTTGTTCATCCCCGGATGGCCTGCTCCTTCGACATTGACGACTTGCAGCGCGGGCGGACTGCCGACGCCCTGATCGATATTCAATCCCGTCTCAAAGTCGTTCCGTTTGGCTTCGCTCATCGACAGCCAGGCCGAAAACGGTTCCGCATTGGAATAGGTGGCGGTGACGATGAAGACGGTGGTTTCCTTGAGAGTCAGCCCCAGTCCCGAGCGACGCAGGTGCAGGCCGCTGCCATCAAAATGGACCGCATGAAAGTCACCCGTGGGTCGATAGAGCGGCTGCGATTTTGCTTGCGGCTGAAGCAGGTCGCGTTTTTGCCCCGAGCCATCCGGCCAGACAGCGAGCGGATCGTCACTTTGAGACGGCGTGTGCCCCTGTGCCTTTTGCGCGTCGGTCAGTCTTGCAGCATCGAGCCAAAGCACCAGCCCGTGTGTGACAGACAACCGGGCATCGGCCCATTTCTCGACCGCAGGCGGAGCCGCATTCTCTGCTGCCATCACCAGCGACGTCGTAAGACACATCCAAGCGAAAACGAAAAACCGTCGAGTGTTCATGGGGATGACCTCTGTTACGAGCGCTGAATTCGGCGGGCGTTCTCAACGAGGAAGTTGGAGCTGCATGAAGTCTGCGACTTGCCCCTGGATGGCCGTCTCGGTCGGCAGCCGTTCCATCGAACTGGCACCGTAGAAACCATGGATATCGCAATGATTGAGTACGTATTGTGCATCCGTCGGCATCGCGATCGGCCCGCCGTGGCACAGCACGATGACGTCCTTTCGCACGGATCGGCCGGCCCGCGCGATGGCTGACACGCGGGTTACGCAGTCGTCCAGTGACGTTGATGTCTCCGCACCGATGGCGCCGCCCGTCGTTAATCCCATGTGCGCTACAAGAATGTCCGCCCCGGCGCGGGTCATCGCGATGGCCTGCTCTTCATCGAACACATACGGCGTCGTCAGCAACCCCATCTGCCGGGCGGTGGCAATGCAGTCGACTTCCAGGCGGTAGCTCATCCCCGTTTCTTCGAGGTTCGCCCGAAAAGTGCCGTCAATGAGTCCCACCGTGGGAAAGTTTTGAATCCCCGCGAATCCGAGATCGATCAGTTCTTTGAGAAAATGCTCGCGCATCAGGAACGGATCGACGCCGCAAACACCGGCGATCACCGGCGTGTGATGCACCGTGGTCAGAACCTCGCGGGCCATTTCCTTAACAATCTCGTTGGCGTTGCCAAACGGCAGCAGCCCGGCCAATGAGCCGCGCCCTGCCATCCGGTAACGGCCGGAGTTATAGATCACGATCAGATCAATTCCGCCGGCTTCTTCGCATTTGGCACTGATTCCCGTCCCGGCACCGCCGCCGATGATCGGTTGCCGTTTCGCGATCTTCTCATGAAAACGCGCGAGGATGGACTCTCGTGTGTGTCGCATGGTGTCAACTTCTTTGTGGTGAGCGCAGTTGGATACAGTCAGGCTTTCGGCAGCAATTCGTGAAAGTGCTGCAAGAGTGCGGCCGAGAACTCCGGGGCGTTGATGGCGAACGGCAACCGAATGAGTTGCCGGTGTTCGGTGACGAGCAGCCGCTTTTCCAGTTCGTCGAACAAGGCCGCATCGGCTTCGGGATCGTGAAACGGCTGCCCGGGGACATCGAGCAAGGAAACACCCCCTTCCGGAATGAGCAGCCGCAACGGGGCGGTGGACTGATTGAGCTTGTCCGCAATCCACGCCGCAAACTGGCGGTTCTCTTCCGGATTGGTCCGCATCAACGTCACCTGGGCGTTATGAACGTGGAGTTTTCGTTCACGGAACTGCACGGGCACGGTCTCCATTGCGCCGAAGTTGACCATGTCGAGGGCACCCAGACTGAGCACCAGGGGGACACGGCTTTGGAGCAACTTCTCGAAGCGATGCGGTCCGCAGGGAAACACGCCACCGACGATTTCATCGGCTACTTCCGTGGTCGTGATATCGAGCACTCCCGAGATCAACCCTGAGGCGACGAGTTGCTCCATCGCGCGGCCGCCGGCACCCGTCGCATGAAAGACGAGACAATCGAAGCCTTCTGCTTCCAATTGCTCACGAACGCGATTCACGCACAGCGTCGTGACACCGAACATGGTCATGCCGACGGCGGGCCGCGCTGAGCGCGTCCGCCGGGGATGTTGCACCATCCCGGCCAGGGCATGGGCGGCATTCGCCAGGATGACTTCTGAGACCGCATTCAACCCGGCGACATCGACAACCGAGTACATCATCGTAATGTCGCTGCAATCGATATACGGCGCGACATTCCCACTGGCGACGGTCGAGACCATCAGCTTGGGCAAGCCGATCGGCAAGGCCCGCATGGCAGTCGTAATTAACGATGTCCCGCCACTACCTCCGAGGCCGAGCACCCCTGACACACGCCCCGCTGCCGACTCGGACTGGAGAAACGCTCGCAGTGCGTCTGCCATTTGCCGAATCGCTGACCCGCGGTCGGAAGTGGTCTCCACCGCGGGAGTTTGACCCGCTGCGGCTAACACCTGATCGCGGGTGATGTAGGGTGAGATCGTCGGCGGGGACAAGGTGCCCACATCGACCGTTCGCACCATCACGCCGGCGGCGTGCAACAGATCGGCGGCGAAGGCGAGTTCCGCCCCTTTGGTGTCCATCGTGGCGATGACATAAACGGCAGCAGTCATAGTGGGGGAAGTCTCCCTGGGAAGCGCATCGGAAGAGGATTCCACGATACGCGATTCCTGTGCCAAGGGGGAGTCGTCGTGTCAGCTTCGCGGGGATGCCGAAATTCGGGTCTTTTCGATGATGATTCCCCATTCCGGCAGCACAGACCGTGTCGCAGATTGTTACGGTGTGTAACCTACATTGCGCTTCCAAATGTAACACGGTACTTATCATACCCGAACTCTCCGGGCATCAGATGCGATCGATTTGGGATGTCTTCAAAGCCGATCTTGATGACCGGCCTGTATTGGCCGTCGTAGCCGGTTCCGGGATGGTGGCCCGTTGTTCGGCTGAGGCCGGTGCGGACCTGCTTCTGGCATTGAATGCAGGCGTGTTTCGGAATCACGGCGTGGGCACGCTGGCGGCGTTCCTGCCCTTTGGGAGTGCTAACCAGCAGACCGACGAGTTGCTGCGGCTTCATCTGCTGCCGCAACCGATCACGCCCCCGGTCATCGCCGGAGTCTACGCCGCCGAGCCGGAAACCGCCGTTGATGAATACCTTCGCCGCTGGAAAGAGTGGGGCGTGCAGGGGATCGTCAATTGGCCTGCGGTCGGATTTATCGATGGGAATTACCGCCGGTGCCTGGAAGCGGCCGGCGCAGGGACGGCCTGTGAGGCCGCGATGCTGCGACGGGCAAAATCGCTGGGGTTTGCTACATTCGGCTTTGCTTTGTCAGCCGAAGAAGTCCGGACGTTTCTTGATACCGAAGTGGATGGTCTGATTCTGAACCTGGGTCTCACACAGGAGCTTCAAGATGTTCGCGAGCGGCGGGATCGGATTCAACAGTCGGTCGCGCAACTCAATGCGATGTTGGAACTGGTCGGCTCGTCGAAACGGAAACCGTTGTGCCTGGCGTTTGGTGGACCCGTGACGACGTCCGATGATCTCGAAACTTTGTTCCGGCAGGCGCGAATTCGTGGTTTTGCCGGGGGATCGGTCTTTGAACGGTTGCCGGTGGAAAGTGCGATCACATCCACAATCCGGCGGTTTCGGCAATCAATGACCGCGATCGATCATGAACGCCAGGCCCGCGGCTTCGGTCCCATGATCGGCCGCTGTCCCCCCATGCAGGAAGTGTTCGAGTTGGTCCGGAGAGTCGCCGGGCAAAATGTGAATCTGTGCATTGAAGGCGAAACGGGGACCGGCAAAGAACTCGTCGCCACACAAATCCACCGTTTGAGCCGGCGCAGCGGGCACCCCTTGATCACACTCAACTGCGGCGCGATTCCCGATTCTCTACTGGAAAGCGAACTCTTCGGCCACGAGAAGGGGGCTTTCACCAGTGCCGATCGTCGCCGTAAAGGAAAATTTGAACTCGCTCACCAAGGGACGTTGTTTCTCGACGAGATCGCCGACCTGAGCCCGCGCGGGCAGGTGGCTTTGTTACGTGCCATTCAACAGCGCGAGATTACCCCCGTCGGCAGCGATACCACCGTTCCTGTGGATGTCCGGATTCTGACAGCCTCCAACCGTCCGTTGCAGGAGGAAGTGGCACAGGGGCGCTTTCGGCAGGACCTGTTTTATCGACTGAACCAGATCACCATCCGTGTTCCGCCGCTGCGGCATCGAATAGACGACCTGCCGTTGCTGGTGCAGGAATTCCTGTCACGGCTGTGTGCCGAATTCGAGTCCCGGTTGCTCGATGCCAGTCCGCGATTTATGGACAAGCTGCATCAACATTGGTGGCCGGGCAACATCCGTGAACTGGAGGCCGTTCTTCGAGAAGCGGCCATCCGTGAAGATGGTCGCTTTCTGGATGGACGCCACTTCCATCCCGTGCCGAGTCTGCTTCCGTCCGCCAGGTCACCAGAGGAAAAGCCGCGGGCATCATTGAACCGCAGGGGTGCGGCAGAGGATGCCGTGCGGCGGTTTCGAGGCAACAAAACGGAAGCGGCGAAGTCGCTCGGTATCTCGCGCAAGACGCTTTACATCTGGCTGCGGTCCACCGAGTGACGGACTTCGTCGATACCAGTCATCACGGCTCGCGCAGCGCCTGGGCGATTTCCAGAATCACCTGTTCGTCGGCTGCGGGATGCTGAGCCCGGGCGAGGAGTTGACGGACGTCTCCGAGCCAAGTCTGCAATTCCTGTGTCGAGACATGTTCGACGGAATCCAGCAGCTTGATCACCCGACCATATTGATCGCGGGTCATCTGGAAGCGGCCTCCCTCGCGCGTGCCGGCTTGCACGTGTGGCAACAATTCCATCAGCAGCGGCAGGGCTTCCCGAGCAATCGGTTCGTTCTCGGCAAACACGCGGGAAATGGCTGGGCTGTGAGTATAATAGTTCTCGACAAGTTTCTTTCCGGCCGGATGCGGAAGCAGAATTTGGTCACGCAGTGTGCGTAAGGCCGGCAAGGTCTGATCCAGTTGGCCGAGCCGCACCGGGCTGATGATTCGTAACGCCTTGTTCAGTTCGACCAGCGCCCGGGCTCCACAACCGCCCGAGCCGATCGTCAACTTCAACAGCAATTCGCCCGTGGCGACGGCATTTGTGGCCGACAGTGTGACATTGAACTGCCCGGTTTGGGTCGGTGTTCCGGAGATCAATCCCGTCGAGGTGTTCACGGACAACCCCGTCGGCAGCCCGGTGGCATTGAAACTGGTCGGTGAATTCGTCGCTGTGATCTGGTAGCTGAAAGGCTGATTGGGTGGACCCGACGCGGTCAGCGGGCTGGTAATCAGCGGCGATCCCGGCAGAATCGATTCCCGGAAATTGGCAACGGTATCGCGGGTGTCGTCGAGCGCGCGGGCTGCATCTTCCGAATTGGCGACGCCGGTGGCAACGCCGTCAAAGAGTACATCAGGATTCGAGTGCCGCTGGATGCGTGTACCGGGGGCATAACCCATAATCGAGCGCCAGGTACTGCCACTGTTCCCGACCCACCGATATCCATAACCATACGGAGTTGCGGCACCACCACCGGCGTTCTGGCGGTCATGGTTTAAGCCCATGTTATGACCCAACTCGTGCGCAAACGAGTAATACCCCGTGGCACAGTCCCAATGGACGACAGAGAACCCCTTCGATTCGAACGCCAGGCTTTCGTTCGTCATGAGCCACGCCAGACCACAATACTCGGTGTTGTCAATCACCAGGCAGACGAGGTCCGCACCGTACTGGTTCCGCAGCGTATGCAGTTCGTCCATCTTGCCATCGCCGGAATTGGTCAGCGCATTCAGCGCCGGAGAGAAGCCGGTGGCTTCGTTGTAAGTGGTCTGGACACTGTGTACGAGCCGCAACCGTTGCGTCACATCGCTCAACTGATACGCCGTGTTGGCTTCTTCGACGGCGAGCTGAATGAGTGCGTTCATTTGGGCAAGCCCGCCCGCTGCCGTCCGGGCTTTCTGCGTGTAGGCAACCAGGACATCCACCGTCGAACCATCATCCGCCGCGGCGATCGGTTTCTGCGCGGCTGGTGAGGCGACCGCATGTTCGGGACCGCACCCACAATCCGGCGCTTCGGGAGGGATGAGCTCGCTGACAACCACCTGATCCTTCGCGCCCGGCAAGCTGGTGACGCGATACCGCAACTCGCCCACTGAAATGGTTCCGGCTACGGCGTCACCACGCGTCACGAAGACGAACGAACTCAATTCCGACCAGGCGATACGACCGCGCGACACAAAACCTTGCGTGCCGTCGATCCGCGTGGTTTCGACAATGGCATCCAACGCGACATCAGGAAAGAGGTTGAGCCGCACCGTGCTGTCAGCATCAGTCGACTGGCGGATCAGTTTGGCCGTGTCCATCCCGAGCACTCGCGCCCGGCGGGTTTTTGCCGTTTTCGGCGCGGCCGGGGCTTTATCCAAGGCTTTGAAAACAACCGGGGCAGCGGCGACCACGTCCATGACGGGCAGGAGTGATCCGATTAAGACGAGGGCCGTCAGCCTGACCAGCCGGAGTGTGAAAACGTCCATGAGAGCCTCGCTTTTGCGGAAATAAAATGTTGTGCTGGTTCATCTCTCGACGACTTCCGTTGTTCTCAACGGACGGAATAGCATCGAAATTGTTCGAGTCGGTGAGTCGGGGTCGTTGTCCCCCGCGGCAGAATGGACAGGATTTGATCGGGTGTTGATTGAGTTTCATACCGCGCTCGCAGTCAGATGTCCAGTACTTCTTTTTTCGCGGACACGGTCCAGGCGTATTATCAATTTGGTGACGACATGCCGTGGCACTTTCACATGGCGAAACGAACGCAATGGGGACAGCAAGGCGGTGACGGGATCGACGGCTGTATGGTAAGCTGCCTCGTGTGACTGCATGGGCAATCAAAGCCATCCCCCAAGGAATCTCAATCATGTCCAGTGACCGCAGTAGTTTGTGGGGACTGGCTTGTCTGTTCATGGTCATCGGAATCGCGCCGGGGACCAACATTGCATCGGCAGCCGAGCGGACAACCATCCCGGGCTTTCAGCTCAGCGACCCCGCAGGCAACGTCACCGAAGTGGTCGTACAGACGACGCCTCAAATCACGGTCGTCTGTTTTCTCGGCACAGAGTGTCCACTCGCGCGATTGTATGGACCACGGTTAAGTCAATTGGCCCACGAATTCGCCAATCGGAATGTCCGGTTTATTGGAGTGAACAGCAACCTGCAGGACTCGCCTAAAGAGGTGATCGCCTTTGCCAATGAGTTCCGCATCATATTTCCCATCTTGAAAGACCCTGGGAACAAGGTCGCCGATCTGTTTGGCGCTCGGCACATGGCTGAAGTCTTTGTGCTGGATCAGGCGTTGGCCATCCGTTATCACGGTCGGATCGACGATCAGTACCAGCCGGGTGTGATGCGCTTGGAACCCACGCGCCGTGATCTGCGGGTCGCGCTCGAAGAATTGCTGGCGGGCAAACCCGTCAGTATCACGCGGACAGAAACCACCGGGTGTGCCATCGGCCGGGTGAAAACGCCGGAAATGAATCCCGAAGTCACGTTCTGCAAACAGGTCGCACGGGTGTTGAATCAACACTGCGTGGAATGCCATCGGCCGGGAGAAATCGGCCCATTCTCGTTGACGGACTATGACGAAGTCGTTGGTTGGGGTGACACGATTCTGGAAACCGTGAACGCTGGCCGCATGCCTCCCTGGAACGCGAACCCGCAGCATGGTCATTTTCGAAATTCACGGCTCATGCCTGAGGCGGACAAGTCATTGCTGCGTGCCTGGGTCAAAGCTGGCATGCCCTACGGCGATCAGGCCGACTTACCCGTACGTCCGCAATTCGCATCTGGTTGGCGATTGCCGCGGCCGCCCGATCTGGTGTTGAAGATGCGCGACCGACCGTTTCACATTCCGGCAACGGGAACGGTTGAGTATCAGTATTTTGTGGTTGACCCGCACTTTGACGAAGACCACTGGGTTTCCGCGGCACAGGTGATTCCTGGCAACCGCCCCACGGTTCACCATTGCATCGTCTTTGTCCGCCCGCCGGATGGATCGGACGTCCGCGGCGTGGGTTACTTGACCGGTTATGTACCGGGGCAACGGAGCTTCAGCCTGCCGCCGAATTCAGCCCGCCGCGTCCCTGCTGGTTCCAAGTTCGTCTTTCAGATGCACTACACGCCCAACGGTGTCGAACAGGACGATGTAACGCAGGTTGGCATGAATTTCATCCCGGAATCCGAGGTGGCCCATGAAGTGATTACGCTGCTGGGGATCGATCAGGAGTTTGAGATTCCGCCCCACACTCCAGACTTTCCTGTCCAGGGCAGTGTGGGGTGGTTCCCCAAGCGGGCGGAGCTCCTCGCGATTGTCCCGCACATGCATGTCCGTGGAAAAGCCTTTGAAGCGGTGAGTCGCCGTGGTGACCAGACAGAGATTCTGCTGGATGTTCCCCGTTACGATTTCAATTGGCAGCATGTGTATGAGTTTGCCCAGCCGCTGAAACTGACCGACATCGACAAACTGGAGTTCACCGCCCGCTTCGATAACTCGGCAAAAAATCCGGCCAATCCCGATCCGTCGCAAACTGTCACTTGGGGCGATCAGACGTGGGAAGAAATGGCGATTGGTTTTTTTGAGGTTTCCGTCCCACGGGATACCAGCGACGAAGCGGAACCGCCGCGGAACAAACAGAAGCTGATTGTCCGCACGGGTGAAGATAAGACCGAAGCCGACTCATCGGAGCAGTTCGTGAAGGAGTTTTTCGAACGGTTTGATAGAAATGGGGACCGCTTTGTGGAAGAGCAGGAAACCCCTTTGGCCTTCCGCCGGTTTGGTTTCCACCGTTATGACGCCAACCGCGATGGAAAGTTGAGTCGTGACGAAATCGCGACAGCCGCCCAAGACAAGCGGCGGAAACGATAACGACCTGAAAAGCTGCGAATCCGTTGAATCGGAAGCGAGTCTGCACAGGTACTGTCGTGATCTCTGAACGTAACGCCGTTTTCTTGATGTGCAGCGGTGCCGGCCCAGGATTTCCCTCTGAACTTGAGTGAGTTTCCCGTTGTCGATTTCTCACAATTTCGGACGATCGACCGCATGGATCGTTGATCGCCCGGTTTGGGCGTATCTTTTTCTTGCCGTCATGAGTGCCATCGCCACGGTTGGCTACGTTGCCCCCGAGCGCGTGCGGAGCTTTTTTCAGCCGCCTCCGGAGCCGGTCGTGGCGGCTCCCGCGCCGGTCACACCGTCAGTTGCAGCGCCCGCACTGAAACCGCGGCCGAATGTCGAATCGTTTGACCTGATCCGCTCCGATGCCGTGCTGGTCATTGAGTCGGAGGACATCTTCACCCCGACGGGGGCTCAAGCGCTACGGCACATGATTGCTGCCCTCGAAGCGACGCCCTACATCCGCAATGTCATGTGGATGGATCGCGTTCCGGTCCTCAATATTTTTGGACTGCGCGAACCTCTGTTTCCGAAGTCGCAAGCGTCTCCGGCCCGGTTTGGTGCGGCGCGTGAGAAAGCCCTCGGTCACCCGCTGGTCAAAGGACAACTTCTCTCACCCGACGCGCGCACACTGATCGTACTGGTCAATTTCGACTGGCTGTACATCACCAGTGACGACGACTGCGGTCGCCATCTCCGCCAGGTCGCCGAAAAAACGCTGGCCGAGTTTCCTCAGGTCAAGTTTACTGTCGGCGTGACCGGTCAGGTGCCCATCCGCCTGACGATGATGCAGACCCACGAGCGGAACAACATCAAGTTTCGCGTCATCGGCTACAGCGTCGTGCTCATCATGGCGGCGATCCTCTTCCGCGGGGTGTCGTCGGTGGTGATTGTTTCCCTTGGTCCGGCCTTGGGGATTTTCTGGACAATCGGCTTTTTGAACTTCTTCCATCTGCAGGACAACCCGTTCAACGATGTCGTGTTGCCGGTGATGCTGAGCTTGGTAGGTCTGGCTGACGGTGTCCACATGATGGTTCAGATCCGGCGGTTTCATGCTTCGGGCATGAGTGAACGGGATGCCGCCCGCGCTGGCTTGGAAGAAGTCGGACTCGCCTGTTTTCTGACGGCGATCACCACCGGTATCGGGTTCTGGTCGCTGTCGCTGGCACAGCACGAAATCGTCCGTGAGTTTGGTTGGAGCTGCGTGCTGGGAGTCAGCTTAACGGTGATGGCGATTCTGACCGTGATCCCACTGGCCTACTTTTCGACCCCTGCAAAATTCTTACGCAAGGTTCTCAGCCGCAAGATTCTGGGAATGCGTCTGGAACCACTCGACCAGGAAGAAGGTTTCGTCGAACGCCACCTTCATCGCGTGACGTCCTTGGTTGATCTTGTGTTGCGGCATCCGAAGCCCGTGGCGTGGATTGGCATCGCCGTGACGGTGCTGTGTGCGGGCATCGCCACACAGCTTCGACCGGATGAACGGCGGTCGAGCTTCCTGCCGGAAAGTGCGGAGGCCACGAAAGCGTTGCACCAGATGGATCGGGCTCTCGGCGGTCTGGAGTTTTCCGAGGTTCAGATTCGCTGGTCGCCCCAGGTTTCGTCGGATTCTGCGGAAGTGTTGCAGGTCGTCGCCCAGGTGGATGACCTGCTGAAAACGGAGCCGTTGATTGGCACACCGATTTCGTTACGCAGTCTGCTGGATGCGCTGCCGGGGGACAGCCCGACGGAAGAGCGGGCCTCCATGATCGAACTGCTCCCTCCCCCGTTGAAGCGGGCGTTCTACAAGCCTGAAGACCAGTTCGCGACGGTGACGTTTCGGGTTGTAGATATCGGGATCGCTCAATACAGCGTGGTGTTTCAGCGCGTTGAGGAAGGGCTCCAGCAGATCGTCAAAGATCATCCCGAGTTCACGCTCGAACTGACGGGTTCAGCGATCTGGCGCTGGAAAGATCTCTATCGGATCGCCGTGGATCTAGGATCGAGTCTGGGGAGTGAAACCTTCATCATCATCTGCGTGCTGGGCTTTGTTTTTCGTTCGGTCCGCATTGGCTTGATCGCGCTGATCCCCAACATTTTTCCCTTGGTGCTCTGCGCGTCATGGATGGTCTTCACAAACCAGCCTCTCGAAATCGTCACGGTCTGTTGCTTTACGATCTGCCTGGGAATTGCCGTGGACGACACCATTCACTTTCTGACACGTTTTCAGGAAGAACTGCCGCGCTCGGGCAGCCGGAAGGAGGCGATTCGCAAGACGTTTGAAGCCGTGGGGACATCCATGTTGATGACCACGATGGTGCTCGTGGTGGGGTTTGCCACGGTGACCTTCAGCGACATGCGGGATCAGCGAATCTTTGCCAGTATGGGGGTCTTCACCATGCTCACCGCGATGATTGGCGATCTGATCATCCTGCCGGCGATTCTGGCCGTCTATGCGTTGCCGGCTCCCGGAGAAGTGGTCGAGAAGACGCCGCCGGAATCACCTCCCGAGCCCGTCTGAAGTCGTCGACGGAACCACGCTCAACAGCGCGTCGTCTTCCGTTTGGGGGCGACCTTCGCACCGCGCCGTGCCTTGATGATATAGCTCGCGGCTTCGGGAACCTGGCAGTCGGTGTTTCCCATGTCGACGTCCACGACACCAATCTGCCGGGCCACTGCCATCGCTTTGTCTGCCAGCGGAGCGACATAGGTGCCGACACTAATCACGTAGTTGTTCATGGCATACCGGACGCGATTGGCTGACGTCTCCAACGTCGAGACCACGCGATCTAACAACTCGGATAACGTATCGATGGGCAATTCCTCGTCGGCGATTGTCGCCACCACCGAGCACAGCGTTGACCAGCCTGACGTGGGCACGAGTTCCTTCTTCGAGTCGATCCACTTTGTGGCGATCGAAACCGCCTGTGGATGTTCCGCGGCAACCCACGGAACGGTACAGCCGGAAATCATATGCCAGGTTGCACCGTTCACCCATTGATCGAGTTGCTTCTTCGTCATTTGAGAACCGTCGGCGATCAACCCGGCGAGGTACATCGCGTCCGAATTTCTCGTGGCATACAACTCGAGCGCGAGGTGTTGTTGCCCCTTTAGCCTCTTTTGCAAAGGCTTCAAGTCACCAATGCGGACGCCAAACACCGGTTCCGGTGCGCCATGCCGCAAGTATGTCTTTTTTGTGGACGGAGTTGCCTTCGCTGCCAGTTCGTGCATCACTTCATCGAGAGTCATTGGGCCTTCTCCGAATCAACGTCACACGGGTGCTACGAGCTTCCACAACCAAGGACGTTTTACACCGCTTTGAGATGTGTCGGGACAAGAATCGCTATTGTCATAACACAGACGGTACAATTTCCAACACGAACACTTGAGGAGCGCTTCCGATGAGATGTCGAGTGTGGATTGTAGGGTTTGTTGGCAGTATCGCCAATGTGCTCGGGAATGTCGGGGCGAAGCTGGCTGCCGAGGATACCACACCCGCTGCCGCATCCGTGCAGAAAACGATTGAACGTGGATTGACGTTTCTTGCCAGCGATGCGGTTGCCTGGCGAAAGGAGCACGACTGTGTCTCCTGTCATCATGCCGGGTTAGTGATCTGGGCCATGCAGGAAGCGCAACATCGTAATTTTGCAGTCGATGCCCCGTTGCTGAAGGAACTGACACGCTGGGTGGCCGAGTCCGGGGATGGAAAAACCGGTGTGCCGCGACCGCCGGGCCTTCCGAAAGCGCTCAATGCCAAAGCGGTCTGGCTGGGGCTCGGTCTGGGAGCGGTGCGACAACCGGACGAAGTCACGACCACCGGCCTGAAGCGAATGCTGGAAACCATCCGCAACGATCAGTTGGAGAACGGTTCGTGGGCCTCGTGGCCCGAGACTCGACCGCCGATCTTCGGAAATTCCGACGACAGCATGACGGCACTGGCGACTCTGGCCTTGCAGGCTTGTGCTGATCAGGACACGTTGGTGAAAGCCGCGCGCGATAACGGCGTGAAATGGCTCACCGAAACGAAGTCGGATGATGATCCGCAATCGATCGCCATGCGGTTGGTGTTATGGAAACGCCTTGATAAACCACAAACGGAGATTGATCTCCTCGCACGCAAGATTCGGGAACGCCAGCGCAACGATGGCGGTTGGAGCCAATCACAGGACATGGGGAGTGATGCGTGGGCCACGGGACAGGCACTCTATGCCCTCGCCCATGCCGGACTGACATCCGAGAACGCAGCCGTGGTCCGTGGACACCAGTTTCTGATTCAGACCCAACGTGAGAATGGTTCATGGACGATGACGTCGCGCCCGACCAAGCCCGGCGGCGAGGGATCTGGCAGTCTCATTCCCATCACAGGAGCCGGAGCGGCTTGGGCCGTGTTGGGATTGGTACGCAGTGCGGACCAGCCCCTGCCTCCGAAAGTCGATCTCCGCTCGCAACTGGATCGGTGGAAACTTTCTCCGCGAAACCAGGGGCAACGCAACACCTGCTCGGTCTTCGTTACCGTGGGCGCATTTGAGTTTGCGTTATCAAAGCACCACGACCAGGGGATGCCGCTCAGTGTCGAGTACGCCAACTGGGCCTGCAATCGAATCATCCGCAATCGAACGGCCGATCGCGGTCAGTTCTTTCACGACCTGTTGAAAGGCTACGAACGGCACGGCCTCTGTCGCGAAGACCTGATGCCGTACGAAGCGACGTTTCGGAACACGTCCCCCAGCGAGGCGGCCCGTACCGATGCCAAAGCGGCACAGGGGCTGGGCTTCCAGGTTCATTGGATTCGTCCGTGGTCCAAAGATTCCGGCCTGACCGAGCAGCAATTCGACGAAACTCGCCGTACTCTCGCCAGCGGTTGGCCGGTGTGTGCCGGTTCTGATCACAGCCGCTTGTTGGTTGGCTACGAAGACGATGCCCTGCACCCCGGCGGCGGCAAATTCATGACCCGTGACTCCGGCTTCGGCGGTTATGGCGAAGTCTCTTATGAATGGGCCCGGCAGCATGTTTACGACCTGTTCTGGGTCGAATTGCCGGAAACCAGGCTGATGCCCAAGTGAGGCTGCGGCTCACCGGGTGCGGACCTGGTCATTCTCGGACGTTCGACGATTCATGGTTTTCCTCCTGTTGATCGACCAATCATTCCGATCGGAACTCTTTATGAAACTCCTCATTTGCATCGGCATGGTCTTCATCACAGCGCTGGTGGTGAACGCAGGGGACGAATCGTTCCCCGCTTCCAGCAATCTGTCCGGTGCCGAATATCCGCGGATTGATTCCACTCTCCGGGTCACTGTTCGTCTGCGGGCTCCCGGCGCGAAGCAGGTCCGGCTGGAAGGGGGCGAGGGGCTCGTCAAAGAGCCACTCGATCTGGTCCGAAACGAGGAGGGTGTCTGGAGTGTGACGACTCCGCCGGCTGTTCCAGGATTTCACTACTACTGGTTCATGGTTGATGGCCTGCGGGTGAATGATCCCTCCAGCAATACTTGGTTTGGTTGGGCACGCGACACCAGCGGCATCGAGATTCCGGCGGCGGGAGTGGATTTCTACAACGCCGTTGAGTCGGTTCCGCATGGGGAAGTCCGCACGCGCTGGTATCACTCGAAACTCACCGGACAATGGCGGCGTGCGTTGGTTTACACGCCGCCGAATTACGACGTGGACAGCGCTGTTCGCTATCCGGTGCTCTATCTCCAACACGGTTCCGGTGAGAATGAACGCGGCTGGTTTGAACAGGGGCGGGCCAACTTCATCCTCGATAACCTCATCGCCGCCGGTCGCGCCAAACCGATGATCGTGGTGACGAATTCCGGTTATGCCACGTACTCAACACCTCAAACTCCGCCGGAGAACAAATCGGGCAGCGGACCGAATGCGGCGTTTGAGGACGTGATGCTGGGCGAGTTAATTCCGCTGATTGACGGAACCTATCGGACGTTGACGGGCCGCGAACACCGCGCGATGGCAGGACTGTCCATGGGGAGTCGCCAGACCCTTAATTTGACACTGAAACATTTGGATAAATTTGCCTGGATCGGTGCAATGAGTGGTCCACCGCAAAAAGAGTTCGATGTGACCATGGCCTACGATGGTGCGTTCCGCAATCCCGCCGCGTTCAACGAGCAGGTGCGGCTGTTATGGCTGGGGGCCGGGACGGCTGAAGAGCGTTTTCATGCCAGTACGACGGCGATTCACGAGGCCCTGCAGCAGGCGGGCATTCACCATACGTTTTCTTCCTCACCCGGCACCGGCCACGAATGGCAGACTTGGCGACACGGCTTGCACGATTTCGCCCCGCGCTTGTTTTGGGATAAGCCGTGAATGTTGCAATCACGGGGTGATCACACCCTGTTCGTATCCAGAACGGTGTCAACGTGATGGTGACGGGAGTGAATCCGGCGGACTCCAAATTAACTTCGCCAGTCGAACGTGGTTGGGCTCCTCCTGGCGGCTCTTTGGGAACGCCATTTCGGAGCTGAACACCCACGTTTCATGGGGACCGACAGCAACGACGCCAAACCCGCCGGCGAGATCGAGACCGGTTTCTGGCATCAGAATCCGTTCGGAGTCGCGCAACACACATAGCCGCTCCACATCGACGCGGCCAATGAACAACGGCGCTCGATGCCGGAAGACGTGGTCGTTGTTGGCTCCGCGCCGGGTGTAGATGAGGTACAGCTCATCGCGATGAACCACCCAATGTTGTTGAGCATTGTAACTGCCGAGGACTTTGCCATCGTCGAAAGTCCATTCGATAACGGGTTCGTAATTCAGTCCATCCTGACTGTGCGAGACGAAGGCCGAGTGGTCTGCGCGCAGGGTGAGGAAGTAACGCCCTGCGAAGCCAATGACAGACGGTTCGTACAATCCGCGTTCGCGCGGAATGGTTAATTCCGACCCATGTTCGCGATAAACAAGGGTTTCGCCATCGAACACACAACGGGCCACCATCGTCGTGTATTCCCGTGTTTTCGGGTTCTTGCGATAGCGGATCGGCAGCAGGATCTCGCCATTGGGTAAATCGAACCGCTGGTGACATCCGGCGTTAGGTTCCAATATTCTCAGACCTTCGTGGTCTGTCGCTGGGAGTGACAGGAGTTTCAACCCGCTCCATTGTTTTGTGGCCGGCGAATAGATGGCATAAGAAACCCGTTCATGCCCGCGATTCTCTTTCGTGCCCCCGTCGAAGCCAAATGTTTTTCCCGTTGCCAGAACGACGCGGGTGGCCGCATGCCATTGCGGACACGCATCGCCCATGACGAAATCGTGGCCTGCCTCGACTCGCATCCGCCGGAGACTTTCAATGCGTTGTGGCCGACTCCATGACCGACCGCCGTCGCTGGTCTCGGTAGTGAATAAGTCGCGGTAGCCGTGCGATCCGGTTCTCTCAATCTGTTGCGTCACCACCAGCACGCGCGGCATCGCGCCGGGAATCAACGCGGCTCGTGATTGCGCGAAATGCAGGTCCTTCACGCTGGTCAGAACCGCACTATGCTCGATCTGAAACGTACGGCGTTGCTCTTCTTCCGCAGCGATATTGCCAGTCAGTGCTGCCAGCAGCAGGCAAGAGAGGAAGGCGACGACTGCGCTGTTCATGGATATTCGATTCACTGTGGTTTGATTCTGGCGAGACAGCATCCTGTCTCATGGTGTGGCTATACCATGTATTCGGGGGCATCGAGAATGGCCAGAGTGACTTCCCCTTCCGATCGGCCACTGTCGGTCCAGAACTCGGCCTCGGTCTTGAGCATCACCAGATTTCGCCGGCGTGACGCCGCTACGACCGCGACCCGGCCATAGAATTGCCTGGCCCCCATCGGACGGCGGAACGCACTGGAGAAGCGGGCAATCAGAAAGTTCGACAGTTGATACTGTGAAAACTGCGCTGCGGTCCAGTGATTTAACGGCTCAAAAAGCTGAGCTGTGATGCATTGTCCCAGCAGGACATAGGCCAGTTGGTTGTAACAGAGATTGAATTCGATGGCGTTGAAGTGACCGGTGTCAGCGATGTACCACGATTCGGTGATGCCGAACTCGCCGATGGCTGCTACGAGCGACCGGGGTTTGTCGGATGTGGGACCAATCTCGACGGCGGCCTGCTGAAGGTACTTGCAGCAGTCACGATAGGGAACGAGGACACTCTGCAGGAACACCGGATCGACCGGATGGTTTGTGTCCGGCGAAGAGGGAATGGCCGGCATGGAGCGTGCCTCGCTATGTCCTGGGGACATAAAAGGGAAGACCATCATAGATGCCGATGCGGTAACTGACACTGGGATGCCGGTGCGGATTGTCCGACGCCCGATGCAGCACCTGGCGGTTGTCCCAGAACAAGAGATTGCCCAGTTTCCACGGCACGGAGTGGATATGCTCGGGGAGTTCAACAAACGCCAGCAATTCTTGCAGCAATTGCTGGCTTTCCTCGTGAGGGTAGCCGTCAATGCCGACCGTGAAACCGCGGCTGATATACAGCAGTGCCCGCTCCTTCAGCGGATGGTGAATCGACACGGGATGTTTCACCGGGGGGACCATTCGGCCGATTTCGTCCAGAATGTCGGTGATCGAACGATCGATGTCGGATTCCTGAATCTTGTAGCGCCACTTGCCTTCGTGAATTGCCTGCCGTTGATCGATTTTCAGTCGCAGTGAAGGCGGCAGGCCGCGAAGCACCTGCTCCATGTCAATATAATGCGTGGCACGATCGGGACCTTCCACCCGCTTGGGATAGACCATTGTGAGCGGAAGTGGTGCTTCGAAGAATTGATAGTCCGAATGCCAGTACATCCCCGTTCCCGCCACGCCGACTTTCTTGCCGTCTTCCAGCACATTGGAAGAGACAAACAGTTCTTCATGGTCCCGGTGATGATAATTCTTTTGAAAGTATTTCTGCGGTTCTCCGAAGCGGCTCGCGAAACGGATGTAATCTTTGTTTGCGAGCTCATCGAGTCCGGTGAAGACGATCAGCTTGTGCTCATACAGGAGCTGCTTGACTTCCTGAACTTCCTCGTCGGTGATGTCATTGGGGACGAGGTCCGCAATCTCGACGCAAAGCTGCCCTTCACTGGGTTTCGTGACACGCATGCTGATGTCCTCTGGCCGGTCCGCGTTGGTCGAGGCTGTATCTTAACATGAACTCATCGTCTTGGAATGACCGGCGCTCGATTCATCGATTGTTGAAGAACGAAGTTTGAGTGCAACGTTTCCGAAGGTATTGAGATGGCGGAGAGAATCCGTGTACGTCGTGATGGCACCGGATTATATTGTGATAAACGGAGAAGGCACAAGCAGTTGTTGTCCCTACACCGGGATTTCACACGGATTGAGAATATTGTCGCAAAGGGGCCGATGTGACTGCGCAAGCCTGCCATGAAGTTCTCGGCGATATCCCGCGGATCCTTGCGGCAACCACGCCCGATGCACCGGCGCTCTATTTCCAATCGCGTGTCACGACGTTTCAGGACCTTGATGTCCGCAGCAATCAGGTTGCCAACGGTTTGATCGCCACCGGCATCCGGCCCGGCGGGCGCGTGGTGATTGTCGCCAAAGACTCCGATCGTGTGTATGAAATCCTGTTCGGATGCGCGAAAGCCGTGGCGATCAGTGTCAGCATCAACTGGCGATTGAGTCCCGCAGAGATTGCCTTTGTCCTGACAGACAGCACTCCCGATCTCATTGTGACCGACGCAGAGACATGGCCCAAACTCCGGGAGTGCGCACAGCAGGTTCCGTTACCCAATGTGTTGCTGCTCTCCGGGGTGGATGACGACTCGCTGAACTATGATGCGTGGCGGAGTGCGCAAAGCACCGTCGATCCGCGATTGCCCGCGGCCACGGATGACGTCTGCGTGCATCTCTACACCAGTGGAACCACCGGAACTCCCAAAGCTGCCCAGTTGGCTCATCGCAGCTTCTTTGCGATTGTGAAAGTGCTGCGCGATGCCGGGGATCCCTGGCTCGATTTAGGGCCACACGATACTACTCTGTTCACGCTGCCGACATTCCACATTGGTGGTCTTTGGTGGGCGATGACGTGCCTCAATGCGGGCGTGCCGGGCGTCATTCTGGAGAGTTTTCACCCGGGACAAGTATTGGAAAAGATTCAGCAGAATCGTGTCAGCAAGTTCTGCATGGTCCCGGCGATGATTCGCATGGTGCTGCTGGACCCGCGTTGTCCGAAAACCGACTTCACTTCGCTCAAGTGTCTGATCTACGGTGGTTCACCCATGTCCCGCCCGCTGCTGGAAGAGGCCCACCGCACCTTCGGTTGTGATTTTGCCCAGTTTTACGGTCTCACGGAAACCGGCAACACGGCGGTGTACCTGGGCTCCGCAGATCATCGCGATCTCGATCACGCGCGACTCCAGTCAGCCGGTCGCCCTTATCCCGGCGTCGAGCTGCGATGTGTTGACCTTCAGGGAAATTCCGTCCCTCAGGGAGAACCGGGTGAGGTCTGGATCAGATCGCCGGCCAACATGGTCGGATACTGGAAGCAATCGGAATCGACGGCAGAGACTCTCGTTGATGGATGGATTCACACTGGCGATATCGGGTATATCGACGCCGAGGGTTACGTCACCATCTGTGATCGATTGAAGGACATGATCATCGTCGGCGGGGAGAAGATCTTTTGCCCCGAAGTCGAAGTGGTCTTGCGCCGTCACCCCGCCGTCGCCGATGCGGCCGTCATCGGCATTCCGCACGATCTGTGGGGAGAAGAAGTGCTGGCGATTGTGGTATTGCAATCGGAGCAGGCTCTGACGGATCGGGAGTTGATTCAGTTCTGCCGAGGCCAGTTATCGCGCGTGAAATGTCCTTCCAAGGTGGAGTTTCGGTCCGAATTGCCGCGCACGCCCAGCGGGAAAGTTCGCAAGGGACTGCTGCGACAACCGTACTGGCAGGGCCGCACGCGAAACGTCAACTGAGACGGAGGTCATCCGAGGCCACTGCCGGGGCCAGGAACTTCAGTAAACTACGGCGGAGTTGTTCGACTTCGTCTTCCGGGGCCCAGCCGAGGTTGACCGTCACCGTGCCGTCGAAGCCGCTGACTCCCATTTGATACAGGCGCTGGGCCGGATGCACATGGCCACTTCCCACCGCGTGTGTCGTCCGCACAGATCCAAACGTCAATCGCTTCGGACTGAGATCGCCAATGGTCGTCGCGGCGACATGGCCACGTTCCCGGGTGGTCAATTCCCGGTCGCACTGCCGTTTGAACAGGGCGCGTCGCCACGAATAGGGCGTGAGCCGATTCAGCCAACTCAACGGTGGCGGTTGCGATGCGCGCCACAGTGGTGTGAGCCCATCACCGAATGGGGCGGTGCGACGTGTCAGAAAATGTCGCTGGACTTCGCTGAGAACGGCATCGAGCGCGGTGTTGTCTCGGCGCTGCAGGATAACGAATTCCAGTCCGACCTGATTCGAAATCATCGCGGGGACAAAGTTCGGAAGGCGGCGGCGGAGACTGACCGCGACAAGGATCCGGAGCCGCTCATCCGAATCCGGCAAGACTTCACACAGGGCGAGAAAGTACCCCGCTAACAGCACCTGAAACAACGTGGCACGGCGCTGTCGACCGTAGGCTTCCAATCGTTCGACGGCTGTTCGATCAAAACGATGGCCGATTTGTATGCAGTGGATGGGCTTCGTGGGTTCCCATTGCGCGGGCATACGCCAGGCCCCGGTTTTACTGAGGGATGCGATGAGCTTGAGACCGGATTGAAAAATCCGCCAGCGCTCACGAGTCGGCAATCGACGGCAATAAGACTCGAAACCGCGCTCGCCTTCTATCGGCGACGGCAAGCGGGATTCCGGATCGGACTCGAGCCGTGTGTAGGTATCGGCGAGCAAGTAAAGCAGTTGTACCAGGGACTCGAAATCGTCGTCCCAGAAAAAGTGATTTGATTCGAGAAAATCAGGCTGACGTGGTTGGTTTCGGTGGTTACGATTTGCCAAGTTTCTGATTGATCTCGCTCACAACCTTGCAAATCTGGACCTATTTCAGCCATGCAACCACGTCGC
>JBGSUN010000051.1:0-18073 GCA_041753475.1 Planctomycetaceae bacterium | reverse complement strand
GGAATGGAAACTGCTCACCTGCTGCAAACCCTTAACCGGCGCCACCACGCCCGCCGTAGCGGATCGCTCGCGATACGCCCACTCAACGACGCGCCGAGTCCGGGCAAAACCACGCCGGGTATACTGGTTTAAGGTCTAGTCAGCGTATCGGACCGAAACAGAGGGGTCAATTGGGGGTTTTCCGCGGCACGTGGATTACACGAAAGCGTGCCTCCAGGACGACGGCGCTGTTTGCGCTGGGCCGTCAGCGCGCCAACGACTTCAACTGTTCCATACGCTGCTGGGCAACGATTTCCCATCCATTGTCAGCGGCGGTGAAGAAGCCGACGGCGGTTTGAAACGTGCCGTCGAATCCGGCGGGCATGGTTTGCTCCAGAAAACTCAGCAGCCGCACCTTACGATAGACGCCAGGGGCATCAGTGGATTGCAGGCAGACCCCGGCATTCATCGGCGATTGTGCGACATACAGCACCGCTCCCTTCTGTTCGCGCGGGTTGTAGACTGCCACCCATCGCGACGCTTTTTCGTTGCCTTCGCCCGGCTTTGCCGAGTCGCCGAGAAACTCGCCCCGCTTCTGAATGCCCTTGTCGTCACCGTAAAGATACTTCGACATCACCGGCGACCACGCATACATCATCGCGCCGCACAATCGCAGATCGACCGCTTCCGTTGTTCGCATTCGCACGGTTTCCGTCAGCACACCGTCGCGCAGGGTGATGCTCGACACCAGGTCGATCGCCCGGATTTTCGATTCGCGTTGCATGCGAAACGATTTCCCGCTGACGTTCATCGCCGGCGTGATCTCCGTGAGGGGCTGCTCATCGAGAAACAATTGCACCAGCGACACCTGCTCCTTCTCGACTACGCCGGGTTTGCCGGGGACATCCAGAAAATGAGCCGATCCCAACGCCCCCACGCCGCGGATGTTCAGAATGGAACCGTACGCGCTCTCCTGCACGGCGATGGGAAACGCTTGGTAATCGATGCCGCTCAACGTCCACATCTTCGGTCCGTCGATGCGGATCAGCACATCCCCGACTGTCACCGTGAACTTGTCGGGACGGAGTGAAAGATCGATGGATTGAGCCAACGCCTCGTCAGCGCCCGGGTTTCCGATCACCAGCACGATTAGGAACGAGATCGACCGTCGGGACACAGTCACCCTCCGCTTCATGGAACCGTCGCCTTTCGACCATAACGTCTCACATTCTCCCCGAGACCGCGTCAGAAAGATATTGATGCTTGGCACTGATCGTGAATCTCAGAATTCCGTCACAGACCCTCGCCTTCGCGCCAATCAGCGAGGCTCACTTGGCAAATGTCTATCTGACGGTATGAGGTTTGCGACAGCTACTGCGGCTGCCCACAACCCAATGGTTGGGTCGACGGCCTCGGACTTTCAAGAAGGTGAGTTAATGCGCGCGATCAATCTCTGTCTTGCCACGACATTGGCTGTCGGATGGCTGGCGACGGTGACCCAAGTCGGTCTGGCCCAGCACTATCGTGGTGTCCCGCGATACCGTGTCGGCATCCAGTTGTTCAGCCCACTGGGCGTACGGGTTACAGAGCACCAGGACAACTATCGCTACGTCGTCCCTTCAGGCGGACGTTATGGTGCGTTCTACGCCCATGACGATGCGTACTATTACACTCCGCCGCTCGTCCGGGCTCCCGGTCAACCCCTGCCACAGGCACCGCGCCCCATGGCGGTGAAATTCGGCAGCTTCTCGCATCACGAAGAGCTTGCCGAACGGCTGGAAGCGCTGGCCAACCAGTTCTGCCTCGATCTCTACCATAATTACCAGCAAAACCCGAACTTCGACGAAGTTTACGACGAGGCTTACAAGCTGCTTCAGGCCGCGAAATATGTTCACAGCAAGGACAACCAGGGCGACCACGCCGCCATCCAGCGCTCCGTCAACAGCATCGACGAACTGTTCCACCACATCCAAGGGGACATTCGTGGCTGGGCGAGCGCCAATCGCCGTCAGGTCGGGCCCCTGAATCTCGCTGCGAAAACCGAAGAGTTTGAAGCCGTCCTGCATCATCTGATGTACGACATCGGCGTCAAACCGACGCACGATGGCCACGACGAGGACGATGACCACGCGTCACCGCGACGGGAAGAAGCCCCGGCCCCGCGTCCGCGTCGCGACTGAGCCAAAAGGAACAGTGCGCTGCTGTCACTCAGGCAGCGCGATGACCACTCAGTGGGGTGACCGCGAGAGAATTCGCGGTCACCCCATTTTCGTTCACCGAGACTTGAGATTGAATTTTCTGCACACGCATGGGGTGGCACTGGCGGTCGCTCTGGACCGCCAGTGCATTTGTCAGATGGCATCCAAATGCCAAGACACACTGGCGAACGAGTCCATTCGCGAGTGGCACCCGTAAGGGCTTCAGAAATCACCCATGACTTGACCGTCATCTTTCCGAGCCAGCTTCTGATAGACGCCCCACAGCGAGGTGTCATTAATGGGCGTGCCGATTGCCGTGAAGATATTCTCGCTGACAAATCGCACGGCCCCGTCGCAGAGCAGGAAATGGGCCCCGCCGACGTGGCGGCTGCTGAACGCGACCATCGGGCAATTCAAGGTGATGCCGGGCTCCAGAAACCGCCCCGACTGCATCTGATGAGCGGCATTTCCCAGGATCAGAAACGGGCCATCGTCGGCGGCGGTGCAGGTGCTGCCTTTGTCCGTAATCCCGCCCCAGACGCTGGAACGGTGGAGTCCGGTGCCCGCGATGTCGCCCGAAGCGCGCTCCCCAACCAGGAAGGTGACGCTCGTCCCATCGGTGATGTCCCGCAGATTTCGGCGGGTGTTGTGACAGAAAATCCCATCGCCCGGGGCTCCCCGATCCACGCCGTGCGAACCTAAATAATTCGACCTTCCAATGGAGACGTTGACGCCGGAAGGATCGAGCAGCCGGTCCGTGTTCACAGACCCCGACGATGAATCCGACGGGCAAAGAAACATCGGCAAACTGCTTCGGAGCAACGCGAGCTTGGCAGGATTCGCCAGGGCAACTGAAAAAGGATCGGGAGAATTCGGCGCGAGTTGCTGATACAGCGGCGCTTGGTCCATCTGCGGCAGGATCATGACCGACCAGGCCCACGCCGATTCGTCCAAGGGATCGCGGCTCGACAAAGTGTCGCCCGGCGGAAACGCATTGTAGATGTCATGGTAATTATGCAGTGCCAGCCCGATCTGCTTCAGATGGTTCTTGCACTGCAACCGCCGGGCCGCCTCACGAGCCTGCTGAACGGCCGGCAAAAGCAACGCGATTAAAACCGCAATAATGGCGATCACGACCAGCAGCTCAACCAGCGTGAAAGCCTTCCGGCGAACGAGGAGACTGGACTTCATGGCGTCGCCCAATGCACTGGTGTCGGGCTGGCTGAACTCGCTCTACGCTTGAGTTCCACTGCCGGAGAGAGAGTTGAACGTACCGCCCGATGCCGTCCCCACCGCGTGCTATCCGAGGACCTTTGTGACAACCAACGACTCCCGTTCCACGAACTCCATCAACTCCGCCGCGGTGAACACCCCCGCCGTCGCCCCGAGTTTCCGGACGCAACTTGCCCCCAGTGCAGTTCCCAACCGGAGGCACTGCTCCGGCGCGTCACCACGTAGTAGACTGTAAATGAAGCCCGCTACGAACGCATCACCAGTGCCGGTGGCATCGACTGCCGGGACATTGTAGACCCCGGCTTGCCAACGCCCTGCCTGGCAATCGAGCACCGCCCCGTCGGCGCCGCAGGTAATTGCGGTCCCGCGGCAACCCTCGGCACGAAATCGCGCGGCCTGTTTCCACGGATCATCCAAACCGGTCAACCGCTTCGATTCATCGAAGTTTGGAAAGAACCAATCGGTCATCGGCAGCACAGGAGTGATCCACTCGTGATACGAACCCTGTTCCGGAAGCACAACGTCCAACACCGTCGTCACACCAGCCGACCGCGCGCGTTCAAACAAGCGCCGCACTTTTTCCGGTGTGAGGCTTTCCAGCAGGCAGTAACCGCCGAGGTACAACACCCGCGCGGATTGCAGATCGGCATCGGAAATCTGCGTGCCGTCATAAGCCGCATTCGCTCCCACACAGTGAATAAACCGGCGGTCTTCCCCCCGGACATTGATGACGAAGGTGCCGCTGGTCGCGTGTGTATTCAAGGCTCGCAGCGCCTGGCAATTCACCCCGGCGCGTTCGAGCATGTCCGACACCGCACGGCCGAAGAGATCGTCGCCAACGCAGCCGCTGAGACCCACGCGCAGACCGAGTTTCGCCATGTCGACGGACACATTGGCTGCGCAGCCGCCTACGGTGAATTCCATCCGTGGCGACAACGCCAAGCCTCCCGGCGGAGGCATCTGCGCGACCGGCTCGCATACCTGATCGGCAACAATAATCCCGGCGCACAGACAATCGAGAGAACGATTCATGCCAGCTCACAACCACAGTTCGCCACAAGTCAACGACTTCCACACCGGTTGAGTACCAGTGCGCCGCAACAGTTGCAACCCGCAAGCCTTGGGATTCTGATCCCCGGGTTACTTTTGAGGGGGCCACAATTCATCAAATCTTGTTCGTGTGCGCTTTTCACCTGCGCCGCAATCCTCACAATGATAGCGGCACAATTCGAACTCTGATCGCGGGTCCGGTAACAGTCACAAAGGGTAGCACAAATGCAGCGGGCGGTGATTCTGGGAGTATCTCTTGTACTGGCGATTCAATCGGCGCTCGTGGCCGACGACTTTGTCCGTGCGCTGCAGACAAAAGCCATCGAAGCGGGCAAAGCCGACTGGGGCCACTGGGGGGCTGATCCGGGCAACTACGTCATGTGGGGATCACACTCGAACCGGTTGATTCCCGTCTACACATTCGGCACGCGCGGCGCAGGTGAGGGAATCGATCTGACGTCGTACCAGGGGGCAAAGAGCCCGTATCGCAGCGCCACGGCTTTGCAGCGATTGTATGGCCGGACGCCGACGAATTCGGTGAATCCTCAAGCGGAGTACTTCGATCAGACCAACGTCTATGACATTCAGAAAGCCGCCGTGGCCGCAGGGAAGAAGTACATTTTTCTCGTAATCTTCGACGGGATGGACTGGGAATCGACCCGCAACGCCGCGATCTACAAAAGGAAGCAGGTGGCCTACAAAGAGGGACGCGGAACCGGTCTGCATTTCCTCGATTACACTGCCGGCGGAACGACGCAGTTCGGCTTCTTCTGCACCTCGCCGCACAATGAGGGCACCAAGGTGGATGTCGATCTGCAAACCGTGCTCAACCCTGGCGGCAAGCTGTTCGGCGGGTACAACGTCGAACTCGGCGGACCGGCGCCGTGGTCGCCGGGGACGGATATGAAGTATCACATCAGCCAAAATCAGCCCACGGATGCCCGCCACGCCTACACTGATTCATCGTGCTCGGCGACCAGCATGACCGCCGGGATCAAGTCGTTCAACGGTGGCGTGAACGTCGATGCCCAAGGAGTGCCGGTGCAAACAATCGCGCACATGATTCAACAGCAGGGGTTCGGTGTGGGAGCGATTTCCAGCGTGCCGATCAGCCATGCAACCCCGGCCTGCGCATACGCACACAATGTCGACCGCGACGACTATCAGGACTTGACGCGTGACATGCTCGGTCTGAAATCGATCAGCCATCCTGACACACCGCTGCCGGGGTTGGATGTCGTGATTGGCACAGGATACGGCGATGATCGGGACAAAGACGCCGGCCAGGGGAAGAACTTCGTCCCTGGCAATGCCTATCTCACTGCGGATGATCTCAAAGCGGTCGATGTCGCCAACGGTGGCAGATACGTCACCGCCGTCCGCAAAGCCGGAGTGAGTGGTCAAGCCGCCCTGCAACAAGCCGCTGAAATGGCTTCGAAGAACAAGCAACGGTTGCTCGGCTACTACGGCGTCGGCAAGACGAAGCACCTGCCGTTCCAGACAGCCGACGGCGATTACCAACCCGCGCCCGGCCGGTCGAAGAAAGCGGAAGAATACACGCCAGCCGATCTCGCCGAAAACCCCACGTTGGCCGACATGACCCGCGCCGGTATCACGGCCCTCAGCCATCACGACCGTTTCTGGCTCATGGTCGAACCGGGCGACGTCGACTGGGCCAATCACGATGACAATCTCGATAACTCGATCGGTGCCGTCCTCAGCGGCGACGAGGCGGTGAAGGTAATTACCAACTGGGTCGAAAAAAACAGCAACTGGAAAGACTCTCTGCTGATTGTGACGGCCGATCACGCGCATCATTTCCACCTCACCAAGCCGGAAGTGCTGACGGGAAAGTAATCGCTTCGGGCTGTTGATTCTTCACTTCATCTGTTGTGGGCTTCCGCCATGATCGTAGTCGTCTTCCGTGCCCGTCTTCGTCCCGATTGCGACATGGCCGCACTCGGGCCGTTGTACGAAGAAATGTACGGCTTGGTCACGCAGATTCCCGGCTTCCACGCCGTGAAGGATTTCAACGCCGCCGACGGTGAAGCGGTGACAGTCGTCGAGTTCGTTTCGATGGCCGCACTGGAGGCATGGAAGAATCATCCCGATCACATCCGCGCGAAGACACGGGGCCGGAATGAGTTCTTCAGCGAGTTCTCGATCCAGATTTGCGAAGAGCTGTCTCGCTACGGCAGTGGGACTTGAATCCGTCCAAACCCCGCTTGCCGATTCGCAGATTCCAGCGCGCTCTTTTCCATCGTCGGCGAAACCGTGGCGAAGGTATGGGAGTACATTCCCCATGCGGTCCGCTGGTTCACGGCCGGAGCGTGCTGTAGAGTGAAGTGACGTCTTTCGTGCCGAACACCGATCCCACTACCACCGACCACCTTCATTCATGCCTCTCATTGAACTCGACGGCGTTTCCCACCATTACGGCGCGCTCCGCGCGCTGCATGAGGTCACGTTCTCCGTCGAACCCGGCGCGATCGGTTTGATCGGACAGAACGGGGCCGGGAAATCGACACTGCTGAAGATTCTGCTTGGACTCATGCAACCGACGCAGGGAACCGGGACCGTCCTTGGATTCGACATTCGCCGACAATCACGACCGCTCCGCAGCCGCGTCGGTTTCATGCCCGAAGCGGAATCGCTGATCCCCGGGGTGCGCGGTGTGGACCTCGTGGCTCTCGCCGGGGAACTCTGCGGGATGCCCCGACGCCAGGCCCTCCGTCGCGCCCACGAAGTGCTGTCGCATCTGGAACTCGACGAAGCCCGTTACCGCCGTTGTGAAGATTATTCGATCGGCATGAAGCAGCGGCTGAAACTCGCCGCGGCGTTGGTGCACGATCCCGATTTGTTGCTGCTCGATGAACCGACGGCGGGACTCGATCCTGCCGGGCGTGATGCCATGCTGCGGTTGTTGCGGGCGATTGCCACACGGCATGGGAAGTCGCTGCTGTTGTCGACACACCTTCTGGGCGACATCGACCGCGTGTGCCAGCAGGTCATTATTGTCGATCGCGGTTCGGTTCTCGGCGTGGGTCGCATTGAAGACTTGTGCCAACAACGGGCCGGACGGTTCCGCCTGCGGTGGAGCGGGGACGCCGGCAATTTTCTCGCGCGGCTGAAAACCGAGGGAGCCACAGTCAACGTTGCCCCCAGCGGTGACCAGGCGCAGGTGGATGTTCCCGATCAATGGACCACCCGGCAGTTGTTCGAACGGAGTCTTGCCGAGGACGTCGTCCTGCACGAAGTGATCCCGGAGGAAGAAGATTTACAGCAGGTATATCGGAGGTTGGTATTGAAGTAATCTCAACGACAACCAATACATTTGTCCTATACAGATGAGAGCACTGTGTGGAATTGGCACGGGGCGCGAAACCGCATAGCGGCTCACAGGGCGGTTTACCAACTATTTACCGGGCATTGATGACGACGATATTATGATCCCTCACTTGGAACAGGCTGGTTATCGCCCGTGGACCGGACAACTTCGGTCTCCGTGGTGGAGCGTGCTGGCCATTGTGCGAGTGGCACTGGGCCTCATCATGCGCCGCTGGCTCTTTTGGGGGCTGCTTGGTTTGGGTCTGCTCAACTTTCTCTACCACTTCTCGTTCATTTACCTGAAGGCCACGCTGGTTGTTCAGAGCCGAGACTTTGCGCGGTTTCTCGACGGTTTCAAGCTGACGGGAACCGGTCAGGCGTATCTCACCTTCATGCATGTGCAGGCGGGGATCGCAGCGTTGCTGTTGGCTTTTGCAGGATCGATGCTCATCGGGGCCGATGCGCGTCATGGCGGGATGATCTTCTATCTCAGCCGTTCGATGGACCGGCGGCACTATATTATCGGCAAGCTGTTTTCGATCGCCGCGGTCGTTGCACTTATCACAACAGTCCCAGCGCTGATTCTTTATATTGAATATGGTGTCCTCAGCAGTTCGTTCGACTATTTCATCGAGAACTGGCGCATCGGGGTGGGCATTCTCGGCTTCGGGCTGGTCTTGGCGACGGTCCAAAGTCTGCTGTTGTTTGCGGTCGCGGCATGGGTGCCGCGGACGGTGCCGCTGGCCATGACGTGGCTCGGCATTTTTGTATTGATGACCGCGCTGGCCCGAGCCTTGCGCGAAATGGCGGGCGATCGTCGGTGGATGCTGCTCGCGCTCTGGGAAGACATGCTTCGCATCGGCCATTGGGCTTTCGGCAGCTTGCCGGAGAACCGCATTCCCACCGGGACCGAAACTGCGGTCGTGCTGGTTGGTGTCTGCCTGGTCTGCCTCGCGCTGATCATCTACCGCGTCCGGGCGGTGGAGGTCGTCCGATGACCGCTGTGGCGGAAGCTGCCCCCATCGCTGAGTTCCACGGCGTTACCAAATGGTACGGACCCGTCATCGGTGTGAATGACGTCCGTGTCACGATTCATTCGGGTATTACCGGCCTCGTTGGGACCAACGGCGCTGGAAAAACCACGCTCATTAAACTGTTGACGGGGCATTTGCAGCCGACTCTCGGCCAAGTCCACATCGGTCCGCACGATGCGTGGTCGGCCTCTGCCAAACAGCGTGTCGGGTACTGCCCGGAAGTCGACACACTGTACGAAGAAATGACCGGCCGATCATTCCTGACCACAATGGCCCGGCTGCATGGCTGGACGGGGTACGAACTCCGTGACCGGGTCGAACAGGTGTTGCAGCAAGTCGGGATGTCCGATCGTGCCGATCGTCGGTTGCGCGGCTGCTCCAAAGGAATGCGGCAACGAATCAAGCTGGCACAAGCGCTGGTGCATGACCCCGAACTGATCGTTGTCGATGAACCCCTCAACGGGGTCGATCCCGTCGGGCGGCTCGAACTGATGGACTTGTTTCGGGCCCTGGCCGCGCGCGGGAAAGCAGTCTTGGTTTCCAGCCATATTCTCGGCGAAATGGATGCCTTTGCTGAGCGTGTGATCTTCATGGGTCGCGGACGGGTCCTCGCTGTCGGCACTCTCGGCGAGATACGCGCGTTGTTTGCTGACATGCCCTTGCAGGTGCGGGTCATCTGTCCGCAGGCTCGGGCCCTCGCGCGAGAATTAATGCCCTGCGAATCGGTCCGCGGTGTGACGATTGCCCGTGTTGATGAGTTATCGCTGCAAGTCGTTCATGCCGCGGCGTTGTTTCGACGACTCGCTGCCCTCGCAGCCAGCGGGGACTTCGACATCCAGCGACTGGAAACGACAGATGTGACGACCGAGGCCACGTTTGGGTACGTCATGTCTGCGGCCGCACAATTCTGAAGGGAACTCGGTTCCGTGTCCGAACTCGATCCGAAGCTCCCTGCGAAACAGGCATTCTCTGCGGCGCGAACATTCCGTGCGTGTCTGTTTCTCTTTCGTTTGACATTGCAGCGACAATTTCTGTCGCGACAGACGCTCGTCAATTTGGGGCTGACGATCATTTGTGGTCTGATTGTTGCCGCGTGGTCGCACCGGGGGAACCGGACCGTACTGGGCTTTTCCGACTACATGCTGCTGCCTACGTTCATCGGCTTCCTGATGCCGATCTTTGCCATCAGTTACGGTTCCTCAACCGTCGGCGGCGAACGGGAAGATCAGTCGCTGATCTATCTCCTCGTGACACCGATTCCCCGTGCGGCGATCTATCTGACAAAATCGCTCGCGGCATCACTCCTTGTTGCTTTGTGGACCGGCGGTACCCTCTACGGGCTGTGCTGGATTGCCGGCGGTATCGGCCAGAAAGCGCTATCGATTTATCTTCCCGCCAGCATCCTGGGCGCTTTGGCGTATACCGGCGTGTTTCTGCTTTTGGGAGCCATGTTTCGCCACGGAACCATCTTGTCGCTGGCTTACTGGTTCTTTCTGGAAGTCCTGTTTGTGCAGATGCCGGGGACGGTGAAGCGGATCACGGTTTCGTACTATGTCCGCTGCCTGATCTTCGATGCCGGAAAAGAATTCAATCTTGGCCCGCGCACTCAAGCCGATCAGGAAATGTTTGCCGCGTTGCCGGGCGACTCCGCCTGGATGATTCTGCTGGGCGCGACCATCATGCTCACCGTGCTCGGGGCGCTGGCGTTTTCCCGTCGGGAATACACGGAATTGGGATGAACTGTGTCTTGTCGGACCAGAGATCCTACGGTCCTTCTCCCCCGTCTGCGGGGGAGAAGGTGGCCGACAGGCCGGATGAGGGGGCGCGTGCTTCTACACGCCCCCTCACCCTCACCCCCGCAGACGGGGGCGAGGGGACCGGATGCATGGGACGCGATTGCAACTCGCTCCCTTACGGACGCGGCTCGGACAGTTGCTGTTCACCACGCAGGAACGTCTCCGCCATTTCGGTGCGGATGCGTTGCCGCAGCTCGGGCGTCAACAACGAGCCGTGATCCTTGCCGGGATGCATTTCGACCACGGCGTCGCTGCCGAGTTTCTTCAGCGTTTCACCGACGAGTCGCGTCGCTCCTTCAAGGAAAAACGTGTCGTGCTCGCCCATGAAGATGTGAATCTTGCCCTGCAGCTTCGGGCCGTGGGTAGCCCAGTTCCGTTCGAGGACGAGGTTGATGTCGTAAGCTTCCCATGCCTTTGCGACCAAAGGATCGAGGACGCCGGAGTTACGGTCCCACAGGCGCTGCGGCTTGCCATCCACACCGCGCGGACCGAAGGCCGCCTCGAAACTTTCGAGCTGTCCGCCATGTCCGATGACGCGTTCCATCAGGTCGAAATCATCGAGCCATAACCGCACTTCATACGCCCCCTTCCGGGCAATCGGGCGGCGATGACCGGCATCCGTACGATAGAAATTTTCCCCCGGCCGGTAGATGTTCACACGAGAAAAGTCTCGGAAATCGATTGAATCCGGCGCGGTGCTCCAAACACCGCCGAAGACGTCGCGGTGGGTGATCTGCAACCACAGACATGTCCACCCGCCCGAAGAATGCCCGGTGACAAACCGTCCATGCGGCGCTTTCACCGTGCGGAAGCGTTTCTCAAACTCTGGCAGCCAATCGTTGATGAGGGCCGTTCCCCACGGGCCGTTGTTCGCAGAATCGGCAAAGACATGATGTCCCCACGGACAACTGGGATCGAGTGTGACCCGGATGAACTCCACGCCGCCGGGGTTCTCTTCTTTCACGGGTTCTGTGCGGACACCGTCGAGAAATGTTCCCCCGAAACCAGGGGTATTGAAAATCACGGGATAACGTCGCTGCGGCTCGGCGTGGTAGCTGGCGGGAAGGTGGACCGCCCCTTTTACGAAGACGTCGGTTCCATGAAACGCGGAGAGCGCTTCCGAGCGCAGGGAAAGAAACTTCGTCCATTCCGTTTCCTGAAAGCCCCGCAGTGGGACGCGCTGATCGATGGTGAGCCGCACCGGTTCCGCGGGGACTTCCGCGGGGACATCGACGACGGCACTGAAACCATTGTTCGCCCCGGTGCCGACGGTCCGTTCCCATTCGTCAAAGCGCGCGACGGCCTGCACCCGCCGCGCGACCAAGGGCCACTCCTCCAGCGGCCGCGGCAATGTCAAAAGCCCCGGCGTGGACGGCGAGATCACCAAGGGGTCCTCCGGTTGCCAGTCGGTCACATCCAGCGATGCAATCGGCTCTGGTGCGAACCAGTTCGGTCCCAACCTCGGTTCAAAGTCATTCTTCTCCGTCGTAAATACATACACCCGTCCGGTAAACGGTGTGGAACGGAGCATCTTCGTAAAGCGAAGTTCAAATCGCCAATCCGCTGCTTCGCACGTCGCGGCGCAGCAGAGCATTACGGACATCATCAACAGGCCGAGCTTCATGTCTGTCCTTCGATTAATTCACGGAACGAGTTGAAGAGGCCCTCACGCCAAGGCGCAAGGGCGCAAAGAAAATCCAAAGGGGCGACAGCGGCTTCACATCACAAGTCAAACGTCAGCATTTGCATTCTCTTCCTCTGCCTTTGCGATCTTTGCGCCTTGGCGTGATGTTCTCTTCCATTGATGAGCCAGCGGCACGCCCGTCGCATGAAGATAACCGAAGCGGAAGCCGGAAATCATGCCCAGGATCTCCGGGACGATGCACATCGCGATCAAGGCCGGGACTTCCCACGGACCTTTCGGAATCAGCGGAGAGATCGCCAACACCAGGATGACGGTCGTGAAGAAGCCCGCCATCAATCCGAGCCCGACACCGAAGCTGATGATGAACATTTTGTTGAGCGTCGAAGCCGGATCATGTGGCTTTCGTTCGATCTGAACCGTGCCCAAGGCTTCCGTGGCCCGCTCACCGGCTTCGAACAATCTGAGCAGTTCGCACAATTCATCGAGCCGTGCGACGCGCTGGTCGCCACTGTCGATCCGATCGGTCTGCCACGCCAGCAGATCCTGCTGATCCGCCTCGATTACCCAACCAGGATGGAGTGACAGCCACGCCACCACGAAGGGGTGGAAGACGCGCGGGGCCAGGCTGGGATCCACGCCGATCGAGTCCATCGACAATTAATATTGCTGGCGAAACGTCTCAAACGCCGCGGCGTCCGCTTCGGTGGCTCCCTCGGGCGGATGAAGTTCCGTTTCAGTTGATGTCAGCAGCCCTTCCAGCCAGCGAAACATCCGGGACCGCGGAACGACACGAAACGGGCACAGCGTCTTGCCGACATGCGGGAAGCGGTAGACTGTCTGCACGTAAATGCGTGTGTTCTTGTTCTTCCCCGATCCGGTGGTCTCGGAATACGACGCATCGAAGAGATCGATCGCCCGCTCAGAATAAGTCCCCGTCATCCGTTGAGTCAGCCGGAGAGTGTTGCGGCGAAACAGAGACAACGTGCGACGAAACTCGGACGCGCCGGCGTCCACCTGGTCAATGAATCGCCATTCCTGAAACGCGGCCGTATCCCGGTTCCGCTGCCAGCGACGATATTCGACCAGCATCTTGACTGCGGCATCAATGACACCGATCACGATTCCCGCGACAATCACCACGGTCCACGAAATCGGCTTGCCGTCGAGGCCGTTGAGCGGAATGCCGAAGTGGCCCAGCACCCAGCGCAGCCCCGCCGTGAGAATGACGCCGCCGAGCGCACCAAGTAATAATCGCACCACAACGAGCATGACCCCTCACCCTTTTCGTGACCTGGCGGCGACATTGTAACAACGAATCGCAGTGACGCACTCCGCCTGTTCCGCGGATGGATGTCCAGCGTGAATTTCCGAGTAGACTCTCGCCTCTTGAAAACACGAAACTCTTACGAAATCTCACACTATGGCCGACACCGTCATCATCACCAACGGCACGCTGGTGTTGCCCGATCAACTTCAACCCAACGGGCGCGTCGTTGTCCGCGCGGGACGCATCACGGCGATCGAATCCTCCGCGGCAAAAGTGCCGAAGGGAGCGACCGTGATCGATGCCCGGAGCGGTTACATTTCGCCGGGATTCGTCGATATTCACGTGCACGGCGGCGACGGAGCCGATTTCATGGATGGCACTCCGGACGCCGTCGCCACCGCCTGCCGCTGCCATCTCCGCCACGGCACGACCACGATTTTCCCTACGACGACAACCGGTTCTCCAGACCAACTCGCGGCCATGATTGCTGCCTGCAAAATGGTCATGAAAGCGGACTCGAAAGATGCGGCGCGGATTGCCGGTGTCCACTTTTACGGACCTTACTTTGCTCCGGACAAGGTCGGTTGTCACAACCTCGCCGGACAGCGGCCCCCGGACCGCACGGAATACGAACGGCACTTCGCCAGCGGCTTCATCCGCATCGCCACCTGTGCCGCCGAGTTACCCGGTGCCGTGGAGTTCTACCGGTTTGCTCGACGCAAAAAGTGCCTCATCACCTGCGGGCATTCGAACAGCACGTGGACCGAAATGGCCGCAGGATTCCAGGCCGGGCTGCGGCACGTCGACCATTTTTGGTGTGTGATGAGTTCGGTGTCATCGCTGCGCGAACGCTGTGGTACGCCGATGCAAGCGAGCATGGAACAATTCGTCCTCGCCGAACCGGAAATGAGCACTGAAGTCATTGCCGATGGGTGTCACTTGTCGCCAGAGTTGCTGCGGTTCGCCTGGCAGATGAAAGGCCCGCAACGCTTGTGTCTGGTGACCGATGCCAGCCGCGCCGTGGACATGCCTCCGGGGGAATATCGGTTCGGTCCACAGACCGACGGCGAATGGTTCCGGCACGACGGCGACGTTGGCCGCACCCTCGACGGCAGTTCCCTCGCCAGCAGCACCGCGGGGATGGACCGCATGGTCCGCACGATGGCTGCTGCCACCAAGGCCCCACTCCACGAAGTCATCCGCATGGCAACGCTCACTCCCGCCGAGCGAACCGGCATCGCCCACGACGTCGGCAGTCTCGAAATCGGCAAACGGGCCGACGTGCTGCTCTTGTCAAAGCGGTTGCAGGTGAAACAAGTCGTGCGGGATGGCCAAGTCGTGCAGTAAATCAGGCCACGTCCTTAAAGACATATCTTGCGAAGCGTGCCACTGGCTGTGCCAGTGCCGATGTGACACCATCGTGGTACAGTTGGAATGGCCCCCACGTAGCGGTGGAGCGGCCGTTTGTGCATCACGAGTCGAGAAGAGCAGCGATGAAATTCGGGCAAGTCGACGATCCCTCTAAAATTGATTTCGCAATCCCGCCGGATCATCCCGACACACCGAAGGTGCTGAAACAGGCCTCGAAACCGGATGATTTCGAGGTGTATGTGGGATGCGCGAAATGGAACAAGAAGGATCTCAAAAACTTCTTTCCGAAAGGAGTGAAAGACGAACTCGCTTACTATTCGTCGCAGTTCAACTGCATCGAATTGAATGCGACCTTTTACCGTTTGTTTCCACCGGAAACGTTCGACAAGTGGTACACCACGGTGCCGGAGAATTTCCGGTTCTTCCCCAAGCTCGAACAAGGCATCTCGCACTTTCAGCGGTTGAAAGATGTCCAGGAGCGGGTCGAACAGAATGTCGCCAACATGCTGCATCTGAAAGAAAAGCTCGGCATGCCATTTCTGCAGATGCACGATAATTTTGCCCCGAAGGATTTCGACCGCGTGGTGACGTTCGTCGAAAACTGGAAGTCCGACGTTCCGCTGGCGATCGAGTTCCGTCATACCGCCTGGTACAACGACGCGGCCGTTTCGGGTCCGCTCTATGTCCTGCTGCAAAAACACGGCGTCACGAATGTGCTCGTCGATACCGCCGGCCGTCGCGACCTGATGCACATGCGGTTGACAACCCCGACGGCCTTCATCCGCTGGGTCGGCGCGAACGAACCGCAATCCGATCGCTTACGCCTCGACGCATGGATCGGCCGCATCGCCAAGTGGAAGAAGGCTGGCTTGCAGAAGCTCTTGTTCTTCGTCCATCAAAACGACGAACAAGAATCCCCCGCCCTCGCCGCCCACTTCATTGGACGGCTCAACAAAAAGATCGGCACCAGTCTGCCAATCCCAAAGACGCTTTAAACCAAAAGCCAACGGTCTTTTCTGACGGGCAAATCGTTCCGTAAGGTCCTTCCGAAGCGTGTGCCACTGGCTCTGCCAGTGCCGCCGATGTCGTTGGTCATTTGAAATGACAATGCCACCCCGCGGATTCGTGGTTTACTCTCCCGACTTTGGCAATCGGCGAGTTCCGTTGACTTCGACATTCCGCTCATCGTCGATCACCACCTTGTCGCCGACGTTGAGACTCCCGTAATCCTGATCATTGAGGACGAAACGCACCTCCGTTTTGTCCACGCTTTCGAGTTGGATCGCGATGTCATCGCCGATCGTAAACCGCTTCCGGGCGGTGGATTTGTCGGCATCGACAAAATTGGCCTGAATCGCGTCCTGAGTGCTCGTGCCACTCGATTTTGCTTTCACACGGAAATCAATGCCGAGAACCTGTGCCGTACCGAGCCCGTCTTGATTCTTAACGAAGTCCCCACTGGTCGGAGGAATCGGGGGTGTCGAGTTGCTGCCACAACCAACGAGGGCCAGCAGCAGGATGGGCATGAGTTTTTGCATGTTGTTCTCGAGTGGTCTCTGGGTGTTGTTCACGTCGCTGGGTGATTCGCTGCCCGCAGGCAAATCTTGGGGGAAAAATGACCCCGGACGCCAGATTATGCCTCTTCGACCGTCAGAGCGCGGTCGTGATTTACCTGCGGCTGACGGTCGATTATAGATCCAGCGACGACTGTCGTCCGTTGACGCGAGTCGCTTCTCGGCGGGTGGCCCAACGCCACTTGGGGCGTCTGGGTTTACACGAGGAAGGCGATCTCAGCGATCAATTCCCATCGATCTCGGCCCTCTTGTGAACCCAGCCGCTGCAGACAGCGTCTGGGCCACCCGTCGGGGAGCGATAGCGATCCCCAGCCTACACCCCGCCGACGGGCTGCGTGATGCGCAATGCAGGGATTCGGGCAACCGAAGAACATTCGTCGAACCGCGCGGATCCCGCAATTGACATTCGGCTCAAACGTAAAGACAATCGGTCTGTATGTGGCTTCGTCGACCGTTTGCGTTGTCTCGAAGGAAGGTCGTGATGTTTCTGGATGGTCGTTGCTCGGACTTCTTGACACTGGCAACCCTCCTGATCGGGTGCCTGACAACCGTGCATGCGGCAGAACCGGTGGCCATTCCGGAGGCGAAGCGCGAACTCCAGTTGTGGACGGAATTCTATTCCGGTGTTGCGGCGCAATACCGCTTTCGGACTCAAGATCGTCCGGAAGAAGTGCTGAAGTTGGTGCCGAACCCCGTCCAGATTTATACGCATCCCTCCGGCTTGAAGGGGACACACGGCGCGTTTTACGTGTGGACGGACAAGGGACGCCCCGAAGTCGTAGGATCGATTTGGTCCTATGAGGCCGATGCGGATCGCCGCACGATCGTCCACGAATTCGATTCCCTCGCCGTCTCGCCCTTGGTTGAGACGTTGATCGCCAAAAGTCCCTGGACACAGCAGCGCGTCATTCAACCTCAGTTGGTGCCAAATGCTCCTGTTCCGGGCGACACCCCCCGCGTGCGCGCCACACAACTCAAAGAAGTGGCCCAGCGTTTTACCGGCTATAGCACGAACAATAAAACGGAAGTGCAGTTACGGATGCTGACACGCCCGCTGTACAGTTTCCATTCGCCCGCTGGTGAGGCTTACGACTGCGCGTTGTTTGCCTTCTTCGCGGATTGGGATCCGGAAATCGTACTCTTGATCGAATCCCACGAGACACCTCAAGGACCGCGCTGGCACTACAGTCCCGCCCGTTTCAACATTTGTCCGATGTGGCTCGATTACGAAGAGAAACGCATCTGGCGCGTCGAACAGGAGCCGAGCACGGTCGCTACATTCGGCGATCCGAACGGACCCTTCTTTGCCGTGCATGAAGTTGCGGCTCAACCCGCCGTGAGAAGCAAAATCGCCCCTGCGCGGTAAGAATCGTCCGAGCCTTTTGATTGGACTTGCCGGGCACCACCGGTTAACTCAACCTTGTCATGACCCACATTTTTACAAACCCGACCGCTTGTTTGGGCTCATCCGGGAAATGCGTCCCTGGGTTGAAAAGAGACAGACATGCCGCTCTGGTTTGAAGTTGCGTCAAGGGACTTCAGGCCGGGGAGCGAACATGTCCGAGTGGATGTTGTCTCACGTGTGGGGGATTCGGGGCT
>JBGSUN010000050.1:0-29120 GCA_041753475.1 Planctomycetaceae bacterium | reverse complement strand
GCCACCTTCTCCCCCGCAGACGGGGGAGAAGGGACCATTTTCGCGCTGATTTTGGCTGATTGGGTTGGAATTTTTGTCATCCCCCTTACGCCGCAATCCCCAACACCGCCGCGGCCCGTCTCGGCAGATGAATCGCAAACGTACTTCCGTGGCCCGGTCCATCACTCAGCGCTTCGATCCGCCCGCCGTGATCGGTCACGATGCGATGGCTGATTGATAACCCCAACCCCGTTCCGCGGCCCGACTTTTTCTCGGTGAAAAACGGCTCGAACAAATTCTCCAGCACATGCGGCGTCATCCCGCAGCCGTTGTCTGTGAACGTCATCAACACTTCATCGGCCCGCTCAATCAGCGCGATCTCCAACCGGCCGGTTCCTTCCATGGCTTCGAGGGCATTGGCCACCATGTTGAGGACGACTTGCTTGATCTCCGAACCGCTCACATCGAGATAGACCGGGCGCGAATCATCGAAGATGATTTCGTAGCCACGGAATCGGCTCATGTGACCGACCATGTCGAGGACTTCCGTCACGATCTTCGTGAGATCATGCCGGGAACGCGGGGCGTCCTGGCCGCGGGAGAAATCGAGCAACCGTTGCGTGATCTGCTGACAACGGAAGGCTTCTCGCTGGATCATGCTGAGATACTGTTGCAGCACGCTCAGGTCGTCGGCACACAGCCCACTTTCCGATAGTTGCGCTTCCTGCAAGCGGCCTTCGAGCGATTCCGCCGCCATGGCAATCGCCGAGAGCGGGTTGTTGATTTCGTGCGCCACCCCCGCCGCAAGAAAACCGACGCCCGCCAGCCGTTCGGACCGCAGCGCCTGCCGGGTCCGTTCGCGGACTTCACCATCGAGCCGGTCGCGGATTTCCTCAAACCGGGCGGTCATCGAATTGAATTTCTCGGCCAGTTGCGTGATTTCATCGTGTCCCGATAACTGCACGCGGTAACTGAAGTCGCCCTGTGCGACCCGTGAGGCTCCCTGATGCAGTTTATGAATCGGGACAAAAATCCACAGATACCCACACCGCATGAAGCCGAGGAACAGCACGACGGCGGCGACCATCGCGAGGCTGACGAGCCAGAAGTGAGTCCGATACGCCGACCGGGCTTCGGCCAACGTGCTGTCGAGGCTGACGTCGGATTTCGGAATGCGCAGCGCTGACAACTGCAACTGCGATAACTGCTGACGCAGATGTTCGACCGCGGCTTCTTCCGTGGCGACGTCATCGATGCGCGGGAGTTCTTTCGTGATCAACTGCGAGAGTTGATAATCGATCTCCCGCAGCAATTGTTCGCTGGTCACCCGGACATCCGGGCGCGGTGGGTTCAATTCCAACTGCCGGAGATACGCCCCGACGGCTTTCCTTGCATCGGCCAGACGCTGTTCCAGCACCACGCGGCGGGTCATCCGCCCCTGATCGCCTTTGAGAGCGGGCCACATCAGGGGTTCGAGTGCCCATGCCAGGGCGGTCACAATTTCCGCGCGGCGGGGTTCGCCCATGAGAACGCGATCGAGCCCCTGAATGGCCGATCGATAAGACACCAATCCGGAGAGCCCACCCGCCGCTTGCAGCACGAGCATGGCCATGACCAGCGCGAGGCTGAGCAGCAGCTTCCGGCGCACCGAGCGAACATAAAGCACGGCGACATCCTTGTCTTCGGCGACGCGCTCCGCACGTCCCCCCGTTTCATCACCACCCCGTTGTAATCGTTACCGATGAAACTGTCAAACCGGCACTTCGGAACACATTTTGCGTACCTACAATAAAAAGTCTCTGTTGCCGACTCCCTGAACAATCGCTCTAACGCGGGCGTCGTCAGCCAACTGCAGCCGCTGGTTACGCGACTTCGACCTCATCCTCGAAAGGGCCAATTGCATTGACAACGGTCCCACCTTCGAACTGACGTAGCCAAACGTCTGCATACTCTTCGCCCATGCCTCGAACATAGAACCGGATGCCGGGGAAGGCTGAGGACACCTTAGTCATGAGGCCTTCGACGTCCTGCACGACGAGACCGTTGAATTCTGTGCTGCCCTCTTTCCAGCCGCGCCGGAAATTCATCAAGCACGTTATCAACGGCGTACATGTTCTGTGGTTCGAGATACGATCTCGCAGCAGCGCAATCATCGTCGACTGACGGCGGTTCGTCAGAAAACTCAAAAGTGACCCGAGTGTAGTAGCTCACGATTTCTACTCGCCTAACTATGTTTCTGAGACATCTGACGCACCTTCAAATCCGATCCAGCGCATCCGCCCAGCGTGCGACTTCTTCCACCATCAAGTCGGGCAGATACCCTTCCGTGGCTTGGGCGAACGTCGTGTAGACCGTCGGGAAACGGGCTTTCTTCAGCATGTCGGCGGTCGCTTTGATCGCGGCGGCCTGCTTATCCGCAAGCGATGCCGAGAGGTGGAACTGCAACCGTTCGTCGGGATCGTTTTCCGGGGCGTTGCCGCGGAGGGCCGCCCCGGTGAGTGCCGCACCGCGGATCATGGCCTTGTTGCGAAACGTGTAGACCGCGGCGAAGGGGACGGCGTTGTCGATGGAATGGACGAACACCCGATCCGCGGCGATCGTGTACGTTTCCTTCACCTTGGCGACGCAATCCTGCACAAACTCCAAATCGTTCGGCGACCATCCCGCCGGGCGGTCGCATTGTGGGGCGACGACGATGACGCCGCGGCGTTCACACTCGGGCTTCCACGCGCGAAGCACCGCCGATTCCATCGAATCGGCTCCCGGATGGAGGAAGACCATCAACCCCGCGGGCCGGTCTTTGCGGTACGACTCGGGAACGTACATCCAATATTTGCGGTCATGCCCTTCGAGTGTTTCAGACAGGCGGCCCGTCTTCACCGCCTCACCCGCGGGGGCTTCCGTCGCCACGACATCCGACGAGAGTTGCGTCGGCACCGTTTCCGGATGACCCGTAAGTTTCACGGTCAAGGTTTCGGGCTTGCCATCGCGCACCACGGTCACGGACGCGGATTCACCCGGTCGTTGACGGCTCACTCGCTCCCCGAGTTCTTTCGCTGTTGTGACCGGTTCGTTGTTCCACGCGGTGATCTGATCCTTTGGCTTCAATCCGGCGCGTTCGGCGGGGCTGTCGGGAAGGACAATCCGCACCATGGCACCCTCCCCTGAACGTTGCGGCAGGATGCCGAAATAGGCCGGTTCAAACGGCGGGATTTTTTCGACGAGGGTCAGCTTCACATCGAGCTTCTGCTCGCCGCGCTGCGCGGTGAAGGCGATCTCGTCTCCGGCATATTTCCGACCGAGGATCGATCGTAACTCGGCGACAAACTGCACCGGGCGGCCGTCAACCGCGACAATGCGGTCCCCCTTTTTCAGCCCGGCTTTTTCGGCGGGCGAAGCGAACCGCACGCGATCCAGCACCGGAGCCGACCCGGCATTGTCGCGTCCTTGAAACGTCACGCCGAACAAACCCGGCAGCAGATCATCGCCCGCTTTCATGCGATCCAGCACGGCCAACGTATCTTCGAGAGGCACCGCGAACCCGATCCCCGAGTCGTACCATTCCACGCCCGCGGTTTCCCCCGTGGATTGCGGCGACAACGGCACCAGCACCCCCATCACCCGGCCCTGCACATCGACCAGCGGGCCACCATAATTCACGGGCGACACCTTCGCATCGGTCTGCACGGCTTTGCCCCAGATGCGATTGACCGCACTGACAATCCCGATCGAAATACTCGGCACATCGCTGTCAAACGTTCGTCCCAAAGCCAGCGACCATTGACCCACTTTGAACCCATCCCGCGGCGAGACTTTCGGCACCGGCAAGCCATCGGCGTCGATCTTCATCAGCGTGATCATCCGCTGACGGTCCGTCGCAATCAGCCGGGCCGGGAACCGGCGCGTGTCGGCCAGCGTGACGAGTATCGAGGACGGTTTCGAAGCGAAATGGAAGGCGCTCGAGACGATGTAACCGTCCGCGGTGACGATCACGCCGGAGGTTGTTCCCCCCGCGGTGAGTCCCGGGCTGAGTTGATCGAGCCCGCCGACGGTTTCGATGCGCACCACGGATGGGGCCACCACCGCCGCGGCTTCCTTGAAAGCCTGTTCCTCGAGAGCTTCGAGCTTCGCATCCGGCGCGGCATGCAGGGACGTGAGCGCGGTCAAGCAAATAGCAATAGCGACGAACGATTTCATAGCGGCGTGTTTTCTCCCCGTAGGTCAGGCTCCCGCCTGACATCTTTCCATGCAGCGCTGTACCAAAGACGTCAGGCGGGAGCCTGACCTACGGGATTACGGTTCGATATTTTTCCGTGGGGCGGTGAACTCGAAGGTGACGAGCTGATCGCCCCGGCGGACGACGATTTTCACACGGTCGCCGGCTTCCAATAGACCGAGTTCATCCCGCAGGGCCCGATAGGATGACACGAGATGTTCGCCGACAAAGAGAATCAGATCGTCCGTCATCACGCCTGCCTCAGCCGCGGCGGAACCGGGAATCACGCGGTCGACATACGCCGGGGTTTTCGTCACCACGTCGGGAATCATCACGATGCCGAAGTCGCGCGGGGAATACCGCCGCGGTGAACCGGGCGATTTGTCGTCTTCCTCTTCAGTTTTTCGAGGGGCGAATTTGCCCGTTTGAATCTCGGTGATCGGGGTTCGCAACTGGTTGATGGGGACGACGTAGTTGAGCCACGTGTGCGTGGTGTTGTTCTTCAGTTCTTTGCCAAGCATGCCCACGAGTTGCCCGGTGCGCGTGGTGAGGACCCCACCCGCGGCGCCGGAGTTGTTCGTGATGGCGTCGACCACATACACGGGGCCGCTGTACGGGGCGTCGAACACGCCGCGGCGGGCGGACAGCGTGGTCTGGGCGGAAATCACTCCGTGTACGACTGACACCGGTTCATCTCCCGTCGCGACTTTGAACACGTTGCTGAAAGCCAGCACGCGGGCACCGGGGCTCACCGTGGGGGACGGTTGCGTCAGATCAAAAAACGGCAGGCCTTCCGCTTCGATCTTCAGCACGGCCATATCGAGTGTGGGTTCCGCTCCGACGACGCGGCCTTCGTAACGTTGACCGTCATGCAGCACCACGGTCACGCTGTCGCCGTCGAGAATGTGACTCCACACCGTCACAATGTGGCCTTCCGCGGAGACGAGAAAGCCTGAGCCGTAAGCGTAGAGGTTCTTGCGACCACCGGCCCCGAAGATTTTGACGACCTTCGGCGAGACAGCGGCAATGGTCTCGCCGGTCGATTGAGCGCGGGTCTCGACCACGATCGTTGTGGCAAGTGTGAATCCGCAGAGGAGTATTTTAAGCAGGCGATTCATTCGCGGAAGGGCTTTCGAGGCGATTGTGATGCAGAAGCGTGTCAAACGCGCCGCTCATCACGCGGAGCGTGATGGCCACCATAGTAGCCATCACGCTCCGCGTGATGAGCGGATGAACCGCAAGCGGCCCTACTAATTTCTCGTCTCATTTGGCCGACTGCAACTCCACAGTCGTATTCCGAAAAGTGCCGAAGACCCGATCACCGTGCTTCACGGTCCACGTCTCCAGGCACCGGCGGCCATCGAATTCGGCGGTGCTTTCAATGCGGACCGAGCACGGATCAACATCGTTCGCCAGGCTCGAATCCCAACCCAGCAACCGGCCTTCCTGACGATGGAAGTACCACCGTGTCTGCACGATACCGGATTGCGTCGCCAGCACGTCGACCGTTGGTCCGCGGCCATTGAGCGGTTGGCTGCCGATGTAGGACACAATGCTGAACGCCGACGGCCCCGTGGTCACAAGCTGTTTGAAGTGATGCAACGCGATCAGTAACCCGCCGGTGTTGGGCGGTTCATCCTGCGGTTCGGCGTTGTCGAGCGGATGAAAGTAGACTTGGTTTTCACCGATCGTCATTCCCAAGCCGGCGTCGGCGAGTGTCACCACGAACGGTTTGTTGTCCGCGGTTTGCCCGGCAAATTTCCACCGGCCCGTCAAGGCGGACAGTGATGTGAACTCGCTTAATCCCGTCAGAACCCGCTTCTGTTCCAACTGATTGAAGTAGTAGTTCGCATACCCCGGCTTCTCTTCGAAGAGATGTTTCCACTGTTCCGGGACCTCGGCTTCTTTCTCCGGACCGCCGGGGGGATGCGGGGCGTCATCGGGCTGCGGCTTTGGTTCGGGCTTCTTCTTCGGATCACCCGGCGGCTTTTGAGGCGGTCGCGGCCCTTCCGGTCCCTTCGGTTTCGCGAGCAACTCCGACGCCCGATGCAGGCTTCGCAACTCCACCAGCGCCTCTTGCCGTTTTCCTTCGCGACGATAAACCAGTGGGATCGTCCAGCCATCGGGATAGATGCCGAGCACATTCTTGAACTGATTCACGCTGCCAATCGGCCGCCCGGCGAAGGAAACAATCTCGTCCCCTTCGCGCAGGCCGCGACGATACGCCGACGATTGTTCGAGAACTTCGTCCACAACCACTTCCCGGTCAACACCGGAACTGACGATGGCCCCCAGCGTGGCGTGATCGACGATGCGACCGCCGCGGAGACCGTCGAGAAAATGTTTGATCTGGTTGATCGAGATGGCATACCCCGCGCCGACGTTGACCCGGCCGCGCTTTTCAAACGAACCGCGGCCGTTGATGCCCACGAGTTGACCGGTGGCATTGAACAGCGGACCGCCCGAGTTGCCCGGGTTGATCGAGGCATCGGTCTGGATGCAGTCGGTGTATTCGAGAATCGTGCCGGCGGGATACTGATAACGTCGGACACCGCTGACAATGCCCGCGGTGACGGTCGGCGAAAAATCGGTCGCCAGCAGGAATGGGTTGCCCATCGCAAAAACCCAGTCGCCGGGTTGGACCGTGTCGCTGTCCCCCATCGTGGCGGCGGGGAAATCGTCACGGCCGAGCATTTTGATGAGGGCGACGTCGCCGGTGGGATCAATGCCGACGATGACCGCGTCATAAAGTTTGCCGTCATTCAGGCCGCACTTCATGAACGTGCCGGAACCGCTGGTGACGTGGAAGTTCGACAGGGCATACCCGTCGGGAGTAATGAGCACGCCGGAGCCGCCGCCGTTGCCCGAGGACGCGAAGATCGCCACCACGGACGGTGCCACGCGCTCAATCATCGCCACGCGGGCTTGTTCGGCTTCGAGAACGGAGGGATCGGCGGCGAAGAGTTGAACAGCCGAGGCGATCAATAATCCGATGACACACAGTAGGGTTTGCCGAGTCTTCGTGGCAAACCCTACTGCCCCCTCGCCCCCGTCCGGGGGGGAGAGGGCTGGGGTGTGGGGGCGAACGGGCAGCACGTGCTCCCGATGCAATGAACTGTCGCCGCTACGAAAAGGAGTGATGCGGTGGTGGGGAGTTTCGCACATCAGGTGCTCCTGCCCCACAGACCCCCTCACCCTAACCCTCTCCCCCGCGGACGGGGGCGAGGGGACCGGATGCAAAATTGGTCGTGCGAAGAGTCTCATTTTACCACCTTCGCATCACCGAAATGGACGCGGTCGCCCAAGTCCCATTTGTCGCGGCCGAAATCGACGAGGATTTCCAGTTCGATCACCCCCGTCACCGGTAATTCGAGCGCTTCCGAGGCTTGACCGGAGATGAAATCGCCGTCGTATAACACCTTGTCGTCGCCGCGGATGGTGACGTGAGCGTCACCGTAGTACGCCCCGAGCGGCAGCTTCGGATCGAGACCGACGATCGATTTGAAGTACCGGTAGTCGCCGCCAAGTCGGTATTTGAGCACCGTCTTCGAGTGGACCGCCAACCCGCGGGCAAAGGTTCGTTCTCCCACCCGTAGCGGCCGGCCATCGAAATCGCGGTCGCGCTGCACTTCAAACGTGAAGTCGTCGAAGAACGGCGTGTAACGGATGTCACGCGGTTCCGTCGCCGAAAGGTACAGGAATTTGCTGATGCTGAAGTCGAGCGCTTGCACGGCGGTCGCCGGGGCTTTGATCGGTGCCAGACCGGGAATCGTGAACTGCCACGCTTCACCGGTCCATTGGACGTCTTTCACCAGCAGCGTGTCACCCCCGGCGAGATCGACGCGGGTGGTGAACTTCGCAGAGTCTTCACGGCGGGCGTAGATGATGCCGTAGACTTTTTCCCGTTTGACCGTGACGTCTTCGCCATCGAGACGGAAGCGGACTTCCTTGGCGTCGATGGATCCCGCCACGCCGTCGAGATGATCGAGGACATCGCCTTTGCGAACAACTAGAAAATCTTTCTTGGTGGTCCGCTCGTGCAATTGTTTCCAGGCTTCGCGGACCACGGCATCATCGGCACCAAAGCGGATGCTGCGCAGCGCATCCCGCGGCAGAGGGATCTCGCCGAGGGCCGGGTGCTGAAGGGTGGCTTTCGTTCCGGTCAGCACGATGGCATGCGCCGTGCTGACAGCTCCCGATTGCCAACGCACGGAGAGCAACGGAACCGCAGGATCAGTGGGCAGCGGACGGGCGTCCGGACAGCGGATCTCCAGAAGTTCACTCGCCGCAATTTGCACCGGCCCCGTTGTCGTTTCGACTGTGACCCCTTGTGAGGACAGCACGGACAACGTCCCTGTCGTGCTGCGTCCTTCGAGAGTGACTACGTCCACCTGCGGGGCCTCCCCGGCGGCGAGCAACATCCCGATCAACAATCCAATCACACCGACCTACTTTCCTGTAGGGTGGGCTGTGCCCACCACGTTTGTTGAAGGATTGGCGGGCACAGCCCACCCTACATCCTGAGACCAGACTAATGAGATCATTTCCCCGGGGCGGCGGGGCGGCCGGAGAGTTTCTTGAAGTACGATTCAACCGCCTGCCGGTAGTTCGAGGGATAATTGCGGTTGATGAGATTCTTGGCCTCGGCCTGCTTCTTTTCAGGAAGGTTGCCCCACTGGCCTTCCTTGCTGAATTTTTTCTTGTCGACTTCACCGGGTGCGGTGGAACCTTTCACGGTGCTGTCTTGAGCCGGGTTGGACGGATCGCCCTGGCTCTGGCCGTTCCCACCCCCACCGCCGCCGCCCTGGGCTTCAATCCGCTTGATGAGCTCGTCGAGCGTAGAAATGATCCGTTCCTGCACACCCTGGACTTGTTCCCCGGAGCGGCCAAGATCCAGCCGCCGTTCGGAATCAGACATCAGCCGGGCGACATTGTCCAACGGCTTTTCTTCGAGTCCTTCCAGTTCCGCCAGCATCAATTCCGCGGTGGTCTTGTAGCGCGCGGGGACAGCCTGGGTGTTCTTCAACAAAGCGTTGAGTGCCTGGGTCGCGAGTTCCATTTCCAGCAGCGATTGGGCCGCCGCGGCTTTGTAGAACAACGTGGCCGCCGGGTCGATGGTCTGGGCGACGTCGACCACTTTGAACTGTTCGAGGGCTTCATCGAACAACCGCTGTTCGGCGAACGCGCGGCCGAAGTAGGACCGCAGGTTGGCCTGTCGGTAAGAATCCGAAATCGCGGTCTCGATAACAACCCGGACTTTGGCGGCGGACGCCGGGTCGCTGAGGTCTTCGAGCGTGAGGGCGTCCTTCAGCCCGGCGTCGACTTCTGCCCACGATTTCATCGCGAGCTGCAGCGTCTGCTCCGGCGAGACGTTGCCACTGGCGTCGATCCACCAGGCGGTCACCGTGGCCAGGACCCCTTCGGGCACATTCGCGGCCCGCAGTCCACCCAGGACTTGATCCCGCACCGTGGCCGCCGGGTGGGGGGCGAAGAGAACATCCTCGGCTTGAACCAATTGGCCCAGCAGTCCCCAGCACAGAATCGTCGCGAGAGCACGCATGGGTGCGACTTTCTACCCGATGACCCGGAGGCAATCGGTCACTTGTTTCTTCCGATCGCCAGATTGTACGTGGATTGTTGAATCTTCGCCTGTCGTTGGGAGAGCCCCTGCAATTGCTGACGGAGGTCGGGATCGCTCGCCTGTTCCCCTTCGATCATCCGGCCGAGTTGTTTCGTCCGGCGATTGACTCGGTATTGCAGCGATCGCAGCATCTTCAGTTCCGAGAGAATGTCGACCAGCCCTTGTTCCTGCTGTTGCTGTGATTGCTGCTGCTGTGGCGGCTGTTGTTTCTTGTCCTTGGCCTTTTCGAGTTCTTTCTGCAAGGCTTCGAGGATCTCTTCCAGCGATTCGACAATGTCCTTTTCGATGCCCACAGTCAATTCGCCCACATCGACGCGCTCCAGCCGCCGGGTAACGGTGAGCATGTCATCACGCAATTGCACGAGGGCTTCGGGAAAGGCGATTGACGAGCCTTCTTCCTTCAACAGTGTAAGCACCTTGGCCGCGAGGACGGCGATTTCGTCTTCATTGCGGGCGAGTTCCACCGCACGGTTGCGATGCTTGTCCGTCCGCTGGGCTTCCGGTACCGCGGCGAGGCCCACGGTGCCATTCAGAACCGTGATCTGCCTTCCGAGCATGTCCCGCAACCGGGCTTCCAGCGCGGCGAGGACCATTTCCTTTTCTTCTTCGCGGAGCTGCCGGAGGATTTCTTCCAGGCGCTCTTTGGCTTTCAAAAGATCGGCGAGGGCTTCGTCCTGCTTCTCGGACGCCTTGCCGCTCTTCTTCTTAAGTTCCTCGATGGCGTTTTCCATCTCCTTGCGGGCTTGTTCGAGTTCTTGCCGACCGGCCGTGCGCTCTGGCTGGCGTTGTTGTTCCTGCTCCGATGGCGGTGACTGCTGCGGCGATTCTGGTTCGTCGCCACTGTTCGGGGGCATCGGCTGATCCTCCATGGGAGGCTGCCCATCGCCCGGCATCGGCTTGGATTTCGGTTTCGACTTCGGCGGCTTCTTGCCGGAATCGTTCGGCTTGCCTTTGGACGAACCGTCCGACTTCTCGCCGTCGGGGTCTTTGGGATCCTTCTCCTCGGGCTTCTTGCCGTCGTCGGTCTTGTTTGGGTCGTCCTTCTTCGACGGATCATCCTTCGACTTCGGATTGTCACCCGGCTTCGGATCTTTGGGCTTACTCTTGCCGGACGAACCGTCTTTCGATGCGTCGGATGGCTTGGACCCATCTTCCTCCGGCGAAGGGGAGGCATCGTCCTTGTCCTTCAGCGGATCTTTCGGATCGTCGCCCTCTTTGTTCGCGGGCTGCGGTGTCGACTTTGATTTACCCGCGGAGTCGCTTGATTTTCCGTTGCGCTCGGCGTCCTGCTGATCGATTTTGTCGAGGACTTTCTGCGTGGCGTCGGAAATCTGTTGTTGCTTGTCCTTCAAGTTCTCGGCGTTGCTGTTGCGTTCGGTGGCGGCTCGGACATCGGTCTGCTTGAGGACCAGCTTGTCGACGTCTTTGATCAGGCCGGCGATGCGTTGCCGTTCCCGTTCGATTTCGTCCTTGCGGTCTTCGCTTTGGAGAAGCTGCAAAACGAGGAGCATCTGCTCGACCGCGGACTGCTGGCCGTCCAGCGCATCGCCGAGTTGCTCCTTCTTCAGGAGATCGACGACTTGCTTCAACTGGTCGGAGATCCGGCCTTCCTTGCTCTTGCCGATGGCGCGGAACAGGAGATTGGCCCGGTCGGGGTCGGTCTTGCGGAGGTGCTCTGCCAGTTGATTGAGCGAATTCTCGAAGCGCGCGTAGCGCAGCGCGACGGCTTCCTGACGCGAGGGCAACGGAGTCGCCGGGGAAGCCGGTTCCGTTGGCGTTTCAACAACGGCGGGCTCCTCAGCGGAAACCGTGCTTGAAAGAGAGGCAGTGTCTGCAAGACCAGCGAGCAACAGCCAAAGGAGAGCCGTTCTGACGAGGCCGAGGTGCATTGCGAGGCCTGTGCCGCCGTTCATCTGCAACGGCGTCCCTGAGTGCCGGGTTACTCATCTAACAGCCGCAGCGCATTCCGTTTCCGCTGCGTCTTCGTGTCGTCAATAATTCCATCCAGTTCCGACTTCGTGGATTTCAACATCTCCACCAGTTCCTGAATTGTCGCTCGTTTCTTGATCTCAAGCAAGATTCGTTCCAGCCGATCGATCAATCCGGCCAATTCTTGTTTCGCCGAATCAATCTCCGACAACGGGTCGCGGCCCTGGTCATTCGCTAACTTAAATAACCCCAACACGCGGTCGGCGGACGGAAAATCCTGCTCATTAACGCGGGCCAATGGGTCGAGAATCTTGGATTGCAGCCGTTCCATATCCTGCGGGGTTTCCGCCGAGTTGTTGACGAGTTCTTCCCGAATCTCCTTGAAAGCCGCTTCGATCGACGCCATTTCGCCTGCGGATTTTCGGATCGCCAGCAGCGACCGCTCGCCGCAGGCCGCAATTTGCAACGGGATTTGCCGCCGGTCTTCCGCCGTCGCCGGGGCATCGGCCGTCCGCAGTCGCAGCAGTTCCTGCGTCTTGCCGTGATGCAAATCGAGGTCTTTGTGCAGTTCCTTCAGTTCGGTGATGATCTGTTCAAACCGTCGCCGGAGATTCAATTCCTTGTCGTAAATCAGCGACAGCAATTCTTCCACCGAGACGATGGTGAACAGGAATTTCTGGCTGCGTTGTGAATTGGGTCCTTTCCAATCGTCGGCGTCTTCCGCGATCACCGTGAGCGCCAGCTTCTGTTTGACCGATAAATCCAATGGAAGGACATCGAAGCGTTCAAATTGTTCGCTCTCCGTGCGGGAAAGCGTGAACTCGCGGACGATGTCGGTCGGCGGCCGCAGCAGATCCTGCGGTTGCCACTCGGGCGCCGCATCGATCTGGTATTCAAATCGGACTTTCGCGACCCCGTAGTCATCCCGGATGAGCCCGGCGACCGGGATGCGGGCCATGCGGGTGATCGAATTCCCGATGCCCCGCAGCTCCAGTTCGACCACCGGCGGTTGATCGACGATGCCGGTGAGCGTGAGCCGTGTCGGTTCGGGACTGGCAATGCCATCCGCGTCTTCCAGTGTCAACCGGACCAGCGCATCGGCGGGCCATGGCAACGCTGGCGGGAGTGCCGCGGTTCCATCCGCCGCGGCGATCACCGCCGCCGTCAACGCTTCCGTTCCGTCGGCTCGCAACAAGAGCGGCACGGCGAACTCTTTGCGGTCGGAACTCAACCACGGTTGTAACCCGGTCGCTTTCCAGTCCACCTGACGCTGCGGTTGACCCTCGCGCGCTCTCAAGGTGACCGACGCCGCATCCGTGGAAGCGTTCGCGGTCGATTCCGTAGCATCGATCGGTGTCTGGGCTCCCAGCAGGATTTCAAAGCGTTCGATCCCGGCTTCGATTTCCATGCGCACCGATCGTAGCGGTTTGTTAGTCCGCCCCCGCAGCACGGCATCGCTGCCAAGCGGCAAGGACCACGATGCTCCTTCGATGGCCATTTCGGTCCGCGCGGCTTGGCCGTTGTCGCCCATGCGATTCAACCCGGTGTATTGCGGATAGAGGACATCGACGAGCAGACTGTCGAGCTTCGGCGGATCGACCACATCGACCCGCACCGGGGCGAGGGAGGCGTAATCGCCGCCGCTGACCCAGATTTCGAGGCTGTCGAGCAGTGCCGGGAAAACCTGCTGGAACGGTTGCTCGCCCGCCGCGGTGAGGTACACGCGCTTGATGCCGCCGCCCGGCATCCGGTAATCGAGCCGGACGCGATCGGGACGCTTTTTTCCCTCGGCGACATTCACCAGCAGCGCGAGTTCGCCGCCGCGCGGATGACGGTAGACGCCGTCACGGAACGAGCGGATGCGGTCGCCCGGCTGGGTCAGGACCTTCACTTCAAGCACGGTTTCGCGCGGCCAGTAACTCGGTTGCAGTTCGAGGTACCCCGACACCCAGCGTTCCATCGCCGCGGAATCGACGACCGCAAGACCAAGGATGGACACGAAAAGCACTACGGCAAGAATCACCGTCCGTCGGAACGGCCGGGGATCGAAGACCTGCATCAGATCGACCCGTTCGAGTTGCTGGGCGGCTTCGGTCAATGTCCGTTCGAGCATCGCCTGGTGCAAACCCGTCCCCGGAGCAATTGTTCCCTCGGCGGCTTCCACCGCGGTGATGAGCCGATCGCCCAGTGAGGGAAACCGCCGTTCGATCACCAGTGCCAGAGCCCGGCTGCGGAGTGAGCGGAACAGACGGAAGCCAAGCCACAACACGGCGACGGCGGCGAGCGTGGCGAGCGTGGCAATCAGGAACCCTGCCCGGGCCCAGCGCGGAATTTCCAGCCGGCTGGCGAGGAAGTAGGCCGTGTCGACGAGAAAGCTGCCCCAGAACAACGCCCCGATGACAACGACAACCGCGGCGATCCCTTCCCACAACACGTACCGACGAATCGCCCCCCGCAGTCCGTCTAACCGACGCACCACTTCCGGCGGCAGAGCCTTCGTCCATTCAGCGGGCATGTCGCTTCTTTACCTCTGGTCAAGCGAAAGGAACGTCAGTCTCTCATGGCAAACATCTTGGATGGAAGGGATTACAAAATGAGAATTGAAAAGTGCAAATTGCAAATTGATCAAAATTCACAGCGGCCGACCTGAGATCCGGCTTTCCCATTTTGCAATTTGCATTTTGCAATTCTCAATTTGCAATCCTTCTCACTTCTCTATGCGAGTCTTGTAGGGTAGGCTGTGCCCAACAATTCACCATCCATTATGGTGGGCACAGCCCACCCTCCATTTCAGATCACGCCAGCTTTAACAATTTCCGCGTCAGCCATTCCAGCCCCAGCAGCGTCACCAACAGGTACATCACCCAGTCGCGGTCCCATAACGTTCTTAGACGTTCATCGATCGTGAATGGTTCCCCGCGGTTCGGCAACAGCCCTGGTAACTTCGTGGCGGCTTCCGTGAGGGGGATGTAATCGCCGCCGGTGTCGCGGACCAGATCCCGCAGCAGCGTCACGTTTTGTCGCACATCCTGATCTTCCAGCTTCGGCAGGGACACGGTCAAGGTGTCGGTGAGCTGATCGCTGGATTCCGGGACGGGAAGTTCCAGCCGGTAGACCCCCGGCAGACTGACCCGGAAGTCGCCGACAAACTCGCCGGCGCGGGCTTCATCACGCCGTAACCGCGGCGCCGGGACGAGGGGCTTCCCTTGCGGATCGAACACTTCGAGTGTGACCGAATCCATCGTCAATGGCTGGAACTGCGCATCGAGCAATCTCGCTCGCAACCGGGCCGTTTGTCCCAGCGTGAGCTTGCGGACTTCCGGCAGCAGGACGCCTCGTTTGGTGCCCCGCTTGGTGCGACCTTGCCCGACGTTGCGGATCGCTTTGATCCACAACCGGTCATAGTCTTCGTCGCTGACCGACCGCAGCCGCCAGAACTCACCACTGCCGAAGTAAAGCACCCGGCCTTGTCCGTAAAACTGTTCCGCCGCGAGAACGGGAAAGCCGAACTCATTCTGGGAGCGCGGGTCGGTAAACCGCGCGAGCACGGTCGCCCCGGCTTTCGCGCCACTGGTCGAATAACAGCGGTAGAAGCCGGGAAACTCTTTCCACCGTGCGAGAGATGACGTCGGTTCATCGGTCAATTGCAAGGCTTCCGCGCGCTGGCCTTCCGGCGAGAACTCCAGCGGCCACGGTTGACTCGAATCCTGATCGAACCGCATCTCCGCCGCGAACGTGCTGAGCACCACCGGGTAGAGTTCTTTCAGCGGTTCCAACTGCTCCTGCACGGGCGTCGGCTGTTCCCCCGCCGCGGCGAGTTGCACCGTGTTGACGTCCCCCGCGATCAGAATCAGTCCGCCCGCTTCCTGATAGACCCAGTCCTGCAGCAACTCGATCGCTTCCGCCGGGATCAACCGCCAGTCGGGATCGAACGCCACGATCACATCGTATTCAAACAGCTTCTCCCGCTCGGCCGGAAATTGCAGCAACAGGTTGTTCGATTCCTGACTCGTGCCGACCTCGGCGGTTTGCAGCACGACATCGACATCAATCGCCTTGTGCCGGAACAGCATGTTGCGAACGAACTGATAATCGCGCATCGGTCCACCGGCGAGCAACAGCACCTTGGTCGGACGATCGAAGACCTGCACCGCCACGGTCTGCTCGTTGTCCTGTGCGTTGAACTCGGAGACCTTCACCGTCGGCTGCACACGGACGACATAATCCCAACCGCCGACCGCCGTGGGTTGAAGCGGGAATTTGACCTCAGCGGGGACACCATCCGCGGGGAGCGTCAGCGTCTGCTCGGCGACCTGCACCGGGGTGTCGCCGTCCTCCGGTTTGGACCACAACGTCGCCGTCACTTCCCGACCGGCCAGCCCCTGCGCCTGCAAAAACGCGGTGATCTCGAACTTGTCGCCGAGTTGCACATCGGTGGGCGATTGAATGTCCGCCACTTGCAGATTGAGCGGTTGCTCGGTCCCGCCGACGCCGACGGTGACGAGACGTGTCTTGGCGGCGACGGCCCGATCATGCGCGGTGGTGATATCGATTCCCGCGTTGTTGCCGCCGTCGGTGATGACAACGATGCCGGACAAGGTCCGTCCCGCCGATTGCCGGATCAATTCGCCGAGCGCTTCCCCCAGCCGGGTTTCCAGTCCGCGCGGTTGCAGGACCGTGGCCCAATCGACTTCGGGAGCCGGTGTCGTAGTTGATACGGGCGTGCCGCTCTTCAGGGGGTAAACCCGATGTGGCCCGGCAAGGGCGGAATCGAACGTGAACAGGCTGACTTCATGATCGCGCTGCAATTGATCGAGCAGCGGTGTGGACACCAGCAACTTCCGGATCGCCTCTGCCCGGCTGGCGGCGTCCGTAGTGCCACCGCCGGGTGGAGCCGCTTCGGCCGGATGCCGCATTGAGAGGGACGTGTCCATCACCACGGCGACGCGCGAGGGTCGAAACGCCGTCCGCTGGGTCCGATCCTGCGGGTTCAGCGCGATCAGCAGCAAGGTCAACAGCGCGGCCAGTCGCAGCCCCATCAGCCAGTACCGCCAGACCGGTGCGACGTCGACGGTATCGCGGCGATACATCCATACGACCCACACCACCACGGCGGCCGTCCCACCGATGAGGAGCAGCCAGCCCAGCGGCGACTCCGGCCAATCCCATTCGCGCGCAGTCAGCGACCCCGCGGTTTCCACCGCAAGGAGAGCGTGCGTGAATAGGAAGGTGTGGAACATGGAGGTCAGTGGTCCGTTGTCAGTAGTCGCAATTTTCCGGTCCCCTCTCCCCCGTCCGCGGGGGAGAGGGTTAGGGTGAGGGGGCGTCTTGAAGCGTTCACCCCCTCATCCGGCCTTCGGCCACCTTCTCCCCCGCAGACGGGGGAGAAGGGACCATTGGTGTGCTTATTTCAAAATCAGTGAATCCTCAACTCACACTTTCATCAGTGCCAACCCCGCCATCGGCGTTTTCTTCATCGGTGGATGATAACTCAAACGGTACGCGAACCATTGCTCAAACAGGAACAATCCCAGCAGGGCCCACAGTAACCACGCGCGGATTTCGGAGCCGGCTTCTTCGCCTTGCAGCCATTGGAACTGGCCCGGTTCCTGAATGCGGACTTCCCCGGCGTCGGTGAGCCGTTTGCGGAGATTGTCGGTGGTCGCCAGATCGAGATCGCTTTCGGAAACCGGGGCATTGTAGGCGAGAATCTTTTCCTCGGCCTGCTGCGCCTGGTTCAGCAGCCGCACCTGATAAATCCCCGGTTCATCGGTCTCACGGAAGGTCGCCGCCAATCGCAAGGACGCCTCGGCGGGCGGTGTGCCTTCTGGCGTGGTCTCGGGAGCCGCTTGCAGTCGCGAGGTGCGGGCCCCTTCGCTGGACGGGGCGGTGATTTCCACTTGCTCGGTGTACTGCGAAGGATCGAGCGCCAGTTGAATCGGTTCGCCGACGGTCCGCAGGGGGAGACCACGGTCCCGCCGGGCGATGTATTTCAACAGGTCGAGTTGAAACACGACGTAACTCGGATTCCGCGCCCAGTCGTTCCACACCGGATTCGCTGTCGACAGGCCGACAACCACGCGGCCGCTGCCGAACTCGCGCTCGACCACCAGTGGCGAACGATTCCGCAGCGACGCCAGCGTCCGCGTCGCATCTCCGCGGCGGGCATCATCCCGCACCCAGTCGGCTAATGGCGGGAAATAGCGCTGCACATGCACCCCCGCGAGAAACGGGTTGTCGTCCCCCGTCAACACCGCGAACAACGGATGCGGCGACGGCACCAGATCGGCTTCGGTCGAAGTCGGATCGGCCACCAGCTCTTCCGCATTCAGCGCCAACGGCAACGGAAAGAGCCCTTTGCCCTCTTGGTACAACGCTTCGTTGTAATGGACTGGGCGGACGAGATCGCCCACGAACCAGACGAGTCCGCCACCAGCGCGGACATACGCTTCCAGCGGCGCGACGGCGTCGGGGGCCAACGTCGGCACATTCAACAGGTAGATGACACGGAACTCATCGAGCGCCCGCCGTCGCAGTGAATCGGCATTGTCCAGTGTGATCGCCACACCGGTACTCGCCGGGTCCGCGGCGAGGGCATCGGCCAGATAACTCGCGGCATCTCCCTCGGGGTCACCGTCGAGAATCAATACGGGAATCGTCGACGACACATCCACGGCGAGAAAACGCTGGTTGTCTTCCGCGAGCACGTCGGCATCGAGTGTCGCCGCCAGACGGTGCACCTGCGGCGTGATGAGCCGGATATCGACTTCATGGAACGCCGTTTCGTTGGGATCGATCTTGTCGAACACCGCACTCACCGGCAGCTTGACGCCGTCGTCACTGAGTGCGACGCGGACGTCTTTCACCGCTTGCTCGCCGTAATTGGTGACGCCGACTTTCAATCGCAACGGCACTCCCGCCGCGGCGATCTGCACCGCGCCGCTGAGCTCCGTGACGGCGAGATTCGCCTGCCGCTTGGGCACCGTCTTCACGAGGTTCACCGTCACCCCCGCCGTGGTGAGATCGCCAATCGCCCCCGCAATCGCCTTCTGATCTTTCCAGTCGCGCTCCCGATAATCCGAGAGAATGTGCAAGTGCTGCACGGTCCCTTTTTCTTCGGAGAGGAACTGTTTTGCCTGCCGCAGACCGGCGAGCAGATCCAATCCCTGATGCGTCGGCTGAAAAATATCCGGTTCGAGTTTCGACCGCATTTCCATCACGAAGGCATCGTTCACATCCCGCTGCGACACAAACGGCTGCTCAGGACGGGACAGCAACATCAGTGAAAACGTCTGCGTGTCGGGCCGCAATGCCCCTTCGGACAGCAGTTGATTGACGACGCTGAGTGCTTCCTTGTACGCCGTGGTTTCGCCCCAGCGTTCGCGCATGGAACCGCTGTCATCGAGGAGCACCACATGATGGGCTTTGGCCCCACGAAACAGCGACATCTGCTGCGGATCGAGAATCAGCCGCGCGATCAGCAGCATGATCAGGAAGACCATCGCCACGCGGGCCAGCAACAGCAGCATCTGTTCGAGCAGCAACCGCCGTCGATTGCGTTGCTGGCTTTGCAGCAGAAACTCCATCGCCGCAAACCGCACCCGCCGGAACCGCATGCGATTGATGAGGTGAATGACAATCGGCACCGCCACCAGCGACGCACCGGCCACGACCAGCGTCGAATTGAAAAAGTGAGTGGCGAGCCAGGCGTTCATGGGAGGCTAATGGTTGATGGTTGAGGGATTGTGGCCGGAAATGTCGAATGTCGAAGGCAGAATGTCGAAAAAATACAATCCGTTGATCGCCTCTCCTTTCGACATTCTGCCTTCCTCATTCGACATTTCTTCACTGCCTCACCGCCTGCCGCATACCCACGCGGTGCGTCAGGTAGTGCGACAACACGGCGGACAGGTGTTCGCTGGTGCGGATCGTCTGGTAATCAATCAGATGCTGGGCACAAAACCGGTGAATTTCATCGAGATACGCTTTCATCGCCGCGAGGTAACCGTCCCGCAACGCGCGGGGGTCACAGATCATTTCGCCCGCTTCTTCCAAACCTTCAAACTTCGTCGTGCCGGAGTAATTAAAATCCAGCTCGGCGTCATCGAGCACATGGAAAATCATCACGTCATGACCACGGGTTCGCAGGAGTTTCAGCCCCTTCATCAACCCCGCGCGGTCGGCGAGCAGATCGGACACAATCACAATCAACCCGCGGCGGTTGTATTCGTCCGCGACCTTGAACAGTACGTCGGAAATCGACGTCTTCTGCTGCGGCTGGGTCGCATCCAGCGCGGCGAGCAGTGCCGTCAGATGATTCAGCTTGCTGCTCTGCTGCACGCGCTGGCGGATGGCCGAATCAAACGTCACCAAGCCGACGGCGTCGCTTTGCTTGAGCAGCAAGTACGACAGCGATGCCGCCACCCGGCAGGCGTATTCGTACTTGGTAAGGTCGCCGCTGCCGAACTGCATCGACTCGCTGACATCGACCACCAGCGTGGTGCGCAGATTCGTCTCTTCTTCGTACTGCTTGATATAGTACTTGTCGGTTTTCGACCAGACTTTCCAGTCGATCCGGCGGATGTCATCCCCGGCGACATACTCGCGGTGCTGGGCGAATTCGATGGATTGGCCGAAGTACGGACTGCGATGCCCACCCGACAAAAAGCCCTCGACGACGTTCCGTGCGACGACTTCCAGCCGGGCGATCCGCGCGATCGTCTCAGGCTGCAAAAATCTTCTGGAGTCGCGGGTCACGGGTCAGCTCGCCTTCCTTTGCCGGGGTGACTTTCAACAATTCCTCGACCACACGGTCGGACGTAATTCCTTCGCTTTCCGCGGAGAAATTGGTGACGATGCGGTGCCGTAACACGGGGGCCGCCAGCGCCGCGATGTCGTCCGTGGAAACATGCGTGCGACCTTGCAGCAACGCGCGGGCTTTCCCGCCGAGCAGCAGGAATTGCACGGCCCGCGGACCGGCCCCCCAGCTCAACCAGTCTTTCACGAAGTCCGGCACACCCGGTTGACCGATGCGAGTTTGCCGCACCAGCGCCAACGCATAGTCGGTGACATGATCGCTCACCGGCACTTCCCGGACGAGTTTCTGCAACTCGATGATGTCCGCCCCGGAGAGGACCGTCGTCGGCTCAAATTTTGATGTCGACGTCGTCCGCTGGGCAATCAGCCGCTCTTCCGCAAACGACGGATACCGCACGAACACCTTGAACATGAAGCGGTCCTGCTGCGCTTCGGGCAGCGGATACGTCCCTTCCTGTTCGATGGGGTTCTGCGTCGCCAGCACAAAGAACGGATCGCTCAAAATATGGCGGGTTTGACCGACCGTGACCTGCCGTTCCTGCATCGCTTCCAGCAGCGCAGCCTGCGTCTTCGGCGGCGTGCGGTTGATTTCGTCGGCGAGAACCACGTTGTGGAAAAGTGGTCCGGAGAGGAAGCGGAATTCACGCTTGCCGGTGTCGCGGTTTTCCTGGAGCACGTCGGTGCCGGTGATGTCCGCGGGCATCAGGTCGGGGGTGAACTGGATGCGGGCAAACGTCATCGACAACGTCTGGGCCAGCGTGCTGATCATCAGCGTTTTGGCGAGACCGGGGACCCCTTCCAGCAGGCAATGCCCCCGGGTGAAGAGCGAAATCAGCAGTTGCTCGATGACGTCATCCTGCCCGACGATCACCTTGGCCATCTGTTGTTTGATGGACAGGAACGCCTGGTTGATTCGTTCGATGGACTTCTGCAGATCCGCCTGCGAAACCGCCTCAGCCATAACGCACTCTTTTCGTGAGACCGCAATCCGTGGTCGACAACATCAGGCCGCGTCAGCCCGAAGTTCCATGCTAACACCGGTTTCCCCCCACCGCGACCCTGCGGGTTGGAGAATTCAGAGCGGGTGTGGAAACACACGACGACTCGGACCCAGGGTGCCACAGGCAGCTCGTCCGCCCGTGTCTTCGATCGCACCGTAGCGTCATCAATTCAAGGTCGAGAATCGTCCCACACGTGTTGCCCACTCGCACTGGCGGGCAAGCCGCCAGTGGCACCCGGCGCAGAAGGATGCTTTCGCATTCCCTCTTGTCAACCCAGACGCTGGGATGTTCCTCATTGATGTCGTGGCCGGGTTAAAGACCGTCTGCCGTCACTCAGAACGTGTTTTCAAAAGGGAGGGCGAGGCTCCCGCCGAGCCGCGCGCGTTTCAACACGCTGGGACAAACAGCGGCTCAGCGGGAGCTTCGCCCTCCCAAAAAATCAACCACCGGGATTTGAAAACACGTTCTCATGCGAAGCCACTGGCGACAACGGATGTCGAATGATCCGTTGTACTGGCGATACCGTCGGAGATGAAGAGTGAGATCGAAGTCGTCTCGGTGACCCAGAACGGGCGGTTGGCTCGCGGTCGGAAGACGAGCGCACGCACGGCAGATTGCGCGGTGGCGCCAATGTTGGCCTCAGGGGAGAAATAACGGGCATAGACGATGTCGCTGCCGATCATGCTGCGCGTCCAACCGGTCGTGGAAGCCGGTGTAAAATCACCGCGGTTGACGGCATTGTCGATGGTCACGCGAACGAACAGGTCCTGCGTGTCGGGGTCGGTGACTGTCGCCGTGCTGAAAACGGCGCGGGTGCCGCTGTTGTCCACTGTCTGATTGGCGACCGTTCCGGCGATGACCGGGGGATCGTTCACGCTGGTCACGGTGATGCGCGTCCCACTGGTCTGCAGCGCGGGGGGAGCGATGCCGTCGCTCACCGTGGAAATGAAATCGGTCAGTTCCGTGGTACCGGGGGCGATTGCATTCGTCCGTGGCTGGTAGACGAGGGCTCGAAATGCGCTTTGAACCACGTCACCAATATTGGCTTGTGGACTGAAGTAGCGGACATATTGAATGTCGTTGCCGAACGTCGAACGTGTCCAGCCATTGCTGACGGCGTTGGTGAAATCGCCGCGGAACAGACCGTTGTGAATGGTGATTCGCGCCAGCATTTCCTGATGGTCGCGATCAAACACAGACACCCCGGCGAAGGGGTTGATCGTCTCGTGGTCATTCATGGCGAGAGACGGAGTCGCCGTGATTTCAGGAGTATTGTTGATGCTTCTGGCAATCACCGTCGTCTGGTTGTTACTGGCGCTTGACACGCCATCCGTGACATAGATGTTGAACGCAGTCACTTCCGTGGTGTTGGGCGCGATCGCATTGGCTCGCGTCCGGAACACAAAGCCTCGCAGCGAGTCTTGCACAGCTCGGCCAACGTTATACTGAGGGCTGAGATATCGTGAGTAGATAATGTCGTTGCCCACGACGGTTCGCGTCCAGCTTTTGATCCCTTCCGAGGGAAAGAAATCACCTCGAACCACGCCGTTCAGAATGGTGATGCGGGTGAACATGTCCTGCGTATCAGTGTCGGTCACTGTGATCGTCGAAAAGGGATAAACGGTGCTCCCATCATCGACCGTTTGATTCGCCACTGCGCCGCCGATGACCGGGGCCAGGTTCGTTGATTGCTCGGCGGCAAACGCACCACCGGCAAAGCTGGCATCAATGGCCTGCACCGACCAGTAGTACGTCAGGCCCGGAGTGAGATTCTTCAGAGTGTAGCTCGTTTCCTGAATCGGCCCGGCATTGGCGATACGACGAATACCGTTGACCGTGTTCGCCATCGTGGAGAAGACATCACTGCCTCCCGGTGTCGTGCCGACTCGCAAGTTGTACGACAATCCCGCGGCGGGCGTGGCATCTCCGGTCGGTGCCGTCCAACTCAATGGGAGGGATGTGCTCGACACCACCGTCGCCGTCAATCCCGTGGGGGCGGCAGGAGGCGTGTTTGCCGTCACCGCGTTATTGCGAAAGACTTTCGTGACGCGGACGTCCGATGCGTCGCGGCCCGCCAGGATGATGTCGAGATCGCCATCGTTGTCGTAATCACCCCAGGCCACCGAACTATCACGGGCTCCCGTAAGACCAGTATTGATGTTCGTGAAAGTGCTGTTCCCATTGTTTCGATAGACGGTGACTGGAAAGACGCCGTTAATACCGCTGTTGAGAATGTCGAGGTCACCGTCGTTGTCGTAATCGCCCCATATCGCCTCGCCAAATAAGGCACCTGCGAGACCGGCGTTGATGTCCGTGAACGTGCTGTTGCCGCTGTTGCGATAGATCCGGGTAAACAGGCTCAATCCCTCACCGCGGCCGGTGAGCAGCACATCGAGATCGCCATCGTTGTCATAATCACCCCAGGCGACCGAACCGAATTCGACACCGGGTATGCCGGCGTTTTCGACACCGGGTATGCCGGCGTTGATGTCAGTAAACGTCCAATCCCCGTTATTGCGGTAGATTTTTGAGACGCGGTACAGACCCTGACTGGGGGAATTCGCGATCGTCACGAGAATCAGGTCGAGATCGCCATCGTTGTCGTAGTCGCCGCACGCCACTGATTCCAGGGACGTCCCGGAAAGGCTGACTTCGATCGGGGTAAAAGTATTGTTGCCGGTGTTCTGATAGAACTTCGGGATCCCCCTACTGTTGGCCTTGAAGCTATTCAGCACGATGTCGAGCTTGCCGTCGTTGTTGAAGTCTCCCCAGGCCGCAGCCCCCGGGTCGGTGGTGCCGATGAGTCCGGCATTGATATCGGTGAAGGTGCTGTTGCCGTCGTTCCGATAGACCTTCGCCACTCCATCGAACGAGGCATCCCGTCCGACGAGGAGGATGTCGAGATCGCCATCGTTGTCGTAATCGCCCCATTCCGACGATCCGAGTGAGACCGCCGTCAGCCCGGCATTGATGTCCGTGAACGTGTTGTTGCCGTCATTGCGATAGACCTTGGAGGCCAGTGTATCGGCGGCATCGCGTCCGGTCAGCAGCACATCGAGATCGCCGTCGTTGTCGTAGTCCCCCCAGGTGACTGATGCGCGATCCGCACCCGCAATGCCGAGCGCACCGAGATCGGTGAATTCCCCGGCCAGCAGCGTGCGGACTTCCAATGCTTCCAGGCGTGGCATCCACCGCCGCCCCCGTGCCGCCGAACGAGGATTCTTCGTCCGTCGCTGATTCCAGACCGACATCATGTGTTGCAGGAAATCGAGCATGGCGTTCTCAGCGATTGAAGGTGGATTGTGCTTCCAAGCGACGATCAGCATGACGCAAGTCTGATGCTACGTCGATGAAGCACTCACTCCCTGACGGTCGCGGCTCGGACGGAATGCTCTACTCCAGAACGTAGGGAGTGGTCAACTGGAATTTCGCCCGCGTGCCCCTGCTTGACCGGGTGGCTCAGATTGGCTCTGCCAATCTGGGGTGGCACCGCCACACAGAGGTCATCAGGACCATCGCCCGAATCACCACGCGGCGACACCGTTGACGCCGTGGTCACAAATTCTCTCTGCGGCTGCGCCGCCCCAGAGGGCTGGACGCCCTCTGAGCCACCCCTCCGTTGGGTACTCATTTCCAGGATTGAAGGCGGGTCGCTGGCCGCAGCGTCTGGGCCAACCTGCGGGGTGCCACGGGCGGCTTGTCCGCCCGTGTCTTTGATCGCATCGCAACGGCATCAATTCAAAGAAGTCAATCGCCTCACACGTGTTGCCCACTCGCACTGGCGGGCAAGCCGCCAGTGGCACCCTGCGTCGAAGGACGCTTTCGTATTCCCTCTTGTCAACCCAGACGCCCAAAGCGGCGTCTGGGCCACCCGTCAGGTGAGCGATCACGATCTTCGAGTGCTTTGTCACGGCCACGAATTCGGGTGGTGTGCCACTGGCTCTGCCAGTGTCTTTCTCCAAAAGAGAGCACACTTTACCATCGCACTGGCAGAGCCAGTGGCACACGAAAACTAAGCCATGACGAAGCACTAATGCTGCACCAGTCCGCTCAGCCCGGCGACGAGCAGAAACGTCAGCGTCCAACCCGCGGCGACGTGGAGCCACAGGTAGAGACGCAGCAGTTCACCGGCACGCGGCCACCAGAAGAGGAGCGGGATGCGGGTCCCTTTCGCAGGGTTCGGCACCCAGTAGTTGGCCTGATGCAGGTAGGTCAACGGGGCGAAGACGTCGAGGGAATAGACGATCGCGTTGAACTTCGGATACTCCGGCGAGAGGTGCGGCGTGGCCCCTTCCGCAGAGCTGACGAACTCGACCACTTTGGTCGGTGTCATCCAGCCGCACCAGTAACCGATCTGAAAGAACGTCGCTCCCACCAGCACGACGCCGAGCATCCACGGAAACGACCGCCACGGTTCATAACCGTAGCCAATCAACGGCCCGAAGACGCGGTACCAGTACCATTCGCCGGTGGTGAGCTGCATGTGTGCGGCCTGGTCGCCTTCCTTGGCGATCAGCACTTGCCGGGCGGCTTCGGCCAGGCCCCCTTTGCGAAAGAGTTCGGCGACATGTTCGTACGGCTGGGTGCGAAACCGCTCTTTGTGCTGACACCGCAGCCAGCGGATGCGGCTGGGGGCATCGAACGGGGAGTCGTCATGAATTTCCGAATAGTCGAACCCCTGCAGCCGCAGATGTCCTTCCGGTGGCCAGCTCGCTTCGTCGTCATACAGGATGCCCACGGTCGCCGAGCGCAGGTCCAAGTCGACGGGGGCTTCCGGTCGGAATTTCACGCCGGTCCAGCGAAAACGACGGCCCGCCGTCAGGCCTTGCAGCAGGATCGCGACCGGCGGGTCGGAGGAATCAAAGCTTGCGTCGGCGAAGTTCAGATCCCGTCCGACATTGGCCGCTTCCAGCAACACGTCACCCGCAATCTGGGCGGCAATGAATCGCAAATCGCCGCCGACATCGAGGGCATATCCGCGGAAGGCCGTCCCCTCGGGAAACGTGATGTGACTCTTGTCACCGTCGACATCTCCCAGCACCTGGGCACCATGACAGATCACGCCCCCGTTGATTTTCGCCTCGCGGAGCGTCCAGTTGCCGTTGATGCGGGCCCCTGGCAACGTAAGGGCAATCTCGTCGGCATGGTCCAACTCGGCTTGATCGCAATCCAGATTGCCGGCGATGCGGACTCCGCTGAGGGAGATGCCCTGCTTCGATTGAAACCCCGACCGCAAGCGGAGATCCCCATCAATCCGACAGCCATCGGCGAACAGCGCGTCGGACGCCGTGTTCAACAGCCGGGCACCGGACAGATCGAGGTGGCCTTCAATCCACGCAAACGGCAGCCGAAACGCACCCGTGCAGGTGAAGCCGTCGGTGGCGACGAAATCGCGTTGCACGCGCATTTGTTCGCCGCGGAATGACGCCACCCGGCTGCCTGCCAGATTGAGCGTGAGCAACTCCGCACTGTCGAGATCGATGGCGTCCAGTTCACAGTTCTGCAACGAAATCGGCACGGTCAGTTCGAGGTACTTCCAGTTGATTGCCCCAGTGAACCGCACTTGCGATGCCGCCACGCCATGCCGGGGAAGCTGCGCACTGGCAACCGGGTCGGCACACAGCCATTGCAATAACTCGCCACGAACGGGTGTGTTCTCCGCTTCCTTCGCCATGACGAAGGGCCTGCCGTCGGCCACGTTCTCGACGAAAGTTCGCTCCGTCGGCGACAGCGGTGCAAAGCGCGATTCCGCCAGCTCGGGCAAGGATGGTGTGGCTGCGAAGACCCCACCGGAAACCATCGCGTTCAGAACGGCCACACAGCACAGCGACCAACAGAGTTGTCGCCACGAAATCATCGTCACGTCTACAATCCTTTGTTTCGATCCCGACCTACCCGCCTCCTGGGCGTGAAGACCATGATACCGCAGGACCGTTTGTGCTGCACTGCCGTTCCAGGCACGCATCAGTCAAGTTGAGTGCCTGGTTTGTTGCGGCCCGGGCTCCGGCAAACCGCTCCTAAGTGGTCTGGTCCTCGCGCTGGCGGACGCATTGCAGCAACATCTGCGATGTAAAAAAAGGCGTCCACTGCATCGGTAGCCTCGTGCTTGATCTGTTGTTGCTGTTGCTGTGAACATGCAGCATGCCCGGATCGATCATCTGGCCAGATTGTGGGCAACAGTGACAAATTGTCGAAATCTGTGACGATCTGATCGCTAGAGTCTATAGGCGAACTTTGACCTCTTTCTAACTCCTCAGAGTTTCCCATCTCGGTCGGAGTCAACGATAGCAAGTCAAGGAAGTCGATAAAATGTTTGACCACAAACACTGGCAAACGGAGAGAACCGATAAGAAGCTCGCTAAGAAGCTTCTCCGTCAAGGTAGAATGTTAATCCGTGTTTGACTATACTTACCAGATGTGAGCAATGGCTCACCTTGCTGATTGAGATGTGTTCTCATTCGCCTAACGAACGTCCTTCGTTCAAGTTGAGGTATTCCATGGTCAAGAAGAAGTCTTCCCGGAATCCGGAACGGGCCGATCCCAAGAATAACAAGAGTCTGGCGATTCGCTTAACGCTGAAGAAAATGCCACGGGCTTCCGCCGCCGAAGTTGCTGAAGCCGTCAAGAAAGAGTATGGCCACGAAGTGGCAAAAAATCTGGTCTATATGGTCAAGACCAAGGGCAACATGGCGGCTGACGGTCGAGCCCTGAACCCCAGCACGGCTTCCAAAGCCCATACGCTGACGTCGGCGGCCCTGTGGGTTGAAGCCATCAAGACGGCTCGTCAACTTCTGAAGTCCGCAGGCAGCCTTGAGAACGCAACCGCACTTCTCAAGGCCCTGGCAGACAAGTAGGCAGGCGTTGTGAAGATCAAGCGAGTGTGGGGCCATGCTGATTGACAGCACCAGTAAGGTGATGTGTATTGTCGAAGCACTTCGGATGAAGTCAATCGATACGGCGCATCATGCATGTTGACTCTTGCGGCTCTTGTGTGTTGCGCACAGGAGTGTGTGCTTCACTATCAATCGCCAGAAGTGATCGGCTTGGCCGTGCGCTGAGTGAATCAGCCTGTCGGCGTCCGATACCAGTTGTGTTGCAAAACAAGGTTGGGCCGGCCGCAACACAAAAAAACTCGAGATGATGGCGAAGCAAGGAAACAGCGCAGCCGAAGCACAAGGCACGTGCGGCCGGGGGTGAGGCGCTGGAGGCCGATCCGGCGAAACGGGCGGATTCCAAGTACGAGTGGTAATGTTGCCGCGTCACTCGAATGGGGCCCTTCGAATTTGCGGAGGGCGGAGCACCACGCAGTGGCACATGCGACTGATGCGTCATTCTTCGGGGAAACGTCCCCCAAACGGAGGGCGTTTTGGAGTAACTCGACGAAAAGCTCGCGCCGGACTAGACCTTAAACCAGTATACCCGGCGTGGTTTTGCCCGGACTCGGCGCGTCGTTGAGTGGGCGTATCGCGAGCGATCCGCTACGGCGGGCGTGGTGGCGCCGGTTAAGGGTTTGCAGCAGGTGAGCAGTTTCCATTCC
>JBGSUN010000049.1:0-7009 GCA_041753475.1 Planctomycetaceae bacterium | reverse complement strand
TGAGCTGTCGGGCATGCTGATCGATTCCAAGATAAAACATGGTCGTGATTCTCCGGCAAGAGGATGGGGATCAAACTCCCCACCGGATTAGTCCAACCAACGCTCACTCGCAACCTTCGCTCTTTCATTGATATCAAAGGGGACCAATGACTCGGGCAACCGGGAAGCCGACTGCCGATCCCCCGCCTGCACCCCTCGTCCGCTCGGTTGTGACACGGCTTTTCCTTCGGTGTGTGCTCAGACCTAGATCATAGGAATCGATGGGCGGGGTGACATTGCTCGATCCTGTCGGAAAGACGAAGACGTGCCACTGCTTCGGAGTCTGCGAAGAAGCAGTGTCTTCGAGTGGTTCAAGAAGCGCTCAACACTGCTTCGCGGACGAAGCAGTGGCACATCTTCGCTCGTGTTGCAAGTCAAACCGTGCCACCCCGCCTTGAACAAGGGTTAACGGCGTTGAGTGCCACCCCGCCACACCGAGATCGTCGCACTCCTCCAGCAGGTTGTTGCCGTCGTACACGAACCGCTGGACATCAATGCCATCAAACCACCTGTCGCGCTGTTATCATGCCATCTATTTCAATGCAAGAAGGGCTACGGGGCATTGAACTCTTGACAATATAGGAAGTCCGGCACGGTTTGAAATTCCGGACTTTCTCGGTGAGTGTGCTATCGCCTCTCAACGTATGGTAAATCATGACAAAGGGTTGGTTCCCGGTCGCGTCCGGGAACCAACCCCTGGCGTTGCGGTTTCACTCAGGAACCCAGGAGTGACACACAAAGCGTTAAGCCGAACGACTGCCAATTCAGATCGCTCCCGACTTCACAAGAAATGCAACCGCTTGTTGCAACGGCATGGCAATGGCGTCCGGGATCTTGAATGCTGGAGTGGGTTCACGCAAGGCCGCAGCGAAGAATCCTGCGTTTGGAAAAGCGCTCTGCGCTCCATTGGTGAGCGGGGCTTGTGTTTTGACCGTGACGGTCAGAACTTGTCCTTCGCCCATAAACTCGATGCGATATCGACCAAAGGAGTAGTCGTTGGGAACATCGCCCGTGGGATTCTTGGTGGGTGAGATGACAATCGAATGGGTCTTGCCTCCGCTGAGTGTCGCGGTCATCAGCATGTCCGCATTGAAGCCTTGAACATAAACATCCAGCACGCGTTTCTGCTGGCTCGCTTGAACAGTGAAGGTTGCTCCCAGTCCCAGCGGGTAACTGAATTGCGCGGGAAGAATGGTTTCTGTGACACCAGTCCCACTCGATCCGCTCACCGGGGCATTCCCGTCGGTCCACGAAAAGTTGAGGAGGTTGTTGGCCGGATTGGCTGGCGTGAAGGCGGCCAGGACGACGTTAGTTCCTTGGGGAGGCGTGCCGACGGGAGCCAATGCCGTGCTGATGATTGGTGTTACACCAGACTTGCGTACGGTGGACCAGACGAGCGCACCGCTGCCGCCATTGCCCCACTTCACCCAATCGGCAGGTCCATCGGCGGTGAGATTGATTGCCGTTCCTTGAGGAAGGTCGGTGTAGGTTCCTTGAACATAGCTGCACCCGACTGGCGCAACGCACAGACAGGCGAACAGAAGAAACAATGAGCGAGAAATCTTCATGGCGAGAGTTTCCTGAAAGAATGAGATATCCGTCAGACGGCAAACGAAAAAGGTGGTGTGTAAGGTCGGGAAGTTCTTTCGGGAACAACGGACGCAGGCGGCGGACGAGCCGCACCCATCCAATCGAATCGTGGTGATGGAACGACCGACATAGTGTCACCGATTCGAAATATGCGGGGGCCACGGCGCACCGGGAGCGCAGGCGCAGAAGTTGGGTGAAAATTCATGACTGGAAAGCGAATGCTGCGACAGATGGTCAGGGGGCGTTCTTGACCCAGAGCGCACCGTGGATCGTGCCGTGATGGCCGTGTCCGGATGCATCCCGCAGGACATCCCCTTCCCCTTCATCGAAGTGGTAGAGGGCCAGCGTATCTTCGTCCGCGGCGAGGCGCGGAACGGGTTGATAATGGTCCGTGTAACGGGCGATTTTCGAGATGCGGACTTCGTCGACGATGCCTTTGTAGTGATAGAATCGACCCGCCCCATCACGGGTTTGCATAGCTCCGATCACGAAGTGACCAAAGTCAGCAGGCGTGACCGGACCGCCTGCGTAGTCGCGAAACGAGACGCGGCGGCCATCGAAGAAGACGGCGAGTTCCTTGCCATCCCACACACCGGCTATCCGCGTTGGTCGCGGGTCTGGTTCTCGAAACGCAGCGGCCTGAACATCGTTGGTTTTGATGGCAAAATGCCAGCCAGTGCTTCGATTCCAATCCATCGATGCGCATGCCGGTCCATCGACCGTCATGGCATTCGAGACCACATACGCGACATCTGAAGGTTGATCAAGACGACGGACGCTGGCTTCGATCGTGATCGGGTGACTGCCGTCATACTTCAACGAAGGGACGTCGACATAATCGTCCTTGCCGTCAAACCAGAGCGCTGCGGTGCCATCGATCGGGGCCGGATAGAACTTGCCGAAGTCCGATTCGATGATGCTACCCGGCAAAGCGCGCCGCAGCCGGTCGATCCCTGTGCGGGAAACTTTCGTCGAACGGAGAGCCACAATCTGGATTTGCTTGAGTTGAGTGAGCGCATCGACAGACTCATCGGTCAGCGGGAGGTGATTGAGCTCAAGTTCGGCGAGATTCGGCCATTGAAGAAGTGCACCGACACCGGCATCGGTCACCTTGCTCCCACCGGCATACAGCACTTCCACCTTGGGATAGCGCCGGGCCAGTTCGTGCAACCCGGCATCGGTGACTCGGGTCCCGCCAATGTAGATTTTTCCCAGTTCGGGAAGGTCACCCAGGTTACGCAGGCCGGCGTCGGTCAGAGGTGTTCCAGGAAGAATGAGCGTCGAGAAGAAATCCAGCCCGTTCAGTCGCGCTAAGTCGCGATCGTTCAGCGTTTTTTCAGCCAGATCCAGCGAGATGAGGCGAAAGTCACCCGCAGGGAACTCATCCTTCGGACCAATCGTGAGATACCCGCGCAACGGCACATCGAGTCCGACGGTCCCTCCCAGCGAATGGACCCATTCGGCGACGCTGCGATCTCCCGCCCGATTCTTGGTCACGGGTTCAAACGTCCCATAATCGGATTCAATCTTGCACGTCGGCAGTGCCGCGCGGAGCCGGTCGATCCCCTGTCGACTGATCTTCGTGCCCGTCAGCCCAGCGGTTTGCAGCTTTGTCAACTGGCGCAGGGTGTCGATCGAGTGATCTGTTAACGGCAATTGAAAACAGGACAGCGAGAGCAAATTCGGCAACGATCGAAGCGACTCGATCCCCGCATCAGTAACTTGCGTGGACGCGATGTGCAGGCGGATGATCTGTGGATAACGCCGGATCAGTTCGGTCAGACCGGAATCGCTCACTTTGGTCGAAGAGAGGTAAACCTGTTCCAGCGCGGGAAGGTCTCCGAGGGCGGCCAGACCTTCGTCACTGATGGGTGTGCCGCTGACAATCAGCGTAGTGAGCGCCTTCAGATTGCGAACACGACTCAGGTCGGCATCGGTAATTGACGCGCGATTCAAATCCAGGATATGCAGCACGAACAGCCCCAGAGGCAATTCTTCATCGGGACGAACGGTCTGATATCCCTTCGTGAACACATTGCCTAAACCAAGCGTGCCGCCCTGCATCCGCGCCCAGTCGGCTACCGCTCGATCCGGAGACTTCGAGGCGGGTTCAAACTTGCCGAAGTCGGATTCAATCCTGCACTCAGGAAGCTCTCCTCGTAGCCGTTCGGTACCTCGGCGAGTGATTTTCGTCCCTACGATGGATAGAAACGTGAGACTGCGGCATTGAGCGAGGATGTCGACCGCGTTGTCCGTCAGTGGCAGACGAAAGAGGCCCAGTTCCTTAAGAGTAGGCAGCTTGAGAAGTGCTGGGAGACCGGCTTCGGTAATCTTTGATTCGCCAATGTGCAGCAGGCTGAGCCGTGGATAACGGGTCGCCAGGTCACGCAGTCCACGATCTGTAATCGGTGTTCCACCCGGGTAGATCGCTTGGAGCTGCGGCAAATCTCCCAGGTTGGCAAGACCGGCGTCGGTGATTCCCGAGCTGCTCAGGATCAGCGTGGAGAAATCCTTCAATCCATCAAGCCGGGCGAGATCGCGATCAGCCACCGTCTTCCCGGCGAGATTGATGACGACCACAGATAAGGAACCATCGGGCAACTTGTCGCCCGGCTTGAGCGTGATGTAACCGACGTTTGCAACTCTACCAATGCCAGCCGTGCCACCCAGTCCTAAGACCCATGCGACGACAGCCCGATCCGGACTTTCTGCCGAAACTGGTGACGTTGCAGATTGGGGGGTAAAGTCGCCGAAGTTGCTTTCCATGGGGGCGGGTTGGACGGTGGAGCGCTGGGCGGAGGCAGTCAGCGTGTACGACTTTCCGGCGGCGATGGTCAACTTGTGCTCGGGAATCTCGGCGTGGATTTCCGTGCCATCCTCGGCACGCAGCACAATCGAAGTCACCGCGCCGGGCTGCACTTCCAAGCGGAACTGCTGGGGATTGTCGCCGAGCTTCCAGTCCACGATGTGGCCATCGACGTGGATCGACGAGATGGCTTGCGGCGTGTCGAGTTGCACGGTCACGATGCCATCGCGCGTGGTGAACTTGAACACGAGCACGGCCAGCAACAGTACGCCGGCCAGACCGGCGGCCACGATATGCCAGCGCTGACGGTGTTGCAAGTTCGATGACGCCCGTTGCAAGACATCGACCGGCGGCAGCACGGGCCGCTTCGTGACGGGATCGACGGGCAACTTGGATAGCTCACATCCGGCAGCGAACGGGGCCAACAACTCAGCGACTTCGATCGGTCGGCTCGGCCGCTCTTCCGGGCGCTTCGACAGCAGCCGCCGGATGAGCGCTGCCAGCGGCACAGGGACATCGGGACGAAAGGTGCGAATGTCCGGCGGCTCGACGGTGGCCAGCGCGGACAACTTCTTCATCACACTGTCGCGCCGCGGATCGGCCAGGGGAGCCACACCGGTCAGCAACCAAAAGAGCGTCGCCCCCAGGCTGTAAACATCCGCGCGAATGTCGACCCGGTGCGTGTCTTCGCCCTGCTCGGGGGCCATGTAATCGAGCGTGCCCATGAGCTGGCCGTCGGACGTCAGTTCTCCGGGTGCGATCTGCGGTTGATCGAATAGCGCTAGTCCCAGGTCGAGGACTTTCACCTGCCAGCCGCAGCTCGGTATGCGGGCCAGCATCAAATTGGACGGCTTGATATCCCGATGCACGACCCCTTGCTCAAACGCATACTGCAACCCCAGTGCGGCTTGACGGATGATCGCACAGGCCACGGACACATCGAGCGGACCGTGCTGACGAACCAAACCATCCAGGTCGACGCCGTCCAGCAGTTCCATCACCAGAAACGGCTTCCCCTCCGCCACACCGGCATCCGTCGCCCGCACTACATGCGGATGATCGAGCTGCCCGACGATCCGCATCTCCCGTTCAAATCGGGCCAGCGCCGCCGCACTCATTTTTTCGGGTGGCAGTAACTTTACCGCCACGATGCGATCCAGTTTGGTATGCAGCGCGCGATAAACGGTCCCCATCCCCCCGCTGCCTAACGGTTCCTGCAAACGGTAATCGCGAATTGCCTCTACGCAATCAACCGCGATGATCGTCTGATCCGATGAGCCCGCTGCCGACGGTTCACCCAGGCTCGAAATCTGCGAGACCATTTCCCGGCAGTGCGGTTCGAGCTCATAGGGATCGGGTGGTGATGGCTGACGTAGTTTCAGGACAACCGTGTCATGCTGCGACTCCAGCCCGGTGAGCGTCTGCTGGCACACATCGCAGGACGACAAGTGGTCCTGAATGGCCGGTACCTCTGCCACCGGCAAAGCGCCGCGGAGATATTGCTCAAGAACATCAGGGCTGGCGTGCATTGCTGTCGCCCAACAGAACCGTGAAACTTGTCTCTACAAGACTATTGTTGGCGTGTCACACGATTTTTCAGACAACAGAGCAGCCAGCGCCTCCGCAATGGGCCACGCAAACTGTAATTCCTTGATTTCAGTAAGCTTACGCCAACAGAGTGTCCCCGTTACTGGCTCCCAGTTCGTCCTTCAGCCGACGTAATACGCGGTATTTGGCCTGCCGGACGGCACCGGCAGACAGGCCCAACTTGTCCGCAATCTCGGCGGCGGGGAGGTCTTCCATCATCGACAACCAAAATGCTTTCCAGGTCAGCGGTTCAAATTCCACCTGGAGGGTCGCCAATGTGCGGTGGAGCAATCTCTGCTCTTCGTTGAGGGGGACGACACCGTCGTCGGACAGTTCGTCCGGAAGCTGTTCATGAAAGTGCCAGGCCGTCGTTCCGCCTACCGCCGCGGGCCGATGCGACCGCCGTCGTAGAAAATCGCCGACCTTGTTTTTGGTAATGGTTCTCAGCCAGCCGCGAAACGTGGCTCCGGACCGCAGCCCGTCGTACTCGCCAATCTTGTCAAAGACAGTGCGAAACACGTCCTGTCCGACATCCGCGGCATCGCTGTCCTGCAACCCCGCCACGCGCGCCCAACGGTAGACGAGTGGACCGTAAATGCAACACAATCGACGCCAGGCCTCTGCTTCATTATGTTGAACACGTTCCAGCATCGACAACGACGTCGAGGGATTGTCACGATTGATGATTCGCATACGTCAACTTTGCGAAGTGTCGATGACACGATCGGATGCAAATGCGGTCCAAGCAGAAATGTTCTCACCCCGCTGACACGGGAATTCTAAAAGAAAATCCGTCCCAAATGGGAGTAATTCGGTCGGCCTCACCGACAGATTTGTCATGGATAATTGGGCTCATCCGGGAAATGCGTCCCTGGGTTGAAAAGAGACAGACATGCCGCTCTGGTTTGAAGTTGCGTCAAGGGACTTCAGGCCGGGGAGCGAACATGTCCGAGTGGATGTTGTCTCACGTGTGGGGGATTCGGGGCT
>JBGSUN010000048.1:0-18813 GCA_041753475.1 Planctomycetaceae bacterium | reverse complement strand
CTAACCCTCTCCCCCGCAGACGGGGGAGAGGGGACCGGACGACAGAACATCCACAATGGTCTACGCTGCATGACAAACATCTCACAATCAACCGCACTCGACATCACCCGGCGGTATTTCCTCGGGCAATGTGGCGGTGTCGGCATTGGTGCGGCGGCGCTGGCGCAGTTGATGCCGACATCCAGTCGTGCCGCGGAACCGACAACCGAGCTTCCGACGGGACTGGCCGGGCTGCCGCACTTTGCTCCGAAAGCCAAGCGGGTGATCTTCCTCACGCAATCGGGCGGGCCGTCGCAACTGGAACTCTACGACGAAAAGCCCGGTCTGATGCAGTGGGCCGGGAAAGAATTGCCCGAGTCCGTCCGTCAGGGACAGCGGCTCACCACCATGACCGCGAACCAGAAGCAACTCGTCATGCCGCCGCGCGTGAAGTTTCACCACTGCGGTGACAGCGGCGCGACCGTGGGCGAATGGCTGCCGCATCTGGCCAACGTCGCCGATGAGTTGTGCTTCATCAAGTCGATGCACACCGACCAGATCAACCACGCACCGGCGATGACGCAATTCCTCACCGGGAATCAACTCGCGGGACGGCCGAGCATCGGCGGCTGGGTCACCTACGGCCTCGGCAGCCCGAATGAAAATCTGCCCGAGTTCGTCGTCATGATTTCTAAAATGCAGCGGCCGAGCGATCAGCCGTTGTACGACCATTACTGGGGGAGCGGCTTCCTGCCGTCACGTTACCAGGGGGTGAAGCTCCGCAATGCGAAGGACCCGGTGCTTTATCTGCGCGATCCCGACGGACTGCCACGGGACCTGCGGCGAGGCATGCTCGATGCGCTCGGCGAGTTGAACCAGCAGCGTCACACCGAAACCGGCGACCCGGAAATTGCCACGCGGATTCGGCAATATGAAATGGCCTTCCGCATGCAGGCCAGCGTTCCCGAACTGATTGATCTCCGCGATGAGACCGAATCCACGTTTGAGTTATACGGTCCCGATTCCCGACGTCCGGGGAGCTATGCCGCGAACTGCATTCTCGCGCGGCGGCTGGCCGAACGCGGCGTGCGGTTCATCCAACTTTTTCACCCCGATTGGGATCATCACAGTCGGTTGCCAAGCTGGTGTGTCGCCCGCTGTCGGGACACCGATCAACCGACGGCGGCCCTCATCACCGATCTGAAGCGACGCGGTTTGCTGGACGACACGCTGGTCATCTGGGGCGGCGAGTTCGGGCGCGGCGTCGCCGGTCAGGGCCAATGGGACAGCCCCGATGCCGGCCGCGATCATCATCCCCGTTGCTTCACCGTGTGGATGGCCGGCGGCGGTGTGAAGTCCGGCCTGACCTACGGCGAGACCGACGAATTCAGCTACAACGTCGCCGAAAACCCGGTCCATGTGCGCGACCTGCACGCCACGGTGCTCCATCTGCTGGGGATTGATCACGAACGCCTGACGCACCGCTATCAGGGTCTCGACTTCCGCCTGACCGGTGTGGAACCGGCCCGCGTGGTGCACGAACTTCTTGCTTGATCTCGTTTGATGAGGAACAACATGATGCGCTCACTCGGCTGGTTGGTGGCAGGATATTTGTGGTGTGGGTCAGTGATGGGCGAGGAACCGCTCGACATCTGGCCGGCGCTGGCTCCCGGAGAAACCACGCGGAATGTCGGCGAAAAACTGCCGTCGCCAGCCACAGAGAAGCCACCAATCACGCGCGTGGTGAAAGTGACGCGGCCCACGATGACGGTCCATCGCCCCACGCAACCCAACGGGACCGCGGTCGTCATTCTGCCCGGCGGTGGCTTTGGGAAGGTGGTCCCTGATCTCGAAGGGAGCGAAGCCGCGGACTGGCTCAATCGCCACGGCGTGACAGCGTTTGTGCTGAGTTACCGCACGACGGAGGGGACACAAACGCCGGGTTGGGTGAAGCCGCTACAGGATGCACAGCGCGCCATCGCGATGATTCGTTCCCAGGCCGACAAATGGAATGTGAAGCCGGACCGCATTGGGATGGTGGCGTTTTCCGCCGGCGGGCAAGTCGGCGCGCGACTTCTTAGCGACGGCGGCATCAAGACGTATGACCGGATCGATGACTCCGACGCGGTTTCGCATCGCCCGGATTTCGCGATCCTCGTTTATCCGTGGAACATGTACGACGCCGCCAAAGACACTCTGGTGGAGGGGATTCAAGTGCCGAAGAACTGTCCCCCGACGTACATCGTCCATACCGATGACGATCGGTCCTCGTCGATGGGAGCCGTGCTCTTCTACGCCGGGTTGAAGAAGAATAGCATCCCCGCGGAACTGCACGTCTACGGCAACGGCGGCCACGGCTACGGATTGCGGCCGGTCAACGGCTCACAGATTTCCACGTGGCCCGATCACGCCGTCCATTGGCTTGGCACCCGCGGGTTCCTGAAATGACGTCGTGTTACAATGCTGAAGCCGTCGCTGCCGAGGGAATGCAGCGACGGCTCAATCCGCGGGAGTGAAACAGCATGCCGTTACACAATTGGTCGCGCGTTCGAGCAGGAACGTATCACAATTTTCACTACCGATGGATTGCATCCATCATGGATCAACTCAACTCCGGCATCCTCCCACCGGGTTGCTTCGCGATGGCAGAACAAGTGATCGGTGGGCCCGCGCCGGATGTCGTCACACTCAAGTTTGATGATGGTTATCCACTCAGCTCAACCGCAGGGGCCCTCGCACTGGCCGAACCGCCCGCCAAGCCTGTGACCAGCATCATGATGCTGGCCGATATTGACCGGTATGCGCAGAAAGCGAATCGGATTGTGGTCCGTCACGAGGCCGGCGAGGTTCTGGCCGTGATTGAGATTGTTTCACCGGGGAATAAGAACTCCAGCCACGCGATACGTTCGCTGGTCGACAAGCTGGTGGCCTTGCTCTATCAGGGAATCAATTTGCTGGTGATCGATCCGCTCTTGCCAACGCCGCGCGATCCGGAAGGGATCCATGCGTTGATTTGGAACGAGATCACCGGCGAACCGTTTGTCCTCCCGGACGGCCGTCCGTTAACGATGGCCGCATATCAAGCCGAGCCGATCAAGACGGCCTGGGTGGAGCCGATCGCGCCGGGTGCGCCTTTGCCAGTGATGCCTTTATTTCTGCGGGGTGAGTATTTCGTGAACTTGCCACTGGAAGCGAGCTATGAGGCGACCTGGCGCGTGTTGCCGATTGAACTGCAACGCATGATCGATCACCCCACTGTGGAGTGATCACAGCGAAGCGGCAGCTATGCGACATCCGGGAATCACACGTCTGATTGTTCAACACGCTCGCTGGATGCGGTGCCGCCAACTTCCGTATTGATTGCAGCGCCCTCGGGCAGCAACGAGTCGGCGATGGAAGCCTCGTTGTCGGTTGCGAGTCCGTCCACAGAATCCGTGTCTGCGGAAGCGAAGGCAGCGTCGGTCATGTCGGACAGCAGACGATCATTCGGATTCCAGTTCTTCAGGCGGTTGACAGACCGCGAGATCTGCCAGCCCATCCAGCCGGCGGCAATCAAGCAGATCGTCCCGGGCAGCGGTTGGATCGAGCCCCCCCACAGCGGGCCGCACCAGCATGTTCCGGCAGCCAGGCCGGCCACACCAGTGAGAATGCCTTGCACAACGAGTTCACCGCGGAGAGTCTTGGTGGAATGTTGGGCGAGAGCGGATCGTGCCGAGAGATTGGCGACCTGCCGAAACGATTGCAGCGTCGCGCGGACTTCGTCTTTGTCAACGCGCGGCCGGTTATCAAGCGCTGTGGTATTCTCTGGCAACGTGCTCGACGTGTCATTCAATGCATCGTCACTGGACTCAGAACCGACAACCGGTGTTTCGTATTGAGGCATTGTCGGCTCGGGAGCCACAACCCGTGGCGGCGGTGGCTCGACCGGGGCCGCTGCGGACGGCTCCGATCCCATTCGATTCCGTGCCAGCAAGCGCTCCATGTACGCGGCGATGGAATCTTCTTCCGCCGAGGCTGTCGGTGGTGGGAGCGGTGGAGCCGTTTTCAGGGCAGATGCGGCTGCGAAGGATGTCACCGCCACAGCTTCCGTACGGATGGAAACTGGTGCAGGTTCGACTGGTGGAGTCGCGACCAACGTCGCCAGTCGGGAGCGCCACGCAGCCTCTTCTTCGACGGTTTCCTGGAGATCTTCAACGGCTGGGGTGTTTGATTCCGCCTCGGTTTCTTGAGCAAGGCTTTCCGAATCAGGGCTTTCGATGAAGGACACCGCTGGCAGATCTTCGGAGACCTCCGCTTCTTCGCCGCGTTGACCAAAGTCATCCGGCAATCCAAACATCTGTGCGAGTTTGGCACGCAGGTCGTCATCCGCGGTCGTCTCTGCTGTCGCGGATTCTGTGGCGTCACTCTCATCGACAGGAGTCAGCGAAGAGGATACCTCATCGCTGTGGGACTCACCCGAAGTGGCCCGCGCCGGCACTGTGCTCGAATGATCGTAGGGCAACGGAAATGGAGCAGGAACACCGGACGACAGTTCCGGAGCGAGGACGTCCTCCGTGCGGGGATACCAGTTGCTGGTGTCGGAAAACGGGGCTTCGTATGGCACCCCAAAGAATCCGGCCTCAGGAGCGACTCCATGCGGAGCAGACTCGGCGAACCGGTCTGGTGTACGCTCCAGGTACTCCGGCTCTGGCGAAACTGATTCCGGCAACGGATTGAACGACGGCGTGTCGAAATTCGTGCTGGAACCGAGACCCTCGTGCAGCAGATAGGCGTCGATCGTGGGGCTGGGAGGAAATGGCGACGCGGATGTCATTTCCTCGGATGCAAATCCGTGATGAAACCAATTGCCTGTCACGGCGTTGTCGGCGGCGAACTCCGGTTCGGTGTTCGATGGAACGATCTGGGCTTCGTTATCGAACTCTATTGAGTCCGCAGGCAGTTCCACCTCGAGCGGCAGTTCGGCGGAATGTTCTTCAGTGGCCGCTTCCGGTTGCTGCTCAAGTTCGAGCTCTGCAGTCGTCACCAGACTGGCTGCGACCACGGCATCGGTTTCAGTCTCGTTGACGTCGGCAACGGGGACTGGCGACACAACGGCGATGGTAGATCGTTCGCGCTCCGCCGCGTCCCGTGCGGCCCGAGCTTCGTGATACAGCTCGGCAATCGCGCGCTCGTCATCGTCCAACTGTTGACGTTGTTCACGCAGCTCGTCCCATTGCGCCTCGCGCTCGGCCAGCCATGCGGCCTGTGGTTCCGCAAAGAGTTGGCGTTCTCGCTTGGCTGCATCCAGTGCGGCCCGGGCTTCATGATGCCGTTCGGCGATGGCGTGCTCGTCGTCGTCCAACCGTTGACGTTGTTCCCGCAGCTCGTCCCATTGCGCCTCACGCTCGGCCAGCCATGTAGCCTGTTGTTCCGCAAAGAGTTGGCGTTCGCGCTCGACTGTATCCAGTGCGGCCCGAGCTTCATGATACAACTCGGCGATGGCGCGCTCGTCAGCGTCCCGTTGTTGGCGTTGTTCACGGAGTTCGCCCGATTGCGACTCATGCTCGACCACCCATGCGGCCTGCTGTTCCGCAATGAGCGTCCGTTCTTGCTCGGCTGCATCCCGTGCGGCCTGGGCTTCATGATGGAGTTCGGCGATGGCGCGCTCGTCAGCGTCCCACCGTCGTCGTTGTTCCCGCAGCTCATTCCATTGCGCCTCACGCTCGGCCAGCCATGCGGCCTGTTGTTCCGCAAGGAGTCGGCGTTCCCGCTGCGTGGCTTGACGGGCTTCAAACAACTCGCGATGGGCTGCGGCCCGTTGGCACGCTTCTGCATGGAGCTCCGCCCGCTGTGACTCCACTTCGGCCAACTGTCGGCTCAGCTCAGCTCGTTGTTGTTGAGCTTCGGTCTCCCACTCTGCGAGTTCAGATTGCTGCTGGTGACAACGCGCTTCCCATTCCGCCCGTTCGGTTTCCCAACTCTGTCGTGTCAGCAACCAGGCTTGCCGCTCGGCTTCGATCTCGGCCTTGATGGCCGTGCTGCGGGCTTCGGCTTCCTGAATTGCGGCGAACTGGTCGTTTAACTCGGAGGTCAGGCGTCGCTGCGTCGCCTCCCATTCGGCCCATGCGACCGCTTGTTTCTCCGATTCGGCGATCAATTCACTCCGCGCGTTGGCGGCGACCGTTTCCAGGCGGAGTCGTTCTGCGCTCAGGGCGGCTTCACGAGCATCGAGTGCGGCCCGCTGTGCATCGCAGTCCGCAGACCGTTGATCGAGCGTCGCTTCCCGTTTGATCAGGCGATCTTCGAGTGCCAACAACCGACGTTCGCGCTCTTCGAAACCCGCGGCGACTGTGGCGAGATGCTGTTTTTCTTCGGCAAGCTGGCGCTCTTCGGCTTCCCGTTCGCTTCGCCAGGCAGTGCGTTGTTCGGCTTGAGCGTCCGCATGGTCCTTTTCAAGGAGTTTCGCGCGCTCTTCGAGGCGATCCTCGAGTGACGACACGTTTGCTTCACGCTCTTCCAACTCGGTGGCGACTGCCGCGAGTTGAGTCTTCAGTTCCGCCAGTTGGCGTTCCTGCGCGGACCGGTCCACTTGCCAGGCGGTGAGCTGTTTCGCGAACGCATCCGCATAGCGTTCTTCCAGGACGGTCTCACGGTCCTGCAGGCGGTCCTCCAGCGTCCGGACACGGGCTTCGCGCTCTTCCAGTCCTGTCGCAACCGTGGCCAGTTGACTCTTCAGGTCGGCAAGCTGCTGTTCCTGTGTGGCCCGCTCCCGTTGCCAGGCGGTGAGTTGTTTCGCGAACGCATCGGCATGTCGTTGCTCAAGGAGCTTCTCACGTTCGGTGAGGCGGTCCTCGAAGGCACGCAACTCAGCGGTTCGGAGATTCAACTCCGTCGCGACCGTGCTGAGTTGGTGCGACTGGTTTGCGAGGCGGCGTTCCTCTTCGGCCCGATCGTGTTGCCAAGTCTCCCGTTGTTCGACGACGGTGTCAACTGGGGGCAACGCCACTGTTGGCGAAATGAGATTGGGCGGCGCTGCCGTAACTTCGATCGGCGACTCGGTGACATCCTCAGCAACCGAAGGGGCTTCATCGGTCTGTTCCGCGGTCACGGCAATGTGGGGTCGCGGGATCTCGACGGAATCGACGGCCGCCCGATCAGCCTGCACTTGGGCGAGTGCGGAATCGATGGTCGGCGTCAGCACGGGCTGGGATAATTCTGGTTCGGCGACAGGGGCAACCAGTGTCGCAACGGGGGCCGACGAAAAGAAATCATCCGGCGTCGATGGGCGGAGCGTGAGCGTCACCGGACCAATCGAGATCCGATCTCCCCGACGGAGTGTGGTCTCTGTCACCAGGAAGTCGTTCACCCATGTTCTGGAATCGAGCGCCCGCAGTCCGATTCCTTGGGGCCCGACTGCCAACAGGACGTGCTGGGACGCAATCCCGGCGGCATACAGCACCAGATCGGAATCAGGGTCGCTGCCGATGGAATACCGACCGGGCGACAGCAACAGCGGTGCCAGCGCCATATGGCGCGGCGGTTGCAACACGAGGACGGTCGCCGCGGCGGCTGCCGACTGGTGCGACCGAGACTTCGTGAGGAAACTCGCAGTCATGCCGTTCCATTCCTGCCTCCCTGTCACCACGACAGAGAGTGCGATGAAGTCTCACGTTTCATTACGCCGACGAGGGCCCGAACCGATCCTGGACTAGAAAATCCCCATGGCTAACACTCGGTCGGTCGACATGAGTTGTTCGCCTCAACAGTCTCAAGCGACATCGAGTTGTTCCGGTCGTGCCGAGAAAAGCGAGTATTCCCCCTGTCCAGCCCGAACCGTCATGGTGGTTGACCAGTCATCCAGTCACCCATCGGCGGAGAGAGGAACGTGTCATCAGTCTCTTCCCGTTCGGAAAAGTCGATGATGATTCTCCGCCGTTCCGGCGGACTCCTGATTGACCCACTCCCGATAGCCGTCAATAATCGCAAGAGCGGCAATTCGTGACGAATGTGCGCGATCCTACGGTTTCGGAAAGTGGCGGATGGCATCCGGCTGGTTACAAAAGGCGCAGTCGGCGGTCTTCGGACGCCGGGAGGAGCCGCCTCAGCCGTACGTCGTCACCTGTGAATGTGGGATGACCTACAGCGGGATTCGGGCCACAAAACCGCAGAAGACGGCCTGTTCGCGCTGCGGTAACGATCTCTTTATCTTCCCCGCGTGTCCCTATCCGTTGCCCGCCTCGGTCGAAATCGGCCTGCGGGGCGGTGACCTGATTCCATCGACGCCGAAACCCGCGGGAAAGTCGGCTGCGGAAAAACCGGCCGCGGGAAAAAAGGGGGCCAAAGCCGCCGCGGCTGCGATCAGCGATGCCGTTTCGCCCAAGGCGACAAAAGCCGCCCGTGCCTTGGTCGAACCCAAGGTCAGTATGGCGGAATGGGTGCGCTCGGCGTTTACTCCACTCCGGATCGTCATGATTGCTCTGGCGGCGACTGTGGGCGGAACGATTGCGATTGCCGTCCGCAATGCCCGGATCGAGAGTGCCCGTCGTGAAGTGGAACCGGCCATCGACCGCGGCTTGAAGGCTTATGCATCTCACGATTACGCCTCGGCTTCCGAGGAGTTAGCCATTGCGGTGACAGCACTTGATCGCCTCGGCCGCACCGATGTGGCTGCCCAGCAGGTTCGTCAACGGGCGAAAGAGGCCCATGCCGCCGCAGGATTGCTAACGTCACCCTTCGCCGATGCCCTGGCGGAGATCTTGAACGAAAAATCGGAAGAAGCACTCTCTTCACGTGTCGAACGGCGGCTAGCCGGACAGTGGCTGTTTCTCGATGCACCACTCCTGGCGACCGCCAATCTGGAGAGCCGATCGACGAATCCTCAACTGGCAGTGGACTCGGCGTTGATTGTCGGGAAGCTCGCCTGTCAGTTGCAGTTCTCCAGCCATCCCGGCAAAGGATGGCCGCAACCGAAAGCGGAACCATCTCCGCAGCGCGCGATCTTCGCCGCACAGTTGGAGACGATTCGTGTGGGCGGCGGAGGGCCGCAGGTGGATGCGGTCATCGTGCTGCGCAGCTCGACAGCCGTTTTGTGGACCTCGGCAGAAGGCTATGCCGGTTTGATCCCGCCGCCGACGGATGAAGAGGAACGCAAGCAATGGCAAGCGGTGCTCGATGAACAACGGACGGCTTTGGAATCTTCCTCAGTGAGTGAACGATGACGTTCCAACACTCAATTCTGACACCGGTGCTCGCTCTGCTGCTTATCGCCGCATTGACGCCGTCCGCTTCGGCCCAGGCTTGGTCGGTGCAGCGTTTACAGGCTTCCAAAGCGGATTGGGACAAACTCGTCGATGCGCCGATGCAGGTCGAAGGGCGCTTGTCGTCGGTCTTGAAAGGTCAGATCCGGCTGCAAAAGTGCGATCTCTCGTTTGCGATGACCGAAGAACTCGCGCGGCTTGCGGCCAATACCAAGAATGTCGAAGTCTCCGGCCGTCTTCGCAAAGACAATGGGAAGTTGACGTTTGAAGTATCGAATCTGAAAGCCATGCCTCCGGATATCGAGCTGTATCAATCCAAAGAGCGCGCGATCAAGCTGAACCGTCCGGAAGAGTGGTATGCCCTGGCGGAATGGGCGCGGGAACGGGGTGAGTTCTATGACGATCAGGCCTTGAAAGACGCGCATCGGCTCTGTTTGACGCGGGGCGTGAGTTATGAGGCCCGGAATCTCGCCAATGATGACCGTGAAGGCCGACTGAAGCTGGCGGACAAAGCGGCCGAGTTGAAACTCCCGGCCTCCGTCAGCAATGACATGCGCCACGAAGCGTTTCGATTCTGGTGGCAGCTTGCAGTCCTCAATAATCCCGATGCCGCCATGGAACTGGCAGCCCTCGAAAAACGGCTCGGTGAAGTCTGGCCGGAGGCGTTACGTCCCCTGGCAAATTGGCCCAGTGAACTCGCCGAGAAGTATGCCAAGGATCCGCTCACCACGTTCAGTGAAGCGGACCCACTCGAACAGCGGCAATTGCAGCGTGTCTTCGGTGTCCAGGTCCAGATGCGTCGCCTGATCCGGGACGCCGCAGAAGATGGCCGCAACGGCTCCGAAATTGCCGACAAGCTGGCCCGTGCCATCCCCGAGCAGCCACTCCTTGCCGAGCGCTACCGTGATAGGGAACTGACCTATCGCCTGGGAAAGATCACCACTGCATCTCGACAGGAAGCGCTTGCTCTGGCGGAACAATTCCGACAAAAGCAGCGCATTGATTTCGCCACCGACACTTTGCGGAAGTGGCTGGCGGCACGCGAACTGGAACGCACTGTCCAAGCCGATGCCCCCACGCTGATCGCGCTTGCCGACGACTATCGGCAATGGTTAAAGGATGACGAGAAAGCCGTGGCGCTACTGATGGCGGCACATCGCCTGGAGCCGTTGTCCGAGGATGTGGCCACGCGGTTGAGCGATCTCGGTTATGAACAACGGGGTGGACGCTGGGAGAAAATGCTTCCCACCAAACCCGAGACTCCGGAAAAGCCGCCGGGAGCTGACGCCCCCATCGCCATCGGGATGACGGCGGACGAATTGACACGGCAGATCGGTCAACCCTCTCGAAAGACGGTCATTGCGACCATCGGGGGTGTGGACGAATGGTGGACCTTCGGTGCCGGGGAAGGGTCCCGGTTGCTGATCCAGCTCCAGCGCCGCCGCAACGAGCCGCAATCGCGTGTGGTGCGATTTCAGAATCGCTGAAGCAGGCTACGGTGTCCCAAGTCGCGGATGCAGCGCTCCCGGTTGGTTGAGCAGCGATTCGTCCGTTAAGCTGGCAATCCATTCGCGGATGAGATCGACCGCGGGTTGGTCCACAACCTTCGAGGCCACATGAGGCATGCGGCCCAGGCCGGTGAGTTGCATCCGCTTCAGAATCATCGAGCGGTCGGGGTCGCCCGGCACAATCACCCGCGGGTCGTTCAATTGAAACGTTCCCTGTCCCGGCCGGACGTTCACCGCTTTGGTGGCGGTCAACGGGATGGAAGCGTGGAGTTCGAACTCCGCGTTGCCGCCGCCCCACTGACGGTGGCAGTGGGCGCAGTTGGCGTGCAGATACGATCGCGCCCGTAACTGCTTGCTCGCGGAAGCGTCGTGGTAATCGACGAGGCGGGGTAACTCCGCGGGCGGCTTGGGCAACGGCTTCTGGAAGACGTGCAGATCGTTGAGGACCGCGAGCTGGTTGGCGACGACGCCGTGGCCGTAGTCGTGGTCTTTATTCATCTGCAGCGTGGTGACGCCGAGGACGTACTTGGACGCCATCGTGTGACAGAGCGTGCATTCCGCGCGGCTGGGGAATCGCCACGTCTGCTCGCGCTTCCCGCCGTTCGTCGTCATGTCCTTGATGGTCAGCACGCGGTCCACGCCCTCCGCCGGGGCGAGATCGGCGTCGGTCTGGTCGTCATTCCAGATATACGTATAACCGTACCAATATTGGGCGCCGTACTCATCATCATTCCCCGGCATCTTGCGGTATTGCAGAATGCGGGTCTCCAGCCGTTTGCGGGACGCCGGATTGCCGGCTTCGGTGTCGATCGAAAACGTCTTCACCAGCACGGTCCCATCCGGAAACCGCCAGCCGACATCGGCGTACGCCGGACCATGCGGATAAACCACGCTGTCAAACTGAATCTGCGTGTCGCCCGGCAGCGCGATGAAACGCTCCTTCTCGGCCGCATCGGACCACAGCGGGGCATTGACCGAATACGGAATCAATCCCGCCGCGGGCGTGTTGTCTTTCGTCGAGGCGAACAAGCCGGTTTCACTCAACTTGCGAGGGAACGGCTTCTCGCTGGCGACCTGCGGCGGCGCGGGGATGATGCGATGAAACCCGCCGCCTGCAAAATCGACGAGATACACTTCCCCGGCGGCGTCCTGTGCGAACTCCACGATGCGAATCTGCGTGTCGCACAGTTGCCGATGCTCCGTGACCTTTGTGCCATCATGCTTGAGCGCCCACAGCTTGCCAGTGTCGTAATCGCCGTAAATGTAGGCGTTTGTCAGTTCCGGCAGCCGATCCGTATATGAGACATACCCGCCGGTGATCGAACGAAAATCGCTGTGCGGATGTTCCACGATGGGGAGTTCAAACACGCCGGGACCGCGGGCCCGTTCGGGACGAAACGGATGGTTTCCTTCATTGACGCTCCAGCCGTAGTTGCCGCCGCGCTTCACGAGGTAGACCATCTCCCACAAATCCTGGCCGACATCGCCCGCCCACAGGCGTTGCTGCCGGTCGAAGCTGAACTTCCACACCTGCCGATGGCCGAACGAATAAATCTCGCCACGGGCCTTCGGCGTGGTGACGAACGGGTTGTCCTTCGGGATGCCGTAATGTCGACCGGCGGCGGGGTGATCGACGTCGATGCGGAGAATCGAGCCGGTGAGATCGGTGATATCCTGCCCGGTGAGGTTGCCATCCGCGATGCCGCTGCCGTCGCCGGTCGCGATGTACAGGCAGCCGTCGGGACCGAACCGCAAACAGCCGCCGTTGTGTCCCCCAGACGGCCATTCGAGCATGATCTGTTCACTCGCCGGATCGGCTTCCCACCCGTCGCCGGGCTTCATCGTGTAGCGGGAGATGCGGCTGCCCTTGAGATTCCCTTCCGGCCCCGGCAGTACGCTCATCACATACAGGAACCGGTTCTTCGCGAAGTCGGGATGAAACACGACGCCATACACCGTGCGGCCGACATCGAGCAACGGCGTCGCCTCGGTGACATCGCGGCGAATCTCGAACGAAACAAGCTTCCCCGGCCGCGTCGCCACGCTAAACCGGTTCGAGCCGGGAATCAATCCGACCGACAGCGGTTCATGCAGTTTCAGCTTCGGAAACGCCTCCTCGGTCGCAAACGGATCCGGCGGCTCCGGAGTACCAACGATGTGGTTCGTGGTCCAGAGTTCGCGTTGTTTCGTGTCGAAAGGTTTGCCGCTGCGCTCTGCAGCGAGCAAAGAAGTTCCGACCAGCAACGTCACCGTCAGCGTAACCAGACCGCACAATCGCATGATGGGAATCCTCGGTGGTGATGGCTGCCGTCTGGTCGTCCCCATGCTCTGCGTGGGAACGAGTCAAAAAATGTTCGTCGAGGCACAATGACGACTTGCCCCATCTCACAAAATCTGAACAATTGCATATTATAGATGCGGGCTTCACTGCCCAAGGAAGACAGCTATGGCTCAAAATTCATCCATCGAATGGACCGAAGCAACTTGGAACCCGGTCACCGGCTGCACCAAAATCAGTCCCGGCTGCAAATTCTGCTATGCCGAGAGAATGGCGAAACGGCTGCGGGCCATGGGACAGGAGCGATACCGCGACGGCTTCAAGCTTACCCTACAACCCGATGTTGTGGAACTGCCACTGAAATGGAAGACGCCGAAGATGATCTTCGTCAACTCCATGAGCGACCTGTTCCACAAAAACGTCCCGTTGGAATACATCCAGCGCTGCTTCGACACGATGCAACGGGCATCGTGGCATACTTTCCAGGTGCTCACCAAACGGGCTGACCGTCTCGCCGAGGTCGCGAGTCAGCTGGTGTGGCCGGGAAATGTGTGGATGGCAGTGAGTGTCGAGAACGCCGACTATCTCGACCGCATCGACCATTTGCGAACCGTTCCCGCCGCAGTCCGTTTTCTGTCAGTCGAGCCATTGCTCGGCCCCATTCCGGCCTTGCCGTTGGATGGAATTAATTGGGTGATCGTTGGCGGTGAGTCCGGTCCCGGTGCTCGCCCTATGAAAGAAGCGTGGGTCATTGATCTGCGTGACCAATGCCTTGCCGCACAAGTTCCCTTCTTCTTTAAGCAATGGGGCGGTGTGCAGAAAGCCCGAACCGGCCGGGAACTTCAGGGCGTGACTTGGGACGAGATGCCAAACTCCAAGGGTTACATCGGTGAAAAAGAAAAACGATCGCTGGCATTCTCTGCTTGAATATGTTCGTACCGATGATGGCCTGCCAACGTTTGATGCTGGACCTTGGTCTGCAGACAAACTCTTCTGGTGGCATCGGTACATCGACATTACAACGAAATCGATGGTTGGGCATCCGAATTGGTCGGCAGGCGTGGTGTATGTCGACTTGTTCTGCGGCCCAGGGATATCTCGGGACGAAGAATCAGGAACTAGATATCCAGGTTCGCCACTGATCGCTGCGAATGCGCCGAAGCAATTCCGGCGAATTTTGCTATGTGAAAAGAACCGTAAGAGCGCGGACGCCTGTCGCGCTCGATTGTCAAAGTTTTCCCCTGACCAGAACTGGACGGTATTTGAGGGAGACTCGAATGAGAAGATCGACGAGATCGTTAAAGAAATACCCGATCGGTCGCTTGTTCTTGCGTTTGTTGATCCAACCGGCCTTCATGCCAACTTTAGCACATTGAGAACTTTGACAGCTGGCCGCGCGGTTGACCTGCTCATCTTGTTCGCTGACAGCATGGACATCGTTCGGAATGTTGATCAATACGCCGCTGAGAAGAACTCCAATCTTGATCGTGTAATTGGACCGAATTGCGACTGGAGAGGGAAACTCCGCGAGATAGCGATTCACTCTCCGCAAAACATCTCTAATCTTTTCGTCGAACTTTTTGAGCAGCAATTGAAGGATCATCTCGAATACAAAGTATTCGACAATGTCATCCTGCGGAACTCACGGCGAGCTTCCATCTACAGGCTCTTCTATGCATCCAAGCATGAGCTTGGTCTCAAGTTCTGGAAGGAGAGCACAGCTTCGTTTCGCCGCGGTGATCAGTTTCTATTCGACGAATCAAGCACTTGATTCATTTCAAGGTTTGACAGGTGGCCCAGACGCTGCGGACAGCGACTGGGCCACCCGGCATTCCTGCGCTGTGATCGCGAATGAGTTCAATACACGCGCTCCATCAGGGACGTGTTACCCTTCAAAGTATCACGAGAGTCAGGATCCTCAGGCACACCACGTCTTGCAATTCTAAATAGTTCCGCAAGCACATCTTCTGTCCTATAGAGGTGATGCACCCAAATGCCTTGTAAACAGCTACCCCGACCGTCCTTACAAAAAACTTCAACCCAGTTACTATATCTGACAGACTTACGCAGAAGCGTTGAACGCGTCCGATGACCGATGACATTCAACAATTCCCGGGTCTGCTTCTCGTCCAGCGAGAAAGCCGTCTTTTGACCACGATCACTAACAACGACAAACGAAGACTTCGTTCTGGCTCGAAGAATCCCGAAGTCGATCCGCTCCCTGTACCACACCAGGGTTACGATGGTGGCGACAAAAGCCATCCACGCCACGATGATTTTTGTTCGTCGTGGTCGTGGCGATGGGTTCGATGATGGCGTGTCGCTGAGGGTCATTGGCTGGGCATTCTTGAGTGGAAGGAGATCAGACGCCTCTTAGAGCGTCTGAGCATCGCGTCCTTTTCACTTTGCATTTTTCATTTTGCACTGGTCACTTTGCACTCCTCTTCAAACCGAATCACTGGGGGGACTCACGTCCCCCCGCTCGCCGTTAAGGTTTCAGATACGGTCGTAACTCAGGAATCTGTTCGCGCACGGCGGTGGCGACGAATTGGGCCATGGTGGTTGCCCCTTTGCGGGTGAAGTGGGTGCGGTCGGCGTTGCCGAAGGTGAGGTCGGCACTCGCTTCGTCGCCGAGCTTCTGGTAATGGGCGACGCTGACTTGGTGCAGGTCGATCACCGGCGTTTTCGTTTCCTGGCCGACGGCGTGCATGGCGTCGGCATACGGCATGAGCGTGGTCGTCGCGTTCCCCTCGGCGAAGGTCCGGCGGGCCACCGGCGTGACGAGAATCGGCGTCGCTCCCGCCGCCCGGGCTTCGGCGATGTACTGCTTCATCTGATCGCGGAAATCGGTCTCCGGATCGGCGTAGCGGTCCCCTTCTTTCTTCTGGTCGTTGTGACCGAACTGGATGAAGACGTAGTCCGGCTTCGCATCGAGCACCGGCTGCCAGCGGTTCTCACGGCGGAAACTCTTCGAGCTGCGTCCCGACGCCGCATGATTGATCACGGTCACGCGGTCGGTGAAGAACTCGCCGAACACCTGCCCCCAGCCGGTGAGGTCCGGCCGATCCGCCGGCGGCTTGGCATAACTCGCGACGGTGGAGTCGCCAATCAGCGCGATTTTGATCGGCTGGGGTGCGTCTTCGGCAGAAGCCCACGTGGCCACGACACTGGCGACGATCCAGCCGATTCCCAACACGAGATACGCTTTTGCCATCAGGCATCCTCAAATTAATGGAAGACAGTCGACGTCCTTACGGTGTGTAATCCGGCAGTGTGGCTTTCGCGTCTTTGCCGTGGTCTTGCAGGGTGAGGGTGACGTTGATGACGTCCGACTGGCCCTCGGGGGTGATCTTCATTCGCAGACCAGCAAGGCCGAACGGCAGGTCGTCGTGCCGCAGAATCGTCCAGTCGGTATGGAACTTCGTGGTGCCGATCTCCTGGACCGATTTGCCGGTGTAGACCGTGCACTCGAATTTCCCGCGCTGCCAGTTGATGGTTTCCTTCTGTTCCGGCTTTTTTAAATCTTGTGTGATCCCGGCGAGGAACAGGGCGGTGAGCGCGTCGCCGCTGAGGTCGTTGTAGGATTCGACGGGATCGGTTCCTTTGCGGACCCACATGCGGACGGCTTGGCCGAGGGCGTGTTTGTTGGGACCAAACGCATCGTTGGGGACGAGGAGGCGGTGACAGTTCGAGGGAATCTCTGCATTGCCGGTGAGTTCCGTTTCGATGCAGCGGACATCCTTACCGGCTTGCTGGAACTGTCCCACGGAACGGACGGTCCAGGCAATCAATTGATCCTGCGAGTTCACCTGCAACCGCAGATCGAACTTCGACCAGCGGCCGTCTTCGGGAAGGGTTGCCAGCAACGGCATCATGGTCGGGTCGGCGGACAACGCCACGGTGAGGAGACAGGTCCAGGCCAGCATGGGAGCACTCCTGCAGAAGGGGAAGACGTGCAATGGACTACCATATCCTAACGGCATTTCGTCGACCCCGACAGGGGTCACAGAGCGGTCGCTACAAGGCGCTGCGACCCCTTCAGGGTCGAATGTAACAGCCATCGCAAACCGGTGGTCTGCGCTGCGCTCCGACCACCGGCTACCTTCTGCGATCCCTGCGGGATCAAAGGCTGTATTCGTTTGGACTGATGTTTGAGCCGTGAAGGCGCGACGGACGTCCTTTTCCGGGCGAATCACCGACGCTACGATGTTGGACACTGACGGTCCCGTAACGTAGCGCAGTCGCGCACTCTAGGAATGCACCATGGCTTACTTCCCCGAAGTCTCGAAGATTCAGTACGAAGGCCCGAAGTCGAAGAACCCGCTGGCGTTCAAGCACTACAACCCTGACGAAGCGATCGAGGGGCAGTCGATGAAGTCGCTGTTCCGCTTCGCTGTGGCGTACTGGCACACCTTCCGCGGCACCGGCAGCGACCCCTTCGGCCCCGGCACGATGTCCCGCCCGTGGGAAACGGGTGATCAACACGCGATGGATCTGAAGCGGGTGGATGTCGCCTTCGAGTTCATGGACAAGCTTGGTGCGCCGTTCTATTGCTTCCACGACCGTGATGTCAGCGGCGAAGGGGACGACCTCAAAGAAACCAACGCCCTCTTTGATAAGGTCGCGGCGAAGCTCAAGGAGAAGCAGGAAGAGACAGGCATCAAGCTGCTGTGGGGCACCGCGAATCTTTTTTCCCATCCACGATTCATGCACGGTGCGGCGACAAGTTGTAATGCGGACGTGTTCGCTTACTCCGCCGCGCAGGTGAAGAAAGCGATGGAAATCACGCACCAGCTTGGCGGCGAAAATTACGTCTTCTGGGGCGGCCGCGAGGGATACCAGAACCTCTACAACACCGACATGAAGCGGGAACTCGATCACCTCGCGAAGTTCATGCACATGGCGGTTGATCACGCCAAGAAGATCGGCTTCAAGGGGACGTTCCTGTTTGAACCCAAGCCGAAAGAGCCGACGAAGCATCAGTACGATTTCGACGCCGCCGCGTGCTGCAACTTCCTGCGGGCGTACGGCCTGTGGGATCATGTGAAGCTGAACATCGAAACGAATCATGCGACGCTCGCCGGTCACACGATGCATCACGAATTGGCGTATTCGTCGATGCAGGACAAGCTCGGCAGCATCGACGCCAACACCGGCGACCTGCTCCTCGGTTGGGATACCGACCAGTTCCCGACCGACATCTATCTCACCACGCAGTGCATGCTGGTGATCCTCGGTCAGAACGGGATCGCCCCCGGCGGCGTGAACTTTGACGCCAAGGTCCGCCGGGAGAGTTTCGAGCCGATCGATCTGTTCTACGCGCACATCGGCGCGATGGACACGTTTGCCCGCGGTGCCAAAATCGCCGCCGCCATCCGCAAGGAAGGTCGGCTGGCGGACTTCGTCAAGCAGCGCTACAGCAGCTACGACAGCGGCGTCGGCGCGGACATCGAAAAGGGCACCGCGAACTTCGAGACGTTGTCGAAGTATGTGCTCGACAAGGGCCAGATCGCGCCGAACCAATCCGGCCGTCAGGAATGGCTGGAGAATCTCGTCAACGAGTATCTGTAGTCTTTACTTGCGATTCTCGCTGCTGCAAAACGAAGAAGCCCAGGGAACGCATTCCCTGGGCTTCTTGTTGATATCAGGCGATGCCGAAAGCGACGCTTAGTAGTCGTCCCAGAAAAAGTGATTTGATTCGAGAAAATCAGGCTGACGTGGTTGGTTTCGGTGGTTACGATTTGCCAAGTTTCTGATTGATCTCGCTCACAACCTTGCAAATCTGGACCTATTTCAGCCATGCAACCACGTC
>JBGSUN010000047.1:0-20569 GCA_041753475.1 Planctomycetaceae bacterium | reverse complement strand
AGAACTGGGATCCTTTCGATTCGACGATTCCTGGTGGACGCGGGTCATAACAATGCCCGCCTTCAAGGCGTTCACATATCGCTTCCGAGCGCGCAGCGCTGGGACGTCCAAGGTACCCATACGCTTTGAAGTCGAGGATGCGGAACACCTGCCAACCAAACCTGCGGTCGCGATCGCAAGACGCCTTGTACGCAATGAAAAGGCAATTGTCTCCAAGCTGCTCAAGGCGTTGTTTGATGACATCCACGGGAAGGGCCCCAACTCTGGTATGTGGTGGCACGGCGACATCGACAGAATCTATGAGGATCTGTCCGAGGAAGCTGGCCGCCTTCGAAATCTGCGAATTGAGAAACCAGACAATCTTACGAGCCTGCTCGGTAGCCCCTCAATCATGATTCGAGAATTTGGCTACGGCTACAAGGAGCCGCTCGCAACCATTTGTTTGGAGGCGCTGTTCGAAATCGAACACGGCATTGGTATTCTCACCGATGGCACGAGAATACTGGGCACAGGCTATGAGATGGACGCGTCGCCGTTCAAGCCGCAGCGAAATCGGGTAAGGGCGGTCATTGCTGACCGCCCTCCCCACACCACCTAGCGTGCGGGTCCGCACTAGGCGGTTCCTCGAAGCGGAGCGAGGTCGCACCAGAGTTGTTTGAGCGAAAGCAGTCCCAGTTGCTCCAGCCACATGTTGGGCATCGCGTAGCGCATGGCGGGTGTTCGGGACAACCGCCAGTAGCTTTTGCGACTCACCGCGTGTTTAATCGCCATGTCCAGATTCACACCCAGACGCACGAGGTTCTTGACCTTCGTGCGGGGATATCGCCACTGTTTCCAGAAGCACATCCGGATGCGACGGCGAATCCAACCGTCTAAATTGACGAACTCGTCAAACTGGCGGGCCAGACCGAAGTAACCGATCCAACCTCGCATGTAGCGGTTGAGGTCGGACAAGCGGCGTTCCATCGAGATCCCCCGGCTGCGGCCGGTGTGCTCTTTGATACGCCGTTTGAAGGTAGTCAGCTTCTTCGGTACGACTTGGATCGTCACACGGCTTCCAACAAATGCGAACCCGAGGTACTCGCAGCCTCGGGCCGGTCTGACACTGCTCTTTTGCTCGTTCACTACGAGCTTCAATTGCCGCGTCAGATACCACTGGACCGACGTGAAGACGCGTTGGGCACTCCGCGCGCTCCGCACGAAGATGACGAAGTCATCCGCATACCTCACGAACTTCAGCCCGCGACGCTCCAGTTCCTGGTCGAGGTCATCCAGCAGGATGTTCGACAGCAACGGTGAAAGAGGTCCGCCCTGCGGTGAACCTTCTTCTGTCGGTTGCAACACGCCCTCGACCATCACGCCCGCTCGCAGGTAGCGGCCGATCAATCGCAGCACACGTCCGTCGTGAACCTTGCGGCCCACGCGATTCATGAGCACGTCATGCTGAACCCGGTCGAAGAACTTCGACAGGTCCACATCGACACAGTACTCGTGGCGCTGCCGGATGATCTGCTGAACCCGCTTCGCGGCTCCATGAGCGGATCGGCCGGGACGAAAGCCGAAACTCGACTCGGAAAAGCCCGGATCGAAAATCGGCGTCAGAACCTGACTGATGGCTTGTTGAATGAGTCGGTCCAGCACGTTCGGTATCCCGAGCTGCCGCTCACCGCCACCGTCTTTCGGGATGGTCTTGCGTCGCACTGGCGAGGGCCGGTACGTGCCATCCAGAAGCTGCTGTCTCACCGCTGGCCAGTGTACGACACACCAGCCCTCGAACGCGGTGATCGTCACGCCGTCCGGGCCGGGGGCTCCCCGGTTCCGTTTGACCTGACGCCACGCTCGTTCCAGATTTCGCGGATCGACAATCGCTTCTATCAAATCCGTCTCGGATGAGACGCTCAGGGACGGCGTGTCGGCAGATGCCGGATCGGTCCACTCCGGTCGGAGTAAATTCGCGACCAGCGGTGATGCTTCTTCGTCGCCGAAGTCCATCTCCCGCTGCGAGGCCCCTCGATCCAAATCCGTCGGTCGCTCCTCCCTGTTCATCATGGTTCGGCCCTTCCCGTCGTCGCTGGGATGCGACGAGACAGTACCACGGCCTCGGCTGACTTCCGCTCGACACCATCACTGTTGACCAGTGACGGTTCTGCCTTCAGGCAAGCCTGGGTCACAGATACGTCGAACGGATCTCCCTGGATAAGGCATGTGGCTTTCGCTGCACAAGCTCCGGATTTACCAATGCAGATGAACGAAGACGGTTTCGTGAAGCTGGGCCCACTCACCTGTCCGCACCGGCCTCGTATCCGGTTTCTGTTCGTAGCCTCGCAGCTTTGACGAGAATGCGGCTGACGACGATTCTCTGTCAGCTTACCGACACATTCGCAGGCTTCCTCCCCACGGCTCGTTGCCTCACCGCAGTGGCCCTCGTCTCGTACTTGGTCGATCGGAGTCACAGTTGGTATGCTGCCTTCCTTGAGACCTTCGTTCTCGTACAGGGGACTTCCACCCCACAAGTCGCACGCCATGCCAGGCGTACCCAGGCGCTCCACCGAATGGCGGCCCCGCCACGCCGCTTGGCAATTCGGGATTCACTGAGGGGCCTCCATCGGTGAGCTGATTCGTTAGCCAACTTCCGAATCAGCCTTCACTGCTCGCCACCGCTTCCTGTTTCGCAATCCACCAGCCCCACAGCCGATCGACAGCCGTTCCTGGCGAGTCACCACCGAACCCGGTTACGGGATTGTCTTCAAACTATGCTGTCCACTGGCCGAACTGTTCTTCGACGATGATCCGCCGTCGGTTCGGTTCCGGTTGTGGCGTACGCTTCGGCATGTGTCAATCTCTTGAAATCGACGGCGTCACCACTCCCCAGCGCGCCACAATGTCTTCTCGGGTCTGATCGAGAAGCCCAGCTTCAAAGAGTCGCCACGCGCAATTCTGGTCGTTGACCGGAACAACCAAGCCCCTGCCGTTCGTGTCGACCGATTCGAGGTCGAAGCAGCGTAGGGCAATCTCGGCGTTGTCGGGGTTCGTATGGACGATGCCCGGTAGGCCGGTTTCGCCCTCCGGTTACTGACCCTTCAACGGAACCAAAGCAAACCCGGCGGCCAACAATCGCTCAATCACGACTTCGATGACCGCTGCGCGCTCTTTTTTCACCCACAGCGATTTTGCCGCAATCTTGGCCTGGCCCGAGGGCGTCTCTAATTTCAGCGGATTGTCGTTGACATACCTGAGACGCGAGCCATCGACCGTCTGAATCGTTACCCATGAATACTCAGCGAAATTGAGTTCTGTGACTGGCATCATGGTCTGAGGAGTCCTTTGGGCCCTAATCCATCATGTTGACGATTTCCCATTTCCAGAAATGGATTGGTTCACCGTTCGTATTGAGGCCAGTTCGCTCCCACTCACGTCCACTCACGATTGGCGATGGCCGACAAGACATTGGTGGATAAACACCCCACAGTTCGACCGCGCAGACGGTCTCGCGAGTTTGGTTCGGTCTGATCAGTTCCGTACCAACACGAACGTCCATCCACGATTCAACACTAATCGGGCGAAGGCCGTTGGCTCGTGGTGGCTCATAGGGGTACGCGATGCGGACACCGTCTCCGTTGGAACAAAGCCGCAAGTACAGCGCGGTGACGGTCTGCTTGCGATCGTCACTCATTGTCGACGCCCCAACGTTGAATGATCGCGTCTCGGGATTGGTCGAGAAGCCCTGCTTCCAAGAGGCGAAATGCGGAGTTGCGATCCTCAACAGGGATAACGTAGCCCCGCACATCGCAGTCCGCCGCCACAAGATTCAAACACCGCATGCTGGTCTCGGCTTCAGCGGGATCGTCGAGGTCCACGGCTGGAATCGCGGTCTCAACGATCTTGTCCTGAGCCCGCTGCATGAACTCCGCCCGCTGTTTCAGCGCCAGATCGTCGGCAGATGAGAACTCGACGTCGAAAGGCACGGTCGCGGTGATAGTACAACGGATGTCAGGCATCGGAAGTCCCCTACAGTTGCTTCAGATCCTCTCCTCAGCATTGCTCACGGCTTCGGCGGACGCCATCGTCGCACACCCTTGATGCCGAGTTGGTAGTGTCCTAATTTGAAATCGCTGGGCGCGAAAGCAGTGTGTGGAGTGATCACGACTTATCGCTACCGGATCGATTCGCGATCGATGTAATGGCAATAGCGGCAATCGCGTACACCGCCATTCTAGCCAATCCGAGCCACATTTGATCGCTTCGTTCTGCAACGGCTGCCGCAGCGATTCCGCCACCAAACAGCCCAATGGACGCTATTCCTGCACCATATCGCATGACTTTTTTGCCAAGGGGCATCTTGCCCGGCAAATAATACAGCACGATCCCGGCCAGAATTACCGCGATCGCACCAAGTATGGCGACAGCTACCAGCGAGACGGCGATGAGTTTCATGTTCGTTGGCATAGTGCCAGTCTACCAACGAAAAAGCCCCGGTTCATGACCGGGGCTTTCGCTTTTATGCCAGTCACAGCGCGGCGACGGCATCGTACAGATCTGAGAACGACCACAACCGATCCGTGATCCCAGCCTGCATGGCGGCTGGCAATCGCTTCCGGCCCGTGTGGCCACCGTCGTTCTCCCGCGACCGCCAGCAGAAGTTGTAGTTGGCGATGTGCATCGCAACCGCCGGAACACAATCCACATGCAGGCCCGAAACTGAGTGGACATCCCAAAGCCAGCAACAGCACGCCAACCACCGCCATCCTTCGCCGTCGTTTCCACGTCCACGGCGCGAACCAGGCGATTCGCAGGGGGAGTGGGTCGGTCAATCCTGTTAAGCACCGCACGCCACACGAAAAAGCACTCCCAGGCACTAGTGACGGGGTGCGCCTACGTTGCGTTCCGAAGAGCCGTTCCGCCAGGCAATGTTTCTATCGAGCCAACACCCGAAAGCCACGCCATCGCTATCCTGCCATGTCGCCCGTATGGGTCAGGTTTTGGTAGACTCGCGGGGAGTGGATGTGTCGCACATCCTCGGGTATCCGAGACATTCAGCATGGTCGCGGCTGTAGGTATTGCAATGCCCGGCGTGTCCCTCATTCTCATCATGGTTGTGGTCGGCTACGTGGCATTGGTCGCTTTGGTGTGCGTCGCGATTTGGGTGTTCGTGACGAATCAGAAGCCGAAATGACGAAAGCGTGATGGCATGTTCGACGGTGCGTTCATTTGCCACTTCCCGCTGTACGCCATTGGCGTGCGCACCGCCGCCGCATTGGCGAACGATCCGGCATTGTCACAGCGTTACGTGGCCGTCGATTCCAACTTGCACACGTCGCTGTGCCTGTTCACAGAACGTGAGCTGGCGGAAGAGTTCCAGGTCCGCGAGATGATCGCCGGGAACGTTGTCGAATTCGATGGGCCGTTCCCGTTGGTCGAATTTCTGCTGAAGCGTGATCCCAGTATCACGGATGTCGCGTGCGATCCGAATTCCAGGGCGAACAAGGTGGTCGCCTGCCCGGTGCCGGCGCTGCTTGATGCCCTCGGGAAAATGCTCGGGCTCGGGTGAAAGACTGACGTTGTCACCGCTCTGCCGTCGTGGAGATAATGGTGGGACAACTTTGAGACACCCGCATGCGTTTCGCTCCCCAGTCCCCCATAACCGTTGCAGTTCTCTTGTCCGCTGTGACGCTTCCCTTGGTCGCTACGGTCTGCATCTGTCGCGGGACGATCGCTCATAGCGACAGTCAGGACGAAGAAGTCGCCTCAGCGTGGGCACGAGCACACGAGAAGCTCTTCGATCCCGACTGCCCGCCAGCAGAACGGGAACGGATGTTTGGACCGTAAGCGCGAGAGCTATCGCTGCGGGACCTGCTACGCTCCGCGGAGGACGCGGGGAGAATCAACATCGCATAGTCTTTTCTTAGCAGGCTAGTGGCACAGATCACGTGAGCCGTTGCCATCAATGAAATTGCATCATCAGGGATGGGCAGAACGTCAGGGAATCCCAACAAAACCGCCTTGTACAGTGCCGGTTTTCGTGGTCATTTTGTGGCTACACGTTCCGCGGTTCGGAACGCATCTGGGAACTCATCCATGAGCGCGCGGGCTCGTGCGAGGATTCGGTCCGTGCGACCGGCCAGTCGATGCGCGGGGAAACACACTGCCATACCCCCAAGAGACGATCGAATTCCCCGACATGGGCCCAGAGCAATTCATCGATCCATCGCCGTTGGAGCCAGGCGATGTGCGATGCTCACCACGAGCAGGAATGTGAAACTCGCCATCCAGGCAGGGTAACCAAGGCCGATCTCTTCCTGAAATTTCATCAGCGGGAATGTCATTCCCAGCCCGAGCGACAGGGAGGCAGGAATCCAGGACCAGCGGCTATGGCGACTGAGGATCAAGGCCAGCGCGAAAAAGTAGAGGGGGTTTGAGTACCATTGCGGAACGTTGAAATATGGCAAGCAATGCACCCCCTGTACGGGTGGATTGTGATGCGGGTAAACAGGGAGTGTGAGCGCTAACATGTAGGCCACGATCGAGAGACCGACGAGGATCTGGCTCAACACTCCAATTGGCGGTTGCCAATCGTCCGTCTCGCTCATGATGCGCTCCCACCCAGTGAGTCTGCAGTCACGGAAATCACGCATTGAGCGTGAATATACCAGCCGAATCTCCCAGAACGGGTTACACCGCCGAACAATGTCTGAATCGAGTTCAGGTTCACTCGTCGATTCTGGGCGATTTGATGAGGTCCTATTCTACCGATAGACATGGTTGCGATCTGGCGTTCACCACTCACTCAGCCCCTTTGATGAGCGGAGTCGATCTACGTAACGATCTCCTCAGGCACATTCCAAAGCCCCTGAGCCCCTCGACGTAAATTGGCTGAGACAGTGGTCGAACGTCAGACAACACCCAGCACATCGGGCCGAAGGTGTGCTTATGCGTCCTCAGCAAGTGGAACCGTTCTATGTGGAGACCTCGTCTGAGTTCTTTGATCTCAATGCTCGCCTGACCGACTCGTCGCACAAAGAGTCGCGGACCAATCCAAACCCGGGATCCTGGTCAAAGACATGGTCCGCGAACACCTGCCGCCGGTGCGGGAGAAGCCGGAAGAAGTCCTTCAGATCGATCGAGATCAGGTCGTGGTGCGGTCCTACGTCGGCGGGCTTGTGAAATCGTTCGAGCGACGGGTAGGATAGTCTGGCGTGAGTGTACGCGAATCACGCGTTAAATCGTGGGCGAACGCAACGTCGGCAAACCGTTACCGGTCGTCGGACTTTGTGAACTTGGCGACTTGCTGTTGTAGCGTCCGCACTTCATCGCGCAGTTCGCGGATCGTTTCATCACGCACGTCTTCGGAAAGTTGCCGGACGGCGGGACGAAAGCGCGAGTAGTACGAAGCGAGCCCGATCCAGAAGGTGACGGTTGCTAAGATCTGGATCGCGCTGAGCGAGACCGAGAGCCAGTTGGCATTTTGATCTCCCGGATCGGGTGATCCAAAGAGGCGCATTCCACACACGGGGAGCAAGACCAAGGCTGTCAGCAAGGCCGCCACGACGACGCGGAATGTGAGCAGTTCGCGGGAACGGGCCTGATTCAGTTTCAGTTCGAGTTGCATGCGATGTTCCTGGTACTGAGGGGAATGAAGCGGCCGATCCTGTTCGATCAACCGTTGGGAAAAGCTCGGCAGTGGGGGGATGTCAGTCATGGTTCAGTTCCTCGATCCGTTGCCGCAATGCCGCTTTCGCATAGTGAAGGCGTGACTTGATCGTGCCCGGCGGGGACTCCAGCACTGCGGCGATCTCTTCCACTGGCATGTCTTCCAGAAAGCGCAGCACCAGCACGCGGCGATGGTCGACCGACAGGTCGCGCAGAGCATCGTGTACCAATTCGGCGTTCTCGAAGATGTCGGCGTCGCGTTCCTCACTGGCGATGTTTTCTGCGGGGAGATCGTCGGCCGAAATCGACGTGCTGTTCCGCCTCCGCAGTACGGTCACCGCCTGAGCGTGTGCGATCCGGTAAAGCCAGACGCGAAAGGCCGCGGGGGCCGACAATCTCGCAATTCCGCGCAGCACCATCAGCCAGACCGTTTGTACTACGTCGTAGGCTTCTTCCGTCTCGCCCAACAATCGCCGAACAAAATAGAGCAACCGTCGGTCGTAAATCTCCACCAGTGATTGGAACGCTTCGTCGTCGCCGCGCTGCGCACGCATGACGAATTCGAATTCGTCCGTTCTGCGCTGTACGTCGTCGCCATCGGGCATGTAGGCCGATCTCCTGTCTTTGCTTCTGCTGAATGATAAGTCGCTCGGAAGTGGCGCGCCGTTCAAAAAATTTGGCAGGATTTCTAAAACTCGGCATTTGATGAAAACGAGACTCGCATACGCAATTGCCCGACGCGGCAAGGATTCTTGTGCCATTGGAGAGCCGGATGCGGTGAAAGCTGCACATCCAGTTCGGAGGGGAGTGGTTGGAAAAGTGCCTCGCAAGGGGTAACTCGCTGGCTTCTTACCCTACTGCACGTCCGGTTTGGAGTTGGGACCGGGGAGCGATCCCCGGCCTACATCAGGCGACGTGCTGCGTGACCCGGTTGATCGGGTTTGGGCGACCGGGGATCGTCCGATGAATCGCGTGGGCGGGGGACACTGTGTCACCGCCCTCACTCAACATGTGATGGTTTTTGAAATTGGCGCGAGGTTGTATCGTGATGGGCTGGTTCACGGCTGCTTCGTTCCACAGACGACTCCGCGTTCGGATCGGCAACTTGCTCACGCTTTCGGAATTACTCGCATGGTTTCCTGCTCTGCTGCTCATGGCCTTCGCCGAGGCACCGCGATTATGACGAGTCTCCTGGTGGCCTTCGCGACCAAAGGGATTGCCGACGACGGCAGGGTCTCGTTCAATCGAGACATTCGGCCGATCCTCTCGGACAACTGTCTTCAATGTCATGGGCCGGACGAACACAAGCGGCAGGCGGGATTGCGGCTCGATCTGAAGGCGGCCGCGACGAAGGCGGCCGAGTCGGGAGACATCGCGATCGTCCCCGGCGAGGCCGATGCCAGTGAACTGATTCGGCGGATCATGGCAACCAATGCTGAACTGCAGATGCCGCCACCCAAGTCGGGTAAGGTGATGACTCGGCAACAGATCGAGTTGCTCAAGCAATGGATTGCTGAGGGAGCCGACTATCAGGGGCACTGGGCCTTTCTACCCGTGCAGCGGCCTCCGCTTCCCGCTGTGAAGAACGATGTCTGGACACGCAACTCGATCGATCGGTTCGTGCTGGCCCGGCTGGAGCGGGAGGGACTGAAACCGTCGACAGAGGCGAGCCGGGAAACGCTGATTCGGCGCGTATCGCTCGATCTGACCGGGTTGCCGCCGACGCTTGCGGAGGTCAACACGTTTCTCGCGGACCGTGGGCCCGATGCCTATGAAAAGGTGGTTGATCGGTTGCTGCAATCAAAGCGCTATGGTGAGCGGATGGCGATGCAGTGGCTCGATTTTGCGCGCTATGCCGACAGCAACGGCTTTCAGGTAGACAGCAGTCGTTATCAGTGGCCGTGGCGAGACTGGGTCATCGACGCCTTCAACACAAATCTGTCGTTCGATCAGTTCACCATTGATCAACTCGCGGGCGATCTGCTCTCGAATCCAACTCGCGCCCAGAACATCGCGACGGGCTTCAACCGCAATCATCGACTCAACGGCGAAGGGGGAATCATCGCCGAAGAATGGCGAGTGGAAACCGTGATCGATCGCGTCGAGACCACGGGTATGACGTGGATGGCTCTGACGCTCAACTGCTGCCGCTGCCACGATCACAAGTACGATCCGATCACGCAGCGCGAGTTCTACCAACTGTTCTCGTACTTCAATAACATCGCCGAAAGCGGCACGCTGCAGGGCGAAACGAGAAACACCGACCCGCTGATCGTCGTCCCGACCGCCGACCAGGAGGCCGAACTGACTCGGCTGAATGGTGAAGTCGCCGATGCCGAGAAGCGCGTTGCCGAAGCGATCAAGCTGCTCCCTCAATTCATCGCCGCGTGGGAGCCTGGGTTCAAGGTGAAGCTGTCCGAGGACGGCGGTGTTGTGTGGAAGACGCTGCAACCAACGGACGTGACGGCGACAGGCGAAACCAAACTCACCCGCCAGCCGGACGGGTCGTATCTCGCCAGTGGCCCGAACCCTTCGCATGATATTTACCGCGTCATGGTGCCGATCGCTGCGGGAACGTTCAGCGGGTTGTTGCTGGAGTGTCTGCCCGATCCGAGCCTACCTCAGCAAAGCCTCGGTCGGTTTTCGAACGGCAACTTCGTGCTGTCGTCGGTGGAAGCCGAGATCACTTCGTCGGATCTGCCCGCTCCTCTGCCAGTCAAGTTCAACCGGGCCGATGCGACCTACTCACAGAAGGGCTGGGAGATCGGACTCGTCCTGGACGGTGCCGCGAACAACGGGTGGGCCGTCGATGGGCCGACACGTCGCGATCAGACCAATGCCATGTTCTTGGCCGAGTCGGCTCTGTCTGTCCCCGCCAACGCGACACTGACCGTGCGACTGAAACACGAAGCGCTGAGCCAGCACAACATCGGTCGCTTCCGGTTATCGATGACTTCGCTGCCGCCGAGTACCGTCAAGCTGGACAGCGCGAAGTTTCCGGAATCGCTCAAGCAGATCCTGGCGCTCGATGCCGAAAAGCGATCGCCAGAACAGCGGGCTGAACTGGAAACATTCTTTCGCGCCAACATCGACAGTCCGCTGAAACAGGCCGAGTCGGCAGTGACCTCATTCCGGCAGCAACAGACCAACATCATGGCCGCCTCACCGAACGTGATGGTGATGCGCGAACTGCCGCAACCGCGTGAGGCATTCATTCTTGTACGCGGTGAGTACGACAAGCGAGCGGACAGAGTCTCGGCCGGCCTGCCCACGGCGCTGCCTGCGATGCCCGAGGGAACGCCACGCAATCGACTCGGTCTGGCTCAATGGCTTGTTGACCCGGCGCATCCTCTCACCTCGCGCGTCTGGATCAATAGGGCCTGGGAACGGTTCTTCGGTACGGGACTGGTGAAGACCTCCGAAAATTTCGGTTCGCAGGCCGAGTTCCCTTCGCATCCAGAACTGCTCGACTGGCTCGCGGCTGAGTTCATGCAACCCACCGTCGCACCGGCGGTCGCAGGCCAATCAGCCAAACCGTGGGACATGAAGGCGCTCCAGAAGTTGATCGTTATGAGCGCCACGTACCGGCAGTCGTCGCAGGTCACTCCCGAGTTGGTCGAGCGTGATCCCGAGAACCGGCTCCTGGCTCGCGGCCCACGGTTTCGACTGTCCGGAGAAACCCTGCGTGATCAAGCTCTGGCAGTCAGTGGCCTGCTCGTCGAAAAGGTGGGCGGGCCCAGCGTGAGGCCCTACATGCCCGAGGGTGTCTGGGATGAAACCAGCCGCTACGGCGACCTGCGTGGCTACAAGCACGACTCGGGCGACGGACTTTATCGACGGACGATGTACACCGTCTGGAAGCGAACGGCCGCACCACCGTCGATGCTACTGTTCGATGCTCCCAGCCGTGAGGTCTGTACCGTCAAACGTTCCCGCACCAACACGCCGTTGCAAGCCCTGTCGCTGTTGAACGAAATCACTTACGTCGAAGCGGCCCGCAAACTGGCTGAACGAATGCTGACCGAGGGAGGCTCGACGCCCATCGAGCGACTGACAAGCGGCTTCCAATTCGCCACGTCCCGTCGACCGACCGCCAACGAACTGAAGGTGTTAATCGACGGGCTGACGACGGATCTGACCCGTCTGCAACAGAACCGCGAAGGCGCCACAAAGTTGATCACTTTCGGTGACTCCAAGCCCCCCGCCAACCTCGATTCCGCCGAACTGGCCGCCTACACCCTGACCGCAAATGTGTTGCTGAACCTGGACGAAGTTATCACACGCGAGTGACCCCAGTGTGATCTCAACACTCCGTATTGATTGCGGATGATTCAATTCAACAAACCACGAGGCCCGATTGATGACCTTTTCGAAGCTCTTTTCCATACAGGATGCCCTCAATCGCCGCGCCTTCATTCAGCGCGCATCAACCGGTGTCGGCGCGGCGGCGTTGGGAACATTGCTCGGCCAGGCGGCGCATGCGGCGGTCGGCGATGGGCCGAAGGCGCATGCGGCTCTGCCCGGGTTTCCAAATTTTGCCCCGAAGGCGAAGCGGATCATCTATTTGTTTCAGTCGGGGGCTCCGTCGCAGATGGACCTGTTCGACCCGAAGCCAGACATGAAGACGCGGCATGGTGAGGATCTGCCGGACTCGATCCGTAAAGGACAGCGGCTGACGACGATGACATCGGGGCAGTCGAAGTTTCCGGTCGCACCATCGATCTTCAAGTTCGCTCAGCACGGCCAGAGCGGGACATGGATGAGCGAACTGGTGCCGCACATGTCGGAGATCGCGGACGAATTCTGCATGATCCGCACGATGAACACTGAGGCGATCAATCACGATCCCGCGATCACGTTTTGTCAGACGGGTCATCAGTTGGCCGGCCGCCCCAGCATCGGCTCCTGGTTGAGTTATGGCTTGGGGAGCGAGAACCAGGACCTGCCGGCGTACGTCGTGTTGACCTCCTTCGGCAGCGGTCGTCCGGATGATCAGCCGTTGTACGACCGCCTGTGGGGATCGGGCTTTCTCCCGTCGGTTCATCAGGGAGTGAAGTTCCGCAACAAGGGAGACGCGGTGCTGTACCTTTCCAACCCCCCCGGCATTGATTCCGCGGCCCGGCGTGGCACGCTGGACCGACTGGCAGCGCTGAACAAACAACACTTCGAACAGGTCGGTGACCCGGAACTTCAAACGCGCATCGCGCAATACGAGATGGCCTTCCGCATGCAAACCAGCGTGCCCGAATTGTTGGAGACGTCGAAGGAGCCGCAGCATGTGCTCGACCAATACGGCCCCGGCGTGAAACGACCCGGCAGCTACGCCGCCAACTGTCTGCTGGCTCGACGGCTGGCCGAAAGGGACGTCCGCTTCATCCAGTTGTTCCACATGGGTTGGGACCATCACGGCGGTCTGCCCGCCGCGATTCGCGGCCAGTGCAAGGACACCGATCAGGCAACGGCCGCCCTGATCAAAGACCTCAAGCAGCGAGACCTGTTGAAGGACACGCTGATCGTCTGGGGGGGAGAATTCGGCCGTACGATCTATTCTCAGGGCGGTCTGACCGCGACCGACTACGGCCGCGATCATCATCCCCGCTGCTTCACGATCCTGTTGGCCGGAGCCGGTGTGAAAGCGGGAACGACAATCGGTGAGACTGACGACTACTGTTACAACATCGTCCGCGATCCCGTCCACGTCCATGACCTGAACGCAACGATTCTGCACCTGCTGGGGATCGACCACACCCGCCTCACTTATCGCTTCCAGGGTCGCGATTTCCGACTGACGGACATCCACGGCGATGTGGTCAAGAGCGTCCTGGCGTAGTGGGACTTCAAACCACCGATTCAAGCCTGAAATGAGGATGTGTTGGTGGCGGCGTGGAAGTGTGTCGCTCTACGAGCGGCTCAAGTCCGAGCACGGCTAACAGTGCGAGGCGCGGATGCAGAATGCGGCCCATTTGGCTACCGTTGGTCGACCGTCGAGTCTGCTATCACGCTGGTCGATACGAAGATGCCTCCGAGGGGATTGAACGTGTTGTATGACGGCACGTTAGACCAACACAGGGAAGCGTCGAATGGGTTTACAGTCTGCGCGGCAGCTTGTCCTTGGGTTTCATCCGGCTTTACTGGTAGTGGCAGAAGAATCGGCAGCGCGGCTGGCGACCCTCCCAAAACCAGAACTTCGGCGGACAGTCTGTGACGCCACGCCCCCTGAGAATTGCTCAACACGTGGCGAGTGACTGCCGTACTGCTGAACTATGAACTACCGAACGCCAAGTCTCGGCTTCCTCGATGCCAACATCGCAGCGCTACGGTAGTGGATCGGTCGGTGAATCGATTAGCAGGTTGTTGGAAAAGAGGATGCTCTCGCTTTTGGGATCGCGCAATTCCACGGCCTTCGGCAAACTCGAAAACGTATTGCCGGTGATGGCGATGTCGCGTGTCCCTTCGAGCACCACTCCGCCCGCCAATTGGTCATTCAGTTTGCGTTGGAGGGTCCCCTCACCAATGTAACTGTCACAGAAGCTGTTCCCGGTGACGGTGATGCGGCTGCTGTCTTTTCCGATCCGCAGGCATCGTGTTTCCAGTTGCAACGGCTGAGTGCCGTCCTTCGCTTTCGGCGGAAGTTTCAACAACGGAAACGTGTTGGCCGACACCGTGCATCCATGTGCATCGACCAGATCGATGCCGCCGCCGTTGTGAGCGATGACATTCGACGACAACGTGATACCGTAACAATCGCGGGCCAGGACAATCGCCCGTCCATCACACTCTTCGATCATGTTGCCGGAAACGACGGAGCCATAGGTGTTCTCGATCACCACCCCATCGCCGAGATGATCGTCGATGCAATTGCCGGTCAGGCAGAGGTTGAAGGCGTCGAAACAGTGGAGCGCGTCACGGTTCTCTTCAAACTGGTTCCCGTTGACGACGATGTCGTGGCAACCCGGCAGGTTCAGTCCCGTCTGCTTGTTATAGGTGATCAGGCAAGAGCTGACGCGGGGGTCTTCGTAGCAGCGATCGAGTTTGATCCCGTCACCGCCGTGATAACTCACCGTCACGCCTTGCAGGAAGATTTCGTTGACCATTACGGCTTCGATGCCGTGTCCACTTTTCTCCTGACCGGTAATCCGAAACTGACTGAGCGTCACCCGCCACAATTTGTCGGTGGCTTTGACCTTATCACCGTCGGCGTGCTGGATGATGAGCGCCGGTTTCCCGTCGGTGCTCGTGTTCTTGATGTGCGTCGCGGTCCCGGCTCCCTGAATGAGCGTGTCGCCGCGGGACAAAATCAGGGGCTGAGAAATCTCGAAGGTTCCCGGTGGAATGCGGACAATGCCCCCTTCTGGTGGAATGGCATCGAGCGCTGCCTGCAATGAGGGAAACTGGGCCGCGTCGATTTCCGCCCGCGCGCCAGGAAGCCTCGCCGCCGGACGTGGTTCTGGTGACGTCGCTTCTTGTGCCATGCCAACCCAGACCATGCCCATCAACACCACCGCCAGCAGACCAAGTGCACGAACCATGCTTTGAGGACTCCTTACGGATGACGGACTTCCTGTGACGATGCCACTGAAGACGATGATGCACGCCGCTTCATCATCGGCAGGGTTGATTTTGTCGGAGCAGCGCCCGCAATTCCAGTGGATGATCGGTCAGAATTGCGTCGAGTCTCCGCGGCATTCGCTCTCAGCACGGACGTTGGCTGGAATCAAGTGGCGGCCGATTGGCAGCGTCTGCAGCAAATCGAACCGGACGGCTTCACGCGTTCCAGCACCCGCGGCTTGTTGACGCTCGGACGAACGTTGAAGCCGAACGCTTTGAGCGTCCGATGATCGGGGACGCAATCAATTGCTTTCCCAGGAAAGGAATCTTTGACTCGCCGGGAGATGCTGTTCTCGAATGATGAGCCAGAACCGGTGGGTAAGGACCGCGAACTCGCCGCAGGCTTGATCCTTCGTCGGCGTCCGATTCTTGGTGGATAGCAGCGTACCAAGGTGGTGGGCTTTCTGGTTTGGGGCACACGGCGGCGATCCGGTCGCAGTTCAGCAAGGCCAGGAGCACCAGCATCTTGAAGCTTTTGATCATCGGAGTCGTCTCGACGGCATTCTGTATGTCACCGACGGCGTCGACAACGTGTTGCTCATCCTACAAATGGTGGACCATCACCAGGGCAGCGTGGAATCAAATTCAATCCGCGGAAAATTCTGGCGGACTTGGTCCAAGCCGGGACGCGACCAGCCAGCATCGAGAACGTCGACGAATTTCAGGGACGGAGATCGACCGAGAGCGGCCAATCCTACTTCCGTCACGCCGCGACATTCCGCCAGATCTAACTTCTGAAGCACCGGCAATTGCACCAGACTCTGCATCCCCTGATCGGTCACGGCAGTACCCGCCAGAATCAATTCCTGAAGTCGCGAACGGCTGTCAAAATGAGCCAGCCCTGCGTCCGTGACGGGGCAGTTCATCAGATCGAGTTTCTGGAGCGACTGTGACTGACCGAGGGCCGCACACAGAGCATCATCTGCGGACGTGCCCGCCAGACAAAGGTCTGTTAATGGAGCGGATTGCAGGATCTGTGCGACCGGCTGGCATCGCAGACGATGACATCGAGCCAGCGACAATTGGCAAAGACGAATCAGGCCGCGCAGATGCATCAGCCCTTCGTCGGTGAGCTGCATCTGATTGGTAATCTTGACCGACTTCAAACTGAGCAGAAACTGTAGTCCCGACAATCCGACGTCGGTGAACGACTCTCGTCCCGACATAGATACCTGCTCAATTGACAGGCTGTTGAGACTTTCAACGCCGTTGAGGGCCACAAGGCCCAGCAGGTCCGCATCCGTCACTTGCTCAGCTTTGATGATTAGCTGGTGATGTTCGTGCAGCCGTGCGTCAACTTCCCCCGGCGTTCGATGTCGCCGGACTTCCACTCCGAGCTTGTCGAACGCGACCCACTCTCCGGGGACGGAGACCACCCATTTCCGCACAGACTGATCGAAGCTGCCGTCCAACAGGTCGTCCAACACGTCGATCAGTTGTTGCAGGTCGCCGGCCATTTGTGGCCGTCGACCGATGCGGAGCGACTGCTTGTTGGCCAGATCGCGAATGCCGTCGGGCAATTCGCCGGCTAGGGGCAGCGTGACGCCGTCCAGCAGAACCGGAATGACGGCGATGCCCCGGTTCAGTAGGATTTCAATTTCGGTCCTCACATAGTCCGCCGGATTTTCCAGACGCCGCTGGCCTTGATCGTCGCGGGCGTTGATCCAGTGCTTCCCGATGACCACGATCCCTACCAGACATTTTCGAGCTTCGGCATGAATGGCGGCACGAAAATCGGACCCGATCGGAATCGTCGATTTGTCCTTGAAGATTTCGGACTCTTCAAAGTGCCTGGCCAGCGAGTCAAAGATCTCGTCGGTCGCGTATTCGCTGTCGTCGCGGCGATAAGAGATAAAAATCCGGGCCATGCGAAGTCACCGATCGAGAGAGTATTCGATCCGCTTGGGTTCCGTAGGCGACTTCGAGAGAAACTCTGGAAATGATGAACAGATCGCACTTTACCGCGTTGTGACGTTGATGCAAAGAGAAGCATTACGATGCAAAAGTGAGCGGTATGAGGCGGTATGAACTGCTCAATCCGGCGATTCCAACGCCGCTTTCAGCACTTGCTCGATGCCCGGTCCCGAATTGGAATTCGGCAGTCCGGTCCTGGAAAACTGCCCGATCGTGACCGCCTGCTGCTTCGTGTTGGCGAGCACATCCTTTGCCAGGACTTCCATTTGTTGCCGGAGTTCGGGAGTGGCGAACGCCGTGGAAGAGAGCGCCACCATCAGCAGAGGGGTGAATAAAGAACGCATCGCAAGAATTCCTTGGAGAAAACAAATCCAGGCGGGTGTTCACCAATCGCCGAGAAAACCTACCGGAGACCAATCCGCGTGTAGCGCAGTTCGCGGGCCACTTCCTGCATGAGCGAGACGCCGTCGACGGCTTCCCAATCAAACCGGCTGATGACCCCGCCGGTCTTCAGCAACGGTTCCAATCCCAACTGCTTGACCCGTTTCTCCCCGACTTTGGTCAGCACCACTTGCGGATTCTCGACATCAAGTTCGATGGCCACGGTTTGCAGATCGAGGAAACCGAGTCGATACAGCCGCGCTACTTCCCCCACCGGCTCGGCGAAGTCACGAATCGAGCGGTTCTTGTCGGTTCCTTGTTTCAGGAATGGTCCGACCGCATTTTCCAGCGCGGTAAAAAACCGTTGCTCGTCCGCATCAACCAGTTGATCCATCACGTCCTTCGGTGGGTACAACGTCTTGAGATGTTTTTCCGCGTCACCAAAGACCCATAACGGCGCGCGCGTATCTCGGAAAACAAAAGAAAGGCCGATCGGGAAGGCAGGTCACGCTCGCTCATTCCCGAATTGATACCTGAATTGATGACGGTTCAATTTTGTTCATCCGGTCGCCTCATCGGAAAATCGTAATTTCATCCATGCAGAAAGGTTGATATAAAAGAGCCGCCACGACGATTCAGCAATGGCTGGGAATGTTCTCTTGGCTGGAGTTTGAGCATGTTGACAATTGCCGGCCGTCGCCATTCTGCGCGCGATTTCTGCGATGGCGTGTCGCGCCGCGACATCCTGCGGATCGGGACGCTCGCCGCGATCGGGGGCGTTGGCGGTGGGACCCTGCCGCAACTCCTGCGGGCGGAATCGGTGTCGGGCCGCCGGTCGCCCAAGTCGGTCATCATGATTTACTTGGTCGGCGGTCCACCCCATCAGGATATGTTCGATTTGAAGCCCGAAGCGCCGAAGGAAATCGCCGGACCATGGCGACCGATTCCGACCAATGTTCCCGGCTTTGAAATCTGCGAAGCGTTTCCGCGTCTGGCCCAGATGGCCGACAAGTTGACGGTGATTCGCTCTTTGGTCGGCAATCAGCACGATCACGATGCGATCCAGGTTTTCAACGGTCACGATCCCAAGAAGCCGAAGCCCTCGGGCGGCTGGCCGCAGTTCGGGACGATGGTGTCCAAGGTGCAGGGACCGGCACGTCCAGAATCGCCGCCGTATGTCAGTCTGTGCCACACCTGCACCCACGGTCCGTACAATGAACCGGGGCCTGGGTTTCTCGGGATGGCCCATTCTCCCTTCCGGCCGCTGGGCGAAACCCGTCACGACATGATCCTGAATGGAGTGACCTTGGATCGGTTGGCTGACCGGAAAACACTCCTGAAGAGTTTTGATATCATTCGCCGGGATATCGACCAATCGTCGATGATGACGGGCCTCGATGTCTTCACCGAACAAGCGATGGGGCTGCTCACTTCATCAAAGCTCGCTGAGGCGTTGGATCTCTCGCAGGAAGATCCACGGACCGTAGCGCGGTATGGGACTGGTGACCCGAAGATCATGATCGACGGGAACGGCGCGCCGCGGGTACCTCAAAGCCTGTTGCTCGCCCGGCGGCTGATCGAAGCCGGAGTCCGCATCGTCACGCTGAATTACAGTAAGTGGGACTGGCACGGTGGCAAGAATGCCGAGGGCCGGGCCGATAATTCGATCTTCGTACGGGAAGCCGAGGATTTTCCGGTCTTCGATCAATGCGTCAGTGCGCTGGTGGAAGATCTGCACCTGCGAGGATTGGCCGACGATTGTGCCGTCGTCATTTGGGGAGAATTCGGCCGGACCCCGAAGATCAGTCCGATTGTCGGTCGCGACCATTGGCCACAGGTAAATTGCGCGTTGCTGGCCGGTGGCATGATGCGTCACGGGCAGATCATCGGTGCGACCGACCGCATTGCCGGAGAAGCCATCACCCGGCCGGTGACGTTTGGTGAAGTCTATGCGACCCTCTACCGCCACCTCGGCATCGATGCGGAACGCACGACGATCGCGGACCTCAACGGCCGCCCGCAATACCTGGTGGAAGACCACGCCAAACCCATGGCGGAATTAATCTCTTAACGAGACACTTCACCACAGTCCTCCGCGCGGTTCAACGATTAATCCGTGGTCGTCCATTTGTGAGCCCTGCGAATCATGCTGCCCGATTTCCCCTAAAAGTGAATGATGCCGCACGGTTTAACGAATGATCCACGGCCAGCCGTTTGGCCCGGCCAGTGTGGATGAACCGAACACGTCAGCGACCATCTGGCGAACTGTCGCCGACCATTCCAATCGAACCTACTTTTTCGAGTCCAGCATCAGCCCCAACATTATTTGGGTGAAACTCGACAAGCTGGATTTCACGAAGACTCAAAAGCTCGATTTGACAATCAACCCGGATCGAGTCGGGACGTTCTCCCGGCCTGACCTGGTTATCCCTCGTCGGGGTGCTCCCCAGCAGAGCCCGACTCCGTTTCACCAGGCGCTCGAACGTACCACGCGCCTCGAAGTCTGGCTGGCGCAAAATTTCAAAACCGGCCAAACGCGCCCTCCGGCTCGACGCTATCCCAAACGGAACTCGACCGCGAAATCTGGCAGCAGCATCGCGAATCCCACTTGCAAATCGTCACGCCATCAGCGAAGAACAACGTCAGATCAGTTCCAGCAATGCGTTCCTTCCGATCTTGTACACCTGCTGGTTTTGACGTGCCCATCCGTGGCCGGTTTTCACGCGCCAAATGACAGATCATCGAGCACAAACGGCTCATGCCCGGCGTTACGACACGCATCCACAATATGGCTGCCGATAAATCCAGCTCCACCGGTAATCAAGATCCGCATGGTCACCCTCACTGTTGTTTCTGATTCACGAGACGAGTGCTTCGATACGTCCCTGCGGCGACAACCGGCTGGTTCTACACTCCAGCCAATACCGTCGTCGATTTGCTTGCCGAGTATGGCCTGGCGACTGTTCCCACCGGGATCAATGCCAACGGCAAGATCATCTCTGGCACGGAAGTCCTGGAT
>JBGSUN010000046.1:0-2523 GCA_041753475.1 Planctomycetaceae bacterium | reverse complement strand
TGCGCACTCGAAATCCTTTTGCCTGCGAATGGGTCATGGATCGTCAACACCCATGAAACCCCAAACAATGCCGAAGGATTTCGAGTTTTTCACGCGCCCACCCAAAAACGGACGCCAGGGCATGCTGGTTTGAGGGCTAGTGGATGCGGGACCGTCTCCGGCACGCCTCCCTGCAATCTTCGTCCTAGGGACGATTGGCAAGGACAATCCGCGCGTCGCGGCCAGCTTTGGACGCCTGCTGGAGGATGCTGATCCGATCGTGCAGACCACGGCGATGGTCGCCTTGGCCGGACTGGGCGAATCGGCGAAGCCGGTAGTTCCCAATCTGGCTTCGCAGTTGCGCGGTCCGCATGTACTGGTCGTGGCCAAATCCTTGGGCCGGCTCGGCGCCACCGCAGGAACAACGGTCTCCGCGCTCGTTCAGGTGGCCGTCACCGCGACGAAGCCCGGGCCAGGAAATGAGTTCATGACCTCCATCGAACTCCGCACGGCGGCGCTTGATTCTCTCGCCCGCATCGGTCACGCCGACGCGGCTTCGGTGGAGGCGTTGGCGGAACTGCTCAAGGATCCGCAAGTTTCGGGAGGCGCCGACGCCTGGGGAGACGAGATTCGCAGTCGTGCCGCAGTCGCCCTCGGCTCCTTCGGTCGCGCATCCAAGTCCGCAACTCCACATTTGCTGACGCTCGCCGCAACTCCGCAGAAATCTGCGTTGGGAGAAAAACACATCGCGAGGGTCTCGGCCCTGCAGGCGTTGGGGGCGATTGGCGAGAAGTCGCCGGACGTCGTGAGGATCTGCCAGCAATGTCTCCAGGATCCCACACCGCAAATTCGGGTTGCGGCGGTCAAAACACTGCTCGACCTGGGCAAAAAGGACGAATCCTATGTCGGCATCCTGAAGGGCGTTGTGGAACAACATTCGCAATTAGATTTTGACAGCTTTAGCGAGCTGGAATCTCAAAGTTGGATTGCTCTCGGTGATGCGGCGCTCCCCGCCCTGATCGCCATTGTGAGTGCCGCAGAGCTTCGCGACAAAGGTCTCGAACGCGCGATGAACACGCTCGTTCGCATTAACCCTCGGTCAGCCGAGGTCCGACTCTGCTTGACGCGGATGGCGCTGGGTCTCCCGAATAAATACTACGAAAAGAAAGACGCCCGAAATGCGTTAGCCCATCTCGGTGACGACTCGCAGGCCCACGTCAAGACCGTGTTGCAATTGCTGAGCGAGGATAGTTTCACGAACGCAGCCATCGAGGAACTGGGCAAGAGCGGTCCCGACGCCGCTCCCGCGGTGCCCAAGCTGGTCGAGCTACTCAAATCCGAGAACGTCGATGTTCGTCTCGCCGTCGTGAAGTCCTTGGCCGGCATTGGCCCCCGTGTCGCAGAGGTTCAGCCTGCCCTCTTGAACTCGTTAATGGATGATGAGTTTCGGGTCCGGCATGCCGCCTTTGAGGCTCTCTGCCGGATGGGTCCGGCCGCGGCTCCTCATGCGGCCGTTTTAGTCGACTATTCCAGTCGTCATCCCGGCGGATTTGGCGGGAATCCCAGTGCCTACGACCTGGCGAACCTGGGTACGGAGGCGTTGCTTCCCGTCATTTTGCCCAAACTCGGAAAAGATCAAACCGCCCGACAACTCTTTGGCGAACTGACTTCTCGCAATCGGCGTCGCCTCAAAGGGGAAGCCAATGCCAAGCTCCTGGCCAGCTACCTGACGGACGAGAACGTGGAAGTCCGTCAACTCGTCGCCGGTACTTTACGAATGGAAATGGGCGAGGAAGCGCGGCCAGTTTTGGACGACATCAAGAAGGCCGCACGAGACAAGGATCCCGGAGTTGCCTGGCAAGCTTGCCTGCTCCTCTTAGAACTGCTCCCCCTTGACGAAGCTGTAGCGGCGGCGCCACCGAAAGGAAAAGCGGACCCGCTCAAGCAGGGCATTGATCAATTGACCGCTCGGCTGAATGCCAGTGGTCAAAACAACGAGGAGCGGATGAAAGCGCTTCAAGTCCTAAGGCAAGAGGCCTCCGTCGGATATTGGGTCCGCTCCCTCAAGGACCCGGATCCGCGAATGCGGGTCTTTGCACTGAACATTCTGTTCCCTTCCACCAACGTCACAGAGGCCGTGTTTCGATCAGTCCTTGAGGATCGCAAGTCTTCCCCGGATCTCAAGGCAGCGGCTGAGAATGCTCTCAAACAGATTGAGCAAAGTCGGGCTCAGAACGGACCCTGATACCGCCGTCGCTTCGATCACACTGGTTGCGCTGCAAGATTGTCGTTGTCTGAGCGAGTGCCGGCTTTGACAGACTCTGGACCTGTTCGTTCCGTCGTCCGACAGCTCACATGGGGCCGCAGCAAGAGTCGGGCTTCATCAGAAAATGAGAATGTTAATAGTCGTCCCAGAAAAAGTGATTTGATTCGAGAAAATCAGGCTGACGTGGTTGGTTTCGGTGGTTACGATTTGCCAAGTTTCTGATTGATCTCGCTCACAACCTTGCAAATCTGGACCTATTTCAGCCATGCAACCACGTC
>JBGSUN010000045.1:0-3161 GCA_041753475.1 Planctomycetaceae bacterium | reverse complement strand
GTGGCGAAAGCTGTGCAGGCGACCGTCGATGAAGCCCGGTTCGTCAGTCTTGGATGGGAACTGTGCCGAAAGCGGCGTCAGGACGGCCTTGATCAAAATTTGACGGACGGTGTCGGCTTTGATTTTTCCGTCGAGAGGCCCATGGAAGACTTTCCCATCGGCATGATGTGGCATGTTCACCAGCACCTCCCGCAACATCTCATGGATGGGAAATGTTCGGTCGCGTCCCGATTTTGTTGTCCGTTTTTCCTTGCCCTGCCGGGATCGCTTTTTCGTTTCGTCAGTCAGTGTGATCAACCCCTTGTCCATGTCGACGTCGGACCAGCGCAGTGATGCCAGTTCCGAAATTCGCAGGCCGGTTGCCGCCAAGCCGATGATGACACGCCGGAGCCAGCCCAACTCGGATGTGTCGCAATGTTTCAGGATCGCTTTGAGTTCGTACACCGACCAGCAATAGGTGTCCGTGCCATCCGGTTTCTTCAGGGGATAAACGAAAGCCACGGACTTCGGGAGGTGCTGATTCTCGATCAGGAACTTGACAATCTGCTTCAACGTCGTCAGTTCGAGATACTCGGTTGCATACGCATAGGATTCGCCGTCTAACCATCCCGCGTACTCGTCCATGAGTTGGCGATTCAGTTCATTCCAGGTACGTCGGCCTCTTCCCTCGGCGAATTTGATGAACTTGTCCAGGACGGGCCGATAGCGCTTCGCTGTGGAGGGACGCGGTCCTCCAGAAATCAACGGGCGTTTGATATGACTTTCGTAGAGCCTGCGGCCGTCAATCCAGGAAAGAATCTGCTGCGTTTCCGTTTTCAGCAAATTCGCATCCGCCAATCCCTGCCGAACGGCCATCGACAAATCGAGCTGTTTCAATTCTTTCAGGGCTTCGCTTTTGTCTCGAGTGCCAAGCGACTGCCTACCCAACGGTGGCTAATTCGCTCGGCCATCGGCAAAATAGACGCCGTTGCGTCGACCGACGAGCCAGCGAAAGTACTGGCCCGTGACTTCCTGCTTGATGCGGGGTTTCGGCATGGAATCAGATTCTCCTCGTCGTGGGTTTAACTGTTCACGGACGCTTCCAGCGTGGCATGGGCCCGGGAATGCGCGGTTTGACCGCACTCGGTAGTCCCGGTACGGGGCATTCGGGCAATGGCGTCGCAACGGAGACTGCCGAGGGGAGGCAGGTGGCCGGGATGATGACCCGCGTGCCAGGGCCGGCGGGTTGCCATATGGGCAATGTGCCGTCGGCAATACGCCGCCGGATCGTGCTCGCCGATAACGAAGATCGTCCCGCGAATTCCGCAACGGTGAATCCGTCCCGCGGACTTTCGATACTCTGGGGGTGCATCGCACGGCTCCAGGAATGGATGACTACTCATCCTCTCCTCGTTGCCAAATAGTGCGTACGCTTTTTTTTCGCCGTTGGCTACGGCGTCCCGAAACGTTCCCATAGGGACTGAAGAAAAGGTGCCTTATCCGGCGTAAACACGAATTCTTCACACATCTCTTCGAAAGTCTTACCCTTCTTCAAAAGGGTTTCGATGTCCAGCAGCAATTCTTTGACGTCGCGGTCATCCACCGCCAGGGCATGGGTTGCGATGAACGACTCCTCGCTTGACCCGGACGAAATGACGGCATCGGGGACGGGACGCCTGGTCGGAGAAACGAGCGGACGTCGCCGGGCGATGGGATCGACTTCCGGAGAAAAGAGTCCTGACAGCTTCAGGGGGCCGAAGACCTTCAACCACGCCGTCGGTGTGTATGGATGTCCGGTGATCAGTTCAAAGGCGCTGCGATAATGGTTATTCGTTGTGCCCGGTGATAGGCGCAGTTGCTTGGCAATCTCTTGAAATGTTTGTTCGGCACTGGTTTCATAACGGCCCGCGGTCCAACCTTCACGGCGATCCCACACCTTCAGATACTTCGCGACCTGAGCGGACCGATCCCGATGGGGGACAATACCGGGGCGATCGCGCCACGGCTTCAGTGCCACGGGCAGGTCGCGCAACAACTCACGAACGGAGGCGGTGGGTGAAACCGACAGAAACGGCTCATCCACATACTTCTTCAAGGTGGGATCTTGCAGTTGCAAAAGTTGCCAAGTCGCTTCTGCTCGTCCCGTTTCCGCCCCCTCCGCAAAGCAGTTGATCAGAATTCGGCCAATTCTCGCGAGCGTGGCCGGCGGTAGGGCCGCGATCAGCAAGGAAAGTTGGCCCTGAATCGAGACGGGATGGGCCGTTCCATAGAGCCAGGCTGTGGCCGCGCCCCCGGCATCCGGAAACTGGTGGAATTCCAACTGGGGATCGACCGTCTCGTGCCCGACGCCGATTGCGCCGATGAAGAGCTTTGCAAGCTTCGGGATATTCTCGGCGTCTTCACTCATCCCGGGCTCCGGGTTCGACACGTCCCGAGCCGGCTTCCAGCACTGCAGATAATACGGATGCCGGCGGGTCACTTCCCAGCGCTGCTTCGGTGACAACGCCCGCAGCTGATTGACGGGACGACGGAGAATCCCGAGGGTGCCGAGAATGTCTTGCTTGAGAAGCTGGAAGAATTCATCCTCGGAAGGGTTCGAACGCATAATCTGCTCGCAGTCAGTGCTTGTTCGTCGAGGGCTTTCATGGCAACAGTGGGATATTAACTTAAGAAGTTTAATTCTATGCCCAATGTCAAACTGTAACGATCCATCGGTGTATTGATCGTCCCGACCTTAATTTCGAATGAAGGATTTTCAAACACTGCCGAACGGCGATGATCAGGTCCCACGGGCATGTGCGTCGCGTAACACGGATCACCCCTCGTAGCGCGGTGTTTCCCGCGAGTCACAAGGCCGACGGCAGGACCGTCGATGGATCGTGACCTAGGCTGGCGGCGTTAACCATCACGATCATTGGTGTGGGGGCGATTGGTCGCCCCGTGGCCTTGCAACTCGCCGCGATGGGCGCCCGCAAACTGCAATTGATCGACTTTGACGTGGTCGATGCGACGAACATCACCACACAAGGTTTTACCGCCGTTGAGGCAGGAATGCTGAAGGTCACGGCCGTGCGACGTTCCGTCCTCGCGATTGATCCTGACATCGGCGTCGAGACGATCTGCGACCGCTATCGTCTGCAGCACTCGACGGGGGAGGTCGTCTTCTGCTGCGTGGACTCCAT
>JBGSUN010000044.1:0-2290 GCA_041753475.1 Planctomycetaceae bacterium | reverse complement strand
TTTTAGAATCCCCAGAATCCCCACCACCGTCGACACCGCGCGCTCCAGACACAGCCCGACCAGACTCTCCGCACCCACACCCAAGCCACGCAGATGCTGTGCCAACTGATTCGACCGCTGATCCAGTTCCGCATACGTCAGCGACGTAACCCCATCACCGACGGCGAGCGCCAACGGCGTCCGCAATGCCTGCGCCGCAAACCGCTCCGCCAGTCCCGATTCAACCGCGAACGTCGCACCCGCACCCGACCAGTCTTGCAGCACAACCTGACATTCGGCAGCCGTCAGCAGCGGCAATCGCGACAATGCCTGATCAGGATCGCGCACGGCTCCTTCGAGCAGGTTACGGAAGTGAGCGATCATCCCGGTCATCGTCGCGGGGTCGAACAGGTCAGAGTTGTAACCCCACCGGCCGACAATCCGATCTCCATGTTGCTGCACGGCGACCGACAGATCGAACTTCACCGTCGCCGTGTCCGACTCCATCGGCGTGAACGTCAGCTCGCCCGACTCCACCGTCGGAAGCGGTGCGTTGTGCAACCCGAAGATGACCTGGAACAACGGGCTGCGGCCGGTGTTCCGCCGCGGTTGCAATTCGTCGACGAGCCGCTCGAACGGCAGGTCCTGATGGGCATACGCCCCCAGCGTGGCTTCGCGCGTCCGTTGCAGCAGTTGCCGGAATGATTGACCGCCTTCGAGATTCCCGCGCAGTACCAGCGTGTTGACGAAGAACCCGATCAGCGGCTCGATCTCCGCCCGGTTGCGACCCGCAATGGGCGTCCCCACGCACACGTCCGGCTGTCCACTGTAACGGCTCATCAGCGTCTGGAACGCCGCGAGCAGTGTCATGAAGAGCGTCGTTCCTTCGGAGGTACCCAACGCCTGCAACTGCGAGGTCAATTCTCGGGGCAGTTCAAATGACTCGTATGCTCCACGGAAACTCTGGACGGTCGGGCGCTGTCGATCGGTCGGCAACTCCAGTGTCGCCGGGGCACCACGGAGTTGATCTTTCCAATACGACAATTGCCGATCCAGTTCGTCCCCCGTGAGATAGGTTCGTTGCCACGCGGCGAAATCGGCGTATTGCACGGGCAGCGCGGGAAGATTCGGCGCTTGACCGCCTGCGATCGCCCGATACAGCGTCGACACTTCGCGGAACATCACCCCCGTCGACCAGCCATCGCTGACGATGTGGTGCATCGTCCACAGAAATACGAGATCGTTTTCACCGACACGCGCCAGTCCCGCGCGAACGAGCGGTCCGCGCACCAGATCGAACGGCTCCAGTGCGGCCCGCATCGCCCACTCGCGCACGGCCTGCTCACGTTGCGCTGCGGGTTGATCGCTGAGGTCCACTTCTTCCAGCGGCAACGGCAGCGCGTCGTGAATCCTCAATTGCGGATAGCCGTCAACGGTCTCGAACGTCGTCCGCAAGACTTCGTGCCGGTCGATGATTGCCTGCAGGCTTTGGACGAGCGCCGCGCGGTTGAGTTTGCCGCGAATTCGTACGGCGACCGGGACGTTATAGAGCGGGCTGTCCGGTTCGAGTTGGCTCAGGAACCACAACCGTTCCTGTGCGAAGGACAGTGACAACGGTACAGAACGATCGGCACGCTGGATCGGCGGAAGCTTGGCCGATAACCCGCGCAGTTGAGCGTCCTGCACTAGCCGTCCCAACTGGGCAATGGTCGGTTCGAGGAACAACTCGCGCAGCGGCAGCTCGATGTCGAGTTGTTCGCGGACGCGCGACATCACCTGCGTGGCGAGCAGCGAGTGTCCGCCGATGGTGAAGAAGTTGTCGTGAACACCCACGCGGTCGATGCCGAGGAGTTCCTGCCAAATCACGGCGAGGGCGGATTCGGCTTCGTTGCGCGGAGCGACATAACCGCCGGTGAGACCCTGTCGCGAGAATTCCGGTTCCGGCAACTGCTTGCGGTCGAGCTTGCCGTTGGCGTTGAGCGGCAGTTCATCGAGAAAGACAAACGCCGCGGGGACCATGTACTCGGGAAGCTGACTCTTCAAGGTACTGCGCAAATCGTCAATAGATCGGGCGCTGCTTACGGGCTGCGCGACCATATAAGCCACCAGTCGCGGTTGGCCGGTGGCATCGGCCCGATCAATCACGGCGGCTTGGCGCAGTGCGGGATGTTTGGCGAGAACCGCTTCGATTTCGCCGAGTTCGATGCGGAAGCCGCGGATCTTCACCTGCTGGTCGATGCGACCGAGGAAATCAAGCGTCCCATCGGTCAGCCACCGCGCCTGATCGCCCGTGCGATACAGCCGCGTCCCT
>JBGSUN010000043.1:0-2705 GCA_041753475.1 Planctomycetaceae bacterium | reverse complement strand
CCTGAAAGCCTGGTCCCGACTTCCAACATGGCACCCCAGGCCCCGCACCACCCCGGAAACATTCCTCAACCCGTTCACACTCGCCCGCTGGGGCAATTCGATCGGCCGATACCAAACGGCTTAAATCCACAAGCTGCTATGGGAACGTGGCAGACGTGCGGCGCTCGGAGGAGGCTGGGTTCAATCACCATTTGGTAAAACCTGCCGACTTCATGAAGGTCAAAGAAATCCTGGCGACTGTCTCGGAGAAAACCACCTGATGACATTCTGCGAGCCTCGAAACGATCAGAAAGCATGGTTTGAATGACGGTGAGCCAATCGAGTGCAGACACATTGACCGGCCTTTCGGAAGCCGAAGTCGCCGTCCGATTGCAGCAGCATGGCTACAACGAGCTTCCGTCATCAAAGAGCCGCAGCATCTTTGCGACTGCCTGGGAAGTGGTTCGAGAGCCGATGTTTCTGCTGCTGCTGGCGTGTGGCACGATCTACTTGGTCCTGGGCGACGTGCAAGAAGCTCTCATGCTTCTCGGCTTTGTCTTCGTGGTGCTGGGCATCACTCTCTACCAGGAACGGAAGACGGAGCGGGCGCTCGAAGCCCTGCGTGACCTCTCCAGTCCTCGTGCGCTGGTGATCCGTGGCGGGGAACGGAAACGCATTGCGGGCCGGAATGTCGTCCCTGATGACCTTGTTGTGCTGGCCGAGGGAGATCGTGTTCCGGCAGATTCGGTGGTCGTTTCGAGCAACAACCTGTCCACCGACGAGTCATTGCTTACCGGCGAATCTGTGCCGGTCAGAAAAGTTGCCTGGGATGGCGTCCGTGAAATGACTCGGCCCGGAGGCGAAGACTTGCCCTTTGTTTTCTCCGGGACATTGATCGTGCAAGGCCAGGGAATCGCTCAGGTACGATCCACCGGCATCCACACTGAGATGGGCAACATCGGCAAAGCATTGCAAACGGTGCAAGTAGAAGGTACCCGGCTGCAAACCGAAGTCGGGTTGCTCGTGCGGCGAGTGGCGATCCTGGGATTGGCGCTGTGTGTGTGCGTTGTCGTCATTTACGGCATCACTCGTGGAAACTGGCTCCAGGGAATTCTGGCGGGGATCACCCTGGCGATGGCAATGTTGCCGGAAGAGTTTCCGGTTGTCCTGACCATCTTCCTTGCCCTGGGTGCATGGCGTTTGTCGAAGATCAAAGTTCTGGCTCGTCGTGTGCCAGTAATTGAAACTCTCGGATCGGCCACGGTCCTCTGTGTCGATAAGACCGGCACACTCACCGCCAACCGCATGTCGATCCGCAAATTGGCAGTGAACGGCACGGTGTATGATGTCGAGCAGCAGGCGGCTCAGGCGTTGCCAGAAGAATTTCACGAGATTGTGGAGTTTGGCATTCTGGCGAGCCAACGTGACCCATTCGACCCGATGGAGAAGGCGTTCCACGATCTCGGTAATGCCCGACTCGCACAAACCGAACATCTGCACGCCGACTGGACACTGGAACGAGGATACTCGTTGTCGCCAAGCCTGCTGGCGATGTCGCACGTTTGGAAGTCACCGACCGGCAAAGATTACGTCCTGGCGACGAAAGGTGCGCCGGAAGCCATCGCCGACCTCTGCCATCTGAACGCCGAACGCACGAAAGCCATTGGCGAACAGGTAGCGGCGATGGCCCAGGATGGGCTTCGAGTGTTAGGTGTCGCCAGAGGCGTGTTCGGGCAGCAGACTTTGCCGGGTGAGCAACACGATTTCACGTTCGAGTTCCTGGGCCTCGTCGGTCTAGCCGACCCGGTACGACCGACCGTCCCCGCCGCCGTAGAAGAGTGCTACACAGCAGGCATCCGAGTCGTGATGATAACAGGGGATCACCCGACCACCGCCAAAAGCATCGCACGTCAGGCGGGCATCAAACCCGTGGATGAGATCATCACTGGTCCCGAATTGGAGAAGTTGGACGAAGCAGAACTGCAACTGCGAGTGCGAACGATCAACGTCTTCGCCCGGATGGTCCCCGAACAAAAACTGCGACTGGTCAATGCACTGAAGGCCAATGGCGAAGTCGTCGCCATGACGGGTGACGGAGTGAACGATGCACCGGCCCTCAAAGCGGCGCATATCGGCATTGCGATGGGCGGTCGTGGGACCGATGTAGCTCGTGAAGCCGCTTCTCTCGTCCTGCTGGATGATGATTTCGCCTCCATCGTTCATTCCGTTCGCATGGGGCGACGGATTTACGACCACCTGCAAAAAGCGATGACCTACATCGTTGCGGTGCATGTGCCGATTGCCGGGATGTCGATTGTCCCCGTGTTGCTCGGTGGACCGATTGCTCTCATGCCCGTGCATATTCTGTTTCTGGAATTGGTGATCGACCCAGCGTGTTCGGTCGTGTTTGAAGCGGAACCAGAAGACGCCGATGTGATGAGCCGACCGCCACGGAACCCCACGCTACCTTTGTTTGGCGGGCGGTTGCTGGGCCTGGGCCTGTTACAAGGGGCGAGCGGCCTGCTGATCGTCCTGACGATTTACCTTTCGGCGTTGTGGGGCTGGCTCAACGCCTCGGACGCCACCGCTTTGAGTTTCACCACGCTGGTCGTCGCTAACCTGGGCTTGATCTTCGCCAACCGCTCTTGGACCCGCACGATCTGGGCCACGTTGCGAACCCCGAACGCTGCCCTCTGGTGGGTCATCGGCGGCACAACCTTCTTCCT
>JBGSUN010000042.1:0-26974 GCA_041753475.1 Planctomycetaceae bacterium | reverse complement strand
CGCCGCCGCGCGGAACGCCGCCATCACGCTGTGTCGACAGCAAAACCCCCACAATCTCGCCGAAGCCCGACGAGATTTCGCCTGGAATCCCCAACCCCTCTTCACCATCCTCGGCTACTTCACGAACTGAACCGCCCTGTTGACGCCACGCTCGAGTCCTCCGTCGCTTGCGCTCCGGGCTGTGACGTGCGGATTCTGTTCCGGATTCGCGAAGATTGCGGATTCTGCGGATTAGAGCGACGCCGAATCACGCCCACAGCCATTCCGTACTTGACCACCGTTTCCTTCGAGGCCTATCATCTTATTGCAGGATCATGCTTTACGTTGCGGTGATCTGGCTCAGGCTGTCGGTGCCGTTGCGGGTGTTGTAAACCTCGACGGCCCTACGATCGGCCGGAACTCTCGGCTGTTTCATTGTTTGCTGCGACCATCATCAGGTTGTCGTCGTGAGCGACCGATATCAGCCGACAGCGCATACGGTGAGGAGCGAGCAGATGAATGTTTGGGGCAAGGTTCTCGCAGTCATGGTGGTTATCGCCGGGTTGGCGAGCATGGTCCTCACGGCCAAGCTCATCACCGTGCGGAATAGCTGGACGGCGAAGGCACAGGCGTTCGTCAAGAATTACGCGGACGCTTCCAAGCAGACACGCGAAGCCGCCGAGCAGCGTCAACTGGTGCTGCACGAACTCGAACGGATGAACCGCGAATGGGGCACCGATTTCCGCGCCGCCGGCGGCGTCCCGACGCAACTTCTGTCCCCGGCAGAAGGACGGCTGGAGGTTGGCTTGGGATTGGGGGCCGGTCTCGCAGAAAAGCAGTTGATCCACGGTTTCGAGATCAAGGCGGATGGCACATCGGTCTACCGCGGACCGTATGTCGTCTTCGGACCGCCGCAGGCAGAACGTTCCGCTGTGCAACCCCTCTGGCGCATTCGTCCCGGCGAACCCGGTGAATGGCAAGCCGGTCGTTGGCGGTGGCGGAGCAGTATTCCTGCGGGTTACTCGCAGCACTTCGATGAGTTGATGGCGAACTTCACCAAGGAAGATGAAACCCTCGCCGATCGGAAAGCCAGTTCGGCCATTCAAGACAAGCTGATTGCCGACGCTACGTTGGCGCTGGCGCGTCGGCAGGCGGAACTGGTGGGCGGTGACGAGTTGCCAAAAGATGAAATCGTTCCGCCCGAATTCCGGTTGGGTTTGGTGTCGACACTGGAAGCCGCGGAAGAAGAACGCAACAGTGTGCTGCTGGAGATCGATGCGTTGCGTCGCCAGGTGCGGGCCGCGCGAGATGCCGTGGTCCAGTTGCAGCAGGACAACCTCGCACTGACGGCAAAACTTCCCGGCAAGTATGAGTGATTCACAGGAAACCCAGGGAATGCTTTCCCTGGGTCGTTGATTCAGCAACGTCCCACGGAGGAGACGGCCCGGCATGGGTCTCGCCAATCGCGATTACTTCCGGGATGAACAACGACGATACGGCGGCGGTGGTACCGGCGATTTCCTCGCGGACACTCCCACAGTCCGGTTGATGATCGTTCTCACGGTCATTGCCTTCTTTCTGCAACTCCTCATTACCCGACCGGCGACGGAGTTCGGCTTCAACGTCGGTGCACGGACATCGCTGGTTGATGAGTGGTTTGGCCTGAAGGTCGACGCCGTCTTAAGTGGGCAACTCTGGCGACTGGTGACCTATGCGTTCCTGCATGAGCGCTACGGTATCACACACCTGATCTTCAACATGCTCGGTGTCTGGTGGTTCGGCACCACACTCGAACGGATGTACGGCAGCCGTGAGTTCCTGTGGTTTTATCTGACCGCGGCGGTGTTCGGCGGGATTGCCCATGTGCTGTGGGGCATCGCGTTTCCCGGAGGCATGGTCATCGGGGCCTCCGGCGTGGTGATGGCCATCGCCATGTTGTACACGATTCATTATCCCCGGCAGGTGATCTGGTTCTTCGGATTGATTCCGATCGAGATGCGCTTCCTCGTCGCGCTCTACGTGCTGATTGACTTGCACCCCGTCTTGATGGCACTGGGGGGCGAGCACATGATGACCGGCATCGCCCACATCGTGCATCTGGCGGGGCTCCTCTACGGCTGGTTGTACTACCATTACAACATCCGCTGGGAGAATCTGGGCGACTCTTTCTCGGGTCGCTGGAAAGGCATGCGGGCCCGGCAGAAGTTCAAGGTTTACCAGCCTGATCCCGAGCCGACCGACATGGAAAGTGAAGTCGATCGCATTCTCGCCAAGATCAGCGAGCAAGGCACCGCCAGTCTCACCGCGCGCGAACAGGCCACGCTTGCCAAAGCCAGCGAAGTCTACAAGAAGAAGCTCTGATCACCCGCTGGCGGTTTCGCGCCCCGCGCGGACCGTTTCGCAGTGTCTTCGAAGACGCTGAGAAGACTCCGCACGGGGCGCGAAACCGCAAGCGAAGTTGGAGGGCGTTGACGTCTCTCACGACACGCATGGGTCGACTCCGCAGCAGTGGCACGGCCCGATTTACTTCTGCCGTTCCGCGATCCACGCATTAACCTGCGTTTCCAGCACATCCAACGGCACCGCGCCGGAGCGTAAGACCACATCGTGGAACAGGCGCTGGTCGAAACGGTCGCCGAGTTTTTCTTTGGCGCGGAGTTTCAGTTCCTTGATCTTCAATTCGCCGATCTTGTACGCCAGTGCCTGGCCGGGCCAGCCGATGTAGCGGTCGACTTCGTTGACAATGTCGAGTTCCGTTTTGGCGGCGTTCTGGCGGAAGTAGTCGATGGCTTGCTCGCGCGTCCAGCGTTTGTGGTGAATGCCGGTGTCGACAACGAGGCGGATGGCTCGCCAGATCTCGTAGGTCAACTGGCCGAACTTGCTGTACGGGTCGTCGTACACGCCGAGTTCATCGCCGAGGCTTTCACTGTAGAGGGCCCAGCCTTCGACATACGCCGTGAAACTCGTCTGCTTGCGGAACTCGGGGACGTCTTCTAATTCCGTGGCGAGCGCGAGTTGCAGGTGATGGCCGGGGACGGCTTCGTGCAGGGAAAGAGCTGCGATCTCGTACTTCGGCCGCGCTTCCGGCTTATAGAGATTCACGAAGAAAGTCCCGGCCCGTGAGCCATCGGCGGCCGGCGGGCGGTAGTACGCCGCTGTGGTGTCCGGGGCCATGTGCTCGGGGATCGGTTCCACGCCGTACGGAATCCGCGGCAGCGTCTTGAACAGTTTCGGCAGTTGCGGATCGACCCGTTTGCAGAACGCCTGATACGCCATCAACAGGTCTTTGGGATCACGGTAGTAAAACTCCGGGGCGTGCCGCAGGTGCTCAAAGAACTCCAGCAGCGATCCCTCGAATTTCACCTGCGTCTTGATCCGTTCCATCTCGGCCCGGATGCGGGCGACTTCTTTCAAACCGATGTCGTGAATCTCATCCGGCGTGAGTGATGTCGTGGTGAAGAGCTTTGCACAGTGCGCGTAGTATTCCTTCCCCTGCGGCAATTGCCAGGCCCCAACACCGCTGAAGCAGTTCGGCAGATATTCCTTGTCGAAGAACTCCGCGAACTTTTTGTACGCCGGGACGATATGTTCCCGCACGGCAGCCTGACCGGCTTTCTGTAACCGTTCCTGCTCGGCTTTAGGAATGTCTGCGGGGAAGGATTTGAACGGCTTGTAGAAGAGGCTGGCAGTCGGATCATCGACAATCTGCCGTTTAATTTGCGCTGGCACGCGCTGCATCACAATCTGTGGTTGTACGATTTTTTTCTCCACCCCCGCCTGCATCAACGCAATCGTTTGGTCCATGTAGACGGGAAAGGCTGTCATCCGCGCGAGCCACGCTTCGTAATCGGAGACCGCATCGAAGGCGATCACATCGGCGACGCTCCCTTCGTCCTGAATACCGCCCCGCATGTCGATCGGCATCAGATGGCCATCGAAGGGATACCCGGCGATGTCGCTTTCCGCCTGCTGACGGAACAACGCCGCGTTCAATTGATCCTGAGGCGACAACGCCGTGGTGGGGATCGCCTGGAGTTGCTTCAGCACCTCTTTCTGATGTTCGCGGCGACGGTTGATCGCCGTGAAACTGGCATCCGGCCAGAGATGGTCGTAGCGCTTGTCTCCCAGATGCGTGGCGAACGTCGGCGCTTCTTTCAGGCCGAGTTCCCATTCGGTCTCGAATAGCTTGTGCAATTGTTTCGTTGCCGCGGGATCTGCGGCAAAGAGAGTTGTTGCGGAGACCAGAAGCATCGCTGGAAGGAACCATCCGTGTCGGAGCATGGAATGTCTCTTGGTTATTAGGGCAAACGTGGTGTTTGGGATCACGCAGAGCGCAGGTGGCGACCCCGTAGTATGCCGTTCCTCCGGCAGTTTTGGCGACTGTTCGCCGGACTTGAGTCAATTTCGCCGCGGCAGGATTCCCGATTGGCGACCCCGTGCTTGACCGTCCGCCCCGTTTGCGAGACAAGCCCACATCCCTTTCGATCATCGCGATCAAGGCTCGTTTCGCGCGGTCCGTTCCTTACCAGAACAGAACGCCGAGGATCGTCGCATGTTCACTGATTGCCGCAGTTGGCTTTGTTTGACCCTCGTCGTCACCGGCGTGGGGTGCTCGCACCTTTTCGAGTCGCGGGCCATTAATCGGTTCTCCGAGAACCTGCAAAAGCAGGATCTGAGAGGACTCAAACAGGCCTCCACCGACGAATTCGCGGAGAAAGCACTCCGGACAGCCACCGCGCTGGAAGACATCAAGATTCTCCGTGTCCCCGACGGCAAGCTGAGCGTAGTGGAAGTCGAAGAAATCGACAAAGACCGCCGCCGCGTGACCGTGAAGGTGGGAGAAGCCAAGAAGGAAGTCTTTTACGAACTCGTCCGTTCCCACGCCAATCATTGGGTGGTCGACGACGTGTTCCTCAAGCAGAAAAAGACTGGCGTCGTGGCCTACAAATCGGTCACCGAACAGATGGACCTGCTGTTAACCGTGCGCGAATTCCTCGACGCCTGGGATGGCGGTGAACGGGCCAAAGTGTTCGCCGTGACATCGCCGGAATTCGGCGCGACACTCGAACGCCTGCCCCCAGCCTATCTGGCCCGGCTCACGGCGAATGTCACCGGTGAGCGCGGAGCAAAATCCTCGTTCAAGCCACAGGCACAGATGGAAGAAGAAACCGCGGTGGTGCGGCTGCCACGTCAGGCCGGTGAAACCGTTCTGTCGCTCAAGCTCAAAGACGACAAATGGATGGTGACCGATGTCGCCATTGATGCCAAAGAGGAAATGCAGCGTGTGCCGTCGGTCCACAAACTGGCGCTCGCCGTGGTGGCGTGTACCGATTTCCTGGCGGCTTACCAGAAAGGTGACAAGGACGAGTTGCAGGTGCTCTGCGACCATGACTTCTTTCAGGGCAGCCTGAAAGTCGGCGACCTGAAGCAAGTGCTCTTGCCCTCGCCGCAACTGCCCGATCATGAGATGGAAGTGCAACTCCGCAGCCAGCGGGCCGACTTCATTCTTCGTGGCGAACATGATGTCGTGCAGATCGACCTCCGCCGGGAAGACTCGGCCGAACCATTGGCCCCGCCCACCTTCCGTGTCTGCGATGTCACCATCTACGAACTGGAAACCAAGCAGGAAAAGCGACTGTCGGCCCTGTTCACTTCGCAGGATATGCTCGAACTCTTCTGCGAAGCCCTGGCCGAACGCGATCTCGATCATCTGAAGCACAGTTCGTCGCAAGATTTCTCCGGCCGTGTCTGGCGGCGTCTCAACAATGCCACCATTGTCGGCCTCCCGCTGGAAATCTTCGACGATGCCAAACCGGAAGTCATTTCCACGGCGTTCCAGGGATCGCTGACCAGGGTGGAAGCCAAGCAAAGCGGGCAGCCGGTGACGTATCTGCTCCGGGAAGAAAACGGCCGGTTCTATGTCGACGACATTCAATGGCAGATTACCGGACGGCCGTCTTCGGTGAAGCAGACACTCGATCTGATGATTCCGATGAAGAACTTTGCCGCCGCAGTCGCGCTGGGACGTGATCCCGCCGAACAGAAGTCGGTCCTGGAAATGTTGCAGCAGACCTGCTCCGCGGACTTCAACCGGATGGTCTGGCAACAGACGCCGTTCGTACCGAATTCGGGTCTGTCCTCGGACACGTTCCTGAATGCTCCGTTGCGATCGATCGTTCAGACCGAGAATGACGCGATCATCCGTGTCGGCGATGACAACTACGGTGCGGAAATCCAACTCCGCAAAGAGAACCAGCGGTTTGTGGTGGATGAAATCCGTTTGATTGCCGGCGTGGCGGAATCGGAACGGATCGACGTGAAGCACACGTTGCGGAACCTTCTGGCGCAAGGTCGCGCCGTTCCCCCCGAGGGGACCGAGAGCGAACTGCGGATTGTGCAACAGCCGCGACAACCGGCGAAGGTGCAAACCGCGGTGTATGAAGAAGACGCCGATCCTGAGGTGCTACGGCCCCGTGAAATCTGGCCGGCCAACGACACCATCGACATCGACCCGCCACGACCGCTGCGACGGTAGCCCGGAAGCCCAGGGATTGCGATCCCTGGGCAGTTCACGGCTTACTTCAACGTCTCAATCCGGCGTTGAATGTCGATGTTCACGCTCTGATAGCGCGTCGACAGTTTCCCCGCGGAGAACATTTCCAGCCGCAGTTCTTCCATGTCATCGTTGCCGATGGCGTTCGAGAGAATCGTCATCAGGTACTCCTGACCCAACCGTGAGGGCTGGAACCGGCGGGCATCGTACAGCGACGGGTGCACCCGCCGGGGATGGATCCGCTTCCATTGGTCACGCAATTTGTTCGCTGCCAGCGAATCCAGCGTGAAGCCCTGTGTTTTCGACCACTGTAGCGTGGCGATGTGGTTGTTCTGATTCTCGGCAATGAGATCCACCGCCTTGCCGCCGAGTTGCGCTGCAAAGAACCGATCGAACTTGATCGGCCGACCGCCCCGTTGGGTATGACCGACTTTACGAGTGAAGATCACCGAGTCGGCGGATTCGTGCTTCCGACGGCTGCCAAAGAATTCGTCGCCGAACCGCATAGCAAGGAGCCGCTTCAATTCTTCGGCAGCTCCGCTGTAAACCACGTTCCCAGCGGGATCGTAGCTCTTAGTTTGTGCCCCGAGTTGCCGGCCCGATTGATCGCGGGCCCCTTCGCCAATCACGATCACGACATGCTTTTGCAGGTCGTACAGTTCCGCAACGCGCTGCTCGATGTGGTCCATGTCCAGCGGGACTTCCGGGATCAGAATGATATCCGGCTGACCGTATGCTGAGCCGAGCGGAATGAATCCGGAGTCACGCCCCATGACTTCGATGATCGCGATCCGGCGGTGGCTTTCCGCCGTTGTGCGGATGCGCTCCACCCCCTGCACCACCACGAAGACCGCGGTGGCATACCCCGGCGTGGCAAAGTTGATGATTTCTTCGAGGTCAATCACTTCACGACGCGGTGCCCGCAGGAAGACATTCTTCCCGCCATCTTCGCTGTCTTCTTTGGTCCACTCATTGGGCTCGTCGATGTAGTTGAGACCAAGATCGTTGTCGATGGTCTTCGGCGCGAGAACGCAGGGAAAATGTTCCGACAACGGCTGCATCCCGGCGATCGTACCGTCACCGCCGATGCAGATCAGCCCTTCGATTCCGAGCTTCTTCAGCCGCGGCGTGATCTCGCCGAGCAACTCAACCTGTTCCGGATCGACGTAGGTTCGCGACGCCCCGAGCAACGTCCCTCCGTGTGTCGGGTCAAGTTCCGGAATGGTGGAGAGCAACGGATTCAGCCGGACATGCGGCAACCGCGGATCGACCACTCCGGCGAAACCACGGATGATCCCCAACACCTCGATACCGCGTTCATTGGCCCGTTCCACGGCTCCAAAGATGGTGGCATTCAGCGCGGGAGTGTCGCCGCCGGCAGTCAAAATCGCGATGCGCTTCATAGACCTGTCCCGTTTTCTCGTTCTAATTCCCAAGGCAACCGGAAGACATGCCAAGACGTTGGCTGGGCCTCTTTGATCCCCCGCAGCCTGTATTGTTTGCAGGCACGGCTGATATCCGCAAGTCTGGCCCCTCGTAAGCAATTGCTGGGATAAGACTTACCCGATGTGACCGTGCTGGGAATTCGAGCACACTCCGCGCAGTTTCCACGCAAGCCATTACCCCGAGCCACACAATGGCGTCTCTGGTGGCAAAATCCACCTTGAGCGTTTCGCACTGAGGGTTTATATCGACGTTCACGAGTGCCGACCGGTTCGTTCATCTCGTCCGGCTTGGTCACATTTCGGCAATCCGCAAAGGTCGTGCCGGATTGGATTGAGAGGAAATCTTCACCCATGCGCTGGTTTACCCCCTGTTTGATCACCGGCTGTCTGAGCAGCCTTCTTACCGTCTGCCTGCTGCAAGGTCGCCCGGTGGACCAGGTTGAAGCTCAGGATCGAACCACCCGCGCCACGGCACCCATCGACCGCGTCTACCCCGGACTCTCGCGGACATTTGATCCGCAGGGATTGACCGCGGAAGAACAGGTCAACACCGCCGTCTACGAAGCCGTTAACCGTAGCGTGGTGAACATCACTTCAAAAACGGTCCGTAATGGGCTGGTCCTTTCGGTGCAAGGGGAAGGTGCCGGTTCTGGAGCGATCATCGATACTGAGGGACACGTTGTCACGAACTATCACGTCGTGAAAGATGCCAAACAAATCGATGTCGCGCTCTTCAACGGAGAAAGCTACACGGCGACAAAAGTGGGCGCCGATCCGCTCAACGATCTCGCCGTCATCAAGATCGATGCGCCGGCGGACGAGTTGTTCCCCGTCGAATTCGGTGACTCCCGGCAACTGAAGGTCGGCATGCGAGTTTTCGCCCTGGGCAACCCTTTCGGTCTGGAGCGAACACTGACGACGGGAATCATCTCCAGTCTCGATCGTTCGCTGCAAATCCACGGCAACTGGGAAATCAAGACGATTATTCAGATCGATGCGGCGATCAATCCCGGCAGCTCAGGCGGCCCCTTGCTGAACGCGCACGGTCGCCTGATCGGGATCAACACCGCGATCGCCACAACCAGCGGACAGTCGGCAGGTGTGGGGTTTGCGATCCCGGTCAGCATCATCTCCCGTGTCGTCCCGCAACTCTTATCCCGAGGCCGGGTGATTCGCCCGGAAACGGGGATTATCGATGTCCTGCCGACTGAAGACGGATTGCGTATCACTCGGCTACGACCGGATGGCCCCGCGGCCAAAGCCGGGCTGCGGGGTGCAGAAGTGAAGCGCTCCCGCCGCGGACCGTTCACCACGGAAGTGATTGACCGGACTGCGGGGGATTTGATCGTCGCCGTCGATGCCGAAAAAGTCACCTCCACTGCGGACTTACTGAGTTACATTGAGCAGAAAGCCCCTGGTGACGAAGTGATCCTGACCGTGGTCCGTGGCGGCAAGAAGATTGAAGTGCCCCTGACGCTGACGACCTCGGAAACAACCGCGAAAGAATAATCGCGGGGGAATCGGTCCGTCATTCAGCGGCCGTCGGCGATGGGGGAATCTGATCCGGTTCGGCGGCCGCTGTGCTGCTCACCGGCGTCACGAGGTCTGCCGCCGGAGGGGCTGGTGGAACCGGAGCGACCTGGGGGCGGCTTGCGACGGTGGCCGGTGTGGTCGCCGCTACGGCGACATGACCGTGGTACTGACCGCAGCTGGCGCACCACTGCATGCCAGAGCGCGAGGTTTGACACCCCACCGCGGCAGCGAACAGTCCCAGCACCAGTCCAGAAAAACGAAGTGAGCGCATCGCAAGTCCTTTTGCGGCAAGAAGCCAACGGATCATCCATAACCCGTTATGGTCCGTAGTCGAATCGGCTCGGGATTGGCAGCCAAAGGAGAGGAACACGTCTCAATTGATCGAACCGTTACAACGGGAAGCCAGTTATTCCCACGATGCACGGAAGTCCTGAATCACCACTTCTCAGGGCTATATGGGCTGAGCGGATCGTGTCGGAAGTAGCGGATATTCCATCGTCAAGGATTACGCGCTATTACGATCCGATGCGCCCGTGCCGGCGGCGGCATGTTTCGCGCCAATTCCAACTTGAGTCTCTCGACTATTCCGCGTCCGGCTTGTTCCCCGACACGAAGCGATACCCCGTCCCCCGCACTGACAGAATGTACTGCGGGCGCGACGGGTCCGGCTCGATCACTTTTCGTAACCGCAGCACGAAGTTGTCGATCGTCCGCGTGGTCACATCGGCGGACGGGTCCCACACGCGCTCCAGGATTTCATGGCGGGACAGCACCTGTCCTTCATGTTCGATGAAATACCGCAGGAGCTGCATTTCCAGCGTCGTGAGGTTGTGTGTCTTCCCTTGGGAGATGACCTCGAACGTCTGGAAGTTCACGGTCCCATGATCGAATTGGTACTCGGTAGGAGCTTTGATTTCGGCGGCTTCCCCGCGCGAGCCGTTTTGAATTGTGCGATACCGTTCCATCAGGTTGCGGACACGGTTCAGCAGTTCCGGGAGCGCGAACGGCTTGGTCATATACTGATCGGTGCCACAGTCGAAGGCATGCATCTTGTCTTCACTCAGCGTGCGCGCGCTGAGCACCACAATCGGCACGAGTTTGTCCGTGGTCCGAATCTCCCGGCAGACTTCGTAACCGCTCATGCCGGGAAGCATCAGGTCGAGAATCACCAGATCCATGGGCGGATCGGCGTCACGGAAGAGCTTTAACGCCGTGGGTCCATCCCCGGCCAGGTCGACGGCATACCCTTCCTGCTCGAAGTTGAACTTCAACCCGAGCGCCATGGCGTCTTCGTCTTCGACCAGCAGAATGCGCATCAACCAGCCCTTCCGGGAAGATCGACCTCAAACACGCTGCCCGGTTGTCCCGGACGATCATGAACGGCAATTCGCCCCTTCGATTGTCGTACCAAAGTTTGCACGATGTACAAGCCCAGACCGGTTCCTTTTTGTCGACGGGTGAGTTCACTTCCACCGCGGAAAAACATGCCGAAGATCCGCTTCCGCAGTTCCGGCGGGACCCCCTGTCCGTTGTCCGCCACGCTGGTGATGACCCGGCCGCGCTCATTCACCCGCACCTTGATTTCGACCTTGGGCGTCTCGTCGCCGTATTTGATGGCGTTGTCGATAAGGTTGCGAAAAATTGATTCCATGACGATCGGCCGGGCGTAAATGATGGCGGGCTGCATTTCGTATTGAACCGTCAGCGATTCTTCCCGTTTGTGGTGCGCACATGCCCCCTGGGCACATTTTCGCAGCAGCGAATCGAGCGGAATGTCCTCCAACTCCGCTTGTTCGCCAATCGCGTCCAGCCGGCCGACTTCCAGCAGCTGTGAAATGAGGTGGTCGAGCCGTTCGAGTTCGTCCCCCATAACGCCGTAAAATTTGTCGCGCTGTTCGTCAGACACAGAACGGAGCTGCAAGGTCTCCAAGTACAATTTTAAGGACGAGATTGGTGATTTCAACTCGTGAGTGACGCTGTCGACAAAGTTCGCCTGCCGTTGATTGAGGCGGACTTCCTTGATCATCAGCACCAGATAAAACGATAGCCCGGCGAGGATGACCGCGAAGACCACCGTCCCGGTAATGAGCGCCCCATACCCGGTCGTCTGCGCGAGCAACACGATCCAGCACACCATCAGCGTGGCGTTCAGAACCATCAGCACGACGCTGAGCGTAATCGGCAGGTGCAGCGTGGAACGCGAACGCCAGAATGTGGCCAATGTTTCTCCTTCGTGAAAGTTTCGATTTGTTCAGATTGAACGGTTTGCCGGGAAAGTCAATCCCGTCGCAGTCCGGAGCGTCAGCGACGGACGGTAGAAAGTGAGACGTGCAGGATGCTGAGGCGAGGCCAGCGCCCGCGGACCGATGTCATCAATCGGCATGCGACTACGTCGCCGTACCAGCGGACGCAGTGCCATCCGAAAGTGATCCGCGGTCCCGGTGGAGGTACCGTCGGCATGGCGGTAGTACGACTCCGCGTGCTCCAGGAATAACAGGGCCAGATCATCGATGGTCAGTCGCAGGCACTGTGGATCCTGGCAGGCGATCCCATCGGTCATCAGTCGATCGTAGGCCTGACGGCTCTCTGGGGAAAGGGTGTCCGCAGGGAAATGGATCGCTGGGGGAATCGCGGCCGCTTTCCTTCAGAAAGTGGTACTACCCCGCTTTCACACCGCGCTACCGATCCGGCAGGGAGTCGCAAGTTGCAACTCGGCCAACAGTTCTGCAAATGGGCGATACAGGACTCGAACCTGTGACTTCCATCTTGTAAGGATGGCACTCTAACCAACTGAGTTAATCGCCCCGGTTCACGCGTATTCTAACCGGAAGAGCCACCGAGGGGAACTTCCCCGTGTGATGGACATTCATCTGGACACACCGTACCTTTGCGACGTTCGGAAATCTTTCCGGGAGACCGCGGAGAATGGGTGACGGGTGGGCGAATCTTGATCGGCGCTGGATTTTTCTGGCGATGGCCCTCGCTGTCGCAATTCCGATTCTGATCGACAAGCCGTTTCCGGAGTCACCGACGCCGCAGACGAAAGTCGTCTTCGACACCATCGAGAATCTGCCGCCCGGCTCGAAGATCATGCTGGCGCTGGATTACGACCCCGGTTCGGCCGCCGAACTCGCGCCGATGGCCACCGCGTTTGTTCGGCACTGCTGTCTGAAGAAGCATAAGATGTTCTTCCTGACACTCTGGCCCGCTGGCCCCCCGATGATCGACGCCAACATCCGTGACGTCATCAAGGGCGAGTTTGCGGAGGCAAAACTGGTTTACGGCGAAGACTATGTCAACCTCGGCTTCAAGCCAGGCAATGAAGTCGCCATCAAGCTGGTCGCCAACGATCTTCGCAAGGTTTACTCCGCCGATGTCGAGGGGACGAACCTCGACGAGATCCCGATGACGCAGAACATCAGTAATGTGCGGGACATGGACCTCGTCCTGAACATTTCCGCGGGCTATCCCGGAGCGAAGGAGTGGGTGCAGTATGCCGGGACGCAGGGCAAATTGCGGTTGGCGGTCGGTTGTACCGGAGTGCAGTCGCCGCAGATGTATCCGTACTTCCCGGATCAGGTGATTGGCATTCTCGCGGCCATCAAAGGGGCTGCGGAGTATGAAGCGGCGCTGGGGGCCAAGTACGAGCAGTACCGTGACCCGAAGAAGACGGTGGCAATCAAACGGATGGCTCCGCAGCTTGTTGCGCACCTGTTGATGGTGGGGCTCATCCTCTTCGGGAACGTGGTCTACTTTACCACGAAGCGGCAAGCCGGAAAGGGGGCCGGACGATGACGCGCGAAGCGAAGATCGGTTACGGCCTGTTGCTCGTCGGTGTGCTGCTTCTGACGGCAAAAGGACTGTTCACGGAGAAAGGCCTTGCCAAGGCTTACGTGAAGCCGGACCGTGTGACCGCCGCGGGTGAAGTCATCACGTACATCGGGGCCGACGCGGAAGAGGCCACAGCCGTGTGGAGTCCCTCAAGGACCATCGGAGTCTGGGTGGCCGCATTTCTAACGCTCGCCTGCTTCAGCTACATGTATCGTGACAACGTCTGCTACAAATTCGCTGAATCGATCATCGTGGGAGTCTCGGCCGGTTACACGATGGTCGTTGGTTTCTGGGATTCGATCATTGCGCAGTTGCTGGTGGAACTGACGCCGAAGCTGATGCAAAGCTGGGCGCTGCCGGGCGTTGATCCAGAAAAAGCTCCCGATTGGACATATCTCGTCCCACTGATTCTCGGCGGGATGTTGTTCCTGCGGTTTGTCCCTAAAGTCGGCTGGTTGTCACAATGGCCGCTGGCGTTTGTGGTGGGAACCTTCGCCGGTCTGCGGCTGGTACTGTTTCTCGATGCGGACTTCGTTTCCCAAATCCGCAATACGCTGTTGCCGTTGATTGTGCTGGTCGATGGTCGGTTTGAATTCTGGCTGACGTTGCGGAACTGGGGGATCATCCTCAGCCTGCTGTCTTGCCTGACGTACTTCTTCTTCTCGTTCGAACACAAGGGCATTGTTGGCCGCGTGGCCCGTGTGGGCGTGTGGGTGCTGATGATCGCGTTCGGAGCCTCGTTCGCCTTCACGGTGATGGGCCGCATCACACTATTGACGAAGCGGTTCGAGTTCCTGTTCTACGAGTGGTTGCGGTTGTAGCGGGAAGCAGGGAATAGCGATTAGGGAGCAGCGAATAGCCAGAGAAGATTCGACCCTCAGCCCTTCTACTTCAGCCTCTGCATTTTCCCTCTTGCTATTCCCTGTTCGCTACTCGCTACTCCCTATTCGCTATTCATCCCATGCTCATCGGCCGTATCAGCATCGCCCACCCTGTCGGTCTCGCACCGATGGAAGAGCACACGAGTCTGCCCTTCAGACTGTTGTGCAAGCAGTTCGGCGCGAGCTTTGTTTGCACGGAACGGATTGATGCGGCGGATGTCGCCAAGCGTGACAAGCGGGCGCTCAAACTTCTTTCCACGACACCCGGTGAACGTCCCGCGGCGGGACAGATCAGCGGAGCCGATCCCGCCGTGATGGCGGAAGCCGCGCGCGTGGTGGTTGAGCAGGGATTCTCCATCGTCGACCTCAACTTCGAGTGTCCCATTAAGCGTCTGCACAACCGTGGCGAAGGGGGCGCGCTGATGGCCGACCTTCCGGCGATTGCGCGCATTGTCGCCGCAGTGGTGAAAGCGGTGGATGTTCCCGTCACGCTGAAGATTCGCAGTGGACCCGATGCTGTACGCGAAACGGCCGTGGAAATCGCGCAGCTCGCCGAACAGGCCGGAGCGGCAGCGGTCGATGTCCATGCCCGCAGCGTGGCCCAGGCGTATGTGGGTGGGCCGGATTGGACCGTGATCGCGCGGGTGAAGAACGCGGTGTCATTCCCCGTCCTCGGCAGCGGCGGCATCCGTGAACCAGGTGACGTTGTCCGCTTTCTCAAGGAAACTGGAGCCGACGGTGTGGCGATTGGTCGCGGCTGCCTGGGCAACCCGTGGATCTTCCAGCAAGCCCGAGCGTTGGTCCTGGGCGGCGGCACGATGGCAACCCCGACCCACAATGACCGCGCCCGCGTCCTTCTACAACTCGTCGAAAGCGAGTTCGAGTTCTACGGCAACTATCTCGCGCTGAAACGCCTGCCGCGAGTGAGTTGCTACTTCGCGAAGTTCCTGCCCGACTTCGCTACGTTCCGGGATGAAGTTCAGTCCGTAAAGAACTTTCAGGACTTCAAGCGGCTGGTACGAAGCCACTTCGCGTGAGGCTTCTGGCAGTCCACTCACGACAATTTCATCGGCAACCCACGCCGCTGTGCGGTTTCGCGCCTCGCGCTGAACCAGTCGAGTGTTGTCGGTTTCCACGGAGTGGTCTCCGCGCGCGGCGCGAAACCGCACAGCGGCGCTTCCACCCTGGTGTCCGGATCAGGAGACGCACAATGTTCCGCCCATAAAAGGCAAGGGGCCGGATCACTGCGGGTAGTGATCCGGCCTGCGTAGGCGAGAGTGGTGAGGTGTGCAGTGTGGCAGGGCGTAGCCCGTCTCCCTCGGGCCGGCAGGTAATTCTGAGAAGACTTTCGGATCGGCGGGGAGCCGACCCGTTTGTTCCATCGACTAGTGGCTTTCGCCATCCCCACCCTATGCACGGACCGTGCCGAGGCTGGCGCAATCTCCTTCACAACACCACAAGAATGGACGCAAACCCATACCCGAAAATATTTTGCCTGAAATTCTGAAAATCAGTTGATGCAAATGAGATCACCCGGCGTCCAGGACGGTTGTAATCGTTACAAGCAGCGGGGCGCGTAAATTCTACAAATGACAATCGCCGACAGACCTTAATCGCGGGTGATTCTTGTCAGCACGGGCACCCACGCCGCTGTGCGGGTTCGCGCCCCGCGCGGCGCCCACACGGTGGAAACCGAATCACATGGTGGAATCAGGGCGGGGCGCGAAACCGCATAGCGGGGGAGCACCACCGTTTGACAGAATTCACCAGCCGATTTATTCGACGGAGACGACCCCGATTTCCAGTTTCCCCAACACTGTCATCAACGATGCAAACGATGACAGCGGGGCAATCGAATCGTCTTCGGCGAACAGGACATCGGCCAGTTTGATATGAGTCGCGCCGATGCCACCGCGGCCGAGCGTGCCATCCAGCGGCACCCATTTGCCCCCGAGCCGGGCTTCCGTCCACATGTGGCCGCCGAACGCCTGGAGCGATTCGACATAGACCAGGCCGACGGCGATTCGAGAGGGAATCTGTTTCGCCCGCAGCATCGCCGCCAGGAGCACAGCGTGTTCGGTACAGTCTCCTTCGAGACTGCGGGCCACTTCGCCCGCGGAGGCGAGGGCCGTCGAAAAATTCTTATTCGTCAGTTTGTCGCGCACATACTTTTCCATCGCGCGGGCGATCGGGGCTGGATCGGTCAGGTTCCCCGCCGCCAACTTGGCATGTTCGATCACCCGTTCGTCATCGGATTGCAGAAACCGCGTCGGCTTCAAGTACTCTTCGCCGAGCTTCTCCGGAGCGGACGTCGCCGGGATGGGAAGCGCGACGACCGTCAGTTCCGCGGTCTCGGCACCGGTCGCCTTGATGGATTGCGTGTCCCCCGTGGGAATCACCTTGCTCGGGTTGTCATCGCGGATCGTAATCTTGTAGACGACCTTCTTCGTGTCATACGGTCGGTCAATTTTCGTGGTCTTCACCAGCGTGCTGACTCCGAGGTCGAGATCGTTCACCGTCAGCGCTTTCAGGGCTTCTTCCTTGGAGACCGTGTATGTTGCCATCTCTGTGCCGAGCATGTTGGTCGAGCTCTTGATTGTCTGCCCGGTTTTGTCGACCCAAGCATTCGTGATGATTCCCGGCAGCAGCGAGTTCGCAACTTCGAACTTCTGCAGCTCGGCCGTCTTGTCGTCGAGCAGTTTCACCGTTTCCGTCCCGCCGGCTTTGACTGTTAACTTGCCGGGCTTGCTGAACTCGGGAAAAAATGCCTCAAAGACCTTCGTTTCTCCCGGTTTCAACGGCGTGATCCGTAACAGGCGATCCTGAAACGTTGGCGACTTCACTCCCTCTTTCCATGCCGTGGTCGACGACTTTTTCTTGCGATCAACGGTCGTCGCCAACTCCAATTCTTTCCCCTTCACGCGGCCGATGGTTTCGGAGGAACTTGCCGGAGGGTTCGCCATACTAAATTTGAATTCGAGCAGATCGCCCGCCAGCGATTCATCGGAGACGAGCGACGTCGTCATCTTGAGCACCTGACCGAAGCGGCGGATCTCCATCTTCGTTTCGGCGGACGTGTGGACGATGGGCTTGCCATCGACTTCGCGCGGATCAACGAGCACGCGGGCATACCCGACGCGCTGCCCGCTGAGATAGATCGCCTGCCAGGTTTCTTCTCGCTCGGGGACGGGGAGTTTTTCGTCCGCAGCGAAAGTGCAACCCGCCAGCAAGAGTAAAGCGGTCAGTCCGCAGCAGCCGTTCCGCAATGATTTCACGGTTGTGTCCTTGTGATTGATCGTTCCGCGGGTTCCGTTCCCAGTGCTTTCAGCGTAAGGCGCGCGCCAACAAAGCGGAAGTGGTCCGCGCGTGAGGGGAGTACTCGCCAACTCCGCTTGCGGTTTCGCGCCTCGCGCGCAACCTGGACAGTGTCTTCCGATCGCTGAGCGGACTCCGCGCGGGGCGCGAAACCGCACAGCGGGGGATCACGTCGCGCGGAGCGCTCGTAGCAGGCGGGTTACTTCGGCCGCGGCGAGCTTTGGAACGAGGGCCGTGTTCGCGATCCCCGCCACTACCCGGGTCAGGTTGTGATCGACCTTGCCTGGTTGCCCCCACAGTGTTCCCTGCGGCGCGGTGAGATAGACTGAGAACGTGCGATGCCCCGTCCCCGGTCGTTCACCGATGATGTGCACCAGCGCCCGTGGTCCCGGCAAGTCCGCGAACAGCAACTCCCCAAGACGATACCCCGCCCGCACCCGCCCTGCGGTCACCACGAGGGCTTCCGGCGCGACATGGAATTTTTCGGCATCCAGTTGTAATCGCAACTCTTTCAGGAACGGCGTTAACTGCTCCTGATCCATGATCGACAGCGCATTCAACCCATCGGAAATGACGAGCTGCACGTCGAACCGCCCGGCGTACTGCTCCCGTAACCGCCGCACCGTGTCGACAGATTCGTTGCTCAACTTTTCACCCGATTCCGGCCGCAGAATGTACTCCCGCCGATCGACCGATTGCGTTCTCAGTTTGATCGCCGTGGGCAACGATTGATGGAACGGTTCATCGAATTCCGCCCAGATGCTGACCTTCGCGTCGTCATAAATGCGACGGATATCGATCGCCAGTTGCGGTGCCAGATCGGACGGTTTCGTGCCGTGTCCTTCCGCAAGAAACACGCCGCGGCTGCGGATGGCGGTCATCTCCTCGCGCCCGGCTTGCAGGATTTCCGCATCGTTGCGGGTGTCCTGTTTCTTCCGGCGGTATTGCAGGTAGACCCACAACGGATCGCCGAAGTGCTCCGTCGGTTGGCCCGCTGCATCGATGACGCCAAGTTGTTGGAAGAACGCCCCCATCCGGTCGTTTACCTTGCAGCCGAACTTTTCCCGCAAGCGGACATGGTCCTGAAACCCGGTCGTCAGGTAACCGAGCATCGGGTCGATCTTCGTCGGCAGCGCCATCAGATACGCCGGTTGAGCCGGGGCGAGTTGCTCCAGACACCAGTCGAGATCGTCCAGCGAGACGTCCATGTGCAACGTCGAACAGACATCGAGACCGAGACACAAGCCGTGCAGCTTGCCCATCACGATATCTTCAAGACAGCACCGCACCAGTTGTTCGCGCGTGCGGAACACCTCCGGACCGATGAACCCCGCGACATCATTCAGATGGACCCACGGCTTCCCCGGATGTCCCGCCACGGTTCGGGCTTTCTCGACCACTTGCGACAACGCCCGCGCAAAGCCGTATTTGCGGGATTCGTGCAGCACCATGTCGTATCCATGACCGTGGCCGTTGGTGAAGTCGGCTCCTTGGCCAGTCTCGAAATACAACCCGTATGGTCCGGTCCGCATCGAGGCGTACTGCCGCATCTTTTCGATGGTGATATCGAACGTGCCGTTGGCCGTGTCGCTGCCGGCGATACTTTGAAACCACAACGCCGTGCTGCCGGGATCGATTTTTTCGACATCCGCCTGCACATCGATGTGGGCCAGCACACACTGCGGCAGTGCGTCGAAGAGGCCGAACGTTTCGAGCACATCGAGCAGTGTTCGTTCAATCGCCGCGACGGATTTGGGATCACTCGACACCGGGTTGTTGCCGAGGACGACATCGCCGACGGCGTACGCCCAGCCGTTGAAGACCTGCCACCGAATGTCGTCGACGTTGTCCGTCGGCGAGTTGGGTTGGATCCGCGCCCCGAGGTAACCCTTCGCGCCAATCTGCGACCCCGGCAGCGGGTTGAACACCTTCGCGCCGATCGTCGTCAGTTCGGCATTCGACATCAGCTTCACGACGCAGCCGATGACATCACTCGACAACCCCGGCATGATCGCCTGAATCGCCGGTTCATCCTGTGTGAGCAGAAACGTCTTCAGTTCCGCGAACGTCCAACCGGAGGTTTTTTCTCGCGCGGCTGGATCGAGACTGGCTTGCAGCATCCGGTAAAGATCATCGACCAACGGCGGGTGGGCATCGATGTCGCCCAGCTTCGTCGCACTGAGCAATTGCCGCGCGAGCGTGCGTTCCCGGTCATCCGTCGCGGCGACCCCGACGATGGCGTCCCCTTCTTTGAACTCGTTTGCCGCTCCGAGCAGCCGTTTGAAGAGCCTGTCGTCGAACCGCCCCTGCACGCGGTGGACGTAAGCCAGCAGGCTTTCATCACGCGGAGTCGGAGACGCGACGCCGAACACGGCGGACCGGTCTCCAAGCGCGAGCGCAGTTGAGACAGTGGTCGCGGCAGCCAGAAAATCACGGCGATTCAGGGACGGCATCACGCGGTCCTATGGATACAAGGGCTCACTCGCCACAGCGCCGGTGTGTGGGCCAGACGTCGACTTATCTAACCTTTAGAATAACAATCGAAGTTGCGTCGACATATGGCAGAGCCGTAGCGAATTTGTCGAATCCGGCGTCTCTTCACTTCAGCCTTCGCGGCTTGACGTGATGCTGCCATTTGTTTCTCCTCCCCGATACCGCCTGTAGAAAAAGCCATTCTGCGTGGCACGGCCGTGGCACAAAATTCCTGCGCGGGCTGAAACGATCTCTTCGCTTGCCGAGACGTTGAATCACAGACCATATTGAACACCACAAACGGCGCCCGATCATGATATCGGAAACCCCATGGACAGGTTGCTTGCCAAGTTGAAAGAACGGCTGACATTTTCGCCCGCTGTGGACGGGGATAAAAATACCGTCACCAGCAACGAGGCGGGGGAAATTCTGCCGCCGCGGAAACCGAACCGGCCCATTTCACTCGCGGATGTGGAGTATGTTGAACAACAACTCGGCTTTCGGTTACCCACGATTCTTCGCCGACTGAGCACCGAGGTCGCCGACGGTCGCTATGGTCCGGCGTGGGGCATCAATCGACTCAAACATCCGCCGAATTACCCGTTCGGCCCGTTCTGGGACGTGGAAATGTCCGTTGAGTCCTGGCATCGGATGTATCACGAACAGAATGATGAACAGGGCCGACTGTGGCGTGCCGCGTATCCCAAACATTTCATCCGCTACTGCGAAGTCGGCTGCAACATTTCGATCGGAATCGATTGCACGACCGAGGCTGGCCGGCTCTTCACGGACGATCCCAATCTCAGCGAGAACTTCGCCGAGTGTGTCGTGCCGATGGAGGAAACCATTGAGGAATGGTTGTGGAAATGGCTGGACGAACCATGGCCGACGACACGGTATCCGACTTGACTCAGCTTGCGATCACCAAGGCCATCATGGTCCCGGCAACAGCAACTTCGGCCGATCCACATGCTGTGTATACCGGTTCGTGAACGCAAAGAATGCTTGGTCGGCGGCTTGCATCGCGGTCATGGTGGCGGCACCGGTGCGGAGGGCGGTTTGAAGCGGGGCGTCATCGAACAGGCCGACGGTTCTGATCGTTTCGAGGACCGCTTTCACCTGCGGGTCTTGTGTGATCTTCGCTTCGAGGTCCGGTCGCGGTTGGCTGCTATCGGCGAATTCCGTTGAGACGAAGACGGTCTGCCAGCGGTCCTTGTCGACCTTGGCAAGGAAGCGGGTTTCCACGCCGACACGGTGGCGGTCCGGGTCCATCTGCAGCCGGGTGACACGAAAGCCAGGGACGCCTTTCGCTTCTGCGGCAGCAATCGCCGGGGCAAACAACTCGCGGTCGGACTTGATCGGCTCCGGTCTGGATGGACCTTCATTGAGCAGGTCTTTCAACACGGAGTCGACCTGCTGTTTCATCAACTTCTGAAAGACCGCCGTCAGGTCGGGCTTCTGCCCGTCGCCGGTTTGGACGAGCGTGTCTCCCATTCCCTGAAAATCGAGCGACTGTTGATAGACATATTCGATCACCGCCAGCCGGGCGGCCCATTCGGAGTCGTCTTGCGGCCGGGCTGGTAACCGCGAGGAGATGTCCGGCGTCGGGCCATCGAGTTTGATTTTCCGCTTCGTCAACTCTCTGTGCAGTGTGGCGGCGTCTTGCGATTCGACATCGACAAACCCTTCGTTCCAGGCGATCACCGCCAGCTTTTGATTTTCCGGCGTGGCCGGTGTCACTTTGGAGACTTGTGCCGCGGTTAACTCGATCCAGAAAAACTCCGCCCGTTTCGGATCGTCTGCTGTGAGATTCGTTTCCAGTTGGTCGAGCTCACTTTGCAGGAAGAACGCCAGTCGTTGTGATTCCGGTGGAGTGGCCAATCGATCCTTCAGTCGATCCCGGGCTTGTTCCCATGCCTCCCGTTGGGTCCTGAGATCGACCGCGTCCTGCTGCTCGAACAGTTCCGGATTGGTGGACTTCAGCCACGAGCGCGTGACGGCGATCGTCACCGAACGGTCAGCCGGTCGCTGCAAAATCGCGCCCCGTAACATCCGGCCCGCTTTCAACGATACCAAGTCGACCGCCAGGGGACCGGCGGCGGGTTTCTTCGGTAGCGGCGGCGCAGCCCACCCGGTATTCACGGCGGCCAGGACAAGTACTCCGAACAAGTGAGCGCGCATGGTCGTAGTCCAGTCAGGATCTCGCAGGGCACAATTCTCTCAAACGGTGAGCGCAGCGCGAAATCAACACCGAATTCCCCAACACGCTTTGCAAAACTGCGGGCGGACGACGGCCTGTTTTGCTTCGAAACAAACACGGATGCTGGGACTCGCAAACCGCAAGCGTGGCCCGTTGAACTGCTTGGTGGTATTGTAGCATGGTCAGAAATTTCACAGAGGAATCGACATGTTCGCAGGAATCGCCGTTGCATTGTTGTTAGTGGTGCTGGGACAACCGCCGAAGGAAGTGGTCACCGACGTCGAAAAGGAATCGGCGTTTCTGTCGAATCCGCGGCAGGTCACGTCCGGTCTGCCGCGTGCCGGGGAAGGGTACTTTTCGCGCGATGGCCAGTGGATCGTTTACCAGGCGTACCCCATCGGTTACCCGTTCTATCAAATCTACGTGCAGAAGCTCGACGAAAAAACGCCGCGGCTGATCAGCACCGGCCGCGGTCGCACAACTTGTGCGTACTTCACGCCTGATGGTAAGCAGATCATGTTTGCCTCAAGCCATACCGATCCGCAGATCGACCAGACCGAGAAGAAAGCCCGTGATGAAGCCGCTGCGGGGGGCCGTCGACGATACATGTGGGACTTCGATCCGTACATGGACATCTATGTCGTGAACTTCGACGGCACCGGCATGAAGCGGCTGACCGATGCCCCTGGTTACGACGCCGAGGGAAGTTATTCGTCGGACGGCAAGCACATCGTCTTTACGTCATCGCGCGATGGCGATCCCGATCTCTACATTATGGACGCGGACGGTTCCAACGTCCGGCAGATTGTGAATCAATCCGGTTACGACGGCGGTCCGTTCTTTTCGCCGGACGATCAATGGGTGATTTTCCGTAGTGACCGGCAGAAGGAACACATGCTGCAACTGTTCGCGGTCTCCGTCGATGGCAAGACCGAAGTGCAGCTCACGAACAATCTCGATGAAGTGAACTGGTGCCCGTTCTTTCATCCCAACAGCAAGTCGATCATCTGGTCACGGGCCGATTACAGCCAGGGACCGTCGATGGCCCACTTCAACCTGTTCCAGATGGACATCGATATGCAGCCGAAATCGTTCAAAGCCGGCGCGGTCCGGCAAGTGACGCACAGCACGTCCGCAAACGTGCTCCCGGTCTTCAGCCCGGACGGCACGAAGGTGATGTGGACATCCACGCGCACCCCGGACGGGTCGAGTCAGCTGTGGATCGCGGATTGGAAGCCATCGTCAGGGAAGTGACGGATTCGACGTACACAGCCCGGAGCGCGAGCGACGGCGTTGCCTTGAAACACGTCGTGAATGGTTGTGTGCCACTGGCTCTGCCAGTGCTCTTCTTGACTTGAAAGAAAAACACTGGCAGAGCCAGTGGCACACAGCGGAACTCAACGTCCTCGTTTGATCTTCATGGTGCGACCAGCGCAAACGATGGGATCCGCAAAACGTCAAGCGTGTCGGGGTGATTTGTCATTGATCGATGCGTGCAAGTGCATCCAGCACACGGTCCACTTCTTCAACCGTGTTGTAGTGCAACAAGCCAATCCGTAGCGTGCCGTTAGGTTCCAGCCCCGCGGCTTCGGTGAAGGGTAAGCCGTAGTGGTTGCCGCACCAGGCGTATAACCCTTCGGTGGCGAGCCGCTCCGCGAGGATGCGTGGCGTGTGCTGGCGATGCGTCAGCGAAAACGTGGGGACGCGCGCCGCAAGCAGCGCGGGGTCATTGCGTCCCCATTCAAGATACTGCAGCCCCCACACGCGGTAATCTTCAAGCCGTTGCAGGCCGACCAACATGCGGTCCGTAAGCGTTCGCTCATACTGTTGAATGGCGGTGAAGGCTGCGATGAGGTCTTCGCGGCGTGAGGACTTGGCCGACGAAGTGCCGCATCGTCGACCGACTTCAGCCAGATAATTGACCGCCGCTGTCACCCCCGCAAGACTTTCGTGGGCCTGCGTACCCGTCATCCATTTCCCCGGCAATTCGTTGCTGCTCACGCGCAGTTTGTAGGGCGTGAGTTCTTCCAGCAACGTGCGGCGACCGTAGAGCAACCCCACGTGCGGGCCGAAGAATTTGTACGCCGAACACGCGAGGAAATCGCAGCCAAGTGCGGCGACATCAATCAACCCATGCGGCGCGTAATGCACAGCATCAATGAACGTGACCGCCCCGACTTCCTTCGCCGCTTTGATCATCGGCGCGATCGGATTGATCGTTCCGGTGACGTTGGAGGCGTAACCGATGGCAACGAGCTTCGTCTTCGATGACAGCGCAGCATGATAGCTTGCGAGATCAAGCGTCCCGTCTTCGATCCGGACTTTGACATGGCGCACGATCGCCCCCGCATCACGCGCCGCCAAGATCCACGGTGTGACGTTGGCGTCGTGATCGAGACGGGTGACGATCACTTCGTCGCTGGCTTGCCATGTACGGCCCAGTGTGCGACTGAGGGCCAACGTCAGCGTCGTCATGTTCGCGCCGAAGACGGTGCAGGCGGGGTCATCGGTGCCGAGGAAATCTGCGGCGGCGCGATGGGCTTCCTCAACAATGGCATCGCTCTCACAGGCGACGGAGAACACACCGCCACGGTTCGAGTTGGTCGTCAACAAATAGCGGCTAACGGCATCGGCGACCGACTGCGGCACCTGGCTCCCCGCAGGGCCGTCGAAGTACGCCACGAGACGGCCCTGTTCCTGCCGCGATAACGCCGGGAATTGGGTACGGATCCAGTCCACAGGAAAAGTCGTCATCGAACGCCCATTCTTCGCAAGTCGCCAGTAAGAAAGTCTACCGCCACACCTTATCAGAGAAATTGTTGGCGCGGTACGATCAGTGCATGTCCGGTACCTTTACGCTCATCGTGGCTTTCACAGCACTGGCGGCCTTCGTCGTCGTGGGTTGGTTCGTGTGGCGCGAAATCCGCCGTCATCACCACGAGTTAGCCGTTAAGAAACGGCTACTCGAACAAGCCCGGCCGATTTTACAGGCCGCGCACTGTGCGGCGTGTGGCGGGACGCTCTCCACCTGGGATGGCGGTCTGTTGCCATTGCCTTCGGGTAAACACGTCGCCCCGGCACATGTCTCGAAACAACTCGTCGCAGAGTACGAGGCCCGCCGCGAATGCCTCCGCTGTGGCCACCAATTCGTCCTGTGGTTCTGGTCCGACGGCGCGAACTGGGGTTTCAAAGAAGTGGTGAATGAGGAGTGATAAAGGATGAGTAAAGAGCGGCGAGAGTCGATTCTTCCAACTCTCATCATTCCGCAATCATCACTCATCACTTCCCTCACGCCACCACGCCGCGGATGACTTCGCCGTGGACGTCGGTGAGGCGCATGTTGCGGCCGCCGAAACGGTAGGTCAGGCGTTCGTGATCGAGGCCGAGCAGATGCAGAATCGTCGCGTGCAGATCGTAGAACGACGTGACATTCTCCACCGCCTGCATGCCGAGTTCGTCGGTCGCCCCGTAGATCACGCCGCGCTTCGCTCCACCCCCGGCGAGCCACACGGTGAAGCCTTCGGGGTGATGGTCGCGGCCATCCCGTCCCGCGGAATGGGGTGTGCGTCCGAACTCTCCGGCCCACACGACCAGCGTTTCTTCAAGCATCCCGCGCTGCTTCAGATCGCACAGCAGACCCGCGATCGCCTGATCGGTATCGAGGGCGTTCTTTTCATGCCCGGCTTTCAGATTGCCGTGCTGATCCCATGTGCCGTTAGACGCACCGGGGGGACAGGTGATTTCGATGAACCTCACGCCGGATTCAATCAGGCGTCGCGCGCGGAGACACTGGATGCCGTACAACCGCTGCGAAGGAACTTTCGAGTCGATACCGTACAGCGATTGTGTCGCCGCCGTTTCCTGGCGGAGATCGAGGACATCCGGTACCAGCGACTGCATGCGGTAGGCCATTTCGTAGTTGCGAATGGCCGATTCCACTCCGTCGTCGGTGCCGAGCGATTGCGAGAAACCGGTATCGAGGCCGCGGAGCAATCCGAGTTTCGCGAGCTGCAACCGCGAGTCCTTGTCGGCGGGTTGAATGTTCTCGATGGGTGTGCCATCAGCGTGAAACATCGACGCCTGATGACTCGCGGGCAGAAACCCGTTCGAGAAATTCTCGAGGCCGCCGCAGGGGACCACGCCGAAACTGAGAACGACGAAACCGGGGAGATTGCGGTTCTCGCTGCCGAGGCCGTAATTGACCCACGACCCGAGACTGGGCCGGCCCGCATTGTTCGACCCGGTGTGCAACCGCAGCACGCCCGTCGAATGAATCGGCAGGTCGGCTTTCATCGACCGAATGATCGCGAGGTCATCCACACACTGCGCCATGTGCGGAAAGAGACTGCTGACCGGAATGCCCGCTTCGCCATGCTTCCGGAACGGCCACGGGCTTTTCAGCCACAGACGGTTTCCATTGGCAGTCGGATTCTTCGATTCCGTAAACGATTTGCCATCGAGTTCATCGAGCTTCGGCTTGGGATCAAACGAATCGGTGTGCGCGACACCGCCGTCCATGAAGCAGAAGATGACGTTTTTCGCCTTCGCCGGGAAATGGGGCGCGCTGATGATCGCCGATGCGGTTTCCGCGCGGGCCTCTTCCGCCAGCATCGCCGACAGCGCAAGCATGCCGAACCCGTTGGCCGAAGCCGCGAGCATTTCACGCCGGGACAAGGGTCCGCCGATTCGACCGGGACAACGGTGGGTCATGGTGTGATGTTCTCCTCCTTCTCAGCCCGGAGCGCGAGCGACGGGAGTCATTTAG
>JBGSUN010000041.1:0-25395 GCA_041753475.1 Planctomycetaceae bacterium | reverse complement strand
GCCGTGTCGGCCGTGCGAAGTGGTCAATCGTTCTGCAAACTCGCACGGCCGACACGGCCGTGGCATACAGAATCGAAGACTTCACTGGACGGCTACGATGGCTGCCAATGTTGGCTGCGTTCCACCGCCCGTTTCCAATCGGCGTACAAACGGGAACGTTCGGTTGACTCCGAAGTGGGTTGAAACTCGGCATCGCAGGCCCAGTTGCGACGGAGGTCATCAAGTCCATCCCAATAACCCACCGCCAGCCCCGCCAGATAGGCCGCTCCAAGCGCCGTCGTTTCCTGCACCACCGGCCGATGGACCGCAACACCAAGCTGGTTCGCCTGGAATTGCAGCAGCCAGTTGTTGGCCGTTGCCCCGCCGTCGACACGCAGACCTTTGAGCGGTGTGCCGGCGTCGGCTTCCATGGCTTCGAGAACGTCGCGGGTCTGGTAGGCCATCGCTTCCAGCGCGGCCCGGGCAATGTGACCACGGGTGGTCCCCCGAGTGAGTCCGATCAGCGTCCCCCGGGCTTGTGAATCCCAGTACGGGGCTCCGAGTCCGACAAACGCCGGGACGAAATAAACCCCGGCATTGTCCGGGACCGATTGAGCCAGGGCTTCGGTTTCCGCGGCGGATTTCACAATCCCAAGACCATCTCGCAACCACTGCACGGCAGCACCGGCGACAAAAATCGAACCTTCCAGCGCGTAGGTCACCTCGGTACCAATTTTCCATGCAATCGTGGTCAACAGGCCATTATTGGAAGCCACGGGATTGAGTCCGGTATTCATCAGCAGGAAACAGCCGGTGCCGTAGGTATTCTTCGCCATCCCCGGTTCAAAACAGGTTTGCCCGAACGTTGCCGCCTGCTGGTCCCCTGCACAACCTGTGATGGGAATCGCCCGGCCGAACAGGCTCGGGTCCGTTTCTCCCAACGGTCCGCTGGACGGACAGACTTCCGGCAACATCTTGCGGGGAATGTTCAACGCCCGCAGCAGTTCGTCATCCCAGTCGCCAGTGTGAATGTTGTAGATCAGTGTCCGGCTGGCGTTCGTAGCGTCGGTGATGTGCCGCTTTCCGCCCGTCAACCGCCAGAGCAAGAACGAATCCACCGTGCCAAACAGCACGTCGCCCCGGTCCGCTGCGGCGCGAGCTCCAGGAACGGCGTCCAACAGATACGCAATCTTCGTCCCTGAGAAATAGGCATCGATCACCAGCCCGGTCTTGCTGCGGACGGTGTCTTCCATGCCATCCGCCTTGAGCCGATCACAGCGATCAGCCGTGATGCGACTTTGCCAGACAATCGCGGGAGCAATCGCCTTGCCGGTGTGTCGGTCCCACAGAATCGTCGTTTCTCGCTGATTGGTAACCCCGATCGCGGCAATGTTTTCAGGCGTGGTCTTTGCCCGCTCGATGGCCCCTTTTGCCGTGGCGAGTTGGCTCGCCCAGATTTCTTCGGGATCGTGCTCGACATGTCCGGGCTGTGGGTAGTACTGCGGGAATTCCTGCTGATCGCTGCCGCACGGTCGACCATCGTGTCCGAAGACAATCGCGCGGCTGGAAGTCGTTCCCTGATCGAGTGCCAGAATCAACGAAGGCATCACGGGGTCCTCAGAATGAGCATCGAATGGTGAACCGCGATCATAACACCCGTATTTCCCGAGCCGGAAGCGTCAGCGACGGACGCTCTCACTCAACCAAGTCCACCGCGGTCGCTTCTGGCTCGTCGATCGGTCAATCTCCCACGCTTGTTTCTCTTTTGAGACGACGTTGCAATGACCACGTCTGAAACAGGGGGACAGGGAAATGACGATGGGGCACCTGAATCACGTTCGGCACCCGCTGGTCGAGCATCATCTGGCGCACTTGCGCGAACGAACGACTCCACCGCCGGAATTTCGACAACTGATTCATCGGTTGGCGATGTTGCTGGCGTATGAAGCGACACAGGACTTGCCGACGTCACCCGTGAGCGTCACCACGCCGTTGACGACGACCACCTGCGAGACGCTGGCGGTGCGCGTCGGGCTGGTGCCCATCCTGCGAGCCGGATTGGGGATGGTCGACCCGATTCTCGAATTGATTCCTGAAGCCGAAGTGTGGCATCTCGGCGTGTATCGGGATGAAGCCACGGCGCAACCGGTCGAGTATTACAGCAAGATTCCGGCAACCCGGCCGGTCGATGTGGCGTTGGTGCTCGATCCGATGCTGGCCACCGGCGGTTCCGCGGCGGCGGCATTGACGGTGCTGAAAACGTGGGGTGTGAAGCAGGTCAAGTTGTTGTCGATCATCGCGGCTCAGCCCGGCGTCGAACGGATCTGGGCGGAATTTCCTGACGTGCAGATTCATGTCTGCACGGTCGATCCGATTTTGAACGACCACAAATACATCGTCCCCGGACTGGGCGACGCCGGTGACCGCAGTTTTAATACGCTGCGGTGATCGAAACCTGTAGGGTGGGCTGTGCCCACCAATGGTGGTGGGCACAGCCCACCCTACTTTGGACGCTCGACTCTTGACTGCTTTCCAATACGAACTTCTTGCCACCGATCCCATCACCGGTGCCCGTGTCGGCAAGTGGCACACGCCGCATGGTGTGGTCGACACCCCCGCGTTCATGCCGGTTGGCACCCTTGGCACGGTCAAAGGTTTGACGCCAGAGCAGATTCGGGCGACGGGGGCGCAACAGGTCCTCGCGAACACGTATCACCTCGCGCTCCGCCCCACGGCGGATGTGGTCGAAGCCCTGGGCGGATTGCATCAATTCATGCAGTGGGACGGCCCGATTCTCACCGACAGCGGCGGGTTTCAGGTCTTCAGCCTCGCCAAGCTGACGAAAATTAACGACGAAAAAGTCGTTTTCCGGTCGCACATCGATGGCAGTCTGCTGGAACTGAGTCCCGAACGCGCCGTGCGGATTCAGGAACAACTCGGGGCCGACATGATCATGTGCCTCGATGAATGCCCGCCGCATGATGCCCCACCGGAGAAGATGATTGCTGCCGTCGACCGCACCACGCGGTGGGCTCAACGCTGCCGAGATGCCCAGGTGCGGACCGATCAGGCGTTGTTCGGTATTCTCCAAGGCGGCACTCACAAAGAAATGCGGGAACGGTCCGCGGCGGGGTTGTTGCCGATCAATTTTCCTGGCTACGCGATCGGCGGACTCAGCGTCGGCGAAGCCCCGGCGGAGATGTATTCCACGCTGGATTTCACGGTCCCGCTGCTGCCGACGGATCGCCCGCGGTATCTGATGGGGGTCGGCCGGCCGGTCGATTTACTGGAGGGCGTGCTGCGGGGCATCGACCTGTTTGACTGTGTCATGCCGACGCGCAATGGCCGCAATGCCACGGCGTTTACTAGTGCGGGAACAGTCAAACTCCGCAATCTGAAACACCGGACGGACACTGGCCCGCTGGACCCGGAATGCCCCTGTCCGGTCTGCACACGCTTCAGCTTGGGATACCTGCGGCACCTGTTTATCGCCGAGGAAATGCTGGGGCCGATTCTCGTCTCCTGGCATAACCTCACGTACTACCAGACGTTGCTGCGGGACCTGCGGACGGCGATTGTCAACGGGACGGCGGCGGAGTTCCGGACGCGACAACTTGCCCGCTGGAGCGGTTCCGTCTAAACTACCGGCTTCCTCGCGCCGCGGGCGGAAGTCCGCACGGCGGCAAGGGGTTCCGATCTTTGCCAGCGATCACCGACCGATTCTGTGTCGGCGACCGTTGACGAGTCCGAACACATCGAGGGATGAACGTAAGGTTAATGTGTTGATGAACGACGGTCCTGCGGGGCCGTCACGAAGAACGAAAGCAGGACGGCTCGGAAGGGCCGTCCTACGGGCATTTTGCCCGGTTGCAGGATGAGTCGGATGCCAGGCGGTTTGGAATTTCTCACGTTGTTGGCGGAAAACGGGAAGCCGGAAGAACCTTCGTTCTGGCTGCTCTCCCCGCCGATGATCGCAATGCTGGTCCTTGCGTTTCTGCTGCTGGTGATGCCGCAGCGCAAGGAAAAGCAGAAGCGGCAGGATTTTCTGAACAGCCTGAAGCAGAATGACCGCGTGGTCACGATCGGTGGAATTATCGGGACGGTGGCGAACATCTCCCAGGATCGAAAAGAGTTCACTCTCAAAGTCGACGACACCACGCGGATCAAGTTCCTCCACTCCGGCATCGCCAGCAAACTCGAAGACGCGACATCCGAAGGCACGAAGGCCTCTTGACCCCGCCGGCATGACGCCGCGGCCGGACAGCATGGGTGTGCGACCCGTCTGACCGGTATCAGAACCCAATCACGCACAAGCCGAATTGGAACGGACGCATGGACGGAATGGGAATGGGTCTGCTGCTGGCGCAAGCGGCGGACAAAACGCCTCAAGCCCCCAGCATTCCGTGGCAATTTTTCGCCACGGTGGCGCTGGTCTTCATTGTCCCCTTCATCCTGGGACAACTGATTGCTTCAGGCCTGAAACTCAAGGAATTCGGCTTCAAGATGGGCGTGGTGCTCTTCAGCATCTTCCTGTCGGCCGCTCCATTTGTGTATCAGGCGATGCAAGGCAACCCGATGTCGAAAGCGATTTCGCTGGGCATCGATCTCGCCGGGGGAACGAACCTGATCTACGCCGTGGATCACGTTAAGGCTCAGGCGGATCAGAAGAAGGTCGACAAAGCCACGCTCGATAAGATGGTGGCGGCGGTGTCGAAGCGCATCAATCCGTCTGGCGCGGAAGAAGTCACGGTCCGCCGGGTCGGCAATGATCGCATTGAAGTCATCATTCCAGGTGCCGATCGCGAAGTTGTCGAGCAGAAGAAGCGGCAGATCGTGAATCTCGGCAGCCTGGAATTCGCAATCCTGGCGAATCAGAAGGATCACGCCAACGAAGTGGGCATCGGCAAAGCCATGCGTCCCGACCAGAACAATCACTTCAGCGGCGGTCGCTTGCTGCTCAGTTGGCGGGATGTCGCCCCCGGTCAGGACGTGAATCAGTTTCCCGGTGACCGCACGGCGACACGGGAAGTTGAACGAGTGGTCGAGGGGGAAAAGAAGACCGTCCGGCAATTCCTGGTGGTGCATGAACCGCCTGAACGAGCCGTGACGGGCAAGTTTCTGACACAAGCCCAGGCCCAGATGGATGAAAACGGCCAGATGGCCGTCGGGTTTACGTTCAGCGCTCGGGGCGGGCAACTCTTTTCACAACTCACCGACCGTTACAAGCCGGATAAGGTGGAATCATTTGAGCGCCGCCTGGCCGTGCTGCTCAACGGAGAAATCCAAACGGCACCCACCATCCGCACCCGCATCGGAGACCGCGGTCAGATCACCGGGAACTTCAAGCGGGAAGAAATTGATCAACTGATCAGCGTCCTCAACGCCGGGGCACTGGAAGTCCCGCTGATTGAACAACCGGTGAGCGAATTCACCATCAGCCCGCTGTTAGGTGTGGATGTGCAAACCAAGGGGTTGCGGGCCATCGTCATCTCGGCGATTTTCGTGCTCGGCTTCATGTTTGTCTATTACATGCTTGCCGGGGCCGTGGCCAACATGTGTCTGATGCTCAACCTGATCACGGTTATCGGGGCGATGGCTCTCATTGAAGCCACGTTCACGCTACCCGGCCTCGCCGGTCTGGTGCTGACCATCGGGATGGCAGTCGACTCCAACGTGCTCATTCACGAGCGCATGCGCGAAGAACTGGCCCGGGGGGCGAGCCTCCGCATGGCGATCGAAAACGGCTTTGACAAAGCGCTCTCCGCGATTATCGACGGGAACGTGACATCGCTCATCACCGCGGTGATTCTCTACATGATCGGCAGCGACCAGATCCGCGGCTTTGCGATTTCGCTGTTCATCGGTCTGACGCTCAGCATGTTCTCGGTCCTGTACTTCGGCCACATGTGCTTCCAGATCATCGAACGGAAGCGTTGGGCCAAGACGCTGGTCATGCGTCAGTTCATGGGGGAAACGAAGCTCGATTTCCTCAAGACACAAGGTTACGCGTTTGCATTGTCGGCCGTTGTGATCGCCGCCGGGTTTGCGGCCCTGTTCGCACGAGGAGTCAACAACCTCGACATTGACTTCACTGGTGGAACGATGGTGACGTTCGAGTTTGTCGACTCGCAGAAGACGAACGATGTTCGCACCAAGTTAACGGAAAAGTTCGGCTCCACGATCAGCCTCGAACGGCTTGTGCTTGCCAATGAGCAGGCAGCAGCGGAAGGGGGCCATCGGTACCGTGTTCGCACCACCGAGAAGGATCAGGCGAAAGTCACGCAGGCGATGACGGAAGCCTTCAGCGACAAATCGATGGCCTTGGTGCGGGTGACATTGGAACCGGCGGAAGTGGTTGCCATTCCCGCTGATGCCAAAGCAGCGGACGGTGGTGATGACCGCTTTGCAGGGGGTTCGAAGGCCACGCTGAAATTCAGCGGCGGCCTGGGAACCGCCACGGCGGCGGCTTATCTCGCCGACGAACTCCGCCGCATTCCTGGTGAAAAAGAAGGATCCTCGAAGTATGACGCCGCCGCCAGCCTGATTGATGTAACGGGGACAACCGCGGCGGAAAAGGATGCGGCAGCCACAACGACTTCCGAAAAGTTTGTCGAAATGGAAGCCAAGGCGATCGGACAGGTAGCGCAGACCGACTTCCAAGCTGCGGTTACCGCGATGGCCGGCCGGATGGCCAGCAATCCGGCGTTTGAAGAAGTGAACTCTTTCGCTACCTCAGTCGCAACGGAAACTCAGCGTGATGCGATTCTGGCCATGCTCGCCAGTCTGGCCATGATCGTCGTTTACATCTGGTTCCGCTTCGAGAATCTCTACTTCGGCTTCGCCGCCGTGGTAGCCCTCGCGCACGACGTGCTGGTGACCCTCGGCAGCGTCTGTCTGGCGGCATACTTCAGCAACACGCCGATCGGGACGATCTTCATGTTCGACGATTTCAAGATCAACCTGGCGTTGATTGCATCGTTGCTGACGATCGTGGGTTACTCGATGAATGACACCATCGTGATCTTCGACCGATTGCGGGAAATCCGCGGCCGGAACCCGAACATCACCTACGACATGATCAACCTCAGCGTGAATCAGACGCTGTCAAGAACGTTGCTCACCGCCTTGAGTACATTCATGGTGGTGACCATTCTGTACCTCTTCGGGGGTTCGGGCATTCACGGCTTTGCGTTCTCGATGATCATCGGCGTGATCACCGGCTGTTACAGCACTGTCTACATTGCCAACCCGGTGTTGTATTGGCTGATCGTCCGGCAGAATCAGAAAGCCGGAACAGTACCGAAAGCCCCCGCGGTTCCGGCAACGGTTCCGTAACTCGTTGAGCGAATTTTACGGGCGCGATCTGAAGCGACGCTGTTCCAGGCCAGATGGTCTAGAACGGCGTCGCTTTTTCATTGGCTACGCACCATTGATCGCAACGACACTGTGGTTGCAGGACACGGGGGCACAACTGTATCGTGATGCCGAAATCGAGTCTCCCATCCTGCCGCACCCGGTGACGAGATCACTTGTCTGACGTGACGAAGACGGACGCTTTGTCGCTGGCAGGTCCCCTGTGCCTCACGATCTGAGAAAGGATTCCCCATGGTTCGTACTGCGTGGTTGAAGTCGTTTCGGACTTGGATTGCTCGTCCCGAGACGCAACGGCGGGGACGATCACGTGGTGCAATGGGGCGTCCCATGCTGGCAGTGGAAGTCGGCACAATCGAACCGCGGGTCTTGCTTTCCGCTTCGACACCGGTTGATGAGCCGCCGCTGGATTCTGCCTCCACTTCGCTCTGGCAGCAGTTGGAGTCCTTCCCAACCGACGAAGCCGCACGGGCCGTCAGTTATCTGAATCTGTCCGATTTCACGGCATTGTCGATGAACGATGCCGCCGTCCGGCAAACCCTCGATGCCGCTCCGGACGAAGGGGCGTTCAATTTCTCCATCGACACCAGCACGCTGACGCTGGTCGATCCCGAAGGGAACCTCGAGCGATTCGCCATCTACGAGACGGCGATCATGGCTCCGGAACTCGCTGCCCAGTTTCCGAATATCAAGACGTATGCGGGCCAGGGAATCGATGACCCCACGGCGGTCGTCCATCTGGATCTGACGCCCCAGGGCTTTCACGCGCAGGTCCTGTCCGAAGATGGCCGCTGGTACATCGATCCCTACTTCCATTTGAATGACGACTTCTACGCCAGCTACTACGCCGCCGATGCGGTAGCCTCGACGGAGACTCGCGAGGCACTACTCTCTGATCTCGCTCCTGTGACGGAAATCGCACGGCCGATTGCCGTTTCCGCAGCAAGCACCGTTACCACGGAGAGTCCGGAAGTGGCTGCTCGGTCTGGGACACAACTCCGAACCTATCGGACGGCGGTTGCGGCCTCGGGTGAGTACACCAGCTTCCACGGTGGCACCGTGAATTTGGGACAAGCGGCGATCGTGACCGCCATCAACCGCGTCACAGGCATCTACGAAACCGAACTGTCGATCCGGCTGCAACTCATCGGCAATAACTCCACACTCGTCTACACCAACTCCACCACCGATCCGTATACGAACAATGACCCGAATGCGCTGCTGACCGAGAATCAATCGAACCTCGATACCGTCATTGGGACAGCAAACTACGATATCGGTCACGTCTTCACCACAGGCGGTGGCGGACTGGCCGGGTTGGGCGTTGTCGGCGCGGCCGGATTCAAAGCCTGGGGCGAAACGGGGCTTGGCTCACCGATCGGTGACGTCTTCTATGTCGATTACGTGGCACATGAAATGGGCCACCAGTTCGGTGCTGAACACACCTTCAATGTTCCCGATGGCAACCGCAATGCGGCAACAGCGTATGAACCCGGGAGCGGTTCCACCATCATGGGATATGCCGGATTGTTCGGAGTCGATGATCTGCAATCGAACAGCGATGCCTATTTCCATTCGGTGAGTTTCGATGAAATCATCAATTATGTTGACAACACCATTCCTGCTGTCGGCACGCGCACGGCCACGGGAAATAACGTCCCCACGGTCAATGCCGGGAGCGATTTCACCATTCCCGCCAGCACACCGTTCACGTTGACCGCCGTCGGTGCCGATGCCGATGGGACCGGTTCGCTGACGTACAACTGGGAAGAACGCGATCTCGGTCCCGCACAAACGCTGGCAGCCGCACAGAACACGACCAGTCCCTTGTTCCGGTCCTTTTCGCCGACGAGCGACCCTTCGCGCACCTTCCTGCGTCTCCCCGACCTGCTGAACGGCACCACCACCAAGGGTGAGAAGCTGCCGACGGTCACACGGACGATGAATTTCCGGGCGATCGTGCGGGATAACAACGTCGGCGGCGGAGGGGTGAACACGGACGACATGGTGTTGAACGTGGTGAACACCGGCGCGGCATTCGCGGTCACATCACCCAACACGGCGGTGAGCTGGGCCGGAGGCAGTACACAGACCGTGACCTGGAATGTCGCCGGGACTACCGCCAACGGCATCAATGTGGCGAACGTCCGGATCCTGCTGTCGACCGATGGAGGCAATACTTTCGGCACGGTCCTCGCGGCCAGTACCGCCAATGACGGTTCCGCAGATGTCGTGATTCCCAACACGGCCACGACACAGGCCCGCATTAAGGTCGAGGCGCTCGGCAACATCTTCTTCGATATTTCCAACGTCAACCATACGATCACCGCATCGGCGAATACCGTACCATCGATCGGTGGAGCTGTGGCCAACCAACCGGTGAACGATAGCGCCACGATCTCACCCTTCAGTCTGCTAACAGTCAGCGATCCCGACACGCAGCCGATGTCCGCCATCGTGCGCATTAACAATGGAGTCGTCCGGGGGGACTTCACGTCTGCCTCGGCCACGGGCTGGACGCGAACGGTCTCTGGCAACAATATCCAATATGCGCGCTCTTACAGTTCCGCGGCCAATATTGGGGCAACTGTGCAGGCCGCGATACGGGCTCTCGTCTTCCAACCACGCACCAATGCCATCAAGCCGAATACCACGGAAGTCACGGGATTCACGGTGACGGTGACGGACGGTGTTGCATCTCCGGTTTCCAACAGCACGACGACCGTCATCACAACCAGCCTGAACAACGCCCCAACGATCGGTGGCACCAGTTCGAGCGTGGCTGTGTTTGACAACGCCACCGTCAATCCATTCAGTTCGCTGACGGTAAGTGATGCCGACAACCAGGAAATGCTGGCCAAAGTAACGGTACTCAATGGCGTCTTCCGCGGCGATTTCGCCAACGGGGTCAGCCAAGGCTGGACGCGTACGGTTCTCGGTAACAACATCAATTATGTCCGGTATTTCAGTCCGGGCTTGAACATTGGAGCCACGGTGCAGGCCGCATTTCGGGCGCTGGTGTTCCAACCTCGCGCGAATGCCATCAAGCCTGGTTTGACCGAGTTGACCGACTTCCTCGTGTCCGTCAGTGACGGAGTTGCCCCCGCCGTGGCCAACAGCAGCACGCGGGTCACAACCACCAGCGTCAATAATGCTCCCACAATCGGCGGTGCCGTTGCCGGTCAGACGATGAACGACAATACGACGAAAACCGTCTTCAGCACGCTGACCGTCACCGATCCCGATCTACAGGATATGTTGGCGCGGGTCACAATCCCCAATGGTGTCAATCGCGGTGATTTTACCGCCCTTTCCACGCTCGGCTGGACCCGTACGGTGACCGGTTCCAATATCGTTTACAATCGATATTTCACTGCGGCAGCGAACATTGGCGGCACAGTTCAAGCCGCGATCCGGGCCATGGTCTTCCAACCTCGAACCAATGTTCCCATCGGAACGTCTGAGACGACTGGCTTCACTGTCTTTATCAACGACGGACTGGCAAACGTCACCAACAGCACGACGACCGTCATCACCACCGGCGTGGCGCCTCGTTCTGATACAGCTCTCCCGCCGACGATTCTCGACAGCGACGTTACGACAGTCGTGCTCCCCTCAACGAAGAAAGTCGTCAGCAATCCACTGGCCCGGTTGCTCAAAAAGTCGAAGTAGTTTGACCGAATACTCGTTTGCCGCGGCGTGACATGCCCTTGAGCGAGCGTCACGCCGCGGTGGCTGTCGATCAGGCGAAGGCTTTCCGCAAGAGTTCCAGACTCTTGGGAATGGCCGTTGTGGGATCCTCTTTCCCTTCCATTTCGAGCGAGATGTAGCCTCGGTAGCGATGTTTCCGCAGGATCTCGGCGACGCGGTGATAGTCGATATCGAGTGCATACCATTCACCGCCACCGAAGTAGGTTTTGGCTTGAACCAGGGCGGCACGCGGCGCCAGGGCGTCCATTTGTTCGTACATGTTTTCCAGGAAGTTTCCGGTATCGAGCGTGGCCTGCAACCACGGTGACTTGAGTGCATCCAACACACGCAGCACGCCGGTGGCTTCGCGTCCCAACCCCCAATGGTTTTCCAATCCCATCACGACACCAAGCTCTTCCGCCTTGGGAAGGAGCGCCTCGAAGCTGCGATTGACCCAGTCGAAGCCTTGATCGTCGGTGTGGCCGGGCAGCCGCGGTTCAATCCCTTTGTTGGCCATCAGTTCATCGAAACTCTTGCTGGTTCCCCAGCGACCGGTGTTGACGCGAATGGTCGGGATGCCGAGTTCATAGGCCAGTTCCAGGCATCGGGTCGTGTGAGCGATGTTGGCCCTCCGCTTGTCCGCGTCCGGAGTGACGAATCCCTGATGTGTGGAAAAACCCATCAGATCGAGTCCCAGCGAGAACGCACGCTGCTTCAACCGGCGCAACAAGGCACGGTCGACCTGACCACCAGCGGCTTTGGCGGCTTCTTCCATGTGGACGTGAAGAATCTCGACGCCGTCGAATCCCATGTCTGCGGCTTGCTCCAGGCAGCTTTCAATGGGAATGGGTGCCCCACGGAAGTGCCAGAACGAGTACGTCGACACGCCAATCCGGTTCGGGTGGATCACCGGCTTCTTTCCATCGTCGGCTGCGCGCAAGGAAATCGGCGCAGCACACACTCCGAGCGCCGCAGCACTCAGCATTTCCCGTCGATTGATGGACATCTCATCTTCCTGCTGAAGTCGGATGCAGTTGCTGAACACATACACCCACGACGAACGTCGTCGTGCTCCCTACAAGTGCCAGCCACGGCCAGGCAATCGGCTTCCACACCTGGGGTGGGGTTAACACGGCCCCCAACGGACCGACACCGAATTGCACAAATGACAGCACGACCAACCCCACTGCGGCCCCGGTGAGTGCCGCCGATTGTCCGACATGCCTGGTCAAAACGCCGAGAGCATAGACGCCGAGTAACAATCCGGCGGAAAACCCAGCGATGGTGAGGGCATTGTCAACCACCGTGCGGGCCAGTTGAGTGGCCCAGAATCCCACACCGACTTGAATCACACCGAACAGCAGCGTGAGATTTCGCGTGACGAAGAGCGCCCGTGCTGGTGGCAGCGGCGACTTCAAACCGGGTAAGTAAAAATCGTTGACGAGCGCCGATGCCGAAGAGTTCAGCGAACTCGACAGCGTCGACATGGCAGCCGCGAGAATTGCTGCCAGCATCAACCCCACCAAACCCGTGTTCTGTGGAAAATGGTGGACGATGAAATGCGAAAAAACTTGATCAGTCTTCTCAAACTTCAACTCGGGAAAACCCGCGTAGAAGCAGGCCAGTTCCACTCCAATGAAGAGAAACAAGGCAAATTGCACAAAGACCACGAGTCCGCTCGCGAACACCGCCCGGCCGGCATCACGCTGACTGCGGGCCGACAGATACCGCTGCACCATCATATGATCGGTGCCGTGTGTGCCGATGGTGAGTGCCGCCCCGCCGAACAAGCCCGCCCAGAAATTATAGGGATCGCTCCACGTCGGTCTGAAATCGAACAACCGCAATTTGTCGTGCTCCGCTGCATATCGCCACAGCTCATTCCACCCGCCGGGAATGTTGGCCACGATGACAAAGACAGCGGCAATGGCTCCGACCATGTAGATCACAAGTTGCAGACAATCGTTCCACACCACGGAGCGCATGCCTCCGAAGTAGGTATAGAACATCGTCACCACTCCCATGACGATCACACTCACGGCAAATGACCATCCCGCCAGTTGTTGCAGCACCGTCGCGGCGAGAAACAACCGCAGCCCATCCCCCAGGTTGCGCGTCACCAGAAACAGAATCGATGCCGCCTGCTTCGTCCGGATTCCGAAACGCTGATCCAGAACTTGGTACGCCGTAAACAGGTTGCCGCGGAAGTAGAGTGGCAACAGGAACATGACCACGACTGTTCGGCCGGCGATGAGGCCCAGCGACAATTGCAGAAACCGGAACCCCACAGGGCTGTAACCGATACCGGGGACACTGAGCACGGTTGCCGTGCTGGTTTCCGTCGCCACAATGGAGCCGAGAATGGCCCACCAGGGCAGATTGCGGTCTCCGAGGAGATACGCCTCGAGATCGCCGGTTTTTCCGCTGACTTTCAGCCCGATCACGACGACGGTCACCAACGATGCCGTGAGCACCAGCAGATCGATCACACCGAGTGAAATCCCCATTTCGATCGATCTCAACATCGCATGGAAGTCGACTCACACCGGCTGCAATCCGCTCAGGATCACTGATGATCATCCTGGAGACCCGCTGCCGCGATGGCTGCACGAGTTCGTCATTCGACATTCCGGTTGCGGATCGGGATTATAATCATGGCTTGCCCCATACCAACAGCATTGCAGGAATCGTGCATGACGGTGCCGACAACCGAATCGAGTAATCCGGCCTCCGAACGCATCGACACGCTGTCGGCGTTCGAAATTGTGCAGTTGATGAATGCCGAGGATGCCACGGTCCCGGCCGCGATCGGTCGTGTGGCCGGTGAGATTGCCGAAGCCATCGAGATCATCGCCGCGCGACTGCGCGCAGGAGGACGACTGATTTACTTCGGTGCGGGAACATCAGGACGGCTCGGTGTGCTCGATGCCACCGAATGTCCGCCGACATTCAACACGCGTCCGGAACAAGTGGTGGGGTTGATCGCCGGTGGTTACACAGCTTTGACACGCGCCGTGGAAGGTGCGGAAGATCATCCGGAATTTGCCGTCGCCGATCTTAAAGACGTTCATCTCAGCGCCGCCGACGTCGTCGTCGGGATCGCCACCAGCGGTCGTACGCCGTATGTCATCGGCGGACTGGAATACGCCCGGCAAGTGGGTGCAGCGGCGATCGGCCTGGCGTGCAACGATGGTTCCGCGATGGCATCGGTCGCCGATTTGATGCTCACACCTGTCGTAGGGCCGGAAGTCATCAGCGGGTCGACTCGTTTGAAAGCCGGTACGGCAACGAAGCTGGTCCTCAACATGCTGAGCACCGGAGCAATGGTCCGCCTCGGCAAAACCTACGGCAATTGGATGGTGGACCTGCGAGCCACCAACGTCAAACTGGTTGCACGGACCCGGCGGATCATCGCCAAACTGACGGGTCTGACCGAAGCCGAGGCAGAAATACAGCTCGCGCGCTGCCAGGGAGAACTCAAGACGGCGATCGTCGCCGTACGGCGGAACATCGCCCCCGATGCCGCGCGGCAGTTGCTGAATGACTGCGGCGGGCAACTTCGTATGGCCTTGGGGGAGCGAGCCCCCGTGGAATGATCGACATTGGTAGTTACTCCGCTCATCACTCGGAGCGTGATGGCCACCATTGTAGCCATCACGCTCCGCGTGATGAGCGGCGCGCTTCTTCAGCGTTTAACTTAGCAACCTGTAGGACCTCATGAGCCAACAACGCTCCCCGAATGACGATCTGGTAATCGGTGTCGATGGCGGGGGCACGAAGACCGTTGCATGGGTAGCACCGCTTGACGATTCAACGAACAACATCGTGCTGGGACGCGGCCAAACCGGTCCGAGCAACCCCCGCGCGGTCGGTTTTGAAGTGGCTCAATTCGCGATCGGATATGCCGTTGCGGAGGCCTTGGCGGAGGCGAATCGCCCCCGTGAAAAAGTGGCTGCGGCCTGGTTCGGTGTGGCCGGAGCCGGCCGCGAATCAGAGCAAACGCTGTTGGAATCCTGGGCACGGAAGAAGGGTGCGATTGCTCACCGAGTGCGCGTGAGTGGTGATGCCGAGCCGATCCTCTCCGCGGCGGCGTCTGATCATTGCGGCATTGCCGTCATCAGCGGAACAGGATCGCTTGCCTGGGGACGGAATTCCCAGGGGGAAATTGCCCGGACTGGTGGGTGCGGTTATCTGATCGGCGACGAAGGGAGCGCATATGCCATCGCTGTTCATGCCTTGCGAATGTCCATGCAATCAGCCGACGGACGCCGTCCCCCTACAGCGCTGCTCGATCGGTTGCTGTCACACTTCGACGCCGCTTCGCCAGCGAATCTGATCGAGATTCTGTACTCACCGGAAATGACGCGTGACCAGATTGCCTCCGCCGCCCAACTCGTGTTTGCTTTGTCGGAGGACCCCACTGCGGCCGCAATCATTGCTACCGCGGCCGGTGATCTGGCAATCATGATTACCACACTGGCCAGACAACTCCGCTTTGAGCCCCACAGTTATCCCCTGGCGATGACCGGCGGCCTGTTGGTTCATCAGGACTCGTTTCGCCCAGCCGTGACCGATCGCCTCACCGACATTCGACCGAGTCGTATCACCGTCGTGACGGACCCTGTCCGCGGGGCTGTCGCCCTGGCCCGCCGGTTAGCCCAAAGCAAAGCTTGAGCCGTCCGTGAAACGACGCGTTCAACCAGGCGTTACAACAGAATCTCGGACACCACTTGCCCGTGGATATCGGTCAGACGATAGTCGCGACCTTGGAAACGTGTGGTGAGCTGTTCGTGATCGAAGCCGAGCAGGTGCAGCAGCGTGGCGTGCAAATCGTGGACATGAACCTTGCCACTCACCGGAGCAAAGCCGAGCTCATCCGTCTCGCCGTGGATCAAACCGGGCTTGGTCCCGCCACCGGCAAGCCACAAGGTAAAGGCATCAACGTGGTGATCGCGGCCGATGGTATCACGGTTTTCCCCCATCGGTGTCCGGCCGAACTCACCGCCCCAGATCACCAGCGTGTCGTCCAGCAGCCCGCGCTGCTCAAGATCGAGAATGAGCGCGGCGGAGGCTTGATCGACATCACGAACAACCTTCTCAAAATCGGCGTTCAGCGTTTCACCAGGACCGCCGTGACTGTCCCAGTTCGTGTGATAGAGCTGCACAAAACGGACGCCGCGCTCGATCATCCGTCGGGCCAGCAGACAATTTGTGGCGAACGATGGCGTGCCGGGCTGAACTCCGTAGCTGTCAAGCGTGGCTTTCGTTTCCTGGTTTAAGTCCATTAATTCGGGAGCGCTGGATTGCATCTTGAACGCCATCTCATAGGCGTTGATGCGGGTGAGGATTTCCGGATCACCCGTGTCTTCGAGATGTGCCCGGTTGAGAGCCGCAACGGCATTGTGAAAGGCCCGCTCTCGTTCGCGCGACAAACCTTCCGGGCTGCGCAGGTGAAGAATCGGGTCGCCTTTTCCGCGGAATGGAACGCCCTGAAACGACGTCGGCAGGAAGCCGCTATGCCACAGTGACGCCCCGGCACGCGGTCCACGCGGGCCGCTTTGTAAGACGACGAACCCCGGCAGGTCGTCGGCCACGCTGCCGAGTCCGTAGGTGACCCACGAGCCGAAGCTGGGACGTCCGGGGGCCTGAAACCCGGTATTCATGAAGATCTTCGCCGGTCCGTGGTTGAATACGTCGGTGGTCATTCCTCGGAGCCAACAGACCTTATCGACAATCTGCCGGTGGTAGGGCAGCAGTTCGCTGAGCGGCATACCACAATCGCCGTAGCGGTCGAACTTGCGCGTGTTGCCTAACAGCGTTTCGGTTCCCTTCAGGAACGCAAACCGTTTGCCGCTGAGAAGACTTGGCGGAGGGGCTTGGCCGCTGAGCTCGCGTAGCTTCGGCTTATCCTCGAAGAGTTCGAGTTGACTGGGACCGCCTGCCATGAAGAGATAGATGACGCGTTTCGCCTTGGCAGGCAGCGGGGGCAACCGCGGTGCCATGGGATTCGTGGGATTGATTCGGACCGGTGCGGCTGCCGACTCTTTCGTCAACAGCGCCTGCAAAGCGATCGCACCGATTCCCAGCCCACCTTGCAGAAATGCACGGCGGCTCTCGATCATTTGTTGTTGTTCAGGCATGGTCATAACAGATTGCCAACTGTGATTCATCTCTTACAACGTTCCACTCGGTGTGTCACTCTCGTGTGATGAAATTATCGGCATTGAAGATTGTCCGCGCGAGAATCACCAGGCTGGCGGCATCAGCCGTGGATACGGATTCTCGGAGTGCCGCGGTGGTCAACGGTTCGGCAGCCATCGGGTCGCGGCTGATGATGTTTTGTTCCTGCCGAAGGTAGTCTGCTAACACAGTGAGTTCGGCCGGGGACAGATCACGGCTGAAGCAGAGGTTGGCGGCAAGACGCAGGCGTTTCTCCAGCGTTGCTTCAAACGAGCCGGGAATCTCCCTGGCCAACCGCAACGCGAGTCCTTGCGCCAGTTCAAAGAACGCTGGGTCATTCGAAACTGTCAGGGCTTGCAGCGGCGTGTTCGAACGCAATCGGCGAGTGCAGACCGCCTGGAAGTCGGGAGCATCAAACGTGGTGAAGAGCGGGTACGGCGCACTGCGGAAAAAGAACGTGTACAACCCTCGTCGGTATCGATTCCGGCCGGTATCTGTTGGCCACGTCTTGTTGACCTGCGTGAAGGCATACACGCCGTCCGGTTGAGGAGGATAAACGCTCGGACCGCCAAGCGTCCGTACTAACAGCCCGCTTGCCGAAAGCGCGGCATCGCGCACCACTTCCGCCTCCAATCGAACCCGCTCCTGCCGCGCGAGCAACAGATTCCTCGCATCTTTCTCAACGAGATCTGGCCGTGATCGTGATGATTGCTGATAAACCGCGCTGCTGACAATGTGGCGGTGCAGACGCTTCGGACTCCATCCTTGCTGTTGAAACTCACGGCTCAACCAATCGAGCAACGCAGGATGTGTCGGTTGCGCCCCTTGTGCCCCAAAGTCCTCATCCGTTTCGACCAGCCCACGGCCGAAGAACCGCATCCAGGCCCGATTGACCGTGACGCGCGGTGTGAGCGGATTCGCGGGATGGGTCAACCACCGGCCCAGGTCCAGTCGATTCCGGAGTTCCGGCATGACCGGTGCCACGGCGGCAATCACGCCCGGTGACAAGGCTCCGAGTTCTTTGTTGGGCCGCGTGAAGTCGCCACGTGTGAGCAAGAACGTCTCTCGCGGCGTGGGTTGATCGCGCATCACCATGGCTTGCACGATGTCCGGGTTCGACGGTCGTTTCACTGGCGGCTTGGCCCGCGGTTCCGCTTTCTCAAACGCGGCCTGCAGTTGTTTCCGCTCTGGCTCCGATCGATCTTTGTCGGCTTTCTGTAAGACAGCTAATAGACCGGCATCCGCGGAAGATGCGGCGGCGTCAATCTGGTCCGTTGCGTCCAGGGCGAATCGTCCGACCAGGTATCCATCGTTGAGATCATGTGACAAGATCACTTCCAGCGGCTGTCCTTTGGTTTCGACAGGTTCCGCAAGCAGGAACGTGGCCTCATGATTCGAGTTCATCTGTGCCGACGAACCCGGCGCGATGTTGATCGCCCACCCCGATTTCGGATCGTTATCGATCGCTCCTTCCACCCCGAAGTCCGGTTGCTCGTGATCGGCGAAGGCTCTGCCGAAACGCTGTTCAGCGCCACCAATTCGTAGTTGAATCTGCGTGAGGACAAAGTTTCCATTCCCGGCACGGCCTGGGCCTTTCTGCGGGAGTGATTCATGGGTCAGCACGCGGAGTCGAATTGCTGCGATCTTCGGCAAAGCGGTGGTGGCGGTGACGGTGTATCGATCATTCGGCGTGGACTTGGAGGACGACAGTAGGGAACCATCCTTCAGCGCTTCGATCACCGCCCCGGAAGCCGTTTTGGCACCGGTGATGGAAAGTGGTCGCCAACTTGTGGGGGTTGGTGACAACCTCGATGTGTTCAGCAACCGATCGAGAGTGGCTTTCTCCCAAGCCTGTCGCCATTGAATGATTTCTGCAGCGGAGGGTGGCCTCGGTTCCTTGGGAACTGCCACCGGCTGGCCGAACATTTCTCCGCGAATCACTTCCACCACAGGACCGCGATCATTGGCGTCCTGCGCGGAGTTGAAGAATGCAAACAGCCGGTAGTATTCCTCGTGTGAGATCGGATCAAACTTGTGGGAATGACATTGAGCGCAGCCGACGGTTAATCCTAACCAGACCGCACCAGTGGTGTTGACGCGGTCCATGGTGGCTTCGACCCGAAACTGCTCGCGGTCCGTCCCTCCTTCCTGGTTGATGAGCGTGTTGCGATGAAACCCTGTGGCAACCAACTGCGACTTGGACGGCGAAGGGAGTAAATCCCCGGCGAGTTGTTCCATGGTGAACTGGTCAAAGGGTAAATCACGATTCACGGACTCGATGACCCAATCGCGATACGGCCACATGTCACGGGGAGCGTCAATCGCATAACCATTCGAGTCCGCATACCGCGCCTGATCGAGCCAGTGCCGCCCCCAGCGCTCACCATAATGAGGCGAAGCAAGCAACCGATCGATCAGCCGCTCATAGGCTGCGGGGTGATCGTCGGCGAGGAACTCCTCGACTTCCATCGGCGAGGGCAACACACCCAAGAGATCGAGTGTCACCCGTCGAATGAACGTCGCCCGATCGGCTGGAGGTGACGGTGTGATGCCGACCTCGGCCAGCTTCGATCGGATGAAACTGTCGACCGGATTACGGGCACCGTTCACTGTCGGCGGAGCATCCGTTCGCAACGGCAGGAAGGCCCAATGTCCTTCGTACTCGGCTCCCTCTTCAATCCACTGCTTCAACAAGGCGAGCTCGGCCGGCGTGAAGGCGGGCTTTTTGGCTGACGGCGGCGGCATCCGTTCCTCGGGATCGTTCGACGTGATCCGCTGCCAGAGCGGACTCTTCTCCGGTTGGCCGGGAACAATCGCATGTCGTTCGTCAACGGCACCGGCGCGGGTATCCAGTCGCAGTTCGGCTTCGCGGCGTTTGTCGTCCGGCCCGTGGCAGGCATTGCAGCGATCCGACAACAACGGCCGGACCTGTTCGTTGAACCGGATACGGTCCGCCGATTCCACGACGGAAACCGTCCCCAGAACCACGATCCCGGCAAGACTGAGATTGCTCCACGTCATTCATTGTCCCTTTGAGCGATGTCTCCATTCTCTCCGAAAGAGGGCTTTGTGGATACAATCCGGCAGAATTTCCTTTTCCGCTGGATGGCGGTGAGTGCAGAACCTCTCCGCAGGCAAATCGGCGCGCCTTGGAAAACAGGTTTCCGTTCGCATCAATCTGAGCAAAGTGCTCCCTCGGCAACGGCGGTAGCCGGTTGTGGCAACTTCCTCGGCATCTGCTCAAAGCCGCAAAAGACGGAGAATAGCATATAAGAGTCAACGGACATCCACGAGTGGTGTCGAGGAGGAAGTGAAGGCCGGCAGGGACGAGTTCCCTCTCGACCTGAAGCCGTAGCTGTCAATTGCCGAGCACCCTTTGGTGTCCTGAGCCTTCGACGACGCACACTGTCAAAACCACACTCACTCGGTTTCCCGAATGGCTTCAATGGCGTTCAGGATCGGTTGTCCCTGTTTCGCCTGCAGATCGATTACCAGGTCGCGCTCCACTCGAACATTGCGGACTTCATGCACGATCGGTTGCAGCAGACCGTCTTTCGATAGTGGCAACTTCAGGCCATTGGCAACGGCTTTGCCGTTGAACGACACATCCAACACCGTGGGCTGCGCTTCGTCTACTCCCGGATCGGCGAAATGCAGACGGATCGTGTAGTTGGCCGGGGCATCGTCCTTGCCGAGTAACGGAAGCGTGAATTGCTCCAAGCCTTGCGCCCATGAGGTATAAATCCATTGTGTGTCGGCAGCCGAAGTGGGGACGCGGCCTTCCGCCGTGCTGCCAAACTCGCCCCCCTTGGCGAATTGCGGCCGCAGATCGAGTTTCACATCCAACGTTGTCACCTGGTAGGCATCGCGGCGGGGATAGGAAAACCAGATGTTCCCCAGCGCGTCCTTGCGGTCTCCCGGTGCACCGAAGTTGATCGCCAGTCGCTGCACTGGAGTCTGCTCACCGACTGTGCTGTAGATGGTCCACGGTCGGCGTTCTTCCCGTGGTTCCAGGACGATGGTCGACGCGATTGAAAACTGACAGACGCATCCCGCGCTCGCCTCGGGAATCATCACCAGTCCGTTGGCGGCGATGGCGTTAATCCAGCACCCCAGGCGATGCCCAGCGAAATGGCGGATACCGGCATCGTTCTTCAAATCCATAAAGCCTGTGTGTCCTGAGCGGAAGAGAATCATTCCCGATTCACTCCCCGTCAGCATCCCACAGTGATGACCGGTGCGCATGATGCTCCACGGGGCCTCTTCACCAGTAATCGGGTGTTTGCGGGTTTCCTGCTCTCCGGTGGTGAGATCGAACATCCACGGTTCGGCCAGCACTTTCTTGCCGATGATGATCGGCCGATGGCGATAGTTCGCATCCTTCGCCCAGAGCTTGAAGCCATCATAAGCGGACAGGGCCACGAGCCGGCGGCGTTGGAATTCCCCGGCGACGAACTGCTTCCAATAGTGCCCGTTCGCATTGGCACCGCCGAGGACGAGTGTATCGTTGGCGTACATCATCGTCAGTTTTCCGCCACCGGTGCCGATGTCGCTGCAATCGGTAACGTCGACCGCCTTCTCCCAGATCTTTTCGCCAGTCTTCAGATCGAGCGCCACGGTCAACCGGACATCCGCGTCCTTCAACCGCTTCTCGGCTTTCTCCTGTTCCTCACCAGTGAGGTCTTTCAAGGCAGACTTGTCTTTGGCGAGGAGCTCTTCCCGCTGCTGCGGTGTAATGGAACTATCGATAAAGAAGATGCGGTCCGGACCGATCGCAATCGTGCGGTGTGAAATGCTTTTTCCGGAGTAGGCCCAGGCGTGTTTTCCGGTGGCAATGTCGATCGCGAAGAGACCATCGGTGGCGTCTTCCGTTGTCTTGCCACGGCGGCGGAGTGCGGCTTCCAGTTCCTGTCGGATCGTGGCCGTGCCGAAGAGCATGCCGTTGTTGATGGCGACATAACCCCATTCGTAGCGACCATCGGCTTTGCCGGTCGGTAATTCATGCGTGGCAACAACCTTGCCCGTGGCCATGTCGACCTGCAGGCATTTGTCGCCGACGAAATGGAACAGGCTGTCATCACCGGCGGCAAGGTTCCCGGGATTCTGGTTCTGGAACACGCCCGTTCGCAGGGCTTTGGGATTTTCATGGGTCCAGAGATGCCGACCGTTGTAGGCATCATAAGCCATAATCGTCGATTCACCCTGAACGAAAAGCCGTCCGTTCACCGAGAGCGGTCCCACAGCCCCTTCGTGACGGTTCACCATCTCACCAGGGCCCGGATCGCCGTACCAGAGAACCCCGAGGTCACCCTGAATGCGTTGGTCGCTGCTGATGGCCGTGTTGCCCGGATTGCCGTATTGATGCGACCAGTTCCCCGCACCGGGCAAGGGACCACGAACCATCGTCAACCAGCCCTCGGCAATTTTGGTTTCGAGTTGATCGCCCAAGGCCGACGATCGCGACCAGTTGCGGATTTCATCGAGCGCGATTACTCCCGCTGATTCGGGACGCCCCAGGCAAAACACACCCCCAACGGGCTTGAGATGTCGTTCCATGTCCTTGAGCGACACATTCCACGTGCCATTCTTGAGCAAGGTGTCGGAAACGATCAAATCCGCGAAATAGTTCGAGTAGGGCAGCGCAGCGAGTTCATTCTGATGGACCACCACACGGTGCCCGTACAGCCCGGCGGCAGACAACTGTTGACGAGCCCGTGCGACTTTCTCAGCAGACGGCTCCACGCAGTAAATTTTCAATGCGCTTTGCCGCGCCAGTTCGTAAGCCAGACGGCCTTCCTCACTGCCGACGACCAGGCAGTATCCGGCTTGGACGCCAGTCCGCTGCAAAATGTCAGCGGCGGCGGCCCGATACATCGCCGTTTGATTGTCATCGGCCAGCGGCTTCGGTTGTGCGTTGGCAACCACAGATGGTGACGCTGGCCCCGATTCACCAAAGCAGTGCACGGCCCCGGTGTCGGTACTTACGAGCAGTCGGCCGTCGGCGACCGCCAATCCGCGGGCATCGCCTTCCAGGTCGTGTGACCAGGCCTTGAGCCCCGTATCCTTGGCGTACGCAGTGACTCTTCCCGCTCCGCCCACGACGACCACATTTCCAGCGACGAGCAGGGCTTTGTCGTCAGCCGTTTCTTGCGACCAGACGACTCCCATCGACTCCAGATTCTTAAGTTCTTCCGTTCCTTTGCGGATCTGCTCGCGCAATTCTTCCGCGGCGGCTCCTTTCTTGGCCCGGAACTCCTTCGTCAATCCGGCAAGCTTCTCATTGAGTTTGTACCGCTGGCGGCTGCCATCGGCGGACTCGAGACGATTCAACCGAGCCAGACGTGTACCCGTCAGCACATAAGCTGCGTCATCCTGGATTGCCATCTGGTGACCATCGAACCAGCCGAAACCGACATCACCAGTTTTCTCTTCCATTGCCAGGATGTGATGTTCACCGCCGGAATAGATTTGTCCGTCGGCCAGCAGCGCCCGTGTCCCCCCCACAACGCCCCCAGCGGCACCGCGCCAGCTGTGCGTCCGTTTGTGCAGCAGTTTCGCGGCTTTGATATCGAACACCCCCGGCAAAGAACCGCCCGAGGGCACCACGAGATGATTGTTGTTCGCCAGCAAATAACCCTGTGGCGACAGGTCGTTTCTCCCGGCATCCAGCACGCTGATGTTGTCCTGTTGCCAGACTTGGCGTCCCGTCTCGGGATCGACTCCATACAGATAAACGTCTTCGTGGGGGAAAATTCCGGCCCCCATGTAGGCCACGTTTTCATGCACGATCAATCCTGTTCGCACCGGCCACTTCGAGATCAGCTCACCGCGGGCCAGCAGCCACTCGTCCCGTGGGGCCACCTGCCGTTGCCACAGAATCCGTCCGGTTTCGGCATCAGCGCAGTAGGCGCGGCCGTCGTCGGAACCAAAGTAAACCCGACCATCCTGCACCGTCGGCGAGAGACGAATGGGGCCTCCCGTAAAACACGTCCACAGCAGCTTGCCCGTCTTCAGATCACGGCAGTGCAATTGATGATCGACGGTGGAACCAAAATAGACCCGCCCATTGACGATGACGGTCCGAAAGGCGTCGTCAAAGCGAATGCGGTGAGAAAGCAGTTTGCCTTCAATCGTCCGTCCTTCCGCGCTCGACCACGCCAGTTTTGGAGCCGCGGGGGCTTGATAGGTCCATTGCAGGTTCGGTGACGTCGGAAGCACTTCAGTGGTGGAATAAAGTCGGGCATTATTGCCCCCTTCGGTCGGCCACTCTGCCGCCAGAAGAGCTTCAGGAACTCCGGCGCAGAACGCCAACCAGCTCGCCGCCAGCCATCGAATCGAGAGTTGCATGGAAGAGTCCTTCATCAGAGTGATCGACCAACTGACGGATGTGTGCCGGCATCGCGAGCACAGATGTTCGCCAGTTCGGAGTCATTTTGGGGAGACGATGGTGATCCACAAGTCCCGCAGTCTTCCCGGCGTTGAAGCGGGAGTGTGCGGAAACTCATGTCACGGAGATCTAAGAACAGCATCCGTCCAGAAAGAGGTTCGCCGAGGCCGGCAACCAGTTTCACAACTTCCACCGCGGCCAGTGAACCCACCGTGCTGGAGACCGCACTGAAGACCGGAAACTGCCGCTTCCAGTTCGGAGGCGATTCGGGATAGAGGCATTCCAGACACGCAGTTTGTCCGGGGATCACGGTCATGACACGGCCTTCAAGTTCATACATCGCGCAGTCAATCAGCGGCTTCTGCTGCCGGACGGCTTCTCGATTCATCAACAACCGCTCGGTGAACAGCGGAGCGGCACTGACAATGATATCGCAACGGCTGACCAGGTCCGCAACGTTGCGCTCGGTCACGTTCTCATTCACCGTCTCAATCACAACATTCGGATTCAGTTCACCCAAACGGTGTTGAATCGATTCCACGCGCGGCGAACCGATGCTTTTCGTCGTCATCAGCAATTGGCGATTGAGATCATTCCGTCGCACATTTCCGGCATGAGCGATGACGAGTCGACCGATGCCGGCAGCCGCTATTGACTCTCAGGATGATATAGACGTCGACGCGGGGAAGCGTTAGATGTTCTGCCATGCGGCGACAGGGAAGTCCTCAGGAGTTAGAGCGGGTGCGACGCGAGGCGGTCGCGCTGGCCGCTCAGGGTGTGGGCACGCC
>JBGSUN010000040.1:0-19690 GCA_041753475.1 Planctomycetaceae bacterium | reverse complement strand
CATCCGGCCTATCGGCCACCTTCTCCCCCGCAGACGGGGGAGAAGGGACCCTATCCGCGCCGCGATCGCCATCGAATGACAGTTCATCTGAACGTGACTTTTCACCCCCTTGCGACTGCGGTGCTCACCGGGTATTTGTGGTGGGAACCGCTTCGCAGGGACGCGGACCCGTTTCGCTCGACGATTGTTGGCACGCATGCCTCGCATTCACGCTTTGTCCGCTTCGGTGGTGAACCAGATCGCCGCCGGTGAAGTTCTCGAACGGCCCGCCAGCGCGCTGAAGGAACTCCTCGAAAACAGCCTCGACGCGCTGTCGACCCGCATCGAAATCGACATCGTCGCCGGAGGTTCGGAACTCATCCGCATCGTCGATGACGGCGAAGGGATTCATCCCGACGATTTGCTGCTCGCGGTCACCAGTCACGCCACCAGCAAAATTCGCGCGGCAAGTGAACTCTTCGGCGTTCGCACATTCGGCTTCCGCGGGGAAGCGCTGGCGTCGATCGCCGAGGTGAGCCATCTGCGGCTGCGCAGTCGGCAAGCCGATCAGGATCATGCCCACGAGCTGGAAGTCCGCTACGGCGACGTCGGCACCGTGCACGAAAGCGGCGGACCGCTCGGCACGCTGATCGAAATCCGCAATCTCTTCGAGAACGTCCCGGTCCGGCGCAAGTTCCTGAAAAGCGTGGCGACCGAGTTCGGGCAGATCACCGACCAGTTCACCCGGATCGCGCTCGCCCATCCGCGGCTGCATCTCGTGTTGCGACACAATGACCGCAACGTGTACCAACTCCCGGCGGTTGACAGCCCGCTGGAACGGATCAAGGTCTTCTTCGGGGAAGATCTCGCCGAGCAACTGATCCCGGTCGAATCGGAACACAACGGCATCAAACTGTGGGGCTATGTCGGTCACCCTGATCTGAACAAGGCGACGCGCAAACATCAGTTCCTGTTCCTCAACGGTCGGTGGATTCAGGACCGCACGCTGCAACACGCGCTGACGGAAGGGTATCGCGGATTGATGATGGTGGGACGGCATCCGGTGGCGTTCCTCTTCCTCGAATTGCCGCCGGATCTGGTCGATGTGAATGTCCATCCGACGAAGTCCGAAGTGCGGTTTCAGGACGTGCAGCAACTCTTCCGGCAGGTGCTGTCCACGATCCGGACGAAGTTTCTCAGTCTCGATCTGCAGAGCAAGTTGACCATCCCCGCAGCGGCAACCACGGCATCGCCGATGACGTTGACGCCCATGCCGGTGCAGCCCGCGCTGCGGTCCGAGTTCGCGGACTGGGCGAAAGCGGAACTCGGCCGCTGGACGCCGGAAGCCCCCGCGGGTTTCGCCCATGCGTCGGACCTCGGTGTTTCAACTGTGGAAGCCGCGACAGCGATCGCCGAGCGTGAACCGTCATGGTCGGCGGAATCGCTGCTGGAAGAGCGACTCGCGGAGTTCGACGCCGCCCCCGTCTCAGAAGCCGTCACATCTACACCGATGCCGACGGCACCCGCGCCAGTCGTCTCGACAGCTTCGGGAGCCCTTACAACACGCGCGTTGCAGGTCCACGACTGTTACATCGTGATCGAATCGGCCGAGGGGATGACGGTCATCGATCAGCACGCGCTGCATGAACGCGTGCTCTACGAACAGTTCCGGGCACGGGTGCTCAACAACGCCGTGGAATCACAGCGTCTGCTGATGCCCGTGCCGGTCGATGTCTCCGCGAAAGAAGCGGCGTTGCTCGTCGAACATACCGAACTGCTCGACAAGCTCGGCTTCGGCGTCGAAGAATTCGGCAAGGACACCGTCCTCGTCAATCGTCACCCGGTCATGCTGCGGCGGCTTGATCTGGCGACGTTGGTGCACGATCTCGCCGAGCGGTTGGACAACGGCAGTGCCTCACCCACCCGCCGCGATCTGCTCGACGAGCTGCTGCACATGATGGCGTGCAAAGCCGCCGTAAAGGCGGGGCAGCGATTGACGCCCGAAGAGATCGATTCGTTACTGGAGCAACGGCATCTGTGCGACGACGCCCATCATTGTCCGCACGGACGTCCGACGGCGCTGACGCTCAGCCGTGCGGAACTCGATCGACAATTCGGGCGACTGGGTTGATCTCCTTCACAGCCCGGAGCGCCAGCGACGGAGTCCTCCGTCCGAGCCGCGACCGTGAGGGAGCGAGTTCTGGGCAGTGCACAAAATGCGAAGAACACGCTCCCTCACGGTCGCGGCTCCGACAGAAACGTTCCGCAATCGGTGACTTCCGTCGCTGGCGCTCCGGGCTGGGACAGAGCAAATCACTCCCAATCGAGTGGGCGTTGCCAGGCCGCTTTCAATTCATCGATCGACGAATCGATCAGCACACTGCCATCCAGCATCACGCGGACGTGATCGTGCGGTGCAACGTGACCGATGCGGACACACGGCTGGCCATCCAGCGCCGCGGTGAACTTCGGCACGGCGTCTTCACGAACTTCGACCACGAACCGCGTCGCACTCTCGGAGAAGAGCAGGGCGGCCGCTTCGGTCAGCTTTGATTCCCCTGCGAGCCGGTCGAGATCGACTTCCACACCGTAACCGCCGGCAAACGCCATTTCGGCCAGCGCCGTGGCTAATCCACCTTCACTCAGATCGTGGCAACTGCGAACAAGGCCGTGGTTGATCGCTTCATGCAACGCACTGAACAACAGCGGCGCGGCGGTGAAATCGACGGTCGGGACGTCGCCGCCATCGAGGCCGAGGACCAGACCGAGGTGACTGCCGCCGAATTCGGCTTTCGTCGTGCCGAGCAGGAAGAGGACGTTGCCCGATTCCTTCAGGTCCATCGTCACGGCGCGGGACACATCGTCCATCTGCCCCATTGCACTGATGAGCAGCGACGGCGGAATGCTGACGGTCTGCTTTTCACCATCGGCGTTGAAGTATGAGAAATCGTTGTTGAGGCTGTCCTTCCCGCTGATGAAGGGCAGGCCGTACGCCACCGCGGTGTCCTGGCAACCGAGGGCCGCGCGGACGAGACTGCCGAGCGTTTCGGGGCGGTCGGTGTTGCCCCAGCAGAAGTTGTCGAGAATGGAAATCCGTTTCGGATCGGCCCCCACGGCGACGCAGTTCCGCACGGCTTCATCAATGGCGACTGCGGCCATCCAGTACGGATCGAGATCGCCATACCGCGGGTTCATGCCGTTGGAAATGACGAGACCATGTGAGGAATCGAGCAGCGGCCGCACCACGGCGGCATCGGACGGACCATCGCACGCCACGCCGACCAGCGGCTTCACCACGCTGCCGGCCTGCACTTCGTGATCGTACTGCCGGATGATCCAGTGCTTGCTGCACACATTCAGCGAACCAAGGATCTTCGTGAGCACCTCATCCCACCGCGACAGGGCAGGGGGGGCCATGTCCTGCATCGCCGGAGGAATGAACACGGCGTCGCGAATGACCGGCGGGCGACCATCGTGCAGGAACGACATCGGCATGTCGCCGACCTGCTGGTCACCGTACTTCAGCACCAGCCGCCCGGTGTTCGTGAACTCACCGATGGCGGTCGCTTCCACTCCTTCCGCGGCACACAGTTTGTGGAACTCGTCCCAATTCGATGGCGGCACCGCAAGGACCATCCGTTCCTGCGCTTCGGAAATCCAGATCTCGGTGTACGACAGCCCGGCGTATTTGAGCGGACAACGATCGAGCCACACCACGGCTCCAGACTTCTCGCCCATCTCACCGACGGCACTGCTGAACCCGCCCGCACCGCAATCGGTGATCGCGCGGTATAAACCTTTGTCGCGGGCTTGCAGAATTACATCCATCACCATTTTCTCGGCGACAGCGTTCCCAATCTGCACCGCACCGCCGGAGACGGTTTCGCTCTCCTGCGTCAATTCCGCCGAGGAAAACGTCGCGCCGTGGATGCCATCGCGCCCGGTACGACCGCCGACGGCGACGATGTAATCGCCCGCTTCGACGTGCTTCTCGACACGATCGACCGGCAGGAGTGCCATCGTCCCGCAGTAGACGAGCGGATTGCCGAGATAACGGTCATCAAAGAAGACGGCCCCGTTCACCGTAGGGATGCCCATGCGGTTGCCGTAGTCGCGAACCCCGGCGACCACACCCCGCGCGACCGACTTCGGATGCAGCACGCCCGGCGGCAGCGCGTCATACGGCGTATCGGGCGGGGCGAAGCAGAAGACGTCGCTGTTGCAGATCGGCTTCGCACCGAGACCGGTGCCGAGCGGGTCGCGGATGACGCCGCCGAGGCCAGTGTTCGCGCCGCCGTACGGTTCGATTGCTGAAGGATGATTGTGCGTTTCGACTTTGAAACAGGCGTGATACTCGTCGGTGAACTTCACCACCCCGGCGTTGTCCTGAAAGACGCTGACGCACCAGTCGTCTTTGCCGAGGCGCTGCCGGATGGTTTGCGTCGCCGCGAAGATCGTTTCCTTGAGCATGTTCTCGAAGGTTCGCTCGCCGTCGTCATCGCGGTAACGGATGCGACCTTTCAGCGTTTTGTGGGAGCAGTGTTCGCTCCACGTCTGGGCCACGGTTTCGAGTTCGATATCGGTCGGATCGCGGCCGAGGTCGACGAAGTGCTGGCGGATCGTCTGCATCTCGACGAGGCTGAGATACAACTGCCCGGTCTTGCTGAGATCGCGGAGTTGATCGTCATTCATGCTACGAATGGCGACGGTCACGAGTTTGAAGTCGTACTTCCCGCTGACGCCGAGCGCCGTGGCGGGCAGGGCACCGTAGATGACCCGTTCGATGGCATCGTTCGCCAGCAACCGTTCGGCAACGCGATGGACTTCTTCGTCACTCGCCGACTTCTCAAAGAAAAACGTCCGGCCGGTAGCGACGGCGTCAACAGCGAAGCCGAGATCGACGAGCGCTTTCAAAGCACTCTGACCGATGTTGTCGGTCACGCCCGGCTTGTAGAGGACGTGGACGACGGTGTCATCGGCGGCATGCGCAGCGGTGCCGAGGGCTCGACAGGTGCTGACTTCAGTCACGGAATCAACCAGCAGCGATGACGCGGCCCGTTGGACATCGGCTTCGGTCAACGATCCCTGCAACAAGAACAACCGGGCGGTGCGGACGGTGTGAATCGTCCGCGTCCCCATCGCCTGTGCTTCGTGAGCAATGCGGGCTCCCTCGCGATCAATCTCTCCCGCAGCGGGGCGAATTTCGACTTCCCAGAGCATGGTGGTCCGTTGTCCGTTGTCAGTGGTGGATGGTCGATGGTCGATGGTCGATGGTCGATGGTTTATGGTTTATGGTTTATGGTTTATGGTCAGAGAGGATTCGCCGCTTGCGGTTTCGCGCCTCGATCGGAGACGGCGGGGTGTTCTCATTCGTTCAATCGATCTCGTGCCGCTTTGGCATCGTCGAGGAGCTGTTTTAATCGTTCGTGATCATTCTCGCGGAGGGTAGTGGCAAACCCGGCAAGATGCTGCTGCACTTGGTCGATTCCCGCCAGCACTGCGTCCCGATTCATCGAGAGGATGCCCGTCCACAAATCGGGGGGCCCGGCGGCGATGCGCGTCGTGCTGCGGAAGCCGGTCCCTGTCAACGGACGGTCGGCGTCCGGCAACGCGGCAGCGACGGCGGCGGCAACAACGTGGGGAACGTGACTGGTCCGGGCAAGAACTGCATCGTGATCGGCGGGTGTCATCGTCACCACGCGCATGCCGATCGCTTCCCAGAAGCGTTGCAACCGGGCGCGTTGATCGGTTGTGTGATGGGGCAGGGGGGTTAGAACGCACGTGCGGTTGACGAACAAATCTGCGTCGGCGTGTTCAAATCCGGAGAGTTCTTTCCCGGCAATCGGGTGCGCCCCCAGAAACGCGGGAACCTCGGCCAGCGGTTCGCACAATGCACTTTTCACACTGCCTGCATCGGTGACGAGCGCCGTGGGCGACAAATGCGGCGCAACCTGCCGCACCCCGGCGACGATTTCTTCTACCGGCGTGCAGAAGACCATCAACGAGGCATGACGGGCGGCATCAACGAGATCGGTGGTGACTTCATCCACGAGTCCCGCGGCCAGCACCGCGGACAATCGTTGTGGATTGCGACCAACGCCGATCACGCGCTGGGCGACACGGCGCTGACGCGCGGCCGCGGCGATCGATCCGCCGATCAGGCCCACGCCGACGATCACCAGCGTCTGTTCCAGAGGTGCAGCAAAAGAAGCATTCATGACCGCCGCAGTATAACAAACGGCGGCCGAGATCGCGCGGGCGGCAATTCAACGAAAACACAGCCCGGAGCGCCAGCGACGAAAGTCGATTGTGGAGAAGTTCCAAGCTCCAAAATCCAAGTTCCAAACAAACTTCAAGTTTCAAATTCCAAACGAAGAGAAAGCCTCCTGCTCTTCGTTTGGAATTTGGAACTTCTTCCTTGTTTGGAACTTGGATTTTGGAACTTGGATTTTCGATATGCCCGCCGTCGCTCGCGCTCCGGGCTGGGACGGAATGTCTACGCCAACAACCGTTCGATCTTTTCACCGTCGCTGAGCTTCAACGGACGACCGATCGGCGTAATGATCTCTTTGGCGTAGTCGACCCCGATCGTATGCAGCACGGTGGCATACAGATCGGCGACTTTGACCGGGTCGGTCGGCTCGGTCTTCTCGCCGGTCGGGTCGGTCGCCCCGATGACGAGACCGCTTTTGATTCCGCCGCCGCCGAGGAGGCATGAGAACCCGGTCGGCCAGTGGTCGCGACCTTGCAACGGGTTGATTTTCGGCGTACGACCGAATTCGCCGATGACGAGAATCACCGTTGAATCGAGCAAATCGCGCTCGGCGAGTTCTTTGATGAACATCGACAACGCCGGGTCGAGAATCGCCGCCCGCAATGTATGCCCGGTGAAATTGTCGGCGTGCGTGTCGAAGCCACCTTGCGAAACTTCGATCGAACGGACACCCGTTTCCAATAACCGCCGGGCGAGCAGGCATCCTTTACCGAATGGCGTATCTCCGTAAGCGGCTTTCACGGCCGCGGGTTCGTCGGTCAGCGAGAAGGCTTTGAGTTGATCGGTCTTCATCATCCGCAGCGCGGCGTCGATCGTGTGCTGATGCAGCGTCTGTTCCAGTCGTTTGGATCGTCCCCTGCTGAACGAATCGGAGACGACTTTCAACCCTTCTAGCCGGCGTTCATGCCGCGGTTTCTCGACGTGGGGTTCGAGGTTGGCCCCCGTTTCACCGGCGGCGTGAATGCGGTATGGATCGTATTGATCACCGAAGTAACCGCCGCGGCCGGGGAACTCGACCTCGCCGATGGACACATAGTGCGGTATATCGACGCCCGGCGAAGGCAGTTCTTTCGACGCAATCGCCCCGATGGCCGGATGAATCACCGTCGGGTCCGGGCGGTAACCGGTTTTGAGATGATACGCACCACGTTCGTGGTCACCTTCTTTCGAGACCATGGAACGGATGATCGACAGCCGATGAATCTGCTCGGCAAGGAGCGGAAAGCCCTCGGCGATCTGGATGCCGGGGATCGAGCAGTTGATCGCTTTGGTCGGTCCGCCGATGATCGTGCCGGGGTGCGGGTCCCACGTTTCGAGTTGGCTGGCACCACCGCCGAGCCAGAAGGTGACGATCGATTTGCCGCGCTCGGGGCCGCGCTTCTCGGCAGCGCGACCAATGAGCGGTGTCCCGGAAAACCACAGCCCGGCGGCCGCAGCAGCCCGAAGGAAATCGCGACGATCAAACGATTGATTGAACATGGTTAGTCTCGTGGACGGAAATGTCAGAGCCGCGACCGTCAGGGAGCGAGTTCATTTGCAAGCGATCAGCAGAACGCGCTTCCTGACGGTCGCGGCTCTGAATGAAGTCAGTGGTTCCAGCAGAATTCGGGGCAATTGAGCAGCGTCCAATAGACGTCTTCGACCATCAAGGCCCGATTGACCTTGCCGTTTTCTTCACCCGCTTTGATGAAAAACTCGAACTCCGTCGGGGCAGGGCGGCGGCCGAGGCAGCAGAGATACGCGGTTTCGATGGCCGCCGCATCGGTGGGAGCCATGCCAGCAATGCGTCCCGAGGCGTTCGCGGGGTTCGTCGTGGCCACATCACGGGCAAACTCGCCGTTCATGCGGAGCAGTGCCTGCGGAATGGTCCCGGAACGGTCTTCCAGTTCCGCTTCGCCGAGGTCGCCGTAATCGCGGACGAAATCCTGCTGCCGGAAGAACTTGAACACCCGAGTCACCAGATGCGAATTCTGGTCAATGGTCTTAATCGATGATGATTGCACCATCGCCCCGATCATCTGTTCCGGCCGCAACCGCACCAAGGGATACGCTGCCCAGTTGGCATCGACGACGTCGCTGCCTTCGCCGGTTTCGTAGGCGGGATGTTGCGATGACAACCGGAACGGTCGGCAGGCCGTGATGACGAAGACGAGCCGTTTCAAGTCATAGTGATGTTCACGAAAGTCGGCTCCGAGCAGATCGAGCAGGTCCTGCGGCGCGTCGGGAGAATCAGGCGGATTGGGGAGATCATCGACCGGTGTCATCCACGGTTTGCCGAAGACCATCCCCCAGGCACGATTGGCAATCGCCCGTTCAAAGCGGCGGTTCTCGGGGTGCGTGACCCAGGCCGCGAGTTTATGCCGCACCGTTCCCTCTTCCGGCCACCATTCTTTGCCGAAGGGGACTGTCGGCGCGACTTTCTGTTTCTCCAGTGTCATGCGGTCTTCGACTTCATAGGTTTTCTGGGCATCGTCTTCCACCCCGACGGCGGAGATTTTCACCTGACCAAAACAGGCGGCGAGCCCCTGAAATTCGTGCTGCTTCCAATCCGCAAACGGATGGTTATGGCACTGGGCACAATCGATTCGCTGACCGAGAAACGCCCGCACAGTCCGTCCGGCGAGTTTGTTGACGTCGAGCACATCGTCGGCGTAAGCCTGCGTCACAAAATTCGTCGCCGGGACACCGGTCCAGAGTCCGTTCGAATCAATCATCTCGCGGACCAACTCATCAAACGGACGATTCGCGTGCAGGCCATCTCCCAGCCACTCCGTGTAACGGTCCCGCCGGAAAATGATGAACTGGCCTCCCTCAGCACCAATAAACCCGCGGGCCAACCGGGCGGCGAAATAGTCTGCGAACCGACGGTCGTTCATGAGCTGGATCGTCCAACGTTCGAGCCGTTGCGGTTCCCCGTCGGCTTCAAACCGGCGAATCTCTTCCAGCGACGGCACCGTGCCATGCAGCGACAGCGACAGCCGCCGCAGAATGGTGAGTTCGTCCGCCGGCAGGGCCGAGTGAATGTTGAGGGAATTCCACCGCTCAGCGAAGAACTGGTCGACTTTGGCGACAGTCCCCAGCGCGTCGGCCAGTTCCGATTCCTGTGGCATCGGCGGAATCGGATACCGGGGACTGCGAGCCGCGCCGACCACCAGCACCACTAATCCCACCGCAACGGCCAGCGGAGCGAGCAACAAACTGAAACGGGCGCTACGCATCGAAATCGCTCCCGGCGTGAATTACGTAGGTCAGGCTGTGCCTGACTTCTTTTTCAACGACGTAGACCACAAAGAAGTCAGGCACAGCCTGACCTACGGCTTCCATCATCGGCTGGAACCGTCCGACGAGGAAGGTCAACCGGTATTACCCGCCCGGTTTCCGCTCCGTTTCAGGAAAAGCGTGCAACCAAACACGGTGGGAAGTGAGTATTCTGGACAAGTCCCGCTGGAATGTCGGTGGGGACCGAAGCCGAGCAGGGGAGACTGCGCGAATGTCGACGATGACGCCCACACCTCAGGAACGAACACGGCTGCCGCTGGCCTACCGCGCCGATCACGGGCCCGCGGAGCCGACCGACGACATCTCCCTTGTCGTCACCGAGTTCGCATCGGAAGACCAATACTACTCGTTCGACCGGCTGCCGCCGTTTCCCGTTCCATGGCGTCATCCGCTGAAATGCATTGGCTGGATCACAACGTTGCTGTTCGGTTTCGTCAGTCTGGTCGTTTTTTTGGCCGCGCTGGCGGCGGTTCCCATTCTTAACATTCTCGCCCTGGGTTATCTGCTGGAAGCCGAAGGGCGGGTGGCGCGGACCGGCAAACTTTCTTATGCCTTTCCGTTGCTACCCCTTGCTCCGCGAATTGGATCGATCGCGGTCGGGGTGTGGTTATGGTTGTTCCTGATCCGGATCGTCGCCGATGCCGCACAGGATGCCGCCATGATTGCCCCCGGCTCACCCGCCGCAACAGGTTGGCAAGTGTTGTTGACGGTCGTCTCCGTCGGCGTGGCGATTCACCTGGTTCTCGCGGTCGCGCGGGGCGGGGGCTTCTGGTGTTTCTTCCGGCCGCTCAAGAATGTGCTGTGGTTGCGATCATCCTTGCAACAAGGGGACTACTTTCCCCGTGCCGAAGCCGCGGTACGGGAGTTCGTCGTCGCACTTCGGCTCCCACATCATTTCTGGCTGGGACTACGCGGGTTCATCGGCACGTTCCTGTGGCTTGCCCCCGCGACGGCCTTGTTTGCCACCCTGCGAGATACCTCAAAGCCAGGGCAGGTGATTCTGACACTGATCGGCGGCGTGGTCCTCATCCCCGTCCTGTGCTGGGTCCCGTTCCTGCAAGCCCACTTTGCAGCAGAGAATCGTCTCGGTGCCTTTTTGGCCGTGCGAAAAGTGCGGGAACTCTATCGCCGGGCATCGATTCGCTGCTTCCTTGCCATCGTGGTGATGTACGCGCTGGCGTTGCCGATGTATCTCTTCAAGATTGCCGCGCCGCCGAAGGATGCGTTGTGGTTCGAGACGATGATTTTTATCGCCACCATTTACCCGGCGAAGATTTTCGTCGGCTGGAGCTATGCCCGCGCTCAACGGAGTGAAGCCCGTCAGTGGTGGTTCCTGCGGTGGCCGTTGTGGATCGTCCTCGCCGCCGTGCTGGCGTTCTATCTGTTCCTGCTGTTCTTCACCCCGGCGATCGGTGCCGCAGGACGGCGAGTGTTGTTCGATCACCACGCCTTGCTGTTGCCAACACCGTTTTGAATCACGAAGCCCGGCATTTTCCTCAATGCCGGGCTTCTGTCTTTTGATTCCACGTTGCTGGAACGTGTTGAAATGCAGACGCCCGGCATTTCGGAAAATGCCGGGCGTCGTTGTTACGGCACCGCTTTCAACGCCACCGGCGTGTCCCCGATGAGATTCCCGCCACCGCTGGTAACGCGGAGTTTCACGTTCGGCACCGCGGTCTCCGCTTCGACTTTCGGTGTCATCACAACGAACTGGAAGTCATTCTGATCACCGGGGACTTCCACTGGTTTGACGGTGTATCCCGCGGGGAGACCGTCCAAAGAGACTGTAACCGGTTGCGTGAAGCCCGCAGTCCGGTTGAGCTTGCCAGTGATGGTGTGTTCGACGGCACTCTTCGCCGCAAGGGTCGGGGCATCGAGCGCCGGGGTCACTGCCGTCTGAATGTCCACGCTGAACGGTTGCGACACCGCACGGGCAATCACCCGTTCCGAATAGGCATGGGCCACCGCATCCGCTTGCAGCGCGAGCCGCACATTTTTCTCCGCGACATCGAGCGGTACTTGCACCATCACCGTTGGCTCAGTGGCATCGCTGTCGGTCATCTGTCCCGGAGCGATGGCAATCAGCGGCAGATCGGGAGAATTCGGATTGCCCGGCTGGCTTTTCCGCGGCGCTTCGGTGGATCGCAACGTCCAACGGACCGGTTGTCCGTGGCTTGGGGTTCCCGCGATGCGAGTTAACTGGACGGGAAGCGGCATCATCGTGCCGCGGTACAACACCGTTGGCGCGGCTTTCAATTCCAGTGCGAGACCCTGGGCCGGGATTTGTCCGACAGCGAGGGCGTCTGCAAACAATGGCGATACGCCATCACCGGGGAGCAGGGCGGCATGTTCGACCGGCGGCGTGATTCCCGTCGCCGTTCCAATAATCTTCACCAACGGTGATGCTGCGGTGCTTGGTTTCGTCCGTCGCAGCCGGAAGAACAAGCGTCCGGCGGCGTTCTCCGGAATCGTCGGCGGATCGATCGCGACGCTGTCATCGCCACTGATGCGGAGCGCAATCGGCCCGTTGTAGACGCTCCGGGTGACATTCAGTTCAATGAGGCTCGAACCGTTCTCGGGAAGATCGGTGGTTGCCGTCGCAGCGCGGAAGGAGAACTCGGGGCGACCGCCGGGGATAACTTCAATGCGGTACACATTCCGTGGATCGCCGGTGTGGAAGAGATCGCGGACTTGCAACTGCACGGCAGTGACGCCGGCAGGTGCGGTCCAGTTCAACAGGGGATCGTTTGGCTGAGGTTGCTCTGATGTTGCCGCCAGCACCTGCCCGCCCGGATGGGCCAGGATCGACAATTCGCCCGTGAGCGGTGATTGCAGCGAATCGGTCTGTAACACGAATCGATAGGCTTTCCCCGCAGTAATGGGCAGCACAAAGCGGTCGGTTTCCCCCTTGGTCGTCAGTCGCCCATTCACCCCCATCGGCGTCTGAGCAGCGAGTGGATCGGGCAATGTCTGCGGTGCTCCCGGTGCGGCCGGTTCTTCGATGATTTCCTGTGCACCGGACAAGCGGACCAGTGGCCACGGTCCCACGGCCCCGGTGGACTCAGGCAGTGGCACTACGGCGACCGTGGCGTCCACGCCCATCGGATTCGGCGTCTCCCACTTCGCCCCCGCGTACCAACCCGTGCCGATGAGTTCCAGCGAATAATTTCCAGACGCAGAAGCCGCAGCAGGGAAGGGGAGATCGGCCAGCCGCAGGTCGCCGAGCTTCAATCGGAACGGATTCGCTCCTGGAGCACGGTAAGCCAGATCATGCAGTTCGATGTAATACAGGCCGTCGGCGGGCAAACGATGTTCAATCCGCACATCGCCACGCAGCGCGCTTTGTCCCCAGCGGATTTGCAACGGTGTCCCGGCAGCCGTTTTCAGTTCGAGGACCGGACTCGACTGACCGCCGAGGCGTCGCAGTTCGAGATCGGCAACAATTCGCTGGCCTTTTTGGCCGCGGAAGTAGGTCCGTGGGACCTGGCCACCACTCAAGGTGCCAAAGTAGGCCGCGGGCAATTCCGCGGGCTTCTCGGCGGTGGCCTGCTGATAGGGCTGGTGTGGCAGCACATCGACGGCGAACGGTTTCGCCGCGCTCAAACCCTGCGGTGTGCGGACCCACAACGGATAGGTTGCCGGCAGGACATCCGCGGCGACGGTCACTTTCGCCGTGATGCGATCCGCGGTCGGCGCGCCGACGATTTCAAATTGCACGCCTGGAATCGGCACGAGAATGGTCGGCGTCGGCAGAAAATTCTTACCGCTGATCGTGATGTCCGTGGTTGTCCCGCGTTGGAATCCCGGCTGTGAAAGCAGCGCGATTTCAGGAACGGCAACCGGCGTGGGTTGATCGTCCTGCATCTTCTGTTCGACATCGGCTCCGGCGACTTCCTTGAAGAGTTTGGCCACATCTTCGGGACGGAGCGCTTGCTGGAACAGCGAGAACTCATCGACGACACCATCGAAATATTCCCCCGCGGCTTCACTGCGACCGATCGTCACCGGCAGGTTGATCACGAGGCTGGCGACCTGCACATCGACCGACCACGCTTCGGTTCCCTGCACGAAACCGTTTGTCACGTTCTTCGGCGTCAACGGTTTGCCGTTGGCAAAAAGTTGCATGCGGACATCATCGGCGTCGGTATCGGCATCAGTCCCGGGCGCGTCACCGACTTGCCATGTGGCCGTGACGTAGATCAGCTTGCGATAGGGCAGGGCCTCTTTCGTGCTGTAACTGGCCACACGGTAGCCGGTGCCGTCGTTGAAGTAGACCTGGAAGTTGTCGGCCTGGGTGACGAAATTGATGCCGTAGTTCGTGAGTTGCTTGCCGTCCTGGTTGCCGCGCTTGGCGAACAGCCCGTGATACGCCCCATCCGTCGGCGGATTCAGATTCACACAAAACAACGAGACGGTCGCCCCCGTTGGGCAATCAACATCGGCGCTATCAGCAATCTCCACGTACTGTTGCTGCGCCACGTTGAGTTGCAGCGCCCGCTTGCCGCGTTGATTCCAGAAGGGACTCGGTACACGGGCCGGGTTATTGGCAAGCGTCCCCGCATCGGCTCCTTGTCCGACGGTCGCAGTATCGAGCGCCGGCCCGGCTTCTTCGTCGAAAGTGTAGTTGAGCACGGCCCGCGGACGGACTGGCGCGGTTTCCTGTCCCCAGACGGAAGTGGAGCCAACAACCAAGGCGAGCAGGCACCAGCGGTCAACCATCGGCGGGAATCCTCAGGGCAGGCAAGAATCAGCAGGTGTGGATGGGTTCATTCTAATCACCGCCCGGAGCGCGAGCGACGGATGGCCGTCACTGGAAGTTCCAATTTCCAAAATCCAAGTTCCAAACAAATGCCAAGTTTCAAATTCCAAAATTCAGCGGAGCGGCTGCTCGTCCCTGTTTGGAACTTGGAATTTATCCGTTGTTTGGAGCTTGGATTTTGGAGTTTGGATTTTCTCTCTATCGTGGCCGTCCGTCGCTTGCGCTCCGGGCTGCGATGGGCATCAATACAGCGCCGTGCTCAATTTGCGGCGAAATTCGCTGGTGAGTTCGGACGCCGGGCCGAGCATGTCGAAGATCTTCAACATGGTCGTTTTCGCTTCGACTCCCGCACCGAGTTTGTCGCGCTCCACCAAGCCGAGCAGGAGTTCGAGCGCTTTGCGATGCTGCTGAGCGGCGGCGAGGGCATCGGCGTAGGAAATCTGGGCGCTGACGTTGTTGGGATCGGCTTCCGCAGCCGCGCGGGCCTGATCGACACCGCCGGTTTCCAGCGCGGCCTGGCGGACATCGAGTTCCGATTCAATCCGCGCGGAATCGGGATCGAGGTCCACGTTCTTTTTCTTCAGTTCGTCCAGCACAGACCGGCACTCATCGAACCGGTTTTGCAGCAACAGGACTTTCGCGATCCGGGTGCGGATCATGTCCGCATCGGGCTCCAGTTGCAGGGCTTCGCGATACTTACTTTCGGCTCCGCGCGGATCGGTTTCTTCCAGCGCGAGTCCATCCTGTAAGAGCAATTGGGCGGGGGAGGGCATCAGCGCATCGAGCCACTCACGAATCTGCGGCTCGGGCAGCAGGCCCATGAATTGATCGACCGGTTGGCCGTTGACGAAGGCGACGACGAACGGGATGGACTGCACACGGAACGCCGCGGCAATCTGTTGCTCTTCCTCGGTGTTGACCTTCCCGAGGACGAAGCGGCCGTTGTACTCCGCTGTGAGTTTTTCCAGGATCGGTGTCAGTTGTTTGCACGGTCCACACCATGGCGCCCAGAGGTCGAGCACCACGGGGACTTTCAACGACCGCTCGATGACGTCCTGCTGGAACGTCGCAGTTTTGACATCAAAGACAAAGGGAGACGCCGTCATTGCTGTTCGTCCGGGAAGAGGTCAATCGTTGTGAAAGTGGAGTTTCTTCGCCAGCGCGGAAGAGGATCATTGCCCGCGTTTGGCTTCCAGTTGCTTCTTCAACGCGGCAACCACTGCGGCATCGAGTTGCTTCAGACCTTCATCAGGCTGAATGTCGTACGTCCCGACATGGTAGTGCGTGATGACGCCGTCGTGACCGATGACGACCCATAACGGGAGCCCGCTGCCCAACGACCGCGGGTCACCCAGCGTCGCCAAAAATTTGCCGTCATCGGTCGCAATGGGAAAGCTGAGGTTCATGAATTCCTGCAACTTGCGAAAGGAACGGACCGCGGCGTTGAACTCGCCGGCCGTGGCCAGCCGGGGATCGACGGCGATTCCCACGACTTTCACACCGAGTTTTCCCCGGCGGTTGTGCAGAAAATCGAGATAGCCAACCTGGCCGTAGGGTTCGATGAGTTTATCGCCGTTGTATTCCCAGAAGTGCAGCACCGTGGTCTGGCCTTGGTAATCCGCGGCCTTGAGATCCCCACCGCCGATGAGCCGCAGATTCGGGAGTGAGGCCGGTTGACCAACGAACTTCTGGGCCAGCCCGGCGACACCATCGAGCCGCCGCGATTGCTGGGCGAGATCGCGTTCCAGGGTTTCGATAAACCGAGCCCACATGGTCCCGGCCGCAGACTTTTTCAAGCCGGGCAGGGCGGTTGCGGTGGTTTGAGTTTGTTCGCGAGAAAGGTCTGCTGGCCGTGTTTCCCCGGTACGATTGAGCGCGGTCTGCAAAGCGATCAACGCCGCCGTGGTCGATTTAGCATTTTCGGCTTCCGCGGCATCGAGTGAACGGGATTCATCCAGTTGCAGCGTCAACTCGAAAGCGTCACCCCGGCCGAGGAACAGTCGTTCCTGCAGTTGGATCAGCAGCCCCGTCGAAGTTTCAATGGCCAACGTTTGTCGACGACCGCGATCCAGCGCCGCTTCGATCATGGTGCAATCCCGGTCCGCAACTTTCTTGTTGCCGACACGGGTGTAGCGATCGCGACCGTCCATCCATTCCTCATCACCGTTCAGTCGGTCGGCAAACTCGAACACCGGACGCCGCAACGGGATTGCGTAGAGATTTCCATCAAACTTGTGCCGGATCTTCACGACATTCGCAGGACCGCCCGGCATCGCCAGGACTCCAAACCGTTCGGGCCAAGCCCAGGCCCCGTCGCCCCGGTCATCGGTGAGGTAAACCAGCGCGTCGTCCCCCTCCGTTTTCCAGGCGGCAACCACGAGCGAGAACTTCTTCTCTGATGCCGCGACGTCGGCTCCGGTACTGGAGCGCTGCAAGGTCCCTGTGTATTGCCATTCCACGTTTGTCGGCAGACCCCCGAAGAGGCTGCTCAACAATCCCACGGCCCACCATCCGCTCATCTGTCTGCGTCTCCCGTGCCTGTCCGCCGGCACAGAGACATTCCGGCCGTGGACGCAGCATAGCCGATCCGACAGGCAATCTCAGCGCCACCGCAACACTTGTTGACACCCGCAGCATCGATTCGTAGTGTAAAGATGACGTGTCCATTGAACTTACATAATCCCCATTGTTCCCCCCGGCGCTTGCCACGCCGCGACTGGAGCTGTGTATGCGTTGGTTGTTTTCGACGATGTGCACCGGCGGCGTGCTCCTGGTGTTGAGCGCTTCGGCTCCAAACGCAACAGGACAGGGTCCTGCCAAACCGCCGGAGAAGGGCCCCCTTCCCAGCGCGAACGCCGGAGATCAGGTCCTCGTCAAACGGGAAGCTGCACGGCTGACCAATCCCGACAAGTATCGTGCCCATCTTTACTTGGAGCCGGTGCTCAGCGTGACGTTGGCGGCCCCATTTGACGGTTTTATCCGTCAGGTTGTCGTGAAGGCGAATGCGCAGATCAAGTCCCAGCAGGAAATCGTACGGCTCGACAATACCGTGCAGAAGTTTCAACTGGTGCGCGCCCAAGCGGCATTCAAGGCGGCCACCATCGAAATGAAGTTGGCGGATAAGAAAGATGAGAACCAGGCCGCCCTTGCCCAGGCGAAACTCGACGTTGCCAAGGCGGAACTGGATCTGGCCCAGCACAACGTCGATCAAGCCACCATTCGCTCGCCGATCATCGGCGACGTCATGCGGGTCATCGTATCGGAAGGGCAGTTTGTCCGGGCCGGTGATCCGATCGCCGTCGTGGGAGACTTCACCAGGTTGAAGGTGGAAATCCCTGCGGAACGGAGCCAGCTGGAAAAAGACAAGCCGTTCACGCTGAAAGTTGAGCAGGCCGATGTGGAAGGCAAAGTGGACGCCGTCCTGCCCCTCAGCGACAAGTTCGATCCGCTGCGGGATTTGTTTGAATCGATTGCGTCCGGGCTGGTGATTGTCGACAACAATTCCAATCGCTGGAAACCCGGACAAACGGTCTACGTGCCGCTGATTCCCCGCCACCCGGTGGTGGAAGTGCCGTCGAGTTCCGTCGCAAACCTGCCCGACGGCAGCCGGCGCGTGCAGATTCTGCGGCAATGGGTGGTCCGTGATATCCCCGTGGTGCTGATGGGGCCGGTCGGTTCCAATCGGTTATTCGTCAGCGGAGCGTTTGCCGAAGGAGATGAAGTCATTTACGAAACTTCGCACACCCTGCCCGATGGCTTCGTTCTCCGCTCGGCGGCGGCTCCGGGAACGACAGCCAATGCGACCGGCGGGGCAACCGGCGGCAACACCCCCGGAACAGGCACACCGAAAGTCGGCGGCGGCGGTTTCTGACGGAACAATCGGAACGCGCGGAGTTCCACATCCTCGCGGCAAAGTTCCCGCAGACACCGGGGGCCGAACAGGGTTATACTCACTTTCGCCAGAACACAGTCGTTCCGGGCAGAAAAATGAGGGCAGGGGAGAGCGGGGACGGTCATCCGCCGCCTCCCGTCGGGGAGCATCACCGTGGCCGAAGACGAATTAATCGACGGATACAAGGTCGTCGGCGGAATTGCTTCGAGCAGCGGTAGCTCCGTTCTGGAAGTGATCGAACCTGGCTCGGCACGCCACCTGGCCATGAAGCTGCTGAACCTCAAACACCCCGATTACAAAGACAACGTCAAAACGTTGAAGCACGAGGCGTCGGTTCTGAAGACCCTCGAACATCCGAACATCGTGAAGTACGAAGGGTTTACCGCCGGTCGCGACAACACTTACATGCTGATGGAGTACTTCCGCGCACCCAACCTGAAGCTGCAGATCAAATCCGACATCTACAACATTCACATCCGGTTCAAGAAACTGATGGAAGGTTTGCTGTCGGCCCTGCAACATCTGCATGAAAAAGGCTGGGTTCACCGCGATCTCAAGCCGGAAAACGTCTTGATGAACAAGGTGGGGGAAGTGCGACTGGTTGATTTTTCCATCGCCAGCAAGCCCCGTTCAACCTTGGGCCGTTTACTCGGTGGCAAACAGGGCTCAATTCAAGGAACCCGCATTTATATCGCCCCGGAAACGATTCTGAAGCATCCACCAACGTTCCAGACGGACATGTACAGTCTGGGGGCGATGATGTTTGAACTGCTGACGGGCCGCATCCCCTTCGCCGCCCCGACACCAAACGAACTGCTGCAGAAGCATCTCACGGCCGAACAACCGAAACCTTCGGAAGTGAACCGGATTGTCACGCCGGAACTCGACGCACTGGTGTTCCGTCTGATGTCGAAAAAGCCGGAAAAACGGGGTAAAGACATCGCTGAACTCCTTGCCGAAATTCGGCGGATCGAATTCTTTAAGGAAGAACCCAAGCCCCCCACTGACGAAAACGCGCCCATTAAGTCCGGAGATTTGCTGGCACAACTGGACGAAGTGAAACTCGACAGCCGCATGGACGCCCAGCGGAGCCAGATGATCAGCGAGAATCCGGATATTGCCCAGCAGTTCGACGATCAGAAGCGGCAGAAGGAAGCCAAGCGCGATGCCGAGAAAGCCCGCCGCATTGCAGGGCTGAAGCGAACGGAGAAGGGGAAGCCTGCTGCTGCGCCAACACCGAATGCGGCTCCGGCCCCCATGGGCATGCCGCCGGGTTATCCGCCTGGGTATGGGATGCCGGGAATGATGCCGATGCCGGGGATGCCGCAACCGGGGTATTATCCGATGCAGCCGCAAATGCCGATGATGCCGCAATATCCGATGGGGCAAATGATGCCGCCGATGCCGATGGCGGGACAGGCACCACCCATGCCGATGGCTCCGACAATGCCGGTCCAACCACCCCTGCCACAGCCGCAGCGCCCGGCCGCTCCCACGGCTCCCGTTG
>JBGSUN010000039.1:0-26730 GCA_041753475.1 Planctomycetaceae bacterium | reverse complement strand
CCCGCGCAGATCGTTTCCCAGTGAGAACGAGGGCACCTCAACAATCTCCGCGCGGGGCGCGAAACCGCACAGCGTTCATCCATACGGACTGTGAATCGGAATCCCTTTCTCTCTTCCCCTCAACCTTCGACCCTGAACTCTCAACCCCTTGACAACCAATCCACTTCACTCCACCGTGAGACGTTTTCCACATTCAACTGGGAGCACAGCACGTGGGGGACGGTACGGCGGTGTTGGCGACGGCGTTGCTGTTGCTGCTGGCGTCCCCATGGCTGGGCGTCGGTACCCTGCTGGCGCTGCGTCGCGCCGGATTGAGATCGCTGCGACAATTGCTGCTCACCAATCTCGTTCTCACCGCCATCACGGCCACGGTGGTGATGGGGCTGTCGGTCTTTGTGGAGCGGCATTCGGAAAACGAATGGCGTGAAACGTCACTGCGCGTCGCCGTGTGGACAATTCCATCCGCGCTGACCGGCGAATCAGCCAAGCCGTGGTGGACCGTGACATTATCGGTCGCCGTGGATCGCATGAACCGCGGGCCGTTGTGCTGGCTGGCCTGGGGAGCATTCGCTGCCGGTTTGATCACCACCGGAAAAGGACCGGAATCGGCGGGGCGGTATGCGTGGCTGCTCGGTTTGGAAGCCGCGTGGCTGGGAACGTATGCCGCGGGGGATGGCGTGACGTTCATGGGAGCGTCGCTGCTGACCGGGTTGTGTGTGGCCATGCTCACTGCGCTGTGGGGCCAGGAAGACCGCCGCCACGCTGCGGCCCGGTTGTGGCGGTGGTGGCTCGTTGCTGATGGCTTGCTGCTGATGGGATTGTTGGGTCTCGCGAATGCCGCCGTGTGGTCGCAACAACACGTGACCGCCGTGTTGCCGCCATTGTCGATGACGTGGGAAACGTTGGCCCGCGAACTCCCGCGCACGGCGATGCACAATCAATCCGCCGCTCAATACTGGTCCACCAGTGCCGGTTGGTGGTTTATCCCGCTGATCGCCGCGGCGGCGATCCGCAGCGGGCTGCCGCCGTTTCATTCCGCGACGGTGAGCTGGTGGGGACAGGTCTCGGCGCCCGTGGGAGTGATGACCGTCGTCGGCAATGCGCCGCTGGGTGTGTTTCTGTGGATGCGCGTCATCGAGCCAACATTCGCCACCGAAGTCCGTGAGCACACCGCGCTCTTCGCCGCGTGGGGAGCCCTTGCCACACTTGGCGCGGGGATGCTGTGCCTCGCGCAAACCGACGTCCGCCGGTTCGCCGCGTACTTCTCATTGACTGGCGCGTCACTGTCATGGTTCGCCCTGAGCAGCGGCCAACCCGGCACGATCGCCGGCGCCTGGGACAGCAGCGTGACTTTTGCTCTCGGCAGCGCGGCCGTACTGGCATTGGTGATCAGTCTCGACGAACACTGGCCGAGCCGAAACGCCGGATGGGGGGGATTGTGGACCACCGCCCCGCTCTGGAGTGCTGCATTGCTGGTGACCGTCGGCGGGCTCATCGGCTTCCCCGCAGCAACCCGCTGGCGACCTGACTGGCTGACGGGCTGGAGTCTCGCCGGAGCACGGCCGGGACCATTTTTCGTCGCCGTCCTCGGATGGTTCATCGCCAGTTGGGCCGCGGTGTGGATGCTGCAACGCTGGCTCTGGGGCACGGTCGCGAATCCCTCAGTGGACTCACAGCGGCCCTTTTTCAACGAACCTCCATCCCAGTCGGTCATCCACTCCATCGACGATCTTCGCCGGGGGGAAGTGATCGCGATTCTCGTGTTGCTGACATTGTTGGGATTGGTGTCGACGGGGTGGATGACGTCGGCGTTCGAATCCCCGCGCGAGGTCACATGGATGCAGCGACGATGGTCTCTGCCCGTGTTCCAAAGAGCAACAGAGCGATGGGCAGAAATTGTCCCAGGAGCACAGACTCCGGTCCCCTCTCTCCCGTCTGCGGGGGAGAGGGTTAGGGTGAGGGGGCGGATTGAAGCGTTCGGCCCCCTCATCCGGCCTTTGGCCACCTTCTCCCCCGCAGACGGGGGAGAAGGGACCGCAGCCGAACCGGGCGGGAATCATCGGGAACACATCCAGAACCGTTGGCCCTGGCTCTTCGAACGAATGGCCCGTTGGGCCGGAAAACGTGGCGGTGAACGATACCCATCCGGAGACATCCCGGCATGATGTTCTCCGGCAGCACATGGGGTTTGTTGCTCATCGGGGCCTTGCTCACCCGGCAATGGTCGTTCCTGCATCGACGCGGATTTATCGTTGGACCGGTTGCGATCGGTCTGTTGTTGCTGACCGAAGTTGGCTTGTGCCTCACCTCGGCGGTGAACGGTCCCTTCACAACCTTGTCCGCGGCATTGGCATTGTGCGGATTGATTGCATGGGGCGTGACACTGCGCGGTCAACCACACACGATCCCATGGGGCGGAGTGGCATGGACCTTGGGCGGGTTGCTCGTCCTCGGACAAACGCACGATCTGTTGCTGCTCGGACTCGGCTGGGAAATCCTGCGACACGGCGTGCGATTGACGGTCAAGGAAACCCCGAAAGATCGACACTTCGATTCCTCACTGCTGTTGTCGTTTGGATGGTGGATCGCGGTTGCGGGGCTCGTTCTCTTTGGCGGGACGACCGACATCGAGGCGATGATGCACCTCGCCAGACAGCTTTACACGCCGGTCAATCAAGCCGAACCGTTGGGTCGCGCGTCACTGCTCCTGGTCGGAGCGCTGGCATTATTGATCGTTTCGGTCTGCGGAGCGTTTCTGCTCCCCTCCCCGGCGGACCAGCATGAGGACGCCGAGCCACGCCAGATCGCGGCATGTGGTCGGATGCATCTGCAATGGGGAGCGGGGTTGCTGCTGGCCACGCTCTTCACCACGGGTTGTCCGGGCGTATCGGGACCGATCACCGCTCTCGTTTCGGTCCTGGTCGTCGTCACATGGGGGATGGCGATGATGGCACTCGGCCGTGCGGATCGTTGGTGTGAACTGGCCGACGCAGCGGTGCGATTTCACGGCGGTGCAATCCTGTTCGTAACCTGGCTGCTGCTGGCACGGGTCGTCCATCCCACGTCGATGCAGGGCGCGCTGCAATCGAATGCGCCGCTGCATTTGCTGTGGGGACTAGAGCTCCTGCACGGCGGCATCGCGATCACCGCCTTACTCGCGGCCCTGTCATGGCGCAGCGAATACGGAACAGCGACCGATTTCATCGAAGCCTCGCGCGGTGCCGCGATGACATCTCCATGGTCGACGTTGTCGACAGTCTTGCCCCTCGCCAGCTTGATCGGCTTTCCCGGACTGTGGGGAAGCTGGACCCGACTCGCCACCGGAGCGGCACTGCTGAGTGTGCAATCGATGCGCGAAGATGAGCTCGCGGTCCCGGTTGGCAGCATCATTGTAGTTGCCGCCGCAGGAATTCTTGCCGTCGCCTTTCTGGCGCGGGGGACGATCCAGGTCGTGTCGGTTCTCTGTTGGGAGCCGCTGATTGGCCGCCCGCGCCCTCCGGGCAACGGCTGGCCGCAAGTCATCGCGGCCGTGTTGTGTGTTGTCATGATTGTTGTCGGATGCTGCCCGTGGGTGATCCCATGGTGGATGACACGCTGGGGATGAGAACGGCCGTGGCGAGGCCATCCAACCTTGTTTCGGTGACTTTTCGCCTCAAACATGACAACCGCACTGGCAGGACCAGGGGCCCGCTGGACAAACTGTTCACTGTGGGACGTGAACAACCCCGCATAACACCACTTGCCAAACTTGCCTGTTGCTTCCGTAGAGGCAACCAGTCAAAATGGAATTTCTTCGCCCCGTCTGCCGCTTTCGTTGCGGCTTGGTCATCGCAGGATTGCATTGATGCTGAACCGGATTGTCAGTCACACGGTGATTTGGGGAACCGTGATTCTTGCCTTGCTGGTGACCGCACCGACCGAGTCGCTGGCCCAAGCCAAAGCCAAGGCGAAACCCAAAGCCAAGCCCGAACCGCCGATCCCGGTTCCCACGCGGAAGATCACCATCGACAAAGTCGATCCGGCGACCAAGTCGCAGGTTCTCACATCGGCGGCGAAGATCGACAAACTGATCGAGGCGAATTATCTCAAAACGCGCACCAAACCCAATGAGATGACCTCCGACGAGCAATTCGTCCGCCGGGTGTATCTCGACATCACCGGCACCATTCCCACCTACAAGCAGACGCGGTCGTTCCTCATCAACACGGATAAGGAAAAGCGGACCAAGCTGATCGACACGCTGCTCAACGATGAAGGCTACGCCCGGAATCTCTACAACTACTGGGCCGATATCCTCCGCCTGCGGGATCGCGAAGTCACCAACAACGCGCCTGGCAAGTTGTACAACGAATGGGTCCGCGAACACCTCGAAGCCAACACACCGTACGACCGCTGGGTGAGTGAGATGCTCACCGCCGAGGGGAAGTATCTCGACAATCCCGCCACCGGTTACCTGCTGCGTGATTCGGGGATGCCGCTGGATTCGATGAACAACACGGTCCGCATTTTCCTCGGCACCCAGATCGGTTGTGCCCAGTGTCATGACCATCCGTTCGACAAATGGAAGCGGAAAGAATTCTACGAAGTCGCGGCGTACACCTTTGGGACGGCAACCCGTCGCGGTGGTAACGACAAACGCTTCGGCGGCGGCAACGTCGTCAACAAGATGCGCGAAGAACTGAAGAAGATCGACGACAAGTTCGACGGCGGCGGCAAGTACAACCGCTTCCTGCAAGGCAATCTGATCGAAGTTTACGACAACGGCGGGAAGCTCACGCTGCCGCAGGATTATCAATACGACGACGCCAAGCCGAAAACACTGGTCGCGCCGAAAGCCATTTTCGATCCGCAACCGGTGACTTCCAAAGGCGACACGCCGCGCGTGATCTTCACCAAGTGGTTGACGTCGCCTCAGAATCCGCGGTTTGCGAAGACGATTGCCAATCGCATGTGGAAGCGGTTGTTCGGCATCGGCCAGATTGAACCGGTCGACGACATCAAAGACGAAACCGTCCCCGAAAATCCGGAATTGATGGACTTCCTCACGGCGGAAATGGTGCGGGTGAAGTTCGATGTCAAAGAGTATCTGCGGATCGTCCTCAACACGAAGGCGTACCAGCGGGAAGCCACCTACGTCGAAGTGGGCGAGAGCGAAGAGTATCACTTCCCCGGCCCGGTGCTCCGCCGCATGACCCCCGAACAGGTGTGGGATTCGTTCATCACGCTCGCCGTGTGGGACCCGGAAAAATACCAGATGGAGCCCGCCAAGGTGCAGGGCGAATTGCTCGATCTCGATCTGACGAAAGCCACCGCCGAAGAGATTGTGAAGCGGGACGCCGAACTGCGTGCCGTGCAGGCCGGCAAGGTGCGCGATGCCCGCAACAAGGATTACACCTACAAAGGCCAACTGCTGGCGTATGCGTCCGAGTTACCGACGCCGATGCCCCCCGGTCACTTCCTGCGGCAGTTCGGCCAGTCCGACCGCGAATCGATTGAAGCGTCATCGGAAGAGGGCTCGGTGCCGCAGGTGTTGCAGATGTTCAACGGCACCATCACCCACATGATCCTGCACGAGAAGTCGTTCATGTATCACACTGTGACGGAAGGCAAAAAGCCGGAAGAACGGATCAACATCATCTTCATGACGATTCTCTCCCGCCGCCCGACGGACGAGGAACGGACCATCGCCATGGAAGAAATCGCCAAGCACAACGCCGGCGGCTACGGCAACGTCATCTGGTCGTTGGTCAACACGCGAGAGTTCCTGTTCATTCAGTAGCCAAGTGCTGAGTGTCCAGTGTCAAGTGCCGGATCCGATCGACGCTTTGCGGTTTCGCGCCCCGTACAAAACCTTCCCAGTGCCCTGGAATTGAATATGTTCGACACACTGAAAAACCTCGACATCACCACGCGGCGGTTGTTCCTCGAACGGGCCGCGAAGTCGCTGCTCGGCGTGTCGGTTCTCCCCGCGCTGGGATCATTCGGCTTCGGTGCCGATGACAAAAAGAAGCCGATGCCCAAGCTCCCCGGCGGGGGGACGGCGAGCCACGTCATCTACCTCTTCATGACCGGGGCGATGAGTCACCTCGACACGTTCGACGTCGTCGGCGGTCGCGAGAACGAAGGGGAAACTAAGCCCGTTCAGACCAAGGTCAGCGGCCTGACACTCGGCAACTGGCTGCCGGAACTGGCCCAGCACACCAATGATCTGGCCATCGTCCGTTCGCTACATACCGAAACCGCGGACCATGAAGCCGGCAAGTATCTCATGCGGACGAGTTACAAGGAAATCGCGTCCATCCGCCACCCCGGCCTCGGGGCGTGGATGATGAAGCTCAACGGCATCCGCACGAATCGCACACTGCCCGACAACGTCCTCATCGGCGGCGACAACCGTCACCCCGGCGCGGGCTTCATGGAACCGACCTACACCCCGATTCCGCTCGGCAATCCCAACGACGGTTTGCAGAACACCAAGCAGCCCGAATACCTCAATTCGGGGTCGTTCCAGGCCCGGCTCGATCTCGTCAACAAGTTCGACAGCGGCTTCCGCAAAAAGTACCCGCAGAAGCAGGTGGAAGCCTACACCGAGTTCTATAAGCAAGCCCAGGCCTTGATGGGGAGTGCCGATCTCAAGGCGTTCGATCTCAATCTCGAAAAGAAGGAAGACCGCGACAAGTACGGCATGGATGCGTTCGGCCAGGGCTGCATGCTCGCCCGGCGGCTGGTCGAAAACGACGTCAAGTTTGTCGAAGTCACCTTCGGCAACTGGGACATGCACACCGACATCTATGACAAGGTCGGCACCAACGCCGGTCGCATGGATCACGCCGTGGCGACGTTGCTCGGCGATCTGAAGTCCCGCGGGTTGCTGAAATCGACCTTGGTCGTGATCACGTCTGAGTTCGGCCGCACACCGAAGATCAACCAGAATGCCGGCCGCGATCATCACCCCGGCGTCTTCTCCGGCGTGCTGGCCGGCGGCGGAGTGAAGGGCGGCCAGGTCTGGGGTGCCTCCGACAAGGATGGTCACCACCCCGCGGACGAAGGGGTGACCGTCGCCGACTTCAACGCCACCATTGCACACGCGCTCGGCCTGAAGCTCGGCGAAGAAATCTTCTCCAAGAGCGGCCGACCATTTAAAGTCGCCCACGATGGCAAGCCCATCACCAAGTTGCTGGGTTGAGGGTTGAGAGTCGAAGGTTGAGGGTCAGAAGGAAGAAAGATCCTTTTCTTCGCTGGCCGCTGCGCGAAATCCCAGCGCTCACCGACGCCGCTGTGCGGTTTCGCGCCCCGCGCCGATCCCACCGCGTGCCCTCCTCACGCCCATCGATTACACTACACCGTAACTCTTCCCTCTCGATCAACCCACAAGGAACTCCCCGTGGCGGTGCAACTCAGCGACTTCGCGCGATCCCTGACAGTCGAAACCGCCTTCAGCGTCCTGGCGATCGCCAAGCAATTGAAAGCTGCGGGCAAGGACGTCGTCGAACTCGAAATCGGCGATAGCCCCTTCGAGAGCACGGCGTCCGCGAAATCGACCGGCATCGAAGCCATCCGCGACAATCAGTCGCACTACTGCCCATCGCCCGGTCTGCCCGTCTTCCGTGAAACTGCCGCGAGCTTTGTGAAGCAGGAATTCAACATTCCCGCGCAGATGAACAACGTCTGCGTGGCGCCTGGTGCAAAAGTCTTCGAGCAGTACTTCTGTGAAGCGTTCGTCAATCCCGGCGACGGCGTCCTCGTCTTCAGTCCGTACTTCCCGACGTACCTGCCGAACATCCTGCGGCGCGGTGGGCGTCCGGTCTTTTCCGCACTGAAACAGGCGAACGGCTTCCGGCCCGAGTTGTCGGCGATCGAGAATTTTCTGAACACCGATCCGTCACCCCGGGCCATCTTCTTTAACTCGCCGCACAACCCCACCGGCGGCGTGATGACCCTCGACGACATGCGGAACATCGCCGACCTGCTCCGCGGCAAGAACATCGCCGTCTTCAGTGATGAGCCGTATTGCCACATGGTGTGGAAGGGCGAGCATGTGTCGCTGCTGGCCCAACCCGGCATGATGGATCAGTGCATGGCGGCGTACACCTTCAGCAAGTCCTACAGCATGAGCGGCTGGCGGCTCGGCTTCTCCGTTGCCAGTGCCGAGGTGACCGACGCCATCGGCAAGATGATCAACACCACGCTCTCCTGCACGCCGCCGCTGGTGCAACTCGCGGGAAAGGCAGCGTTGGAACGTGATGCGACGGAGCGAAACGGCCAGATGGAAAAGTTCCGCCGCAAGGTCGATCTGCTGACCGCGGGGCTCAACAAGCTCGACGGATTCAACTCGCTCGATCCCGCCGGGACGTTCTACGTCTTCCCGAGTGTCGCCCCGATCTGCAACCGCCTCGGCATCACCAGCCACGGGCTCGCGCTCTATCTGCTCGAAGGAGCCGACGACCAATTCGGCGTGGCGTGTCTCGGCGGCGAGTGCTTCGGCGACGCCGGCGGCGGCTTCCTCCGCTTCAGTTGCGCCGAACCCGACGACCGCCTGCAACAAGCCCTCGACTTTCTCCCCCAAGCCATCGCCCGCACCGACCGCGTGCAGAAATATCTCGATCAGCACACGAAATTCCGGCTGACAACGCCCTATGCGGTGGAGTAATTCGTAGGGTGGGCTGTGCCCACCATGATCTTTGAAGTAGAACGAAGATCGTGGGCACTGCCCGCCCTACATCACTACTAAAGACAGACAAAAGGACAAGTTTGTGATGTCAGAAGCACAGATCATCCAAAAGACACTAGTAGCCACAACAATTGTTGGGGAATTTCTCGCCAAACGTGGTCTACTGGTGATGAAGGAATTCCGCGACATTCGCAAAATTAAATCTGAAGCTGGCTCAACGTTGTCGGTTACGACCGTAGTTCTATCAGTGGCACAGTCTATAAACGCCGAACGCAGTTACGGGTTGAAGTTTAGTCACACCAATGAGGACTGTTTTGCCGAATCATGTTTGTTGGATTTCGATGAGTTGAGTGAACTTGCGAAAGCGGTCGATTTTATTTTGCGGACTGCAATAGAAACAGCTGGTCATAATGTAGACTACACCGAGTTTATTTACAGCACAAAGGATTCATTTCAAGTTGGTTTTTACCGGATGCCAAACGGAGGGACGCAGCAAGCCTTTTGTGTTGTACGGCCGGGTGGAGAAACGATGTTCTTGGAGTTCAGTCAACTGCGGCAGATTTCAGAGGCTGTGAAGACTGCGCACGAACATTTGGCCGCATCGGGTGCAATTCCATAGTCAGTAGAGTGCGTCGTGACGCATCGCAAGCGTTTCAAAACGTTTGAATGGTGTGTCGTGACGCGCCCTATTCATCCGGCACGGGGAGACCAGACATGGACACAGGGGCGGGGTGGCACAGCTTGAACTGCAACGTTCAACATGAAAGTGCCACTGCTTCGAGTACAAAGCAGTGGCACATCCCCGAGGGCCGCAGATAAAGTCAGGGTGCGTCGTGACGCACCCTACAGCCGATTGATTACGGGTGGAAAAACAGACATGGACACGGGGCCGCAACTTGGGGAGTTGATCCACGATGGTGAGCGGCGGCGGGATGCGGTGCATATTGCGCTTGCTCCGGTCACAGCGGTGGAACGCTTGCAGCCGGGGCAACACGTTGGGCTGGTGCAGGAAGGCAATGTCGAACTGGTGGGGCCGTGCCAGCACAACATCGGCATTGTCGATCCGTACTTGACGGGGGACGTTGAACCGGGCCAGCGGTTCTGGCTTTGTCTTTATCCCGGCACAGTCACCGGGCTCCGCCATGTGTGGACGCACCCGGTCTTCGCCGCCGCCCATGTGGCGATCATGGAGAAATTGCGATGAACATCCGACAGAGGTTTCTCCAGGCGCTGGAAGACAATGAGGATGATGTCGCGACGCGCATGGCCTACGCCGAGTGGCTCGATGAGCAGGGCGAACACGAAGAGGCCGACCGTCAACGGAAGTGGCCCGCCGCCAAGGAGTGGCTGCGCGAGTTCGCGCGCACACACCCCGATTTCGGCTGGTCGGAGGCCGCCGAGGAATCCGAAGAGGACCGGATGTATACCCCGTATGCGATGTTCCTGTACTTTCTTGAGCGGCACACCGATGGGGACTTTTTCCTCTACTTCGATACGCCGTACGACTTTAATGCCTACAGCGAGGAAATGTGGAAGAACTTTGAGATCGTCACCGGCCTGCAAGCCCCGCAGGGCGAATACCGCACTACGTTGCCCCCGTTCCGCTGTGCGTGCTGAAAAGTGGGCCGGCGGGGCAGAACGGCTTGAACTGTCACGATCCTTCTGAAAGTGCCTCTGCTACGTATTCGAAGCAGTGTCTTCGAGTACTTCCCGCAAAGTCCGAAAGCACGGCTTCGAGTACCAAGCAGTGGCACATCTACGGTTGTTGAACGGATTCACCCAGCGCGACCTCGCCAGCTCACCATGTTCAATACGACCAATCGTCGATCGTCAGGCCTTCAACCTGCCCAAAGTCTTTCGTATTTCGAGTGACAACCGTGCCGGATAATTCCATCGCGATGGCCGCAATCCGTAGGTCGTTTGTGCCCAGACGGCGATATTGCCCCCGCAGTTCGTGATAGCGACGGACCGCATCCACGCCGAACGGGAGGATGCGAACGAATCGAAAGAACTCGACGGCTTGTTGCAAGCTGGCGTACGCCCGGACCAACTGGTGATCCCCACGCACCCGCCGGACTTCAGCGTGCCAGCCGGTCAGAACTTCTTCGACGGTGATGACAGTCACGGCGAGTTCATTCGGAGAAACGCTGCCGACGCGCTGACACACGTGGGACTCGCCTCGCAGGAACAGAGTCAGCGTGTCCGTGTCGAGAATCCAGAGACTCACGGATCGGTCTCCGCAACGTCGAGGCTCTGTCGATACTCAACCACATTCTGTTGGAACTGGTCGAAATCGGGGTGCTCCTTCCAGACGCCCGCGTATTTCATCCACGGATGTCCGGAATCGCCGTTTGGCAAGGCCACGTGCACAAGTTCTCCCGCCGCCACTCGCGCACGGGCCAGTTCCTGCAACCGCTGCAACGCCTCCTCGCGCGATGCCCCTTCGGTCTCCATCACAACAGGCTGGGACGTGCTCGCTTTGAATCGCCCGTTCTGTGGCTCGATCAGTACGGTCATGTCCATGTCTGAATCCTCTTGACTCACCCCCAGAATCCCCATACGGAATTGTCATGGCGGCCACCAGGACCGTCAATCTCCATTCACAAAACTGGCGACAATCATCAGAGCCCCGCGGGTGCCCCAGATCAAGAGCGTGGCTCAGATGACAGATGCCATCTGAGCCACGCCGGATGTTGAACGGGCGACGGCACTCTGTTCTCCCCACGCCTCATTCACGAACCGTGTCGGTTTTCAAAGCATCGGCCTTTGACGGTTCAGCTTTCGGAAAGGCATGGGCCAGTCGTTCTGCCGCCGCGCGGGAAGAGAAGAAGCCGACTTGCGGAGTGAATGTTTTCGCGCGGGCCTGATCTGGGACAAACGGCTTGTCCGGATCGGGCTCGTAGCGGGACACTCCCCACCGCCGACCGTCCACGAGTACGGTCAGCAGTCGCATTTTCTGATCGTCACAGGCCGCCAGGAGGGTTTCGCGGGCTCCGTTCGAGAGATGCAGTGTCACCATGTAATTCTCGCTCGACAGACCATTGCGAGAAAAGTCGTGGTGGGTGAGCTGGGTCGAGGCCACCTCGGCGGAGGTGAGTACGAGCGCTGGTTTACTGTGCAGGTAGACGATGGAGTCCGGATCGCAACTCGATTGAAACCCTTCCGCTTCGGTCACTCCGGGAATGGGCTTCCCTTCCACCCATCGCAGTTCGACCCGCGCTTGCGGTCGGTTTACCTGCGGGCGGTTTAACAGATCTTGCAACTGTTTCTGGAACTGGTCTTGCCCCATCACCGGCGATGATGACGCCGATCCCGCCGCCAGTACCAGCCCCAGCACGATCCGACAGGCCTTTCGCATGATGGTTCTTCCTTTGGGGGAACTCCGGCCAACCCCGTCGACAGGACGCCGACAGAAAACGCCGCACGGAAGGCGGCTGGAAGCGTTCATTGAACCGTTCCCTGCCGCGTCCGGGAAGCACAAATTCCGCGCTTGCCGGGGTGGACGGTTTCCCAGAAGCCGTGTCATCGGTACGTTGCTGCAATCGGGTGGCTGGGTCGAGGCCTTCGATGACCCGGAAAACAGCGTTCAGGGAGAACAGCGTTCCTGCGAACCGGGTACCACCGGTTCCTTTCGACAACCGTTCAAACTGCCCCGACGGCTGGCCTTTCATCGAGCGATCTCGGTAGTACCTCTTTCAGATGGCTGGACGCCATCTGAGCCACCCCGGATGTTGCTATGGGCATCTGCGTCGGTCATTTCCATTCTGCCGGTGATGATGTAGCCTCTTGTGAACCCAGACGCTGCGGACAGCGTCTGGGCCAACCATCCATGAGGAACACCTGATGTCCCGCTGTGTTTTGTTCCTGAGCGCTGCGCTGACCATACCGTCGATGCTCATCGCGGCTGAAACGAAGCCGAACATCGTCTTTCTGCTGGTCGACGATCTCGGTTATGCCGATTGCGGGTTCAACGGTGGGAAAGTCGCACAGACGCCGGAGATCGACAAGCTGGCCCAAGCCGGGGCGGTGCTGGAGTCGCACTATGTGCAGCCGGTTTGTTCGCCCACGCGGGCGGCACTCCTGACCGGGCGGTATGCCACGCGGACCGGGGTTTATCAGGTGGTCCGTCCGACAAAGAAATGGGGCCTGCCGTTGCAGGAACGGACGCTCGCCAATGCGCTGCATGACGCGGGCTATGAAACCGCAATCACCGGCAAATGGCACCTCGGCGATTTCGACCCGGCGTATCACCCGACGGCCCGCGGTTTCGATCATCAGTACGGCCACTACTTCGGAGCCATCGACTATTTCGATCACACCCGTGACGGCAAGGACGACTGGTACCGCGATGACAAGCCATTGAAAGAAGAGGGGTACTCAACGCACCTCGTGGCGAAGGAAGCGTGCCGGTTGATCGCCGAGCGGAACAAGACCAAACCGCTGTTTCTCTATGTGCCGTTCAATGGGATTCATGCACCGCATCAGGTGCCGGAAAAGTATCTCGAACCGTATTCCGCGTTGACAGGGGCGAAGCAAAAGCTGGCGGGGATGCTCGCCGCGGTGGATGAAGCCATTGGGCAGATCGTGGCGGCACTCGAAACGGCCGGGCTGCGAGAGAACACGCTGATCGTCTTTTCCTCCGATAACGGCGGCCCGGCCCCGACGGACAACACGCCGTTGCGGGGCTTCAAGGGTTCCATCTGGGAAGGAGGCGTCCGCGGTTGTGCCTTCGCCAACTGGCCCGGTCACATCCCCGGCGGCGTGCGGATCAAGGAACCGGTGCACATCATCGACTGGTATCCCACGTTCATCAATCTGGCCGGCGGATCGCTCGATCAGAAACTGCCCATCGACGGGAAAGACATCTGGCCGGTGTTGACGCAGGAAGCGAAGTCGCCGCATGAGGTGATTCTCAGCGTGAAATCACCCACTTCCGCGGCGATTCGCATGGGGGACTGGAAGCTGATGGTCAACAATGAACTGGACGATGGCGACGACGATGCGACCTCGGCGAAAGCCAAGAAGAAAAAAGCCCGAGCCGTGGCCAAAGGGACGACGCTGTACAACCTCGCGACGGACATCGGTGAAGAACATGACCTTGCTGACAAAGAGCCCGATCGTGTGATCGCCATGAAGGCCAAGTGGCAGGAGTTGATGAAAAACGCGGTGCCGTCGGGATTGAAACCGTAGTTTTGTAAGGTGAGTCGTGACGCACCTTACAAACTTGAACTGCGGTCAGGGTATATCGAGCCAGCATACCGTCAAAGGATAATCGTTCCAGACGGGGTCGTTACGGTCTTGAAATTTCGCCGCTTTGCGAACTGCTCGATTCGGATCGATGACCAGTCGACCGTCTAATAATCTCTGCAGTTCTTCATGACGCTTTCTATCCTCGGGCAAAACTGGATGAGTTTCTGGAGCCGTTTCTCCGGAATGGAATGCGATCTCCCATCGCCGCCAGATCGCCCAATCTTCGAGAGCCAATTGGAAAACATCCTGATCAATTGGGATCAGGAGAAAAGCGTCCATATCCGATGGCGAAGTATCCAAATACTCTGACTGATAAAGATAGGGTGAACCTTGGTAATCAGCAATTCCGCTCCTTGGACCGTCGTACCAGTCGGTTACAGTATGGACGATATCAAGTTTGCGATCCATCGGCCCATCTCCACCTATGGTCGTATTTGATCCCGCAGAATCGGTGCGATCCGTTCTTCGACAAAGACGCGGTGGACGCAGCCGAAGTGGCCGCCGAGGTTGAATTGCTTGACCATCACAGGATGGTAAGCGGTCTGCACGAACGGGCGTGGTTCACTGGGAGTGCGGAAGCCGAGCATGCCTGCGCCGGGGCCGTGCCAGCCGTCCATGGTGCCGAACAACGTGGTGCCGACGCCGACGAACAGCCAGTCGTTCCACGAGTGAAACGACCAGATGCCGCGCTCGACATGAGTGAATGCCGTGGTCAGATCAAACCGGGGTGACAACGCCGCGGCCATCAGCACGAGGCCGGTGATCTTCGTTCCTTCGGGTAACGCCGCCAGCGTGAGCGCCGACATTGCGCCACCGCCGGAATGGCCCACCAGCCACACGGGTCGACCGGGATAGTCGTGCTGATATTGCACGATCCGCTGGGCGATTTCCCCGGCGATCCGCTGATTCCGTCGCCAGGCCCGCAGATGATACAGCGCGAGAAACTTGTTGCCAGTCGTCCAGTCGACGATCTCCAGCCCATAGGGCACGCCGCCGTCGACCAGCCCCTGCATCAGCGAGATATTCAGAAAGCTGCGGCCCTCAATGCCGGGCAGAATCAGTACGAGCCCTTTGTCGAGCCGCTCCGGTTCCAGCCGCCGGACAAACTTCCCACGGACAAACCATCCCAGCGGCGCGACGACAAACGTCGCCCAGCACCACAACCCGCGACACAACCGCCGAAAGCCCAGGGACTGCCGTCCCTGGGATGTTGAAACCGCATCAGTGCTCATGTTTCGCTGCATTGTCCGCGCGCGGCCCTTGAATGATCACCGGCACGCGCAACTCGGGGGTATCGGGATCATCGGTGAGAACGGTAATCACCGCGTCGTGACGGCCGGGGCTGACTTTGCCCTCCACCATCACCTGCACCACAGATTCTATCCCGCCCGTCTCACCCGGTCGCCGTTCACCCATTTCCACCGCCACCAGCGGACTGTTGACCGACACGTCTTTGATCCGCGCGGGCTGGTCGCGGCTGTCGATGATCTTCAATTCCTGAATCGTCTTCTCATCGCTGAGTTGATACACCAGAATCGCCCGCGGCTTCACCGTGATGCCGCGCTCGGGGAGTTCCACTTTGAAGGTGATGCGGACTTCGCGCGGTTCGGGATCGGTATACACCACGTCGGCGTAATATTCCTTCTTGCCGGGCGATTCATTCGCGGGACGCATGCGGAGCAGGATCTGTCCGTCTTCACCCGGTGCGAATTCCTTACCCGAGACCAGCGGTTGCAGACATCCGCAACTCGGCCGGACTTCTTTCAACAGCACGGTCTCTTTGCCACGATTGCGAAAGCGGAACTTGCCCTGCAACTCGACCACGGGTTGTGTCGGACCAAGATCGACGAGGTATTGATCAAACGCCAGCCCCGGCCTCGGCGGCGACGAAATCGTCAACGGCACCGGCGGCCGTCCCACATGCACGACCACCGCGAGCAAAAACGGCGCGAGCGCCACGGTCCACAATCCGCCGAGTCTGACCACTTTTGACCGCACCATCCGTGTGCCTCCCCTGCCGTTTCCATCCGGTTTGACCCCGCGGTGTAGCAGAGACGATAGGAAATGGGCAAGAGGAATTGCCTCCACGGTCTGCAACCTCAACCTGCTGATTGCACGGGAATTGCGAATTCTCCGCGGGTTTGCCATTTTTTTGTTGAGACCCGGTAGGAAATACGTTCCCGTGCTCTTGAGAATTCCCCACGGTCTGTGCGTTCACCGCCGATTGGGGGAGATCGACGCTGTCGCACACGGGAGACAAGCCCCATGCACCATCCCTTCTGGCTCGCATCCATCGCCGTCGTGACTTGGGGATTCTGTGCCGCCCCGTTTGCGGACGCCGTGGAAGTCCGGCCGCCGTTGGAGAATAAGATCACGCAGGCCCTGACGGTGAAGCACGCGGTCCACTTCAAAGAAGTGCCGTTGCGGGAGGCGATCAAAGAACTGTCGGCGTTGGCCAAGGTCCCCATCACCATCGATGATGCCGCGTTGCAGGACGAGGGCGTGGACCCGAGTTCTCCCATCACCCTGGAGCGCGAGGCACAGACCCTCGCCGTCACGCTACGGGACTTGTTGAACCCGTTTCTACTCATCGCCGTCCCCACTTCCGAATGGGTGCAAGTCACGACTCAGACGAAAGCCGACGAAGACTTCCAAACGCGGGTGTATGACGTTTCCAGATTGATTTCGTTGTTGCCGCCGCGGATGAGACGAGAACAGGCAGCCCGGCCAGACGCCACCGCCGCGGCACACGCGCAATTCGGCGGAGGTTGTCTTGTTTGCGCAAACGAAATGGCATCCCGTGGCAGTACCAGCCAGTTTCGCACAGGAACCGGCGCCGGAGCCCTGTCGCCGGAGCTCATGCTGCTCATCGCGATTCAGGAATGTTCCAGTGGCCAATGGGAAATGGTGGATGGCGTCGGCGGTGCCGCCGAGCATCGGGCAGGCCGGCTGATCATCCAGCAGCCGTGGAAAGTGCACCGTGAGATCATGGACCTGTTGACCACCATCGAAGCGATGCTGGCCGACCCGCAGCATCCCGTCACCTTGCAGGCCGGTCAAAGCGAAGAAGACCAATTGAAACTCGCTGCCTGCCAGAAAGTCCTCGACGCCGTTACGAAGTATCCCGCGGGAGAAATACCGCTGCAAACCTGGGTGGAAGCGTATCTCAAAGACAACGGCGTGCCGATTTACGTTGACCACCCCGCACTCGAGGACGAGGGGATTTCCTGGAGCGACCTCTCCATCAATATCCATTCCGGTGTCTCCCGCAAAGCGATGTTGGACGCAGCACTGCGCACCGCGCAAATCACATTGATCCCCGATGCCGGACGGCACATCATCACGACCGTTGCCAGATCCGATGAGATTTTTGACGTGGTGGTTTACGATGTCAGTGCGATTCCGCAGGCCGACGACGTGGCTTGGTTGAAAGTGATGTTGAACGACGCCACGTCGGGGCCATGGGAAGAGATTGACGGCGTGGGTGGAACGGTCGGCGGATTGGGGGCATCCGGATTGATCGCCGTCCGCCAGACACACCGCGTCCACACCGAACTGGCTGAACTGTTCGCCTCGCTGCGACTGCCGCTGGAAGTCGCTCCGAAAGCAACTTCCTCAGTGTCGACCAGCATTTATGCGCTGCCCGATGCACAGTCCCTCGCCGATTTGCAGCGGCTGCTGCCGAAACTGATCGACCTGCCGGATGTCACGTGGCCGGAGGGATCGGTGGAGAAACTCGGTTCCACACTCGTCATCCGCCAGACGGACGCGGTGCATCGGCAGATCGAGACGATTGTCGACGCGATCCAGAAAGCTCCCGCGAACAAGCCGTGACGAAGCCATCCAAGCCACGACCGTGAGGGAGTGAGTTCTTCCCGATTGAGGCGTGGTAAGCGAACGCGCTCCCTCACGGTCGCGGCTCTGACGGAAGCCTCACCGTCCCAAGCCGCGGCGGACGTTCTCTGTGGTGACCGGGGAAATCACGCCGTGTTCGGTGATGAGGGCCGTAATCTTCTCGGCGGGGGCGACATCGAACGCCGGGTTGAAGACCGGGCAATCGGTGGGAGCGGTTTGACGGCCGAAGCCGTGTGTGATTTCCGCCGCGGCTCGTTCTTCGATCGGAATGCCCTCACCGGATGGCAATGTCAGATCGAAGGTGCTAGACGGGGCGACGACGTAGAACGGAATCCCGTGGGCGTGGGCGAGGACCGAGAGGCCATACGTGCCGATCTTGTTGGCCGCGTCGCCATTGGCGGCGATGCGGTCGGCCCCGACGATGACCGCCTGCACGCGCTTCTGTTTCATCACCCACGCGGCCATCGAATCGCAGATGAGCGTGACATTGATGTTCCGCTGCATCAGTTCCCACGCGGTGAGCCGGGCCCCTTGCAACAGCGGCCGGGTTTCATCGGCGTAGACTTTCAGCGCCGGATTCTGCCGGGCGGCTTCGATGATGACGGCCAGCGCGGTGCCATCCCCCGCGGTCGCCAGTCCTCCCGTGTTGCAGTGCGTGAGCACGCCGGTGCACTCCGCCAGCAACGGGGCTCCATGCAGCGCCATCGCGGTACACATCGCCCGGTCTTCGCCTTCAATCTCGCGGGCTTCGGCAAGCAACCGTTGAGCGATCTGCGTGGGTGACCAGTCCGCGGGCAACGTGCCATGCACCCGCCGCATCCGCGCGAGTGCCCAGAAGAGATTCACCGCGGTGGGGCGGCTGGTCGCGAGATAATCGACGGTCTGCTCGAAATGCGCATCGAACTCCGCGCGGGGGCTGTCGAGCTTCGACTGGCAACCGACGATGACCCCATACGCCGCGGCGACACCAATCGCCGGTGCTCCACGGACCCGCAGCGACCGGATCGCTTCAAAGACGATTTCCACCGTGGTGCAGTCGATGGTCCGCACTTCCGTCGGCAGCAACGTCTGATCAAGCAGCCGCACGAAGCCGCGTTCTTCACCAATCCACTGCGCTGTCGGAATCGGAGCGGACATGACACTCTCTTTCTCGTTCCCATGCTCCGCGTGGGAACGCACGGTCGCGACGCTCTGCGTCGCCAAATTGTAGCCCTGTCGCTCCGCGTCAGGAAAGCCGATGAATCAGGCCGCATTGAATATTGGCCGACCTGTCGCGGAGCGACAGGGCTACCGAAGACGACGCGGAGCGTCGCGGCCCGGCATTCCCACGCAGAGCGTGGGAACGAGGTGCGCCGAGACTACTTCATCGGCGAGTAATCCGTCGGCGTGAAGAAGACCGATTCGACTTTCTCGACGATCTTGCCGTCCTTCTCCGATTCGTCGCGGGCCTTCATCCATGCCGGGTCGGTGCGAAAGGTCGCGAACGATTTTTCCGCGGCGGCTTTGCTCTCATGGGCGAGAAGATACACCAGCGTGTTGTCCTTTTTCTCGCCTTCTTGCGGCGTGAGGTAGACCACGTTCTTCATGCCGTGCTTGGCGAACAGGGCCATCGTGTGATCACGAAAGCGGGCATGCAGATTCGGCAACTTACCGGGAAGCGTGGTGTAAGTCCGCAGTTCGTAGGTCAGCACCGGCGGGGCGGTGTTCTGGGCATTGACGCTGCCACCATACCAACCGGCGGCGAAGACCACGGCGAGGACGGCACTCAGACAAAAAATGGTTCGCATTGAACGCATAGGAGGGTTCCTGCAAGGGGAGTACAACGGAACTCGGACCCACGCTCTGCGTGGGCACGGACGGTGGCGACGCTCTGCGTCGCGGGATTGTAGCCCTGTCGCTCCGCGACAGGTAAGCCGACTTTCAAAGCCGTGCTGTTTCAACGGCGTTCCTGTCGCGGAGCGAACAGGGCTACGAAAGTCGACGCGGAGCGTCTCGGCCGTGCGTTCCCACGCGGAGCGTGGGGACGAGATGACATCAGTCCGCGTGAAGGCGGACGCCGATGGTTTTCAATTCCGCGAGTTGGGCCTTGCTGGCGTCGCTCAGCGGATTGCCACCGAGATAGAGATTCCAGTACGGCGCGTACCGTTTCGGTCCCGCGGCGTCTTTCTTTGCGGCTTCCACCAGCGGGGCGATCTCAGCAATCTGGTTGCCGTCGAGGAACGTCCACCGCAGTTCCGTCAACTCGGCGAGCGGCGTGACGTCTTTCACCTGGTTCCCCTTCAGATCGACGTTCTGCAGCCACTTACAGGTCTTCAACGGGGCCACGTCGGCGACCTTGTTCTTTTCGAGATACAACGAGGTCAGCTTCGGCAACCCGGCCAAAGGTTCGAGGGACACCACTTGGTTGCGACTCAGGTACAACGCAGTGAGCGCTTTGAGCGGAGCGACCGCATCAATCGCCGTCACCTGGTTATCGTCCAGTTGCAGGTATTGCAGCTTCACCAGCTTCGCCAGCGGCGTGATGTCCGCGATCTGGTTCTTCGCCAGATCCAGCGACTGGATGTTGACGCATTCTTCCAGCGGCTTTAGGTCCTTGATCTTGTTGCCGGTGAGCTTCACCTGCGCGAGATTCTTGCACTTCTCCAGACCAGCGAGGCTTTCAATGCCGCGGTTGGGGAATTCGAGGAAGAAGATCGTGGCGACGTCTTCGTCGGTAATCTTCTTGCTCTTGTCGAGCTTGTCGATCTGCTTCTTCTTCAGGATCTCGCGAATCACCTGATCGAGATTCGGATCCGGAAATTCAATGTCGGCGGCGGTTGCCGTCTGCGTAGTCAGCCCGACGAACACCAGCACGACACTCCACCAACCGGTCCAGCGACTCATGGTTGCATCACTCCCGTCTCAAGTCTCAATCATTCGAATCTGCAGCCGAACGCGCAGCCCGTTTTTCTCCATCCCTTTGTACCCCAGCCGCAAGGCGATTCACAAGACAACGCCTCTGTGACCACGGGAGAGCGGGAAAGTGCCGTCGCTGTCAGGAAACACAGTCGCCGTGTCTCTCCGGCTTTCACGCAACTCACGAACGCCACATCAACACCACCAACCGCTACAGTCGCTGCAACCGGCCACCTCGGTACCAGAGGAGTGGGAACGGTGGATGCCGTGGAGAAAAGGTCTTGTGATGAGTTCACTGTGGATTAGGCTCGATTTCACAGCGCACGGATGCGGACGGAGATGTTCGGCCCACGGAAGGTTCAACACGAAATCGGAAACTCCTGGGGAGCAATCAAATGCAGCGTTTGGGTTTGGCGGCCGTGGCCGTACTGGTGCTGGCCAGCGGTCATTGGGATCAGGTGGGGGCGGGTTGGAAGAAGCATCGTGGTTGTAGCGGTTGTTCTGCCCCTGTGATGGTCGGCTGTCATGGCTGCGCGGGTCCCTATAGCTTTGGATGTTCCGCTCCGGGTTGCTTTGCTCCCACGTGCAGCGGCCCATCTTGCTTTGCCCCGAACTGTGGGGGTGGTTGCTCCAGTCCGTTTTACGGCTGTGCGGCTTCATGCGGCCGTCCGGAGTATGCCCCCTACGTGTACATGCCGAATCCGACGATCCAGTATGGATATGCGGGCGGCGGCTGTGCGGGAGGCTGCGGCCGACCGGAATACGCTCCGTATGTCTATCAACCGAATCCGTATGTGAACACCTATGGCGTTGGTTCGCCGTACGGCTTCCGCACGGTGAATACACAGACCGTGCAGCCGTCGAGCGATGCCTACCCCGTCAGTTACCCGCAGGTGTCGTCTTACAACGCGCCGGTTGCCCCGTCGATTCCCGCGATCCCACCGCTGCCTCCGGCCGAAGATGTGGCCTGGTAACGACGGATCACACCGACGACCATCATGAAAAGCAGAAGCCCAGGGAACGTGTTCCCTGGGCTCTTGTCATAAATGCGTCCGCTTTTACGGAGCGTTCGATTGCGCATCCACCGGCAGTTGTGCGTCGGCATACACCGGAATGCTGATGATCAACCCCGCAAACTTCGGCGTGGCGGATGCATTCGCGAATAACCCGGCGTGGCAACTGATGCAGCCACCAGACAAAGCCACACTTCCGGCGCGGCGGTAGTAGCCATCTTCGATGGTCTCGACAACCTCTTCACCCTTGGCGATCTTCTGCGCCGCCTGCTTCTCGAAGGGTGTCTTCGGTTCGTGATTAATGCTCATGGGGCTGAGGCTGGCGGAGATCCACCGGGACTGCAACTGATGCTGCTTCTCGATCCGCGAGAAGACATCTTCCATCGCCCGCGCCGGGACCATGGCACGATCGCCATGGAAGTAGCGATGGTGCATCGATTGCAACGCAGCCAGATAGATATCGTGCATCAGCCCGGCGCGATCGCGGGCGGTTGCCGCTGAAAAACGCGTGATGGGCTCACGCTGGCCCTCGGACTTGCCGGCCGACGGCAGTGGCGTTGCGACCGGGGCTTTTGTCTCGGCCTCCTGGCCATCAACTACCCCGCCACCAAACACTCCCATCATGACGAAAACGTTGCATAACCATGTCCGTCGATCATTGGGCATCGAAATTCTCCCTCAGAGTGAGTCGCCGACCCAATTCTACACCTACATGTCCACAATTCAATAGCGACCGTGCTCTCACGGTGACTTCCGCTTGCCCTGACTCACCATCACTCCGGTCTTTCGCTGGCCGACGCCAAAGGATAAACTAGTTTCGATGTGTGCTGGCGCGCGGCACTGTGGCGACTGACCGGAGTCCGCGGAATCAAGGTCCCGATACCGATGCGTCCTGCCGTGCGATGTTGGGTTCTTCTTTGTTGCTGGTCGGGTCTGGAAGCAGCCGCCTTCGCACAACTCAGCGTCAGCCCGACCGCGGTGATTCTCGACCGCCCCGAGTTGTCACAACAACTGCTGGTGACCGACACCGTCAGTTCTCCAGCACGCGATGTCACACGCCTCGTGGAATACATTTCCTCTCACCCCGCGGTGTTTCGTGTCTCCGCGGAGGGACAGATTCAACCCCTCGGCGACGGAACGGGTCAGCTCACCATTCGTCGCGGCGATGATCAACTCATCGTTCCCGTGACTGTGACCGGATGGCAGCACGCACCGCCGGTGTCGTTTCGGTATGACGTGCAACCGCTGCTGACCAAAGCCCGCTGCAATTCCGGCGGGTGTCACGGCAAGGCGGAAGGGCAGAACGGTTTTAAACTCAGTCTCTTTGGTTTCGATGACGAATCGGACTTCGATGCCCTTGTGAAAGAAGGCCGCGGTCGTCGGTTGGATCTGTCACACCCCGAAGCGAGTTTGCTGCTCCTCAAAGGAACGGCCCGCATGCCCCACGGCGGTGGGTTGAAGATCGGCCACGACACTTCGCAGTATGCGCTACTGCACCGCTGGATTCGCGAAGGTGCGCCGTTTGTTTCGCCGGGCGATCAACCCGTGGTGAAGCTCGAAGTCGAACCGGCCGAGTTGGTGATGCTGCCGTCTTCGACTCAACAACTTCGCGTCACGGCGATCGATGCCTCCGGCCGACGGCAATGCGTCACGCACCAGGCCGACTATATTTCGAACGCCCCGCACATCGTCGGCACCACCCCGCGTGGCTTGATGGAATCAACCGCGGTCCCGGGTGAAGCGGCGATTCTGGTGCGGTATCTGGATCAGGTCACAACCTGCCGGATTGCCCTGCCGCGACCGAAGCCGTCCTCAATCCGTCCGGCTGAAAAGAACTTCATCGACCAGCACGTCGGGAACAAACTCGTCCGCCTCGGCATCCCCCCAAGTGATCCCATCGACGATGCGACGTTCCTGCGGCGGGTCTCGCTGGACACCATCGGCACATTGCCGACCGCCACCGAAGCACGGCGGTTCCTCGCTGATTCATCTCCCGACAAGCGGGCCAAACTCGTTGAAGCATTGCTGAACCGTCCCGAGTACGCTGATTATTGGGCGATGCAATGGGCCGACATTCTGCGCGCTGACAAGATCAAGATCACGACGCAGGGCACGGTCGGCATGACGCGGTGGTTGCGAGCGCAGTTCGCTGCAAACCGTCCGTTTGACGAGATGGCCCGCGAGATTCTCACCGCGCAGGGACCAATTCAAGCCGAAAGCCCGGCCGGTTTCTTCAAGGCCCTCGACACACCGGAAGTCGCCGCGCGGTCGGTGAGCCAGCTCTTTCTCGGTGTGCGGATTGAATGCGCCCAGTGCCATCATCATCCGAGCGAACGCTGGAGCCAGGACGACTACGCCGGGCTGGTCGGCTTCTTCACCGGCAGCACGGTGAAGCGATTGCCGAACGGCACCGAAGCCATCATCGCCAAACCGGGGACCGATCATAAACACCCGCGGACGGGTTTACTGGTTCCGGCCCGTGCTTTGGGAGCACCGACGGCGAGCTTCGAGAACATTGTTGACCGCAGACAAGTTCTCGCGACTTGGATGACATCGCCGGATAATCCGTTCTTTGCGAAAGCGATTGTCAATCGAACGTGGGCCCATTACTTCGGCCGCGGATTAGTCGAACCGATTGACGACATCCGCGCCACCAACCCGGCGACCAATGAACCGCTGATGGACGCTTTGGTCGCCCACATGATCGCGGTGAAGTTCGACCTGAAAGCGTTCACGCGCACGTTGCTGGCGTCACAAGCTTATCAACTCAGTTCGATCGCGAATGATGGCAATGTCGAAGACACGCAGCACTTCTCTCATGCCCGTCCCAAAGCGATGCCCGCGGAAGTGCTGCTCGACTCGCTCAGCCAGGTGACCGGCGTCGCGGAAAAGTTCAACGGCTGGCCCGAGGGCTACCGCTCCATTCAAGTGTGGGACAACCGCATGCCGTCGTACTTCTTCCGCATTTTCGGTCGTCCGGTGCGGGCCAGTGTCTGCGAATGCGAACGGAGCAACGAACCGAGCATTACGCAGGCATTGCATCTCCTCAACTCGCCGGAGATCAACGCGAAAATCCACCACAAACGAGGCACCGCCCGGCAATTGGCGGACTCGAAGTTATCCACCGATGAGGTTCTCGATGAAATCTATCTGCTCATGCTATCCCGTCTGCCGACATCGGCGGAACGGGCCGTGCTGCGGGAAGCGTTTCCATCCGGCAACCAAGATCGCCGCGCGGCCGTGGAAGACGTTTTCTGGTCGGTGCTGAACACGAAAGAGTTTTTGTTTATTCAGTAAAAGTAGCCCTGTCGCTCCGCGACAGGAAAGCCAGTAAACAGGAAGCGTTGCTTGTCGATCGGCTATCCTGTCGCGGAGCGACAGGGCTACAAAGTAGCCATCACGCTCCGCGTGATGAGCGGATCAACCATCACGCGTTGATGTGCAGTACGAAAGAATCGCCATGTTTCACATTCCTTTTGGCTCTCCATCCCGACGCCGTTGCGATGGCGTCTCCCGACGGCAGATGCTGCGGTTGGGGTCGACCGGCTTGTTCGGCGGGTTGACGTTGCCTCAACTTCTCGCGGCTCAAGATGCGGCCCCGACGGCCCGTCCGGCTAAGGCGAAGAGTTGCATCTTCATCTTCCTCGAAGGAGGACCGCCGCAGCAGGATATGTGGGATCCCAAGCCCGACGCGCCGATCGAAATCCGCGGGCCGTTCGCTCCCATCGCCACCAAAACGCCAGGCGTGATCTTCACCGAACACTGTCGGAAGTGTGCGACGATCACCGATAAATTCACGGTCGTCCGCAGCCATTCGCATAACGACAACGGCCACAGCACTGGCGCCTACTACGTGATGACCGGCCACAAGCCGACCTTTCCCGATGGCGAACATCCGATCCCCACCAACGACGTCTTCCCCTCACTCGGGGCGTTTGTGGGTCGCGAACTCGGGTCCAACGGGAAGGTCCCGGCGTACATCAACATGCCCCATCCGAGTTCCGCCGGGGGGCCGGGGTTCCTGGGTGCCGAGTACGCCCCGTTCGTGATTGAAGCCGATCCGAGTCAGCCCGATTTCGAAGTGAAAGACCTGGGCCGGGTCAATGGTCTGACTGAAGACCGCACGGCATTGCGACGGAAGTTGCTCGCCGGATTGGAAACCGAACGCCGCCGGATCGGTCGCGCGGCGGCGATGTCGACGTACTACGCCAAGGCGTACGATCTCATCAACTCGCCCGAAGCCCGCAAGGCGTTCCACATCCAGGCTGAACCGGCGACCGTCCGCGAAACCTACGGCATGTCGCAGATCGGCCAATGTGCGCTGTTGGGCCGTCGCCTCGTCGAAGCCGGTAGCCGATTCGTAGGGATTGATGCGCCGGGTTGGGACGTCCACTTCAATTGCTTTCCGAGCTTGAAGACCGACCTGATTCCGCCCGCTGACCAAGCGTTCTATGCGCTCGTCACCGATCTCGAACAGCGCGGGCTGCTCGACAGCACGTTGGTGGTGATGATGGGCGAAATGGGCCGCACACCGCGGGTCAACGCGCAGGCCGGTCGCGACCACTGGTCGATGGCGCAGTGCATCCTCTTCGCCGGTGGTGGCACCAGACCGGGTCAGATCATTGGCTCGACGGATGCCCAGGCCGCCGCGCCGACGAGTGACCCGGTCAGCATCGCCGACCTGTTGCGGACGATCCACACGCTGATGGGCATCGACGCCGACAAGGAATACCCGGACCCACTCGGCCGCCCGGTGCCAATCGTCAACGGCGGGAAGCTGATTCCGGGTTTGATCGCATAGTGCGATCCATAACAACGAGAGTTTTGCCACAAGAGGCACACAGAGCACCAAAGGGGAAAGGCAGGCTCGAATCCTGTCGCAGCGCCAACAACGTCGCCATTAATCTACGACTCGCGTGAATATGGTCCCTTCTCCCCCGTCTGCGGGGGAGAAGGTGACCGATAGGCCGGATGAGGGGGTGAGCGGTGACAGAGCCATCATACAAACGAGGTCGCTGAGAAGCGTTCACCCCCTCACCCTAACCC
>JBGSUN010000038.1:0-2660 GCA_041753475.1 Planctomycetaceae bacterium | reverse complement strand
CATCGGCGGCACAACCTTCTTCCTCGGTCTGGCCCTCTACGTCCCGTTCCTGCGGGACATATTCCACTTCTCGACGCTGCATCTCAATGACCTGGCGCTCTGCTTGGCAGGGGGATTTGCGAGCGTGATTTGGTTCGAGGGTTTGAAGTTGTTCAAGCAGAAGTGGTGGACTTGACTCGAATCGCCTGTGAAGCCTCGTGCCACCATGATGTCCGCTCAAGAAAGTGACTCAGACAATGCCCTGGATCGAATGGTACAACTCGCTGGCGAAACCAAGCTGGACGCCTGCCCCGGCGACCATTGGGCTTATCTGGCAGATTCTCTACCCGATCATCCTCGTCAGCTTTGGGTTCGTGTTTGTGCAGATGTTTCGAGGCAAGGTCGGTTGGCTGGTGGCGTTGCCGTTCGCCATCAACCTTGTGGCGAACCTGATCTTCACGCCGATTCAGTTTGGGATGCGAAACCTGCCGCTGGCGGCGGTGGATATTCTGATCGTGTGGGCCACGATCATCTGGATGATGGTCGTTGTCTGGCGGCACTACCGCTGGGTCGCCGTGGCCCAGGTTCCGTATTTCGTGTGGGTGTCGCTGGCGACGGTCTTGCAACTGTCGATCACGGCGATGAATTGGGGACGATCATGATCCATAAAATGCTGGTGTTACCCCTGCTGATTCTGATGGGGTCGTTCGTCATGGCCGAAGACACGCCGCAAACCCTGTTCGACTTCACCGTAGCCGACACTGCGAACGACTGGCAGACCGTCAACGATGGCGTGATGGGTGGCGTCTCCGAAGGCAAGTTCAAGGTCACGGAGAAGAAGACGCTAGAGTTCTTCGGCACGCTGTCGCTGGAGAACAACGGCGGCTTCGCCTCGGTACGCACAAAAGCCAAAAAGCTCGGCTTTGAAAAAGGTGATACCGTGGTCGCCAAAGTTCGTGGCGATGGCCGGGAATATATGCTGAACCTTTACCTCAACAAGCCGCTGATCGCCTTCTCGTATCGAGCGACGGTGCAGACGAAGAAGGACGAGTGGATCGAGGTAAAAGTCCCGCTCGACAAGTTCGAGGCGACTTCGTTCGGAAGGCCGGTGAAGGACGCTGGGGTTGTTGACCCGAATGAAATCAACGCCCTCGGCTTCATGCTCAGTGACAAGAAGGCCGGGCCGTTCAAGATGGAGATCGAGTCGATCAAGTTGGAGCGGGCGGCGAAATGATTCCAAGCAAAGGCTCCAAGAAGCAAGCGAGGAGCGAGGAATCGCAACACAACTCAAGTTGGAACGCAGACTTCTGGTTTAGACCGTGAAAGCTCCAGCAGCCGCTCGCTTCCAGTAGGCTCTTGCGTAAGCCACGGAATGATCGCCACTCGTGAGACGGCTTTCTGAACTCGCTCGATATGCTGCCGTTCTTCTGCGGCTCGTGCGACAAGCAATGGGTCTGTTGGTGAGGCCGCAGACAAGGAAGAATTGATGACCCACGCCCAAGGCTCGATCCCGGCTCGACGCAAATCGGCCTGAAGCGCCTCGGCCTCAAGCACAGGAGTTGTTTCGGGCAAGGTGACGATCACCATTTTGGTTTGCTTCGGGTCTTGCAACCGCATCATTGGAGTGACCACATGCGATCCTGGTTGCATGTTGCGGACGACATCACGGTGGTAGGCACCTGTGGCATCGAGCAAGAGAAGCGTGTGGCCTGTGGGTGCGGTATCGACAATCACGAATTTCTCTTTGGACTCCCGCATGACCCGTGACAATGCCTGAAACACGGCGATTTCCTCAGTACAGGGCGAACGTAAATCCTCCTCCAGAAGAGTTCGCCCCGCCTCATCGAGATTCTGCCCTTTTGTCTCCATGACATGCTGACGGTAGCGATCTCTTTCAACCTGCGGGTCGATTCGACTTACCGTCAGATTGGGAAACGTGGATTCCACCGTCATCGACAGATGGGCCGCTGGGTCGGTCGTTGTCAGATGGACTGCATGACCACGGGCAGCAAGATCGACGGCAATGGCAGCAGCGACAGTCGTTTTACCAACGCCGCCTTTTCCCATCACCATCACCAGTCCATGCTGGTCTTTTTCAATCTCATCAATCAATTGAGACAGCGGTGGCAAAGAAAGAGGGGCTGGTGGTGTCGCTCTCTGCGGCGCAGGCAACGCTTGTGACTTCTCCGAAAGGAAGACCCGCAATGCGGCTAATCCGACCATGTTTCTAGGCTGGAGAGGCACTTGCTCCATTGGCAGTGATACGAGTGACGCAGGAAGAGAGAGCATTGCTGCTTTCTCTCGCTCCCGCAGCGCTAAGGCCAAAGGATCGTCGCTGCCGTTCTCTGGCATGATCCCATTGATAACGAGTTGCTGATTTACGATGCCCAAAGTCGCCAGTTCATGACTGGTGCGATCTGCTTCTACCAGAGATGCCTTCTGGGGACGTGAGACAAGCACAACTGTCGTGGCGTCACCATTTGCCAGTTGTTCGACGGCATGAGCGTATTGTTGACGTTGTTTCGCCAACCCTGAGAGCGGCCCTAGCAGCTTGTGGATTTAAGCCGTTTGGTATCGGCCGATCGAATTGCCCCAGCGGGCGAGTGTGAACGGGTTGAGGAATGTTTCCGGGGTGGTGCGGGGCCTGGGGTGCCATGTTGGAAGTCGGGACCAGGCTTTCA
>JBGSUN010000037.1:0-81689 GCA_041753475.1 Planctomycetaceae bacterium | reverse complement strand
CGCGAGCGCCGGGTCTCTTTCATCGAAGAAACCCGGCGCTCGCGCTTCGGGCTGGTTGACGTCGAAAAACAAACCGCCGCGGTGACTCGCACAAGTCACCGCGGCGGTTTTGGTCATTCATTACAACGCATACTCAGTTCGTAATCACCGTCTTGGCTTCCAGTGCCTGCGTGATGCGGGTCTGCAAGTCTTCGAGGTGAGAACGACTGTAATCGTCGAGCTTCAAGTCGCCCTTGGCGAGGGCCGCGGCGAGTTGTTCCTTGAGCTTCACCAGATGCGTCCGGGCCAGCACACGGGCATCATCGGGCACGCCGCTGTTGCTGATGTCGCCGAAGGCAAAGCCCACCGTCTGCGTCGCCAGCACCATGCCCGTCAACTTCTTCACCGCGTTCCGTTGCAAGTTGCGACGGAAGCTGTTGATGAACTGGTTGCGATTGTTGTAGTCCCCGGCGGCCGGCGTTTTCAGTTCGTTGAAGATCCCATCCGTCAGCAACTGCATGTGCTCGGCGACCGTGTAGGCGTCTTCGTTGGCTGGGACGCGGAGTTCGTTGTCCTGAATCCGCGCCAACGTCGATCCCGTGGTCAACTGGTTCAGAATCGTGTTCTGGAACTGGTTGATCGTGTCGTTGATGGCGTAATCAATGCGGGGCGATGTCGTCCCCCAGTGCAGCCACCGCGTGGACGCCAGCGAGTTCAAGAGCGCTGGTTCAAACTTCGGCGCGACAAACGCCTGTTCGACCAGCAGTTTCATCGCGGCCCGTTGTTGCGCGGCATCCACCGGTTTGAACGGCGTCCGGGCATCCTTGTCACCTTTATGATCCCGCGCGACGCTGATCCCGCCAGGCAAGCGGCCAACAAACGTCGCCGTGCGGAAGTACTCATTGAGCATCATGCCGAACGCTTGCCGGACGCGCTGATAGCCTTCGCCATCTTCGACCGTGCGTTCCAGCAGTTTCGGCAGCAATTCCTGCGCGGTTTTGATCTGCCGTGTGGCATACGCGACGGGGTCCTTGCCCAGGTCGAAACGGTTGGACAGCGGGTCGGGATCGCCGCGCCGCGTGTCTTCATCGGTGCCGTAATCCAGACCGGGTTCGCCGCTGCGGGCCGCGATCTTGAGCAGTTCCGCCGGTTCATCACCGGTAATGACTTTGTAGCCGTATTCAATGGCCCAGTGATCGTACGGTCCGATGGTGTTGGTGTAGTAAGCGGGTTGCTTGGCACCACTGGCCGCGAGATTCGTCGGTGAATAATCCATCACGCTGGCCACCGTGGGCTCGCTGAGGGGGCGGGCCGGATCGTCGATTTCCTGCAGTGTCTTCCATGCACTGGCTTTGAAGTTGTGCCGCAATCCGAGCGTGTGACCGACTTCGTGCATCACCACTTCCTTGAGCGCCTGCTGCACGAACTCTTCGGGCAGTTCGCCCCGCTTGTTGGTCAGGCCCTGGGCCGCCATCGCGGCGGCGGTGAACCCGAACTGATGCTGCATTCCCTTAGAAAGACGGCATTCGCCTTGGAACGCCCGCGGCATGTAGGGCAGCGTTTGCCCCGGATGCGGTTCTTCTTCACCCAGCCATGACGCCACGGTCTGAGCCGAGAAGTTTTCGTATTCGACTTTCCAGGACCGCAGGAAACCGGCATCGAACAGAATGTCGGCATCGAGGATCTGCCCGGTCATCGGATTCACCCGTGAAGGTCCAATAGCGAACCCGGCGTCGGCGGTGATCCACCGGAACGTGTTGTAGTTCACGTCTTCCGGATCCCATTCGTCTTCTTCACGCTGCTGGCGGACTTCGATGGCGTTGTCGAAACCGATCTTCTCGAACGCCCGGTTCCATTCCTCAATCCCCGAACGGACGATCGGCCGGAGATGGATGGGAATCGTCTTTTCCATGTAGAAAATCACGGGCTTTTCTGGCGGCGAGACCTTTGCCTTCGGGTCGGCCTTCTTCAAATCCCATCGCGTGATGTAACGGACAAAGTTCTGCGAGTCGCTGTCGTCGGTGAAGTCCTTCGTCGCCGTCAGGAAGTAACCGATGCGGTCGTCGGCTTTGCGCGGCTTGTACCCGGTGTTCGGGACTTTGCTGATGCTGTAATGCACCAGCACCTGCATCCCGCGGGAATCGACGACGGTGTCCGGGCCACCCGACGGGTTGGTATAAACCGCCGCGATCTGAATTTCGACGTTGTCTTTGAACGCTTTGACCTGCGAAACCGTGGACCGATCGAGCGCGAATCCGGCGTTGATCGCGCGGCCGATCTGCTCATCATCGCTGAGGAAGACCCGCGTCATGTCGACCAGGCTGCCGCCGGGGGAATCAGCAACAATCGGCAGCGCGTAGAGCACGCTGTCGGTATACGCAAACTTGACGGCCGTCGCTTCCGGGCTGCCCGGCTTCGCTTTGAACCGCACGTTTTTGCGGATCACGTGCATCTTGTCGCCGACTTTACGGAAATTCCAGACGACGTCGTCACCCCAGGTCATGCCGCCGATCACCATGCCGCTGCTGATGCCGCGGGCGATCGAGGTGAGCATCATGAAGTCCTGCCCTTGCTGGGCGGTCTTCAGGTCGACGAGGACTTGCTGTTCCTTGGTGTAAACCGTGAGCAGCCCTTCGGCTTTCTTCGTCTCTTTCACAGCCTGCTCAAACTTGGACGGCGCCGGTGTCGTCGCTGTGGCGGGAGCCGCAGGGGCTTGAGAAAAGACCGTATGGATCGAAAGCAGTGAAACAAAACCGGCCATCCCGATGATGGCCGCGGTTCGACGCAGCCGACGATTCGCGCGCAACATGAACGAACTCCTGGTAGGGGAACCGCGTGGCTGGTTGCGACGAAACCAGACGCGAGAAGTGACTGCGAGAGACCGCACGCGCAATTATGGCACCGCGCTTCGGCTCGTCCTGGATCTCAGCTTAACAAAGCACGGGAAGCGCAGTCGAGTTTGCCGATCACGCAATTTCGGGCGATTTGAGGCGAAACGGCAACACAGAGAATACGTGAACCGAAGAACACATGCCGGATCGTCACCGAGCTGCGAACCGCAAACGCAGGCCGTTCTCCGTTCCCTCAGTCCTCATCCAGCAACCGGACATCGCTGTCGCTCTGGACGGAGTCTAATTGATCGGCATCGTTTTCGAGCCCGGCGAGCAGTCCCCCGGCGGGCAGCCGAATCTCTTCCGTCTGTGCGCCGTGCACATCCTCGGGTTCTTCCGGGAGATCGGGCCCCATCTCGACGCGGAATTTCTCGCTGGCAAACGCCAGTTCATCGCCGGGCAGCAACGCCCCCCGCACGACACGCTGACCGTTGACCTTGGTGCCGTTGGTGCTGCCGAGATCCCGGATAAACAGCAAGCCGTCCGTGCGGACGATGAGGCAATGCATCTTGGAAATGCTGCTCCGCTCCAGCACAAGATCGCACTGGTCTCGTTGTCGGCCGACGACCGTCACATCACGATTGATGGAAATCGGGCGTCCACCCTTAACAGGAATAAGTTGTGCGCGCATATTTGATCCGGCAGCGAAGGGCCTTGGTGAGTTCTTTCCATTATGCCGTCGTCCCCCAAAGGAACGTCAAGGTGAACCAGAGAAGGTCCGCGCCGAATTGTTTCCCCGAGAAATGCATTTGGACATTTTGATTCATCCTGCCACAATACGCGCAACTGACAGAAACGTACTCCACCTCGAAGTCGGGAGGAGTCACCCTTCCCGACATCGCCGGATCACCATCACCTTCAAGGAATCGTCGGAATGAGCAGCGCGAGACGTCTCGGAGTGTTCGCGATCGCCTGGCTGATGGGGGGCACTCTGTCGATCCCGGTTCAAGCCGCGATCTACAGCGGAACCGTGAAAACCATGTCGGCCGACGGGAAGTCACTGACAATCAATTTGGCCTCGAAACAGACGACAAAATCGTTCTCGCTGACCGCGTCCACACCCATCACTCTCGATGGAAAGAAGGCTGCCGCGCAGTCGCTGATGGAAGGTTTTTCGGTCTCGGTCTTTACCGATTCACAAGACAAGCTGGTCACGAAAGTCACTGCCCGGATGGCAGCGACTCCGGTGGAAGCCGTACCCACCACACCGAAACCCGAACGGACCAAACCCTCGCCTAAAAGTAAGAAATCCGCCGACGGTGACGAACCACGCGGGGGTACCGAGGGTGACTGGCCGCAATACCGTGGCCCCAATCGTGATAACATTTCGACCGATACCGGTCTGCTCGACAAATGGCCCGCCGAAGGCCCCAAATTGCTGTTCTCTCACGATGGCTACGGTGAGGGCTATTCCAGTGTGGCGATCGTCGGCAACACGATCTTCACGCTGGGAACGAAGGGCGACGACGAAGTGCTCTTCGCGCTGGAGCGAGACAACGGTGAGGTGAAGTGGACCCGCCGGATCGGCAGCGTGCGGGCTGACGGCACAGGCAACGGGCCACGGGGTACACCCACTGTCGATAGCGATCGTGTCTATGCCCTGGGTGCCAACGGCGATCTCGTCTGTGCCAACGTCACCACGGGGGAAGTCGTCTGGGAACTCAATATTCTCAACGAATTCGAGGGAAACAACATCACCTGGGGCATCAGTGAATCGGTCCTGATCGATGACGATCGCCTGATCTGCACGCCGGGTGGCAAAACGGCGACGATGGTCGCACTCAATAAGCTCACCGGGAAGCCAATCTGGCGTTCCGTGGTTGCTGGTAACCCGATGGCCGCGTATTCCTCGCCGATCGCGATTGAAGTTGGTGGCGTCCGGCAATACATCAACTTTGTGCATACCGGTGTGGTGGGCGTCCGCGCCGCCGATGGCGCTCCGTTATGGGGCCAACGGGAATCAGCGAATCCCACGGCCAATTGCTCGGCACCGGTTCACAGTGATGGATACGTCTTCACAGCATCCGGCTACGGGACCGGCGGCGCGCTGTTCCAACTGGTGAGCAACGCCCGTAAGGAAACAAAGTCCGAGTTGAAGTACGTCACCAAGCAGATGCAGAACCATCACGGCGGAATGGTACTCAAAGACGGCTTCCTTTACGGCTGCGACGAAGGAATCCTGACGTGTCTGGATCTCCGTTCCGGCAAACCGGCCTGGCAAACCCGCAATTCTGTCGGCAAAGGTTCCATCGTGATGGCGGACGGAAAGCTGTTCCACCGCAGCGAAGCCGGTCCGATCGCCCTCGTCGCTGCCACGCCGAAGGGCTACCAGGAGTTCGGCCGCTTCGACCAGCCCGAGCGCAGCAATCACTCCGCCTGGGCGCACCCCGTGGTGACCGGGGGCAAACTCTATATTCGCGACTGGGACAAACTCCTCGTCTTCGACGTCAAGAACTGATCCCCAGCACGCCCTGCGTTTCTCAGCCCTGTGGATGGCCTTGAAACACGCTCCCTCACGGTCGCGGCTCTGACAGAAGGACTTCACTCATCCGGCCATTCGCCGCTGAAGACTTCCACCGCGGGGCCGGTCATGAACACCGGGCTGTCGTTCGTCGGCCATTCGAGTTCCAAGTCACCGCCGGGGAGATGCGCGAGGACTTTGCGGCCGGTGCGACCGGTCAGGATCGCAGCCACGGCGGATGCGCACGCCCCGGTGCCGCACGCCTGGGTCTCACCGCTGCCGCGCTCCCACACGCGCATGATGAACTCACTGGGCGACACGATCTGGATGAATTCGGCGTTCACTTTGCGGGGAAAGGCCGGGTGCTTTTCGACCTGCGGGCCGACACGCAGCACCCAATCGTCGTTGACCTGATCGACGAACGTCACACAGTGCGGGTTGCCCATCGAGACGCACGTGACCGACAGGATTTTGTCCGCCACATGCAGCGGCGTGTTCATCGGCGGAGCTCCGGCCAGCGTGGTCGGAATCTGTGCCGCTTCGAGAATCGGCGTCCCCATGTTGACGCGGACTTTCTCGACCTTGCCATTGGCCCCGGGGAACATCTGCAACGACAGCACACCACGGCCGGTTTCGATCTTCAGTTCCGGTTTGGTGGCGATGCCGTGGTCATACACATATTTGGCAACACACCGCACGCCGTTGCCGCACATTTCCGATTCGCTGCCGTCGGCGTTGAACATCCGCATGCGGGCATCGGCGACGGTTGACGGCACGATGAGAATCAACCCATCCGCACCGATCCCCTTGTGCCGGTCACTCACCGCGATCGCCGTCTTCACCGGATCAGCAGGCAGCGTGTGGTTGAACCCGTCGACATAGACGTAATCATTCCCCGCCCCGTGCATCTTCGTAAACCGCATGATTCGCTGACTTCGTTGTGTGAGGGTATGGTCCGTTTCGATCGTATTGTAGCGGACAGGTTGCTCGGTGCGAAATTGACCCCGGTAGGGGTCACAGACGGTAGCCGGTGGTCGGAGCGCAGCGGAGACCACCGGATGATGCTAAGAATGCGATTGCATCCCGGAGGGATGCCAGCAGCTTGATTCGCAGATTCTGGCACCCCTCATATCGTTCAGATCAATCCCCTTCGGTCTACGGTTTCGCACTCACCGCCGACGATGGCTCCGACACCAGTTCCACGCCGTTGACGACACGCACGTGGTACTCATGGTTCATGCCAGGTTTGGCGGTCGTGTCGATGAACTTCATTTCCGGCAGCGGAGCCGACGGCGTATCGTGGTACGACATCGACTGGAACAACGGCCGGCCGTAACGACCGATCGGTTTTTCGGGGAGTTGTCCCAACGGCTGGCCGTCGCGCTCAATCGTGAAGCTGCGGACCCCGCTTTCGAAATCGGCATGGACGTCCCATGTCACAACCACGCTGCCATCGTCTTGTCGTTTCGCGGTAAGATCAAACGGCGGCGACGGCGGCGTGGTGTCACTCACCGCGCCGGTTTTCACGTATTCACTCCACGCCGTGGCAAATTTCTCGCCGGGTAACCACGACGCTTGCCGGACCACGAATGAGGCCAGCGTCTCGGGCAACGCATGATCCGACAGCGGCATCGCCACCCACGCGGCGGCTTCATCCGCTGGCTTCAATGCTGCATTGTCGGATCCCTTGTCAGGCAAGCGATGTGACAGACACGCATCGAAGAAGGGAATGGCGAGATACCGGGAATCACCGCATTCATGTGCGGATCGCGGGTCGGGAATGAACGCAATCAGGCCCCCTTCTGCGCGGTAGCGTTCAAACATCGTCATGCTGCCCGTCCATGCGCCGGCAAAGCGTTTGTCGTCTTTTTCCTTGATGCCGGGGTTGCACACCACTGGGATGCGGTACGCCGCGGCGGGAATTTCGGGCTTGGGGATTTCCCCCTTTTCCCAAGCAGTAATCGCCGTCCCCGATCGGCACCAGATGGCCACAATCCGTTCGGGGTGCATCGTCTGCATCAAGCTGGCCCAGAACCCGCCGCCGGAATGACCCCACAGACACCACGGAGCCGTCTTCAACTCGGCATGCCCCGTTTTCGCGGCAAAGTCGTCAAGACACCGCAGGAAGGTCTGCTCCGATCCGTTGCGGGGATCGCACCACTTGCGGCATTCCTGACCGTCCACCTGATGGTATTCCGGGCCGAGCAACGCACAGTCCCATTTGCGGGCCAGTGCCTGCCAGTGCAGATCATGAGCCGCCGTCGCTCCTCCCTGACACGCCCCGGTGCCGCAGCCGTGTTGATGCACGATGACACCGCGAATGTGGTCAACCTTCTCCGGTAACCACAATCGATAGGTGACGGCATACATCAACTCGCCGGGCTTGTCCGACGCGGTGTATTGGACTTCAAAGAGTGTCCTGTCGGCGCACATCGAACCCGGACATGCCACGACGAGCGCAGCGAACCAATACCACAGATTGCGTTTCATCTTCAATCGCCCCGAAATGAGACCTCGTTTCCGTTCGCTTGTTATACCGAACTGCGAAACGGATCGCCGGTCTGCGGGACGAAATCACACTCACGGCAACGGCGTCACTTCAGCACGCACCCGCTGGTCGGGAAGCGCGTTGGCATTGTACGTCAACGTGACGTGATACCGCCCGGCCGTGGGGAACGAGACGGCGTTGGAAACCGCAGCGGTCTCATTCGTGCGCGGGTTTGTCACCAGCGCAAACCGGCGGCTAACGCCAGGGCGAAACTGCGAGCAGTAAAACGACACGGGTTCTTTGGCCAATTCCGTGTTGTCGGCCACGCGGTTCGGCACGGTCGTCGGGACTTTGCCGGGAGTATCCCGAGTCAACGTCATCGAACGGGCCTGGTTCCGTTCCACCGTTTCTGGCGTGAACACCTCGCTGGCATACGATTCATCACAGCACCCGCAGTAACCCACCGGTGACGCTTCTTCCGGATGCAGTTCCACCCAGCGGGCTTCCAGATTGAGGGGCTGAAATGGCTGGCCGTCCGCATCCACCACGGTCACTTCCACCTGTGCGGCTGGCCGCATCACGATGTTCATTTCCACCGCCGACCGCGGCGCAACCCGTTCATCGGGCGTGATCTGAATCAGCGTTTCGTCGGTCAGGTCGTACTCCGTGAAGTACCGCTTCACCGGCCCCGTTGAGGCGAGAAAGTGATACCCCGGCTGATTGACGTTCAACACCGCGGAGTAAACCCCGCGATGATCCCGGTCGTACTTGCTGAAGCCGCAGCGGATGAGAAACCGGCCGTCGCGATCGGTGTCGACCCAGCCCGCAATCGGACCGCCATATTTGTGGTAGGTGAACTCCCCGGCGACCGACACCGACACCGTCGTCCCCGCGAGCGGTTGCCCCCGGTCGTCCACCACCCGGCCGTGATACAGAATCGTCCGCTCACCATTCCGGCACATCTGGCGGCTTTGCTGATCGCGTTCCCACCACGTCAGCCAGGCCGCGCGGTTGTTGCCGTAATCGAGGCCGATCAATCTCCGCAATTCATCCACCTGCGGCAGGGCATCGGGAGCGTCTTTCCATGCGGTGAAGAGGGCATCAATGCGTGCCGTGTCCAGTGTCAGCCAGGCATCGATTTCTGCGGAGGGCGTCCCCTGCGCCGGAGGCCGTGTGCAGGCTTTCAGAGCGATCTCCGCCGCGCGACGCAGGTCGACATTCTTCGATTGATCCCGTAATTCATTGAGTTGCGGCGCGAAGTACAGCGATCGACTCCGGCCGGCCAGTTCCACCGCCGCGATCTGCACCGGCAGCAACGTTCCGGACGAATTCTGATCGTTCCGCATGCCGAACAGAATCAGAAAGGCGAGGTTATCGATGTTGGAATCATCCAGCGGACCGGTCAATCGCAACGGCAACGGGGTGTGGCGGAAGCCGTAGACCCGCACATAATCGGAGCCACTGGTCCCCACGGCGTTCCGCATCCGCACCGGCCAGTTGTCCGGCCGAAACGTTTCCTGCTCGGCGAATGTCCACACAAAAGTGAACGGGTCAATGTCCTTGGCGAAAGTCGGCCACTGGTCACCGGCCCGTTGACCGACGGCCCACACGGCGCGAGCGACTTCGGTCGCGACTTCAATTTGCTTTTCCACGCCATCATCCGCAAAGAGATCAATTCCCTGACGGGCATTGATCTGCCAGGAGACATCGCGCGGTTCTCCCAGCGCCCGGAAAATTTGGACCGCGGGGAGGAATTGCTCCTTCCGTGTGCCGCCGAGATGCCGGGTCCGATCCCATGTCAGCAATTCTATGCTGCGATTGATGAGTCGCACCCGGATGGGGTCCGCCCGGTAGACGTTGGCAATCGCCCGCTGCGTGGGATTCAGTTCCCGTTGATCGCCGGGAAGCTGCTCCAACCGGGCAACAAGCCGTTGAAGTGCGTCACGAGCGGCAAGCTTCGGCCGGTCCCCATCCAACGCCGCATCTTCGTCCGGGAAGGACTTCCGCAAGGAGGCTTCCAACGCTGCTACGCTCTCGGCTTCCGAGGGGGCCTTTCGTGTCAGCAGGGACCGCAACGAAGGCCGCGCGTCCTGTGCCCATGCTGCCGGGCTGAACGACGTCACGATTCCACAACAAATCGCCCATCGAACGGTTGTCTGCAACATTTCGCGTCCTCTCTGAAAGTGCTGACCAACCGGCGATCATAGTCATCGTGTCTGAGCACAGCAATTCGATTTCGGAAGCCAGGACAAATGGGTCCTCTTCTCGATTGATGACACGACGCTGAAAAGCACCCCGGCTGCTTCGGAGCAGCCGGGGTGCCGGGGTTCAAACTTCGACCCCGACCGGGGTCACAGACGGTAGCCGGTGGTCGGAGCGGAGCGCAGACCACCGGAAAAGAGGCGTAGAAAACCGCACCCCGGAGGGTGTGCCAGACATTTCACGCCGCGTCGTCCTTCGTTCTGGCATCCCTTCAGGATGCGGCGTTCCATTGGTCACTTTCCGGTGGTCTCCGCTGTGCTCCGACCACCGGCTACCCTCTGCGATCCCTTCGGGATCAATCCCATGCCGGACGACCACCTTTTGCTCATGTCCATTTGCCAGATGCACCCTGACCCGGATACGGAAGGGGCCACTGGCTACGCTTAGGTCAAAAACCTCTTTAGAATGCAGGACACCCGAGTCATCGATCCGGTCGAACTTCCGAGGACACCACCCCGTGGCGGTTGAAAAACGTGATTTTGATGAGTTCCTCGAGAAGTTCCGTAAGCACCGGGAACTGATGACTGAGGAACTGCACAAGGTGATCATTGGCCAGGAAGCCGTCATCGAGCAGATTTTCGCGGCGATCTTCACGGGAGGGCATTGCCTGCTGGTGGGGGTGCCGGGGCTGGCGAAGACGCTGGTGGTGGCGACCATCGCGCAGATTCTCGATGTGAGTTTCAAGCGAATTCAGTTCACGCCCGACCTTATGCCGTCGGACATCACCGGGACGAACGTGCTCGATGAGAATGACGCCGGGCGGCGGGAGTTCCGCTTCGTTGAAGGCCCGGTCTTCACGAACATTCTGCTCGCCGACGAAATCAACCGGACACCGCCCAAGACGCAGGCCGCGTTGTTGCAGGCCATGCAGGAAAAGGAAGTGACCATCGGGCAGACAACGTACAAGTTGCCCGAGCCATTCTTCGTGATCGCGACGCAGAACCCGATTGAACAGGAAGGGACGTACCCGCTGCCGGAAGCGCAGCTCGACCGCTTCATGTTCAACGTGAAGGTCGATTACCCGAACCTTGCCGAGGAAGAACAGATTCTCGCCGCGACCACGATCGCCGAGAAGAAAGAAGTCCGCAAGGTCCTCTCGGCGAAGTCGATTCTGTACTTGCAGAAGCAGATCAACAGCATCGAGATCGGGCCGCTGACGATCAACTATGTCGCGCGACTGGTGCGAGCCACGCGGCCGAGTGATGACTCGGCTCCGAAGTTCGTGAAAGAGATGGTCGACTGGGGAGCCGGTCCACGGGCCGGGCAGTATCTCATCGCCGGGGGGAAAGCGATGGCGGCGATGGATGGCCGCCCGAGCGTGGCCCTCAGCGATATCCGCAAGGTGGCGGTGCCCGTGTTGCGGCATCGCCTTTCGACGAACTTCCAGGCTCAGGCGGAAGGGATGACGTCCGAAACCGTCATCGAACGATTGTTGCGCGAAGTCCCGGAACCGACGGTGAAAAAATATGTCTGATACACACGACCGGGAACCGGAACTGGAACTCCCCTTTGTCGCCAAGAACTCGGCGATTCCCGTCGAGAAATTCCCGTGGGGAACACTACAGTGGCTCTGCAACGACCGGCTGTCGCCCGGCGCGGAACAGACCTTCGGCGTCTGCGAGATTCTGCCCGGCGAAAAGAACCCGCTGCACTTCCATCCCAACTGCGAAGAGTTGCTGTACGTGCTGCAGGGGACCGGGCGGCATTCGTACGATGACGCCATGATCGACATCAAACCGGGCTCGCTGATTCGCATCCCGCTCGGCGTCCGGCACAACGTGGTGAACACCGGAACGCAGACACTGCGGTGCGTCATCGTGTTTTCCACCGCCGAACGGCGGACTGTGTTTCTGGAATAGTTTCCGTCTGGGTGAAAGTCGACCGGTATGTTTACGGGACTCGTCGAAGGCATGGGACGGATTGCGGCCCTCACTCCGGAAGGACCGGGGCTGCGGCTCGATGTCACCGCGCCGCCGGAGATGCTGACGAGCGATGCCTGCCAACTCGGCGAGAGCGTGGCCATCAATGGGTGTTGTCTAACGGTGGTGATGATTGACGGTAACACATGGTCGTTTCAGGCCGGGACGGAAACGCTGTCGAAGACGAACCTCGGCCACTTACGCGTCGGTGATCCGGTCAATCTGGAACGGGCATTGCCGGCCCATGGACGATTGGGCGGACACTTCGTGCAGGGTCACGTCGACGGCGTGGGCACAATCGTGGCCATCAACCGGGACGGCGACTGGATCACGATGACGTTCGGATTACCCGAGACACTTGCCGCGCAACTGGTGCCGAAGGGATCCATCACAGTCGATGGTGTCAGTCTGACGGTCGTCACCGTGACCGCGAACACGTTCAGCATCGCCCTCATTCCGCACACGCTGGCTGTCACCACGCTCGGCGTCCGACAGGTGGGTGATGTGGTGAATCTGGAAACGGACATCCTCGGGAAATACGTGCGGCAGTTTATGCTGCCGCTCATGCCGCTCGGCGTTCCTCGCTGACACGTTGGCTGTCACTGCGGTCGCCGGACCGCGGGGCTTTTGTCTTTGAATCGATCGAAAAGTAAGAGCCCGCTCTCTGGCGAGAGCAGCTACGTCACTTTCCTGATAGCGCGGCATCAATTCTGCGGCAGAGAAATCTCAAAACCAACCAGTCGCAATTGGAACGCCGTTGCGGTATGCTTTCTAGATTCTTCCCACCTCCGGATCCTGCCACGCGGAATGAAAGACGACGTCCGGCCGACCCGCTCGCAGTTGATGAAGCTGTTTGCACAGCAGGGTCTGTATCCGCGCCATGATCTCGGCCAGAACTTTCTCGTCGACCTCAATCTGCTCGACCTGATCGTCCGCCATGCGAAGTTGACCACGGCCGACGTGATCCTCGAAGTGGGCACCGGCACCGGCGGGTTGACGATGCACCTCGCGCCGCACGCCGGGCATGTCGTCTCCGTGGAGTACGACGACCACGTTTACCAGCACGCGCAGGCGGCACTCGGTTCACAGAAGAACGTCACACTCGTCCATGGCGACGCGCTGGCGAACAAGAACACGTTATCACCCGATGTGCTGAATGCTGTCCGGCGGGCGATCAACAATGTCCGGCGATACGAACAATCCGAGTTCGGCGGACCGACGGATATCGGAGAAACAGATAACCCCTGGCAGCCCAAGCCGGCAGTGACCACTCTGAAATTGGTCGCGAATCTGCCGTACCACATCGCCACGCCGGTGATGTCGAACCTGGTGGCGACCGATCTGCCGTGGTCGCGGATGGTGGTCACCGTGCAGTATGAAATGGCCGTGCGGATGATGGCCGTGCCGCGGACCTCGGACTACAGTGCGCTGACCGTGTGGATGCAATCGCAGGCGAAGTTACAACTCATCCGCAAGCTGCCACCGTCGGTCTTCTGGCCGCCGCCGAAAGTCGATTCCGCGGTATTGGTCGTGGAACGGGACATTGAACGGCAATCGCAGATTCTCAACCCGGCGTTCTTTCATGACTTCGTTCGCGATGTCTTCACGCAACGCCGCAAGGTGATTGCTGGCGTGATTGCGGGATTATGTGATCCGACAAAAGCCGGCATGACCTGCAAAGCGCCGCCGCACACCCGCGCCGAAATCGATCAGATGCTGGTGGAACTCGATATCCCGTTGGACTCGCGCGCGGAACAATTGACCGTGCCGCAATGGGTCGCGCTCGCGAACCGACTCGGCGGCACCGCATCATCCCATTGAAATTGGCTTGTTGATCTCGATTTTTCGTTCGGAGTTGGATTCGCCATGGAAGAACGCATCGCCTACCGCGGAATCACCTTTGATGACGTGCTGCTGGAGCCGGGCTTCAGCGCCGTGATGCCGAATGAAGTCGACACGCACACGCAACTGACGCGGAACATCCGGCTGAGCGTGCCGATTCTGTCGAGCCCGATGGACACCGTCACCGAAAGCGACATGGCGGTGGCGATGGCCCAGGAAGGGGGCATCGGCATCATTCACAAGAACATCACCCCCGAACAGCAGGCCCAGGAAGTCGAACGGGTGAAGCGGGCCGAACACGGCGTCATCGTCGACCCCCTCACGCTCCCCCCCGAAGCGACGGCCGGGGAAGCGTGGGAGATCATGGAACGCCGGAACATCGGCGGCGTCCCCGTGGTGAATAAGACCGGCAAGCTGATGGGAATCCTCACCCGTCGCGACCTGCGGTTCCTCCCCTCCCGGGATGTGCTCATTGCCGACGTGATGACGAAAGACAAACTCATCACCGCGCCAGAAACTACGACGCTGGAAGCCGCTGAGAAGATTCTGCTCGAGAACAAAGTCGAAAAGCTGCTGCTGGTCGATGACGCCTTTCAATTGAAGGGGCTGATCACCATCAAGGACATCGACAAGAACCTGCGGTATCCGAAAGCGGCAAAGGATGCCCGTGGACGGTTGCGGGTCGGGGCCGCGATCGGGGTGCATGACTACGACCGTGCGGCCCTGCTGATCGAGAAGGGCGTCGATATCCTCTGCGTCGACAGTGCCCACGGTCATTCCCGCAATGTGATGGACACCGTCGCGAATCTCAAGAAGCGCTGGAACATCGACGTGATCGCCGGGAACATCGCCACGACCGAAGGGGCGCGCGATCTGATCAAAGCGGGAGCGGACGCCATTAAAGTCGGCATCGGCCCCGGCAGCATCTGCACGACCCGAATCATCGCCGGAGTGGGCGTTCCACAGCTCTCGGCGATCCACAATGCGGCAAAAGTTGCCGCGGATGCCGGAATCCCGATTATTGCCGACGGCGGCATTCGCTTCAGCGGCGACATCACCAAGGCCCTTGCCGCCGGGGCGCATGCAGTGATGTTGGGCGGATTACTCGCTGGTTTAGACGAAAGTCCGGGGGAAGTGATCCTCTACCAAGGGAGAAGCTACAAGCGGTACCGGGGGATGGGGTCTTTGGGCGCTATGGTGAAAGGAAGTAGCGAGCGTTACCGTCAGGGGAAAATCGAAGATGGGCGAGCCGGGACGTCGAAACTAGTACCAGAGGGGGTCGAAGGACGAGTCCCCTACAAAGGCGGCGTCCACAACCTGCTGTATCAAATGATCGGCGGATTGCGGGCGGGCATGGGTTACTGCGGGGTTGGCACGATTGCCGAACTACGCACGGAAGCCAAGTTCATCCAGGTTTCGCCGGCAACGGTGAGGGAAAGCCATCCCCATGACATCACCATCGTGGAAGAGTCTCCCAATTATTCGATGGAGCATTCGCCTTCCGATTCGGCATAAATTGCCGGTCGGTGCAACGCTCATCGCTCTGTCCGCATGGTTCGCGCCGCAGGGTTGGGGGGATGATCTTGCCCAGGCCAAGCCAGCCACACCACTCGAAGCCCTGAAGCAACAATCCGCGGCCCAGCGCTGGGAACGGGTGAAGACTCACAGCGAGCCGATCGAGAACTCCACACCGGGGAAACCCGCGAAAGCGCGTCCGGGGTTCATCATCCCTTTGCCCGAGGACGACGTCGCCTTTGGACGCTCTGAGCTGAAACTTGCTCCGCCGCTGCCCGATTCTCCAGAAGAACCGCGGTGGATCGTTCCCGCGCGGCCGGTTCCCGAACCGATCGACGAACCGGTAACCCGCGTTGAGATCTCCGCCCCATCAGTCCCGCCACAATCGATTTCGGCAAGTGGCGCGGCGGATTCGGCCCCCCTGTCGACCATCGAAGTCCCGCCGGCATCAACCGCTGCAGAGAGCGTGGCAGCCGTTTCTATCGCACAGGCTCCTGAGGCCGAAGCGGTGCCGGCTGCGAAACCAGCCACCGGGAAACAAAGACTGCGGTCGATTCAAGAGATCTCGCCGTATTACGACACCTCGGTCGACGAAGATATTCGCAAGTTTGCAGTGGAACGTGCGGCCGAGTACGAGGTGGCATTCGGGACAAAGACATTCCAACCGCGCGAGTTTCCGGACACGATGTATGCCTGGGAAGCCTCGAACTACTACAACTATCCGCTGTACTTCGAGGACGCCGTCCTCGAACGTTACGGACATTCCTACCACCCGTTGGTGCAGCCGTTTGTGTCGGTCGCGAAATTTGGCGGCCAGCTCGTGTTCCTGCCATACCAGATGACGATCGATCCCATCGACCGTCCGATGTACGCCCTCGGCTGGTATCGCCCGGGCGATTGTGCCCCGAAGCTCCGTTATCAACCGCCGCTCAATGCCAAGGCCGCCGCCGTGGAAGCGGGCGTGTGGACGGGCTTGTTCTTCCTGGTCCCGTAACCAACGGTTCGTCATACCAACATCAATCCGTTCAACACCCCGATCGCGCTTGACGCGGTCGGGGTGTTTCCGTTCCGCTATCTGGCGGTGAGGTGATGAGCGGATTCATCAGCAGCGCAGTTCCTTCCCTGGGGTTGGTCCCGTCATGTTTGACTTTCTGGCGAAATGGTCCGACGGCCTTTCCTACGATGACTTTCTGAACCGTTTTGCCTCCGCAGAACAACGCCGGCGGTGGGATGGAGTCTTCGCAAAGGTTTCTCTGACGACGGAACAAACCGCGCTCTTGAAAAGCTTTCGCCGTCGGATGCTGGTCCCGGTGATGGCGGGCACGTGGTGTGGCGATTGCGTCCAGCAATGTCCGATTTTCTCCCACATTGCCGCTGCGAATTCCCTCATCGAGATTCGTTATTTTGACCGGGACACGCATCTCGAGATGGCCGACGCCGTCCGGATTTGCGGGGGGCGGCGTGTGCCCACGGTGATTTTCCTTTCGGAAGAAGGGGCCTTCTGCGGACTGCTGGGAGACCGCACGCTGACCAAATACCGGGAATTGACGGCGGCGCTCGACGGAGCCACGTGCCCGACTGGGTTGGTCGGCCCCTCCGCAGGTGTGATTCAGGACTGGATCAACGAGTTTGAACGAGTGCAGGGAATGTTGCGGATGTCGCCCCGGTTGCGCGAGAAGCATGGCGATTGACCAGTTGGGGGCATGGGCAAGCGATTGACACGGGGCGCGAAACCGCAAGCGTTTATCGAGCGTGTGTTCCTATTGGCTACCTAGCATCCCCTATCCACCAACCTCGTTCTTCGATTCCTCTTCCCGAAATCTTGACCGGCCGCTAAGTTACGTCCCCTTCTCAGCGTCCGTGGGGACGCGGCACGGTGCCTCGTTTCCGATGGGTGCGACGCCGACAGTTTCGCGTGATGTTCGTCGTCGATGCCATGCGATCTTCGCAAACCCGGTATGGGATGCGCTGGACGTGCGCGCTGGGGCTGCTGCTGGCTGGTTGCCAATCGGTCGCTCCCACGCCGATGACGTTGCCCGCAGTGGAGGTACCAAAGCTTCCCGCGGTGTCATCGGTCGATCCCGAACTGGTCGATCAGTTCGCCACCTGGCTCGATCAAGACGCCTGGCAGGTCGATCTGACATGGTCGGCGTTAACGTTGGATGCGCGGTCGGTCCTGGTGCCGCGCTGGGTCTTTCTCCCCGGAAGAAAGCCGTCTGACAAACCAAAGGATGCTGCGGACAAACCAACGACGGCGAAAAATCCGGTGAACGAAGAGTCGGACACCGCGCAAGTCGCGCGGTGGCGTGCACTCTGGCATGGCACCGCAAGGACGCTGGAAGCAACGGACCAGAATGCTGTCACACAAGTCCTCCGTGAGTTGAGCCGCCGTGACCATCGCCTCGGCGCGAACGCCACCATCCTGTTGGCCCGCATCACAGATCACAGCGACGCGACCGATTTGGCGGACAGGCTCGCACACATCGCCGGGGGACAATACGACGGGACACCAACCACAGCAAAGGTTCCCACGGCGACGCGCGCAGCAGCGACGGAAGCATGGTGTGCCACTCTGCGACATTCCGCCGACGATGCGGGCACTGCGTTGGCTCCACTCGGTGAATTATTGCAACGTCCAGGACTACCGGATGAATTGCGAACCACACTCTGGCGAACCCTCGCAATCTCCATCCCACCGGATCATCTCCCTCAGTTGTCGACTACGCTCAGTCGCAAATGGGACGGCACACCCACTGGTGAAACTCTGAAACGGGCCGCCCTTGATGCCTGCATTATCCACGCTGTGGCGAACTCGGCAGCCATGACCGAATGGGATGCCGCGTTATGGCCGCCGCAGATCGAGGCTCTGCGATATGACACGGACGCCCGCAGTCGGCAACTCTTCGGTCGTTGGCTGGCCCTGTCGCAACATCCCCAAGCCGCCACCTGGCTGGCCGCACAACTCCGTGACACAGAACCGATGGTGCGGGAAGTCGCGCTGCAATCCCTCGGACAATTGTCGACCGATTCCGCTCGAGAGGAACTCCTCAAATCGGCACAGCGCGAAACCGGCCGACCGCGCGCACTGGCCGTCCATGCCTTGGCACAGCACAGCATTCAAGACGTGTTGAAGTTCACCCGCGATCCGTCTGGCGAAGTCCGCTCCGCTGTGGGTCGCAGCCTGGTGCAACATCCATCCGATGAAACCGCGACCGCACTCCGACCGCTGCTGAGTGACACCCATCCGGACGTCCCGGCAACAGTGTTGACGACCATTCAAGCCTGGCCCCTGGAATGGCGGCTACCGTTGTTGCTCGAAGCCGTCCGATCGGGATCGCTGGTCACCCGGCAAGCGGCGGTCTTTGCCCTGAGGGATGCGATTCCCGATCTGCCCGATTTGCCCATCGACGGCCGTCCGGAAGAGCGTGATCAGGCGGTTCAGCAAGTGGCGCGAACCCACAATGTGCGTCTGGATTTCCGGTCGCATCCGCAAGAACAACACCCGGATTCCAGAGTCGCTCGTGCCGAGGATGAAGCCCGGATAGCGGTGATTCAGGAGACGGTTCGGCAATATCTGGCGGCGACTCCTCAGTCCATTGATGCCAACGAAGCGTGGGATCGGTTGCTGCAAATCGCGACGGTGTCGGATCTTCCTGCGATGGAGCAGGTCCTCACGCAGGAACAAGGAAAACCCGCCGTTGAAATGGTGCGCCATGAATTGCTGCCGCGGATTTCCCCGGCGTATGCGGCACTACTGGATTTGGAATCGCGCGATGTTGTTCTCCGCCGACGTGGCGCCCGTGCCCTGGTGATGAGCACCGAGCAATCGCCGCTGACTACCGGAGTGCTGGTGCGGCTGCGGGAACTGCTGACTTATGAGCAAGACCAACAGGTCTGGCAATCGTGCCTCGCGGCCTTGCAGCCGGACGCGCACGTTGAGGCGGGACCAATTCTGTTGCTCGCCATCAATCAGATGTGGCCGGACATCCGCCGCCTGGGTGTGGATGTGGTCACCCGGCATCCGTCTCCCGAAGCCGCGATGTGGCTGCTGCCGTTGCTCGCGGACCCGCAGCGTACGGTTCGTCTGGCCGCGATACGGGCGGTCGCAGCCTGCGGAAATCCCGTGGTGATCGACGGTCTCCCGGCATCCAACGGTGCCCCGGCTGTCGCTGGCTTACGCAGTGTCATGACGGAGAGGGATGATGAACTACGGCTGGCAGCCATCGTCTCGGCAGCAACACTCCATGATGAACAGGCACTGCAGGAACTCACACGGCTGAGCCAGCACACCACACCGGCAATGCGAGATTTCGGCGTCCAGGCGATGGCAAAGACGGGTCAACCGCGATTTGTCGACACACTAATCCGCATGGGTTGGACAGAGACTGCGGACCCGGTGAAGCTGTCGATTTTGAAAAGTCTGGACGCGCTAACACCAGAGGAACGCCGGCCACCGGAACTGACCGGACTTGTCGTGAACGCCAGCATTGACGATAAGATCAAGGCTTGGGCACGCTGGGGGGAAGGGCAACGCCGCCGGGCCACGGCTGCGACCTCTTCCGGCGACGCCCGTTAAACTCGCCGTCGGGGCAGGGGCTCCGTCTGGGGAATCATCAAAGAGGTCGGAGCCCCCGCTCCGACACTCCAATGAAAGTGGACGGTCCGCATGTCGAAATCTTCCAAGCCGCCGCAAGGCAACGACGATTTCCGTCTCGAATGGCACGGCAACACGGTGGTGATCACTCCCGCCAGTAATGTCGAAGCCATGAATTGGGAATTGATCGAGCAGGCCGCGGAAATCGTGATGGCCCCGCTGAAGTCGCACAACTCCCCCATGGTGGTCTTCGATCTCAGCGAGGTGAGCTACTTCGGCTCGGTTTTCCTCGCGCTGTTGCTCCGCTGTCACACGGCGGTGAAAAGCCGCGGCGGCGAGCTGGTGCTCTGTGGGGCCAGCAAAATGGCGCGCGAACTCCTCCGCATTACCGCCCTCGATACCCTGTGGGCGATCTACGACAAAAAAGAACAGGCTTTGGAAGCGGTCGACAATTGATTCACGACCATTTCTCCCCCCGTGGTCTTCAACGGGGGGCCTCTTGAGAATGGGTTTCCGCAGCCCCCGGTTACGGACAACCGGGGACTCAGTGACGGAGTGCACCGCATGGATGAAGCATCTGGCCAGCCAATCGATCCGCTCGCGACGGGTGTGCCGCCGGTGGATTACGCGGCAAACATGGTCAAATATGATGCCGAAGAACGGGCTGCCCTCATTGCCGAGATGCGGCAGACCGTCGACCGGCTTGAAAACGATGTCGCGGCCCGCGGCGATATCAAACTCCTTAACCGGGCACTCAAGGAGCTGCGGTACGCCTTTCAGGTCTTTCGTCCGTACCGCATGATTCGAAAGGTGACGGTCTTCGGCTCGGCCCGCACTTCGCCCGATCATCCGGATTACAAGCTCGCTGTCGAATTCGGTCGCCGCATGGCGTCTGCCGGGTGGATGGTGGTGACCGGCGCGGGAGGCGGCATCATGGAAGGCGCCCACGTCGGTGCCGGGCAGTCAATGTCCATGGGCGTCAACATCTTGCTGCCCTTTGAACAAGAAGCCAACTTCGTCATCAGCGGCGATCAGAAACTCGTCACGTTCCGCTACTTCTTCACCCGCAAGTTGATGTTCGTGAAAGAAGTTCATGCCGTGGTCTTGTTCCCCGGCGGCTTCGGGACGATGGACGAGCTCTTCGAAGTGCTGACACTCATCCAGACCGGCAAACGGGATATGATTCCCATTGTCCTCATCGAATCTCCCGGCGAGCGGTATTGGACCGCGTGGCTCGAATTCATCCGGGCTCAGTTACTTGGTCGGCAACTGATCTCGCCCCCCGACTTGTCCCTGTTCAAGATCACCGACAGTCTGGACGAAGCGGTGTCGGAGATCGAGCGGTTTTATTCCGTCTATGACAGCATGCGGTTCATTCGAGACAAGCTGATTCTGCGGCTCCGCGATGTGCCGGGAGATGAATTGCTCGATCGTTTGAACATCGAGTTCGCAGGCCTGCTGGCGGGGGGCAAGATCGAGCGCGTGCCGACCCATCCGCATGAATACGATGAATCCGAGATTCGTCATCTACCCCGGATTGCGTTCAAATTCAACCGGCGCGAAACCGGCCGCCTGCGGCAACTGATCGACGTGCTGAATCGAGAACTCGCCGCTGCAAATGCCGACGAAGAAGATTGATGAATTCACCGCCCGGGAAGCTTGGCATGGGCGCAACGTTCCAGTCGTCACACACAGTGGCCGTTACCGCTTCTTGATGTAGGTGAAATACAAACCGACGATGATCGGCCCACCAACGACGATGGTTGAAAAATAAGGGAACCACCCCGGCATGAAGGCCTTCCACCACTTGTCCCACAATACGAACGTGTCGAGGTTGCCGAGGATCACGAACGTCATACAGCAGAGAACGATGCCGAGTTTCTTGCGCTCTTCAACTTCGGACTCGCTGTATTCCACCTTTTCTTTTTTCGCAGACGCTTTCTCGACGATCTTGGCTGTCACGCTGGTCTTTTTGGGAGGCGGTGCCTTCTCCTTCCGCATGCCGGCGGCGTAGTAACGGTCGATGTTTTCTTTGATCGCGCTGGGTGTTGCCAGCACGCCGCGCATCGGCACACCGAACCGCAAACGGACTTCCTCTTCCAGCTCATCACTCGGTTCGACCGAACAGGCCACCAGGGCTTTTTCGTTGTCCACAAACAAGGGCAGGCAGGTAAACCGCCGGACTACCGCTTTGGGCAACGTATCGAGCGCGGCTTCATCCGGAATCATGTCGCCGAGATCGACGTAGGACAGTCCCAACTCGTTGGCATACGCGCGCGTGGCCTGTTCCGAATCAGCGTACTTCAACTGCACCACGGCATCACGCAATGAAAGTCCCGTCCGCTCGGCATGGGAAGCCGCTTCCTTCGCCTGCGCTGCCGAGATGATCCCCTCATCCTGCAAAAACGCGGTGAGCGGCCGGCGGCCGGTCTTTTCATCGCGGTCATCGATCACGCGACCCTGACCGCGGTCGTAGTCTTTCTTGGCTTCCGAATCGGTCAGGCAGAGCATGGCCTTGGCCAGCTCGTTGAGCAGGGCCTGCGATTGATCGGAATACTGTCCGGTGGCGTACTTCCGGACGTGCGCGTTGAGCTTCTTGTAATTCTTACGGATCTTCTCGGTGTCGTCTTCGAATTGGACGAGTCGCAGCAACGCATAGTGATCGGGCGGGCGCGGGCCTTCAGGAATCCCCAACCATTCCTTGTACACATCAAGCGCCACGGGCAAGCACCTCTGAAGAAATGAGAACGGCAGACCGCCGTCCGATCGAATGGAGCCACACCAGAATCGTGCCACACCCGTCGGGCACGGTCAACCGGGGGAAATAAGGATGGGATTGAACCCACCTGTTAGCGGTACCGGAATCGGACCGATGCCGATCTCCTACCCGATTTGTAATCCACGGATGAATTGAGGACGCTGGGGGAATTGCGGTACGATTTTCGCTGAGGGGAAGCGCAGGGTGTTATCGGCCAGTCTTGCTGTTTCCGGACCACTTTGCTGCCGGGCCACAATCGGGCTCGCGCACGGAGTCGAGTTGCTCTGGCCGGGGTGGCTGCTGTCCTTTACAACGCTTCCCGCGCTTTCCGCCGGGTCAACACAACCCGTGGTGCATCGAAAGCCTTGAAAAACATCGAGATTCGCCGCCTCCGCAGAGAGTTGCTGCATGTCCGGTCAGAATACGTCCGACGACGGTCCCTCCTGGATGTCCGAGGCGTTGCGTTCGCTCACCCACGTCTGCACGCGTCACCCCAAAGTGACGTTGATGCTGGTGGTGCTGTCGTGTGTCGTGTCGATCGGTTACACCGTCACCAATCTCAAGTTCAAAACCGACCGATCGGACTTGATTGATCCATCGACACCGTTCCAACAACGCTGGCTCCGGTACACCAAGAGCTTCGGTGAATCCGCGGACATGGTGGTCGTCGTCGAAGGTGACGGTCCGGAAACGATCAAACAGGCCCTGGACCGCATCGGCGAGACGCTGAAGCAACAGCCGGACCTGTTCGCCAACGTGCTTTACAAGATCGAGCCGGGGAACCTGCGGATCAAAGGGTTGCAGTATCTCCCGCCCGATCTGCTGGCCGCCGGATTGGAACGTCTGGACGATTATCGTCCCGTGTTGCGCGGCCGGTGGGACCTGGTCCGGCTCGAGAGTCTGATCCCGCTTCTGCAGTTCCAGTTGCAGGACTTAAACCAGCGCGACCCGGCCGAAGCCGACGGACTGTGGCAGCACGCCGAACAACTGACGGAATCGCTCGATCGGTTTTCAGCCGACCGCAACGACTTCATCAATCCCTGGCCGGAGATCGTTTCCGTTGATCCACAGATGCGCGATCAGGGAAATCAAACGGTTTACCTCTTCAACGAAGCCGGCACGATGGGCTTCGTGATGGCCGCCCCGGCCCAGAAGAACATCGGTTTCAGCGGGGCCACCAAAGCCGTTGACCGTCTGCGGGAAATCGTTGCCGAAACCCAAAGCACTATCACCGGGAGCCGCATCTCGTTGACCGGAATCCCGGTCCTCGAAAATGACGAAATGCGGCGGTCGCAATCGGACAGCATCCGCGCCGAGTTGCTGTCGTTTGTCGGGGTGATGATTCTGTTCTTCATCGGCCTCCGCGGCTTCACGCACCCCCTGATGGGGATGGCGACCCTCGCCGTGGGAATGGCGTGGTCGTACGGCTTTACCACGCTGGTGGTGGGGCATCTCAACATTCTGTCGATTGCGTTTGCGTCGATCGTCATCGGCCTGGGCAACGACTTCGCCATTCACATCCTGTCACGCTATCTCGACCTGCGGCATCACGGCCGCGATGTGCGTCACGCGCTGGTCGAAACATCGACACTCATCGGTCCGGGCATCATGACCGGGGCGATCACCACCGCGCTGGCGTTTTTCTGTGCCTCGTTCACGTCCTTCCTCGGGGTCGCGGAACTCGGGTTAATTGCGGGCGGCGGGATTCTGCTCTGCGCGCTGGCGACATTTACATTCCTGCCGGCCTTGATTGCGGTCGCAGATCGTCGACGGACTGAACAAGCCATGCCGGTGCCCTTTCAAGGCAGGCTGCTGCGGACGGCGACGAGCCAGTATCCTGGTTGGGTTCTCGCAGCATCGGTCGTGTTATTCATCGGCCTCGGTTGGGGTTCCTTTGATTGGTCGAAGGGCATTCCGACGCCACGCTTGAAGTACGATCACAACCTGCTGAACCTGCAAGCGGATGGACTCGAATCGGTTGAGACCCAGAAGCGGGTCTTTGAAGCCTCGAAGAATTCGCTGCTGTATGCGATCTCGCTGGCCGATTCCGCGGAACAGGCGCGGGAGTTAAAAGCGAAGTTCGAGAAACTGCCGACGGTGCAACACGTGGAGGAACTCGCCAGCCGTTTGCCGGCCGCGCCGCCGTCCGAAACGAAACTGTTCGTGCAGGCCTTTCACACGTATCTGGCGAAACTGCCCGAGGCACCGCCGCAACCCGATCCAGCGATTCCCGCCAATGTCGGCAGGATGCTCGACAGCTTTTACACTTTTTTGAAAACGCAGGATCATCCTTCGGCGGACAAGATCGCGGCCTCACTCGATCGCTTCCTTGACCGGCTCGATGAACTCGACATCCAAGCGCAGATGATTCTGCTCGGGGAATTCCAATATCGGCTGGCGTATTCACTGCTGGCGCAGTTCCAGGCGCTGGCCGCGGCGTCCGATCCCGAACCGGTCACCACCGCCGACCTGCCGCCGGAACTGCTGTCCCGCTACGTCAGCCCACAAGGTCAATGGTTGCTCCAGGTTTTTCCGAAGGACCAGGTGTGGGACATGGAACCGCTTGCTCAGTTCGTGAAAGAGGTCCGTTCCGTGGATCCCGAAATCACGGGCACGCCGCTGCAAAATTTTGAAGCCGCGTTGCAGATTAAAGAGAGTTATGAGGTCTGTGCGATCTACTCGCTGGTCGTGATTCTGCTCGTGCTGCTGATCGACTTCATTCCGAAAGAGTTCGTGCTGTCGTCGTTCCTGCCGCCGGCCATTGTGGTGGGAATGATTGCCGGGGCGATGACTTTCAATCAAGTTGAGATTCCCGTGTTGCCCACGGTGCTGTTGTACGCCGCCGGGGTCTTCCTGATGGCGGCGTGGTGGCATCGCGAAGGCGTTCTGGACACTCTGTCGGCGATCGTGCCCCCCTTCCTGGGATTGTTGGTGACGTTTGCGTGTCTCGCGGTCCTCGGCATTTCACTGAACCCGGCCAACCTGATTATTCTCCCGCTCATCATCGGCATCGGCGTCGATAACGGCGTTCACGTGCTGCACGACTTCCACGGCAAACCCCGCGAGGTCTACCGACCGTCGGCGAGCATGGTGAATGCGATCACCATGACCTCCTGCACCAGCATCTGCGGCTTCGGCAGCATGATGACGTCGTCACACCGTGGGCTGTACAGCCTGGGGGCCGTGCTGTCGATCGGCGTAGTCAGTTGCGTCTTGATGTCGCTGGTGACATTGCCCGCGCTGCTGGCATGGATCTCTCGGCACCGGAAACCGGAAGCACCGTCTGGGGAATCGGCGGTGCCGTTGTCATCGCAGCAGATCGATGACGAACCACGGATTCTGCCGCTGCCAAAGTCCACGCGCGTGGCGTGATGCCAAGACGCGAGCCTGGCAGCCTGTGGATTGATTGTGTGCGACGGCCGTGGCGCGCGAGTCGAATCAACCCACGGACAGTTAGGTTTCTTCTGTCATCGCTTCCGGGTCAACGTCGTCGAATAACGGTCCGTCGTCTGCCGATTGTGCGGCTTCGATGAGTGTTCGCGCGGCGATGGCGTTCTTCTCGCAGACCAGCACGCGCGGGGCAGTGGTCCAACCCATCGGGAGGTCACCCAGCGCCCCGGTGAGATAATCGCCATCGACGGTCGCCGGGACACCGGCTTCCTTGAGGAAGTTGGCCACCATATGGGCCTCCATCGGGTGCCCAGCACGATACACAACCGTCAGATCATCGTCGGCCATGATGGAGTCCAGAGCGGAGGGTCGAGAGTCAAGAGCCGGACAGGAGGCTACACACTCGGCCAGCGGTAGGCGGCTTTGGCGTTGTGATAGAAGAACCTGTCGGTGATTTCGGGGCCTTTGTCATGCACGTGGGCTTGCACAATCTGCTGCACCACCGCATAGCTGCCGAAGCGCGCGCTGACCGGCCAGTTGCTGCCGTAGATCACCCGTTGATCACCAAAGACATCGAACACGGCATCCAGGACGGGCTTGTAGTAACCGGGATCGGTCGGTGCCGTGCGGTTTTCCTGCGATGCCCCTTCCACCAGCGCACTCACTTTGAGGAACACGTGGGGATGTTTCGCCGCGGCTTTCAAGTCCTGCAACCAGGTGGCGTCCAGCATCGGACCGTCGATGCGAACATTGGCCAAATGATTGATCACGATTCGCAGTTCGGGCAATTTCGTTGCCAGCTTATCCACCATCGGCAGCAGATCCGGCCGACCGTTCACATCGAGTTCTCGATTGGCATCCGACAGTTTTTTGATGTCGGCCATGAAATCGGGCTTATCAAGGCCGATCCCCAACGGACCGGAATTGACGCGGAGACCGAGGAATTTCGGTTGTTCGACGAGCTTCAAAAAATGCTCCGCGAACTCTTTCGATGCAGGCGCGAGGTTGCCGACCAGACCAAGCAGGAACGGGTCTTTCGCTGCCAGATCGAGAATCCACTGGTTGTCGCCCGGCCGCGGACTGGCTTCGACAACGACCGTCCCGACGACGCCGTGGTCTTTCGTCATCTGTCGGTATTCCGCGGGCAACACCGGACGATAGAGAAACTTGTCATCTGGCGACGGCCACGGGACACCTTCCGGGCGCGTGGGGTCATAGAAGTGCGTGTGAGTATCGACAATGCCGGGCCGCGCGGAGGGAGTTTGCGCAAGGGCCGTCCCGCAGGCAGCGATCGCCGCCGCTTGCAACACCGCTCGTCGCGTCCAGACTTTCATCATTCCGGCCCGTTCCGTTCAGAGGGAGTACGTCGTTGTCTCTCGTCGTCATTCACTGCCGTAGTATCATCGTGTGTTCCAGATCGTGAATGTGCAATCCCGAGCATGCTGTGAGACCAAGATCGGTCAAACCTTGCGCTCGGTCCGCGCACGAAAACATCCGCTCTTGACCCACGCTGACCGTCTCCCAAACGGGTCATTCTGTGTATGATAGAGCCCGATGCCGCGACGCGTCGCAACAGGATTTTTACTCGGAAACGCGGCCCAGGATGAATCGATGTCGTTACTCAGCAGTGCGTTCCTACTCACGATGTGTCTCGCGGCCGAACAGAAGATCGAGCCGAAATCGATTGAGGGCAATCCAAAGACCGGGCAGGCCGAGGCCGTGGTCTCGGAATGGGGGTACCTCGTCTACACGGGACAGATCTTCCCCACAGGGCCACGAATTGCACCAACGCCGCCGGAAGATCAGGTGCATGACGTCTTTCAGCAGCTAGACCGCGTGCTGCCACCGAAGCAACTGCTCAAGCTGAATGTCTATGTGTATGAACCGTCCGTGACCGCGCTGGTGACCAAACAGTTGGTGAAACGTTACAGCGGCACCTACCAGCCGGCGGTTTCCTTTGTGCAGACGGCATTGCCGGGTGGTGGCGTGGTCGTGGGGCTGGACGCCATCGGTGAAGTGCTCACACCACCGAGCGAGGGCATGGTTCGTCGTGAAAAACCGATCGTGAAGGGCCAGCCGTCACCACGGGCTCATCTTCCACCATACGGCGTGGCGTATATTTCCGGTCAAGCTGAAAAAGGCGATGGTACGCTGGCTGATGCGACCAGGAAGACGATGGAAAGTCTCTTCAACACGTTGAAATTCCTCGAATGTCAGCCGTCCGATGTGGTCCATATCAAAGCCTTTCTCACACCGATGAAAGACTCGGCAGTAGCCGTGAAGGAAATTGTGGCCGCCTTTGGTGAAGACGTCGCACCACCGGTGTCGCTGGTGGAATGGAAATCGACACTGCCAATTGAAATTGAGATGGTAGTCTCGACCCGCCGGCAGCCGGACGCGCCCCGGATCGAATTCTTGACCCCGCCGGAGATGAAAGCCTCGCCGGTGTTTGCCCGGGTGACGCGGATCAATCAACCGGGCCAGATTTTTGTCGGCGGCCTCTTCGGTAAAACCGACAAGCCGAGCAGTGCAGAGGAAGTTCGGGATGTTTTTGCCACGTTGAAGCGTGTGACCGAAACTGCTGGCAGCGATCTGCAGCATCTGGCCAAAGCAACGTACTACGTCGCCGATGACGAGATCAGCGCGAAGCTGAATGAAGTCCGACCGGAATTCTACGATCCAGACCGTCCACCCGCAGCTTCCAAAGCCGTCGTCACCGGGACCGGTTTCCTGGGAAGAACGTTGACGCTGGACATGATCGCGGTGCCGAAGTGAGGGAACAGGGAATTGCCCGTGGCGAACTGGTGCCGTTCCTCTCTGGCTGGCCACTGTCCATTTTCTTCACCGCCCCTTAAGGATTCGTTGCTTATCGTCCGGTGACTTTCGAACGCTGGAATTGCTTCGGTCCGGGCAATCGCTCTATGATCGATTGTTGATGGGTTGGTTCGCCTTGGGTGTCCGAAAAGGTTGGTTGCATGTCTGCGGGGAATACCACGCCGTCGTCCGGAAGTCCGTCTCCTGCCACGGGGACGGCGGAACCGTTCGATTTGACGGGGAAAACGCTCGGCGAATTTCAGATCCTCCGCCGCATCGGTAAAGGGGGAATGGCCGAGGTTTATCTGGCCGACCAGACCACACTGCAACGGCAGGTCGCGATCAAAGTCCTGCGACCGGAGTTTCTGGCTGACGCCACCTATGTCAAACGCTTCCGTCACGAAGCGACGGCGGCGGGGGGCCTCAACCATCCGAATATCGTGCAGGTTTATTCCATCGGCGAGCAGGACGGCTGCCACTTCATCGCCCAGGAATACGTCCGCGGGGGCAACCTGCGCGAATTCATGCGCCGCAAAGGCCCGCTGGAAGTCCCGATCGTTTTGCACATCCTGAAACAGATCGCAGCGGCTTTGCAGGTCGCCTGCAATTCCGGCATCGTCCATCGGGATATCAAACCGGAAAACATTCTCCTCACCAAGAAGGGGGAAGCGAAAGTCGCCGACTTTGGACTCGCACAGCTCACGCAACAGGGCGAACGAGTCGAACTGACACAAGTCGGCGTGACGATGGGCACACCACTGTATATGAGCCCCGAACAAGTGGGAGGCAAAGGAGTCGATCATCGGAGCGATCAGTATTCCTTCGGCGCGATGGCATACCACATGCTTGCTGGCAAGCCGCCGTTTACCGGGGAAAATGCGCTCGCCATCGCTGTGCAACACCTCAACAATCCACCAAAGCCGTTGAAGGAATGGCGGCCGGATTTGCCGACAGCCCTGTGTGACCTGATTCACAAGATGATGGCCAAGAAGCGCGAAGACCGCTTCACGGATCCGCAAACGCTGCTCAACGAGTTGAAAACGCTGCAGAAGCAGTACATTGGCAAAGACGGTTCCATCACCAGCAGCATGACGGCAACGAGTCGGACTTCCGCCCGGCGGCGAATCGGCCAGGTGTTTGATCGACCGTTGCGTCGCCAACTGGGACGGATCGCCATGGCCGCGGTGTTGATTGGGCTCGCCGCAGCAGGGGTGGGTTGGGCCATGCGGACCGGTGACCCCTTCGCCAAAGAAGCCCCGCCCGATCCCGCCGTCCCACAGGAACCGAGCATCGCCGCCCAGTATTTCCGTGCCATGCGGAGCGGTGATGACGAAGCGGCGTGGAAAGCCGTCGTTGATTATCCCGCCGATCCCACCGGAAGACAGGAAATGGACCGGCAGTCCGCGGAACTGCGGCTGGCCATCATTTATCTTCAGCGCGGACGGCGAGAGGAAGCTGCGGAGATCTTCCGGCGATTCAAAGTCGATGGGGCCGCCAACCCGTGGAAGAAAGACCACGGCCTCGCTGGGGAGGCCATCATCGCCAGCCTCGAAGGCGAACATGCCGCATCAAAGATCAGCATCGATCAACTCGACCGACAGAACGGCAAGCTGGATGCGCGACTCAGCCTCCTCGTCGATGAAGCCCGCCTCCGCAACGCGGCCGTGCTCAACAAAAAGCCATGACATCCCAGGGAACGCATTCCCTGGGCTTCTGAAACTTCACAGCGGGTGCCAAGCGGGGCCGCGGTGACCGGAATCGAATTGGCCGGGGTACAGAATCTCGGCGAGGATTTCCGCCGACTCCACCAGCCGCGGTCCCGGTCGATTGAAGAACGAGTTGCCATCGGTCACGACCACACGGCCATTCTGCACAGCTTGGAGCTTCCGCCAATCGGGTCGTTCCGTGAGCCAGCGCATCTCGGAGAGTGTCCGCGGCAGGTCGAACCCACACGGCATGGCGATGATGACATCAGGGTCGGCAGCAACGAGCGCGTCCCACGTCATCCACGGAGAGTGTTTTCCGGCTTCGCCGAAGAGGGAGACACCGCCGACCCGTTCCACCAGTTCGGGAATCCAGTTCCCGGCGGCCATCAACGGTTCCAGCCATTCCACACACGCCACCCGTGGTGCCGGTTCGCCCAGCGCGCGGCAGGCGGCGCTGATCTCCTGCAAGCGCTGTTGCATCGAAGTGAGCAATTGCTCGCCCTCTTCGACACGTCCGAGCGCCGTGGCGATGCGGCGCCCATCGGCCCAGACATCGGCCAGCGTGTTCGGTTCACACGCCACCACTTGCGGGCGAGAGGACACCCATCCGCACACGGCGGCTTCAACATCTTTCAGACTGACCGCACAGACTTCGCACTGCGTCTGTGTGATGATCACCGTCGGTTGCAACGCTTCCAGTTGAGCCGTGTCAACGCGATAGACCGACGTGGCGTCGAGCAGCACGGACTTGACTCGCTCATCGATCTGGCGGCTGTCGCCATGGACATCGAACTTCGCCGCACTGCATGCCGGCAATGTCAGCACCTCTGGCGGATAATCACACTCATGCGACCGCCCCACCAACCATTCCGCAGCCCCGAGCGCGGCTACCCATTCAGTCGCGCTGGCAATCAACGACACGACTCGCGGTGAAGACATGAGAATCCGTCTGCTGAATTCCGTGTGCCACGGCCGTCATGGCCATGTGATTTTCCAATGCCTTTTGCCACTTCGCACGGCCGACACGGCCGTGGCACACGCTGTCATCCACCGTTGGTCAGGCAACCACACGGACTGGTTCCGGCTGCAAGACCGGCGCCGGTTGCACACCGGCGAGCCGCAGACCAACGGGGCTGAAGAGGAGGCCCGCAAAAAAGGATGTGCTCATCAGACTGCGGCCGAAGAAGGGTAGACCAGCGATGTAGCAAGTCATCAGGCCGTTCAAAGTGAGCGGATAGATGCCCCCTTCACCGAAGTACCACACGGCAAAATTCGTAACCACGAAGAAGATCGATTCCGCAATCACGCCGGAGACCAACGCCGTTTGCCATTTGGGTGAAGACCGCAGAATCTCTCCGAGCGCGATGATGCCCATGACGGTGACCATAATCAGTGGTTGACTCGGCGAGAACGCGAACTCGCGATGACCGGTGAGTCCCCACATGGCGAAGTTGCTGAGCGCAAACGCCACAAGCGGCGCGGTCCAGGCCCAACGGCGATCGGCCACACACGCACCGCTGAACAGACACACGGCGACGAGCGGCGAAAAATTCCACGGATACCACGTGGTCTCCGGATCGATCTTCATCACCCCGAATGCTTCCAACGCATAGGGCAGAATTCGGACCACAAACGTGAATGTGAACAGCCCCAACCAGAATGCCAACTTGCGATTCATGCGAAATGTTCTCCTGCTAAAACGGCCGTGCGGTTGCACGGCTGATCGATGTTCTCGGTATGCGGTTCCGTGCCCCACTCGGCCCATCGGGCCCAGTAAAAACCATCGGCCGCGATTGTCCCTGCCAGCCTCGCTGTCACGAGCCCACGAAATTCAGGACCGTTCGTGACAAACGTGTGAAACTCACCGTTCTCCCCGCAAGGATCAATCCCCGCAGGCAGACGATTTACAAAGTCGGTATTGTACGCGGTCCCCAGCACTTCGCGACCCAAACGCGGATCGGTACAACAAATCTGGGCATGATATCCCGCGGTGATAAACTCCTGCGCGAGTGTCGTCGTCGGAATGCCCCACAACGGAAAGACCGCCGACATCCCAATTCGGCGGCAGAGTTCCTCGCGGTATTCTCGAATCTCCGTGAGGAACAGATCGCCGAAAGCCAGCGTCTGCACTCCTCGTGATCGAAATCCTTCGAGTGCCCGAACCAGCGCGGCTTCGTACACCCCATTCGACGGAAACCGCGGGACTTCCATCTGCGTGACTTCCAATCCCAGCGCTGCCGCTTGAGCTTGCAGCAACGAGACCGGAACCCCGTGCATCGCCACACACCCCTGGTCCGCCCACACGGTGGTCAGCAAGCCCACAATCCGATACCGAACATCGGACTGCATGCGTCGGAGCATCAGCAGACAATCTTTGCCGCCGCTCCAGCTCAGCACGATCGGGATGGGTTCGGACATACGGACACTCTCATCAGCACGAGCAGCAATCAGGCGGGAGGCCGGGTCCCGTTGGGAGACATCGGATGGCCCCCTTTCGGACAGCGATACGCCGCCGCCGAGCGTTGCAGGACTTCCGCCGGTGGAGAGGCATACCACCGCCCGCACTGTGGGCAATACAGTGCGGGAACGATGGTCTTCTTCCCTGTCTGCGGATGTTTCGCCGGAATCTCCATCTGCACCGGCAACGTCATCGGTTGCTGCGTTGCAATGTCGAAGTAGACGCGGTCTGTCACTTCCGCCAGTGTGGTCTGTTGTTGACTGCATCCGACCATCAAGACAACCGAGGCTACGAAAACCGTTGTGTTGAGGGTGGTACTACTCACGGTCGTACCATTCATTCTGGAACTTCGGATCGGTGAGACGATCGCCGACGTATCCCAGCCGCGCCTTTTCCATCTTGGCGATGTCGCCGAATGCCGGGGCAAGCCAACCGCGGCCGCGGGTTTCCACGTGACCGTCCAGAAACGCCACGTTTGCCGTATCGTTGTGGCGGAAGTGGACACTCGGGAAATCGCCGAAGAAGACCCCTTGCGCCATCGCGGCGGCGTCACCGGCCGGAGGTTCCAGCGTCCAGTTTTCCCGAAGCTGGCTGGTCGTGCAGGCAAAGTCGACGCAGAACACGCCGGCACTGTCGGCGAAGACCAAGGTCCCGGTCATCTGGACCACATCGCGCATTTGCCGGGTCAGCGGCAACGGGGATGGGGCCGCGGCGTAAGTCGGCGGGATATACGCCACGCCTGAGGCTCGGGACAGGAAGTGCCCGTTGTGACCGTATCCCGTTGCCGGTTTCCCGAAGCGCACGGAATCCATCTGCCCGGGACCAAAATTCGGACACTGGAACGACTGGTAGCTGGTCTCGATGAACTTGGCGAGCGGACCGCGGGTGAAGTCGAGCTGCTTCTCGGGAAGCGGTTCATCGAAGTTGACGGTCCCGAACCAATACTGTGCGGTTCCTTGCGGACCGGAGAACGTCATCAGGTTGTTCATGCGCGCGGAATCTTCCACGATGTTTGGAATGAGATGTCCCGCGAAGACGTCGCTGTAGTTGTGCTGGGCGAGCACCAACTGCTTCAAGCTGTTGCGACACTGCGTCGTCCGGGCGGCTTCCCGCGCCTGTTGTACGGCGGGCAACAACAGCCCAATCAGAATGGCGATAATCGCAATCACCACCAGCAGTTCGATCAGCGTGAACCCGAGTTGCGGGTGTGTGCCACGGCCGTGTCGGCCGTGAGATGTGGGGGAACGCTGAGATTGATCACACGGCCGACACGGCCGTGGCACACAAAAACGGGGGGACAAAAGACTTCGCATCAAGACTCTCCGTTCTGCCGACGGAGCCGCCGCACTGCGCACGACACGGCGTTCACACCACCAGAACGTGGTGCGACAACACATCCTGCAACACAATCTACACCAGATTGCGCAGGGGAGTGCGGCCAAGTCGTGTCGTTCGCGCAGAACGTTGGCTATGTTCTACGACTGACGGGCAGGTCTTCTGGCTTCCGGATCGATCTACTAACTGCGCCTTCCCACGGAATCCTCCGCAGTGGCCTTGCAGCGTTCGTCCCCGGTTACAGCGGCGGGACCGCGACGGATTCGCACCGTCTTCCCTATTCTCCGGAAGGCCACACGCCCTCCAGCACCCGAGTCACGCAAAATCCTACAGCGCGACCACAGGATTGCAAGGGCCGAATTCTGTCGGTCGTAAACCGGAACAGGCCGCGCCTCAACGCCGCTCACCAGACCGGATCCGATACAGCACGTGCCGCCGGAGCGGGTCGCCTTCCAGTAACGCAGGATGCTCGAAATCGTCGATAGGACTGTGCGTCATGCCGAGCTTTTCCATCACTCGGCGGGAACGGTGATTCGCGGGGACGGTGAACGACACGATCTCCGACAGCCCCAGCGACTCGAACCCGAACTGTACCGCGGCGCGGGCTCCTTCCGTGGCATAACCCTGGTTCCAAAACTCTGCGGCAAGTCGCCAGCCAATCTCCACACACGGCGTGAAGTGGGCCTCAAACCGCGGAATCGAGAGCCCGATGAAGCCAACGAACGGCGTGACCCCAGCAATCTCGACAGCCCACAGCCCGAAGCCATGATGCTCGAAATGAGCTTCGATGCGATCGACCAAGGCGTCGCTTTCCGCGCGCGACAGCGCCCGTGGAAGAAACTCCAGCACCCGCGGATCGGTGTTCATCGCCGCGAACGGGTCACGGTCATCGGCAACCCAGCGACGAAGTCGCAGCCGGTTGGTCTGAAGTTCGGACGATGGAATCATGTCTTGTCCCTGATAGGCTCATTCTACTACGTCACCAGAAAATGTTGGACACACTGAGTTCCGCTCGTCATGATATTCGCCGCCGTCGTTTCTCCTGAGAGGGCGGCATCTCATCAGCGCTCCAAATAGATGCCGAACAACTCTTGCTTTTGGGCGGCAGGGAAGACATCGGGGATCGTTTCACGTTCAGAAGGAAGAGGAAGTCACTCGCCAATTGTGAAGAAAGATTCACACAGACTTGGCCTCGTCTTCACGAGGGAAGCCTAGAATCTGTCAGAAACTCAAGACGGAGACATCCCCCGGTGTCGCGTTCATGGAGGAACGAGATCGTTGTTGCAGTTCCTCTATGTACTTATTCTGGAGTGAATGATGAACCGTCTGTCAGCTTGTCATCGGTCGCCGCGGCGGCGATCCGTCGGATTCACGCTCATCGAGTTGCTGGTGGTGATTGCGATCATCGCCATTCTCATTGCCCTGCTTCTTCCCGCAGTGCAGCAGGCACGGGAAGCCGCCCGCCGGACGCAGTGCCGCAACAATCTGAAGCAGATTGGGTTGGCACTGCATAACTATCTCTCCACACATTCCCGGTTTCCCCCTGGCCGGTTGTTGCCAGACCTTGTTGTCAACGGCACCGTGAACCCTGGAGGCTATACCAGCTACACTTCCGCGACACCGGGAACCTCATTTGCTGGTTTCCGATCGGTTCACGTGTTCATCCTGCCTTACATGGATCAGGCCAACATCTACAACCTGATTAACATGAACACAAATTCCCAGCGGATGACGACCGGCCTGACCACAGTCCTGAACGAGAATTACGCTGCCTATGCGAATGCCGCGGGGTTGTTCCTGTGCCCGTCCGATCCGTTTACGGGCCGTGTGATCACCGAAAACAACTACGTCTATAATTTTGGTGGTAATACGCCGTTCGCAGGAGCAAGTTCCACCGCGGCACCGTTGAATTACAGTGCCAGTTTCACGGGAGGCACGGGCTACTATGCGAACAAATCGTTACCCTGCGGAGGAAACGGTGCGTTTTCCGCAGGCGTGGCACTGGCGGACCGCGACTTCACCGACGGGATGTCAAACTCAGCGATGTTCGCGGAACGGACAAAGGGAACTGGTGCACCGATGGCGTCAGTCCTCCCGGCAAAGTCGGATGTCATTACCTCACCGAACCGACGTTCGCCGAGCGTGTTGTTTGACCCGACAGTTTTCTACAATGAATGTGTCAACTACACACCGGCAGTGAGCAACTTCAATTTCTCATCCTTCGGCAGGTGGCTCGTCGATTCCGACTTCTCGAACGGCTGGCCGTTCGGGGCTTACTCCGGCACGATGTACAACCATGTCGCCACCCCGAACTGGAAGGGTCAGGACTGCGGAACTCTGAGCGCGATCTCGGATACCCCCGGCGAACATGCCATCATCTCCGCCCGCAGCTTGCACACCGGTGGCGCACACTGCCTGCTGGCCGATGGTGCCGTGAAGTTTGTGAGCGACAACATCGATACCAATCTCTGGCGTTCAGTCGGCGGACGTAACGACGGGGAGAGCATCGGTGATTTCTAGCCGGTTTCGGATTGGCGTGCTCTGCTATATCGGAATCGCAAGTGGCTCGGTGTTCTCAGCCGCGGGTTGCGGACAGTCCACCGGTCCAAGTCGCGCTGGAATCTCTGCCACCACCGCTGCCGCCGAGGGGCTTGCTGCCTTAGAGAAAAAAGAATGGAAAGCGGCCGACGAGCTTTTTTCGAAAGCCATCGATGCCAAGATTTTACCGCCCGATCAATACGAAGAGGCACTGTTGGGACGGGCTCGGGCTCGAACCGAACTCGGGGAGTATGCTGCGGCGGCCGATGACCTGACTCAACTGGAATTTCAGGCCGCTGCAATGGACCAGGTATGGCTCCTCAAATGTGCCTTGGCAATTCGACAGAATCATCAGGAAGCCGCCCGCGAGGCCTATGAGAAAGCCCTCAAAATCAATCCGAAGCTACCGAAACCTGAGGGGCTGAAGTGATTCCGTCGGTCGGGTCAACCGGCCGCTGCCACCGCCGTTTGCCAGTTGGCTTGAAAGTGTGCCAGGTTTAATCCACCAAGAATCAGACTGCTCACGGCACTGTGATTCAACACAAACCGGATGGCGTCGGTGGGGGGTAACCGCCCCGACGCCATTCCCTTTTTGACGAACACACCGACGTTCTGTTTCGCTGCGGCTTCCATCACGGCGGCGTGGGAAATGTCGTCGAGGTGATACTCGACCATCAGCACATCGGCCCACTTCAAGGCTTGTTGTGCTCCGGTCACTGTCTTGCCGGAAAGCCCGATCGCGCGGATTGTCCCGCGGGCTTTCCATTCGTGAAGTACCGCCACGGTTTCGGTTTCCGTCAGAATCCGTTCGTCATCCCCATTCGAATGAATGAAGACGATGTCCAGCACATCGGTCCGCAACCGGGTCAGGCTGCGCTGCAAGCTGGCTTCGAGACCGGGGCGTGAGAAATCGTAGGTCGATTGCCCGTCAGCGAAGGTCTCGCCGACTTTGGTGGAAAGGACAAACTCGTGGCGGCGGGAACCGATCGCGCGGCCGATTCGTTCTTCACTGAGACCATACGCCGGGGCGGTGTCAATCAGCGTGCAACCGAGATCGAGCACGCCGTTGAGGAGTCGCGAAACCGCGGCGTCATCGGGCAGGTCGTAAGGCTGGGGATACTTGATACCTTGATTGCGGCCGATCTTGAACGCCCCGAAACCGAGCGGCGGGACCATCAGCCCGGTTCGTCCCAACGGCCGCAGGAGGGACGACATCACGCGGCCCGGCGGTAGGAGACCGGTTCATCGTCCTCGTCATCGGACTCGAAGGAGTGCGTCGTTGGCGGCGCGCTCTCGTGGCCGACTTCCGGGGCTTCATCGTGACCGTAGCCGTAACCGTAACCGTAGCCATAACCGTAGCCGTATTCGTTGGACATCGAATCGGCAAGGTGGTTGACGGCGATGCCGAGGACACGGACACCGGTGCCACGGAACGATTCAATCGCGCGGACCACCATTTTGCGGCGGTTCTTATCGGGACGAATCACCACCATCGCCCCATCCACCATACGGCCAATGATGGCCGGATCGGTCACCGCTAGAATCGGAGGGGCATCGATCAGAATCTGATCGTAGACCGTTTCGGCCCAGGCGATGATGTCGTTGAACCGTTCGGTGGAGAGAAGTTCCGACGGGTTGGCCGGCCGCGGTCCGGACGGCATCACGTCGAGGTTTTCGACACCGATGTGGAAGATGTTTTCGAGGCAGCTTTCGGCAACCGGCAGGGTATCGCGCAGCACTTGTGACAGTCCGCGGGCACCCTTCAGTTCCAGCAACTGCGTCATGCCGGGACGACGAAGGTCGGCATCGATGAGCAGAGTCTTCTTCTTGGCTTGTGCGAAGGCGACAGCGAGGTTGGCGAGTGTGGTCGTCTTGCCGTCGCCCGGTTCGGTACTCGTGACGACGAGCCGTTGTGTATCGCCCTGACAGAACGTGATCGCACTCCGCAAGGTGCGGAAGCATTCCGATTCAATGCTGTCCGGTTTGGCAAAGGTGACGACGGTATCAATGCCCGCTCCCGGCAATTCGGGCATCTGACGGATCATCGACAACACCGGCAACCCGAGTTGCCATTGCAGTTCATCCGGAGATTTGAAGCGATCATCGATCGCATCCAGCACATAGATCACGACCACGCCGAAACCGACACCCAGCACGAGGCTGATCATTCCGATCAGTGACAGTTTTGGAGCCACCGGGACGCGCGAAATCTTTGCGGGAGTCATCACATGAATCCGGAGACCGTTGTCGGCTCCCATATCGAGATCCCGCATGCGGTCGAGAATCAGGTCGTAATAGGACCGATGGCGTTTGACGTCGTTTTCGATGCGCTCGAGTTCTGCCAGGCGTTTGTTCATGCTGAGCGCCGCCGCATTGGCTTGCTCAAACTGTCGCCGCAGCGACTGTTCGTGTCCCTGCGCCTGGGTGAAACGCTGTTGCGCCATTTGCAGCAGCCGCGGAGCGAGGTCCGAGGTCTGCATCTGCCGCAACCGTTGGGCGGTCGCGACGTTGCGATTGGTGAGGTACGACTCGGTGCTCGCGATTTTACCTTGCAGCGTTTGTACATCGGGATGCCGCGGGCCGAGCTTCAGCAGTTTGGTTTGAAGTTCGGCGCGGTCGTCGTTGAGCTGCTGTTCGAAGCGGACCAGCGTGTAATTGTCGCCGTCGCCCAGGCCGAGTTCCTGCTCCAGCAATCGTTTGCCGACGCCATCGGCCGCTTGGCTCAAATACTGATGAATGTCCCCGCCGTTGCGGACGGCGTAACTGACGGCGTTGTAGAAGGAATACGCCTTCGCGGTCTCCTGCATGGCATCCGCAAGGGCCGTATTAAACTTGCGCGTGGTCTCGACCAGAAGATGGTCGTCGTGTCCACCGTTTTGATTGTTCCCGTTCAGGAAGAGCCCATATTTACTCTTCAACTCGTTGAGCCGTGATTCCTTTGCGTCGAGTTGCTGTTCGACTTCACGCTTGTCCTTCATCAGGGTGGCGAGGACTTCGCGCGATGTACTGCGATTCTGTTCGTCCATGTACTTCAGGTAGGCATCGACCACCGCGGTGACGACAAACTGTGCCGTTTCCGGATTGTTCCAGACACAGCGCACATTGATGACGCTCGCCTGCCGAATCAGGGTGACGGTGAGGCTGCCGCGCAGGACCGCGGCCCATTTGTCGCGGGGAATGGTCTTTAAATCGCCGCGGTATTTGGCGGGGATCTTCTTGGCCGCGATTTCCAGCACGTCATCGCTGATAATCACCTTCTGCCACGTCGGCAACTGCGACTGAATCTGAAATTGGGTTTGATCATTCTTGTCTGAGCGCGTTCCCGGAACCTGGATGACGAGGACTTCCGCAAACGATTCATACTTACGTGTGGCCGTCATGTAATAGGCCGCACCCAGTCCGCCCACAACCGTGACGCAGAGCAACAGCAGCATCCGGCGCATCCAGACGATGTGCAGGAAGCGCATCACTTCAGCCAGTGCAGTACTGCGCACGGCTTCCGTCGGCTGCGATGTGGCGTCGTTCTCCATCCTCCCCCCAATTGCGGAATGCGCGGCGATCGTTAGAAGAGCGGAACCGAGGCTCCCAAGCCGAAGTTGACGACCTTCAGAGCGTCGATCAACACGGTCGCCGGCGACTGTTCCACACTGATCACATCGCCCGGCACCAGCATGATGTTGTGTGCATCGTTGCGTTTGGCTTCCGAGACATTCGTGGACACAATCGCCGTTTCATTCGAGTTCGGCTTGTGTCGGATCACATACACCTTGTTGGCAACCGGGTTCGAGATCCCGCCGGCAAGGGCCAGAGCGTCGAGCAGCCGGAGGTCCTGAGCGATCGGGAATTCATACCGGTTGGGATTCTTCACCAGGCCCAGCACATGGACCGGTTCAGGGTCGCGCTTTTCGACCATGACCACGCCACCGTCGAGGATTTCGTAGCCGCCGGTACCGGCTTTCGTGGCGGTAATCAGATCGACTTTGATGGATTCCATCCGTGCGGCAACCGGATCGGCCGCAACGGAGAAACCGACGGAGTCAACACCATCTTCGGATGCTCCCGAAGCAATGGGAGGCAGGCTGAATTCTCCACCCGCAGGGGCCTTGCGGGGGTTACGAATTTCGACTTTGGTTCCCGCATCATCCGACAATCCGCCAGCCGCAACGAGCGCGGCCAGAAGATCACTGGAACGCCGAGGGACCGCATACACGCCGGGTTCTTTCACGGCACCGACTACAGTCACTTTATTGACGCGCTGATGTTTCATCGTGACGGTGACATGCGGGGCCCGATAGAGCTGACGCTCAATACAGGCCGCGGCAATCGCCGCTTCGGCGGCTTCCATTTCCAGCCCGGCAACGGCCACGGGGCCGACCACAGGAATCTCAGCCTGACCGTCTTCCCGGACACGAGCTGTGAGCGGAACGATGTCTTTTTCGTTAAGCCCCGCCGCGATATTGATCTGGAGGACGTCGCCTTTGTCGATGATTTCACTGTTGCCGCTGGCGCTGGCCAGCCGAGAGAGATCAATGGTTTTGGCGTTGTCGCGCTTCGCCGCGATCATGTTGGTCGGGAGTTTATCGACCGTATAAATTTCACCCTGCGGACCCGAGGCACACCCGGTGGCCAGGATCAGGAGTCCGCACAACCACAGGGCGCGCAACGAGTGCGTGACCGACTCTGTGGCGGTGAAATGCTGGCATGAAAACAATCGACGACCCGGCATCGAACGGGGTTCCCGGTAAATCTGGACCCTTCGACACAAACACCTGCGGTTTCCGATGGAAGTACGGACGCACCGGACGGCACGACGGTCCCCTCATCGAGAAGCGTGCGGAATCTAGGTGACAACTGCGTTAGCGTCAAGACGGTGTTCGGAAGCGGTCGAGAAACGAAAAAAGCCCAGGGAAAGCATTCCCTGGGCTTCTAGGTTTGACGATGTACTCCGATGCACGAGACCGTTACTCGACCTGGTAGGTCGAGGCGAGATTCTCGAAGGCATCCACGTTCTGGTCGCTCAGACCGCTGTCGCGAACGATGGACGCTTCCGCCGTCTTGTTGCTCGTCAGTTCCTTGGCCGAAGCATGAATGCGGCCATTGGCGTCATAACTGTACGTCACTTCCACCGGTGAACCGGCAGGCAAGTTCGCTGGAAGGTCAACCACCTGGAAGTCGCCGATCTGTGAACACGCATCCGGATCGCGGGTGTCCCCTTCCAGAATGTAAACGTGAATCTTTCGCTGGTTCGGCGAGTTGGTGACAAACCGCTGGCTGAAGCTGCACGGCACCGGCGAGTTCTTGGGGATCATGATGTGGTTGATCTTCTTCCCGCGATTCTCGGGATCGGAGACCTTCACACCCAGCGAGTGTGAATTGACGTCGGACGTCTGCACGGCGCGCAGCCGTTGAATGACGGCCTGGGCAATTTGCGTCGACCCGCGGTTCTCCCGGGCTTCGAGAATCGCCGCATGAATGGCGGCCCCTTGGGCGACGGCTTCTTCCGGCTTCAACTCACGCGATGGTTCCCGCTGGCAGACTTCCGCCAGCATCTTCTCGACGGCGGGCATGTAGGTCGAACCGCCGACGAGGACCACTTCGCTCAGCGTGCGGGGATCCACTTTGGCTTGTTGCAGCACGAGTTCTGTCGTGTCCTGCGTCCGCTGCAACAGGTCGCTGGTCATCCGCTCGAAATCGTTGCGGGTGAGGGCCAGCGTCAGAGTTTTTCCCGCGTGATAGACGGTCAGCGGAACTTGCGTCTTGGTGCTCAGGGCTCGCTTGGCATCTTCACAGTCCAGCGAAAAGCTCCGCACCGATTCCGCGCTGGAGCGCGGATCAATGCCGAACTTGCGTTGGAACTGCTCGGCCACGTGGTCGACAAGGCGGCGCGTCCAGTCGATCCCGCCGAGCATCACGTCACCGTCGGTGGCGAGCACCCGGAACTGTGTGGGCGTGTAGCGGACCACGGTGACGTCGAAGGTGCCCCCGCCGAGGTCGTAGACCAGGATGGTCTTGGCATCCTGCTTGACATCGGTGCGGCCGAGTTCGCCTTTCATCCACGCATAGGCCAGCGTGGCCGCCGTCGGTTCGTTGATGATGTCCACGACATTCAGCCCGGCAATCCGGCCGGCATCCTGAGTCGCTTTGCGGCGGACATCGTTGAAGTAGTAGGGCACGGTGATCACGGCGTTGGTGATCGGGCCGACCGTCTTCTCCGCGTCCTGTTTCATTTTCTTCAGAATCAGGGCCGAGATGAATTCCGCGGTCAGTTTCTTGTTCTGAAAGATGACGTAGAAGTTCTTGTTGCCCATTTGCCGTTTCACGGCTTCGACGATGTGATCCGGTGATTCCTGCGACGCGCGTTCGGTGGAGGGACCGACCACCACGGAGCCGTCATCACCGAGCATCACAACGGATGGAGTGATGTTCCGGCCATCCGCGTTCAGCAGCGAGACGGGATTGCCGTCCGCCGTCATTTGAGCGATCGCGGAGTAAGTCGTACCCAGGTCGACACCGACGGTTTGGCCTTCGAGGAATTTCATCGCGATTGCGTTTCCGAGAGGCGGGCAGAAGAGTGACACGCGTGGCTGTTCGCCTTTCCGGAAACAGCGCAAACTGCGCCACTTTCCAGCGGACCCGCGAACAGCCCCGCCACGAGCCGTGCATTCTGACCAGTGCAGACCGGGGAAATCAAGGACCGAATTCCCGTTCTCCGCAAGACTTTTCCGGATCGTGCCGGTGGGAACAGAGTCCGCACTCTCCGATTTTCGGCGGATACCGGAGCCGCAGTCCGTTCCCGTCCGCCGGTGTACGGTTTAATCCGTGGACGGGGCGAACAACCGCTCTTCCAGCAACTTTCGAACGGCTTCCAAGGCCCGGCGGACCGTCCGCTCCGACCGGTGGACGGCGTCGGCAATTTCCTCGATCTCCATCCCGCCCAGCCGTTTCTCAACAATTTCCCGCTGAGCCGGGTCCAGTCGCCCCAGCACGTGCTGAATTTCCTCGACCAAGGCGACCGATTCGTCCGGCGTCGGTTCCCGGTCGACGGCTTCCAAGGGCGTGGCGTAGAACGAAGACGCATCACTCTGACCGGCGTCACTGGCAATCGACCGCTTTTGGGCCTGATGAAACTCGACTTTGGCCTGCACTTTTTTCAGCGTGATCGCCGCCATCAACCGCCATAAATCGCCCGTCCGTTGCAGGGAAAACTCGTTCCGGCTGGCCCGATCGAAGAACACCCGGTAAGCCGACTGGACAATATCGTCCGGATCCAGCCGTTGCTGCATCCGTGATGACAACCGGCTGCGAGCCAGCGCCGTCAACCGGCTGACATAGCGCTCGAACATGACGAACGCAGCATCCTCATCGCCCTGTTTCCAGTCGGCAAACAGATTGATCGTTTCCTCATGGCCCATGACGACGTTTCCATTCGGCGACAACGCAAATATTTCGACGTTCATTCTGCACAGTCATCAGAGACCGCGATAGTCTTCGCCCCGACGAGTCGCGGGGGGTAAATCTTGTCCTGCTGCTGTGTCGGGGGTTTGATAAACTCATCACCTCGGTCAAACATCGCGAGCCAAGGTAAATGTTCAACTGTCACCCTATGCATTCGTGTCACATCTTGGTTGAATAACGGATCGGGCCTGGAATCTGTTCGTCGCTCGCGGTGGGCATCATCGCCCATTGTTATTGAGGCCGTCACATGTCTCCGTTTTCATTCCGTTCCGGCGCGCTGGCGTTGGTGAGCGCGTTCTTGTTCGTTGGTTCTCTTCACGCCGCGAACCGGCCGCCACAGGCCAGGGGAATTGCCAATGTCTCGGTGAACGAGGACGCGCCGGTCACGGTCATCAACCTCTGGGCCGCCTTCGATGACGTGGAAACGCCGGATCCCAAGCTGAAATTCACCGTGGTCAGTAACACGACACCGAGCCTGGTGTCGCCGAATATCAATACCCTGACCGGTCAACTCCGCTTGACGTACGGTCTGAACCAGAACGGTGTCTCGCAACTCCTGATTCGCTGCACCGACACCGGCGGGCAATCGTCACAGTCGTCATTCCGGGTCACCGTGAACCCCGTCCCTGATCCCCCTCAATTGGGTCCGATTGCCGTGCAGACGGCCAAGGCCGGTCTGGTGTTCAGACTGTTGGTGAAAGCGCTGGACGGCGACTTGCCGAATGACTCGTTGCGGTACAGTCTCGATGCGGCCTCTCTCGGCCGTGGCATGACGATCAACTTTTCGACCGGGCAGATTACCTGGACGCCGACCGTGGCATTCGTCGGTCAAACGGTCGCCTCCACGGTGACGGTGCAGGATCGGACAAATCAAACCGTGTCGCGGACGTTTCAGATTCAGGTGCAGCCGAACGTGGTGGTCGTGTTGCCGCCGCCACCCCCTCCGCCTGTGCCTGTGCAACCTCCAGTCGCTGTGAATGACCGCACCACCGTGGCCATCGGGCAATCGGTGAACCTGACGAACCTGATGAAGTCGAACGACATCACCAATGGCCGCCCGGTCAGAGTCGTTCAGGTCCGCTTTCCGTTCTATGTGAATCCGGCGGAAATCCTGCAAACTTCGACGACGCCGGCCACCGGCGTCGGATTGACCTACACCAACCGCGGATACACCGGCACACAGGTCATCAATTACACATTGCAGGATGATCTGGGGCGGACGGACTCCGGCTGGCTGACCATTCAATCGGGGAATTACGTCCCGGTGTCGTTGCCACCGACGCCTGCGCCCGCGGTCATCAACATCACGATTCCCCCGACGACGGCACCGGGCACGATTATCGGTTTCGTGTCGATCACCGATCCGGATGGCGGTGCACCCAAGTTCCTGGAAGCCGATCCGAACCAGTTTCCGGAATTGAAGACGCATCCCCGCGATGCCGTGGTGTTCAACAGCCTTCCCGCCGGGACGATTCAACCTGCCGACGGGCTGACACCGTTGGCCCTGAACCCGAGCACCCGCGCGATCAGCTTCGTTGGCGGAATCACCCTCGCCACCGGCCAGGTGTTTATCCGGAACTACCTAGTGTTCGACGGCCGGACCGGTTCCCCGACGGCGAACAACTTCAACCCAAACTTCGGGAAGATTGTGGTCCGCGTACAGTAAGCGTGTCTGAAGAACCGGATCTCGAAGTCGATCCTACTTCTTCTTGCCCTTCTTTTTGGGCAACTCTTCTTCCTCTTCGACTTCCTCGAAGACGTCTTCGTCGGTGGGCTCGTCGTCAAAGACGTCGGCTTCACTGACGCTGCTGGGATCGAACTCGACGGTTTCGTTGATTTCCCCGTCGTCATCGGCGAGCAATTCGTCATCGGCCGTCACCACGGCGTCATCGGCGTCGGCGGGTTTGCCTCCTGCGGCGGCTTTCGGAGCGGCCTTGGTGGCAGCCTTCCCGCTGAACTGCAGAATACCGAAGGGCATCAGCAGCAGGGCGGCGGCGACAATCAGAGTGCTTCCCGCGATCGCCATCATCCCGGTATTCAGATTCTCCATGTGCGTCAGAAACATCATCACCAGCACGGTGGCGAGGATGCCAGCGGGGAGGGCAGCGACCAGAGACGCGGCGGCGGTTTGCATACGGGTCACGGTGCGGACTTTCTCGGAACAGCCACGATGAAGAAGCGTAGACATTTCATCCTACGAAGCCGACAAGACCAGAAACAAGATCGGTTTGACGTCACGGGAAGCGCAGCCGTTCTTGTAATGACCGCTGAAAACGACGCTCCCGACGCACGTTGTGCCTTTTCGATCCGTGTAAGCCGATTTCTCGGCGTGCCAAGGGCAGCGGTTGTAACGAAAACACCGTCGTCACATCCCGTGAATGAAAGTGGCCGACTTCCCATCGGTCACGCTGTTGTGGAATCCAAGCGAGTTTCCCCCGGTCATTGACCGGGGGCTATTGAGCCTCAGGTTGATAACGGCGACGGTACTCTTCTCTGGTCCCCTCTCCCCCGTCTTCGGGGGAGAGGGATAGGGTGAGGGGGGCATTGGTTTGCGGCGGCAATGTTTCACGAAAGCTCCGGAAAACGACGCGTTACCGTTGGTCAGTTTTCCGAAACGCTCCGCCCCCTCACCCTGACCCTCTCCCCCGCGGACGGGGGAGTGGGGACCAGACGTACGTAGTCCGCTTTATAAACCTGACCATCAATAACTGTCCGTGGATTTATTCGACTCGTGTGCCACGGCCGTATCGGCCGTCGGAATTTGCGGGGCGTTTTGCCACTTTGCGGGACCGGCACGGCCGTGGCACACAATAAAATCCACAGTCTGCCAAAATGCGGCGGGGTTTGTGTCTACAATGATTTTATGATGAATGCGTTGCCGCAATTGCCTGTCCTGAATGTGTCTCCGCCGCCGGTTCCTGAAGATGCCGTGCGGATCGAGATTCCCGTCACCGGGATGACCTGTGCCGGATGTGCGGCCCGGATCGAACGGGCCTTGTACAACCACCCCGGTGTGATGGCCGCGGCGGTCAACTTTGCGACGGCACGCGCGAGCATTGGATACGACGCCCAGCGGACCACACCGAAGCGATTGGGTGAAGCCGTCGTCGCACTGGGCTTTGGTGCCATCGTCCCCGAAAGTACCACCGTCGATGTCGATGCCGAACAAGCCGCCGCGGAATCGGCCGTCCAGCGCGATCTGCAACGCCGGTTGATCGTCGCATTGATCGCCACGGTCCCGGTCATGATCGTGGCCATGTCGCACGGCACGATTCCCTGGTTCGCAACGACGACCGCGGCCTGGTTTCAACTCGTGCTCACCATCCCCGTGTTGGGTTACTCCGGTGCGCCGATTTTCCAATCGGCGTGGAAAGCGCTGAAACACGGCGGATCGGACATGAACGTGCTCATCGCCCTAGGGACGCTGACGGCGTTTGTTGACTCGGCGTTGCGACTGATGCTGTCATCGGGAACAGCGCACGCCGGGCATGGTGTCCCGGTTTATTTCGAAGCCGCGGCGACGATCATCACGCTGGTTTTGCTCGGCCGCTGGTTGGAAGCCGGAGCAAAACATCGCGCGGGAGCGGCGATCCGTCAGTTGCTCGGTCTGCAACCGCCGACCGCGCGCATTCTGCGTGAGAACGGGGAGATTGAGGTTCCCGTCGCTGAAATCGTGGTGGGAGATGCGGTCGTTGTTCGTCCCGGTGAGCGTTTGCCCGTCGATGGCGTCGTCGTCTGGGGAGAATCGACCTGCGATGAAGCGCTCCTCACCGGTGAGAGTCTTCCCGTACGGAAAGCACCGGGAATTGCTGTCTACGCAGGTACCATGAATGGGACCGGATCGTTCCATTTTCGCGCGACACAGATCGGTCGGGCGACCGTATTGCAGCAGATCGTGCAGCAGGTCCGCGAGGCGCAGGGATCGAAAGCTCCGGTCGCGCGGTTGGCCGATCAGGTCGCCGGAATCTTTACGCCCTTCGTCATTGGACTGGCAATCCTCACCGCCGTGGCATGGCTAGTGTTCGGTCCGGTTGAGACGCGCGTCGGCCTCGCCGTGCAGACGTTTGTTGCCGTCTTGATTGTGGCCTGCCCGTGTGCACTCGGGTTAGCAACACCGACGGCCATCCTGGTCGGAACCGGTCGTGCCGCCGAGTTGGGTGTCCTTTTCAAACACGGTGCGGCGCTGGAACGGCTGGAATCGTTGACCACGATTCTCTTCGACAAAACCGGCACATTGACGCAAGGAAAACCAGAGGTTGTGGCAGTGACGCCAACTGGGACAGCGACCAACGATGACATCATCCGCTTCGCCGCTTCCCTGGAGCAAAGCAGCGAACACCCACTGGCTAAAGCGGTAGTCCGGCAGGCGCGGTCGTCGGGAATCACACTGGCCCCAGCGGAAAACTTTCAGTCCGTCACCGGGCTGGGTGTCACCGGCGTGGTGGAGGGACACACTATTCGAGTCGGGCAACCGGCGTTCTTCGAGAACGTTTCTCTCGGGTACGATGGCACCGCACACTGCGGCCAAACCGTGATGCTGGTTGCTGTGGATGGCGTGGTACAAGGCACCATCGCGCTCGCCGATGCCGTCCGTCCGGAAGCCGCCGGGGTGGTGCGCGATTTGATCGCGCGCGGCATCAAGGTCGCGATGATTACCGGCGATCATCCGCAAGCGGCACACGGGATCGCCCAGCAAATCGGCATTACGGATGTCATTGCTCGCGTCCTGCCTGGCCAGAAGTCCGCCGAAGTCCGCCGGAGGCAAGCCCTTGGTGAACGGGTCGGCATGATCGGAGACGGGATCAACGATGCCCCCGCGCTGGCCAGTGCGGATGTCGGCATCGCGATGAGTGCCGGGGCCGACATCGCCCTCGCCGCCGCAGACGTCACGCTGATGGGAGGCCGTCTCGACCGGTTGCCGACGGCACTGCGATTATCCCACGCCACAATGCGGATCATCCGGCAGAACCTGTGGTGGGCCTTCGGTTACAACCTGTTGATGCTGCCTCTCGCCACGGGGGTGCTGGCCCCGTTCACCGGCTGGTTCCTCTCACCGATGATCGCCAGCGCGGCCATGGCCTGTTCGAGTGTGTCCGTGGTCCTTAACAGCCTGCGCTTACGCCGCGCGTAACTCGAAGTGAGTGCTTCTGCTGCGGAGTCTTTGGACAGGCACTGGCACAGGACCGGTTATCACTTCGCAAACAGTCCGTCGATTTGATTGTGTGCCACGGCCGTGTCGGCCGTGTGAAGTGGCAAAACGCGCTGCAACATTACACGGCCGACACGGCCGTGGCACACAGAATCGAAGACTTCATTGGACTGCCAAGCATCTCTGATGCGGCGCTCGCCTGAGGCGGTGCAATCCGGTACAGTTTGGCTTTCCAAGATCGACATCCTGATTCCAACCGCACACGGAAGAGACACACCGATGGCAGACATCATTCGCTGGGGGATGCACGGAGCGGCAGGGCGGATGGGACAGCGGGTGATCGCGCTGGCGGCGGGTGATTCCACCTTACACCTGAGCGGGGCGTATGAATCGGCCGCATCGCCCCGACTCGGTCAGGATGCCGGGGAACTCGCCGGGATCGGCAAGCTCGGCATACCGATCGTTCATGGCGTCCAATCCCACGTCGATGTCATTATCGACTTCTCGCTTCCCGAGGCGTGCATGGAACTGGTTGCGGTGTGTGAAGCCCGTGGCATTCCACTGGTCTTGGCAACGACAGGGCTGACAGCGAAGCAGAAGGAGATCGTCGCTGCCGCCTCACAGGTGACGCCGATTCTGATGTCCCCCAGCATGAGTTTCGCCGTCAATCTGGCAATGAAACTCGTCGGCGATGCGGCCCGGGTGCTGCGGTCCCACACCAGCGGTGTCGATGTCGAGATCATCGAACGTCATCACCGTTACAAAGCCGATGCCCCGAGCGGCACCGCCCTCAAGTTCGGTGAGATCGTCGCCCAGGAAATGGGACAAGACCAGCACACACATGGGCGACACGGCCAGACGGGACAACGCCCGCGCAACGAGATCGGTTATCATGCCCTGCGAACCGGCGACAACGTCGGCGAACACACCATCGTGTTCGGAATGATCGGTGAAACATTAGAACTGACCGTGCGCGGCCAATCGCGCGACAGCTACGCCTTGGGCGCGCTCGCCGCCGCAAAATTCCTTGTGGGCCAAGGGGCCGGGCTGTATTCGATGGCGGATGTTCTCGGATTGTAGTGGATCATGTGATGGTTCGTGGGTTGCTCTCCATCGTCTTGGGTCTGGTTCTCGGTGGATCGTGCCATGCCGCAGAGCCGACTGCCGCACAGTTGAAATTCTTCGCGCAGAAAATCCGCCCGCTGTTCGTCGAGAAATGCCACTCGTGTCACGGCTCGGAAAAACAGAAATCGGGGCTGCGGCTGGATACAAGGGACGGCTTCCTCACCGGGGGCGATTCCGGTCCGGCATACAACACCGAAAAACCCGAAGACAGCCTGCTGCTCGACGCCGTGCGCTACAAGACCATCCAGATGCCCCCGGATCGCAAACTCGCTGATGAGGAAGTCAACGCGATCGCCGAATGGTTGAAGAACGGTGCCGCCTGGGCGGAGGGGAAATGAACCCTGTGCGGAGGAATCTTCGTTTTCTCGGGCCGTTGGGCTTCGAGAGACCAGTGTGCGAAATCAAGGGACCCACGTACAACAAATTCCCTGCGCAGGTTCTACAGGTCCGGTTGCATGAACTCCATTGTTGCCGGCTCACTGGAACTCCAACCGCTCACCGTGGCGCATGCAGAGCGAATGTTTGAAGTCCTCTCCGATCCGGCCCTGTATGAGTTTCTGGACTCCGGTCCCCCGCCGTCGGTAGAGCATCTCCGCCGTGTCTACCGGAAACTGGAGGCACGCACGTCTCCCAATGGGACGGAGGCGTGGTTGAACTGGGTCATCGTGGACCAGCCCGGGCAGCCTCTGGGCTATGTTCAGGCCACCATCACCGAACCAGGCCGAGCTTGGATTGCGTTTGTCATCGGTCGTGCATCGTGGGGCCGCGGCGTGGCGCGGGCCAGTACCAGCGCGATGCTCCGGGAACTCACAGCCACCTATGGCATTCAGCACTTTCTCGCCTGTGTTGAGCAAGCCAACCGGCGTTCCATCGCGCTGCTGGAATCGCTGTCGTTTCGGCCCGTCCCACACGACGAAACCGTTTCATGTCAATTGACTGAAACGGAACGACTCTTTCAGTTCCATCAACCGCTCCGCAGCGATGTGGCTTGACCGCTCACGATCGCAAGGCCCGCAGCCTGCACGTAAATCTGCCGCGATTCCCCTACCGGCAGACTTTTTCTACACTGGGCAGGTTCACACCTGCTTTCTCCGGAGCCGATTGCCGATGACCGAACAGCTTGCCACGAACGTCAAGTGGCACGATCACACCATCTCGAAAGAAGACCGCGCTCGGCTCAATGGTCACCAAGGAGCCGTGCTGTGGTTCACGGGACTGTCCGGCTGTGGCAAAAGCAGCGTCGCGAACACGGTCGACCATCTGCTATACGCCCAGGGCAAGCACAGCTATGTGCTGGATGGTGACAACATCCGTATGGGGTTGAACAAGAACCTCAGTTTCTCCGCCGAGGACCGCGCCGAAAATATCCGCCGCATCGGGGAAGTGGCCAAGCTTTTCGCCCACGCCGGGAACTTCACACTCGCCGCATTCATCTCACCGTATAGAGCCGACCGTGACACTGTGCGGGCACTGCTGGCCCCGGGTGAGTTCATCGAGATCTACGTTAACGCCTCGCTGGAAACCTGCGAGAAGCGCGATCCGAAGGGGTTGTACAAGAAGGCCCGCGCCGGCGAGATCAAGGGCTTCACCGGGATCGACGACCCGTACCAGGCACCGGACCATCCAGAATTGGTGCTCGACGCCGACAACAAGAGCATCGACGATCTCGCCCGGGAAGTGGTGGCCTTCCTGGAAAAGGGCGGCTACTTCACGGTGTAGTCGAGACCGGTCGAACTCTTGATGGTGACCAAGTTTTAGTTCTGTGAACGGACGGTCGGCGTTCGCGCGGCTGCCGGTTTCGCCGTGCCCGGTTGCAGCAGCTCGTAGTCCCGCAGGCCGCTACTGGGACGAACTACGCCACCGGCACCGAGGACTTCCGGATTCCGGGCGATCTTGTCGCTGAATTCCTTGAAATCTTTCAGCAACGGCTCGGCATTCCGCAGGATGATCGCCAGCGATTGCGAAGACCGGTTCAAATTGTCGTACAGCGTCGGATCGGCGGCGAACTTCTGCAACGTGCCGTTCGGCTTGTTCACCATCTGCGTGAACCGGTTCAGTTCACCGAGCAGTTGTTCGAGGCTCGAAAGACTGCTGTCGAGCTTGCCGACCATCGCTTCGCCGCGCTGACCGATCGGCTCGGTGATCTGCGCCAAATTGACCATGTTACGATGCACGCCTTCGATGGCCATCCGTGAACCGGCGATCGTCCGGCGGGTGTCTTCCACCAGCAACGGCAACCCGTTGATCGTGTCCGTTAACGATTGCTGCGTCGTCGGATCACCCAGCACCCGATTCGCCGCAGCGATCATTTTGTTGGCATTCTGCAACGTCAACGTGAGTTCGTGTAACGACTCCGCCGCTTCTTCAATGACCAGATCGACATTGCCGCGGTTGGTGGTCATCAGCGAATTGACGTTGGCTCCCACTTTCTGCCATTCGTTCGTCGTGGCGGCGAGGGAATCGAGCACCTGCACCGCGCGGCCTTCGAGCCGCTGAATCGCCGCCAGCGGATCGGACGCCCCTTGGCCCGCAATCTCCGATCCATCAACGAGGAACTCATCCGCTCGGCCGGGGAGAAACTCGATCGCCGCTTCTCCCAGCAGTGAGCGTGTGACGATCGGGCGGCTGTCGCTACGGATGCGGATTTCCGGACGAATGCCGAGTTCCGCGACCACGCCCGTGCTTTCACTGAACCGAATCCGCGCCACATGACCAATCGGCAGCCCGCTCATTAGCACCGGTGCCCCGTGGTACAACCCCCCGGCGGTTTCCAACTGGACCGACACCAGCAGCCGCTTCTGCAAGTCTTTCTGCAAATCCCCAAACCGGATGACGAGTGCCGTCCCGATCGACAGCGCGATCAGCACCACCAAACCCACCTGAAACTGTAAGCGGCGTTCGTTGTTCATGGGAAATCAATGGCTGATGGTGAATGGTTGATCGATCGTACGAATGTGGTCCTCGCCTCCTGTCCCCTCTCCCCCGTGGGGGAGAGGGGACCGGAGGTGTTGCCATGATGAAACTTTTTCCGCCATGAACCACCCCTCACGCGGCCATTTCCTGAATCCGCCGGGTGGCGTCGCCCCGGATGAAATCGGTGACTCGTTCATCGTCACAGGTAAACGCTTCTGCGGCGGTCCCTTCAAACACAATCTGTGATTCGCCCGGTTGCAGCCGGTTTAACGGGAAGAGCATCACGACCCGATCGGCGACCCGGCGGACGGTGTGCATGTCATGGGTGACCACCACACTCGTCACCGACTGCCGTTGCCGCGTCCGCAGGATGAGCTCGTTGATCACATCACTCATCACGGGATCGAGCCCCGTGGTGGGTTCATCGTAAAACATGACTTCGGGGGACAAAGCCAGGGCGCGGGCGAGACCCACGCGCTTCTTCATCCCGCCGGACAGTTCGCTGGGCCGTTTGGCCGCCGTGGTGGCCGGGAGGCCAACGTCCTGCAACCGTTGATGGACGACATCGCGGATCGCGGATTCCGTCATCCGGCGGTTTTCCCGCAATCCAAAAGCGACGTTCTCAAAGACGTTGAGACTGTCGAACAATGCCGCCCCCTGGAAGAGGTAACCGAACCGCAATCGCTGTTGTCGGAGCTCCGCATTCTTCAGGGACGACACCGCCCGGCCATCCCACAGGACTTCTCCCTGCGTGGGATTCAACAGACTCGCCAGCAGCTTGGTGGTCACGCTTTTTCCGCAACCGCTCTCGCCAATGAGGACCAGTGTTTCCCCGGCCCGCACCTGAAACGACACGTCGCGCAAGACGGTCTGCGCCCCGAACCGCTGCGTCACATTCCGCAGCTCGAGAACCGGCGTCGGTGATGGTTCAAAGGGAAGGGTCACGATCAACCGTGGGTTAGGGGTCGTATCATCTACAGGTTGAGGGAATAGGGAATAGCGAATAGGGAGTAGCGAATAGGTTGAAAACAGGGCACGACCTCTGGCTATTCCCTACTCCCTACTCGCTATTCCCTCGATCACAAGACCGCTAATGCAATTCATCATGGAACGCTCAAAACATCATCACGCCGCCGTAGAGCCAGCGGAACACGTGCAGGAACGCGACGCCGAGAATGAAATCGAGAATCAGAATCGTAATGAAGGAATAGACGAAGGCTTCGGTCGCGGCCCGGCCGACGCCCTCGGCTCCCGATCCGCAATGAAACCCGCGGTGACACGCCACGATGGCAATCGCCGCTCCGAAGGACAGGCTTTTCGCAATCCCGCTGAGCACATCAAACGCGGTGACAAAACTGTCGGAGTACAGCCAGTAGTAGTAATCGTTCACGCCCAGCGCGTAGACGCTGACCAGCCAGCCGCCGAGCATCCCCACCGCGTCGGCGAGCACCGTCAGCGTGGGGATCAGCAGAAAACACGCCAGAAACCGCGGCACCACGAGATAACCAATCGGGTCCGCGCCGAGGGCTTGCAGCGCGTCAATCTGTTCGGTGACGCGCATCGTCCCAATTTCCGCCGCGATCCGGCTCCCTACCCGCCCGGCGAGCATGATGGCGGCCAGCACCGGCCCTAACTCTTTCACCAGCGTCACGTTGATCACCGAGCCGAGACGACTTTCCACGTGCATCAATCGCAGCGTGTCATAAGTCTGAACGGCGAGGACCATCCCGATGAACAAGCCGGTGACCAGAATTACCGGCAGGCTTTGTACGCCGACGTCCTGCATGATCGGCCAGAGCACTTTGGCCCGGGGAATCCGCGACAGTTGCGACACCAGCCGGGAGATAAACCCCGTCAGATCGCCCACCGCCACCACCCCGTCAATGGTGATCCGGCCCACCTCATGGATGAGTGTCGGCGCCGGTTGTTTGGGCAAGACAGCGGACATTGGCAACCCTCGGGACCGGTTGTCCTGGGGAAAACTCCCCGGTGCACGGTCCTCGCCGCGTGAAGTAGCAGAATCTGCCGAACGCGCGGAGAGCAGTTTTGGACAGTTTTCACAGCCCGGAGCGCGAGCGACGGTCACCGTGACGATTTTCAAAAATCCGGCGCTCGCGCTGCGGGCTGGTTCCGGTTGCGACCACGCGCGCCGCGACGTACGGTGTCGACACTCTTCCGATGAGGAACACCATGTCGCGCTGGATCTGTGGTTTCGCTCTGTGGTTACTCTGCGGTTCAAATCTTTCCGCGGAGGTCGTCCGCTTTCAGATCACCGATCGGCAACCGCTTGCGGACGGAATGCCCTTCGGAGAACGCGGGCCGTATGAACGGATCGACGGCCGCGTGTTCTATGAACTCGATCCCGAACTGCTGGCGAATGCGGCGATTGTCGATCTGAAACTTGCTCCGCGGAATGAACGTGGCCGGGTCGAATTCTGGGCCGACTTGTGCATTCTGGCACCCACGGATTCCACCAAAGCCAACGGTGCAGTGTTGTACGACGTCAACAACCGCGGCAACAAACTCGCGCTCGGCATGTTCAACGAAGCCGGCGGCAACAATCCCCGCACCAAAGCCGACTGCGGCAATGGCTTCCTGATGGAACAGGGCTTCACCGTCGTCTGGTGCGGTTGGGACGGCGAACTCCTGCCCGGCGGCGATCGCTTGCGCCTCGCGGCCCCGGTTGTCAAAACGGGTGACACGCCGGTGACGGGACTGGTGCGGTGTGAGATCGTACTCAACGAATCCGGCACAACGAAGTCGGTCATCAACTGGGCCAATCATGGTTCCTACCGACCGACGATGAAAGGCCTGTCGCAAGCCACGTTGACCGTGCGCGAACGCCCCGGTGATGAACGCCGACCGGTGCCGCGCGATCAGTGGCGGCTGCATCCCAGTGACGTTTCCAGCGATGCACCGACACAGCTTCCGAAAATCGAAATGGAGATTCCGGACGAATTTGAACCCGGCTGGATTTACGAACTGATCTACGAAGCGCAGGACCCGTTGGTGATGGGCACCGGTTTTGCCGCCGTACGCGATCTCATCGCCGCGTTGAAAGACGGGACCGGCACCAATCATCCGTTGTTGCACGACGGCAAACCCTGGGTGACGCGGGCGCACGGTTTCGGCGTCTCGCAATCGGGGCGGTTTCTGCGCGAGTTTCTGTACGCCGGTTTCAATGCCGATGAGCGCGGCCGCAAGGTGTTCGATGGTCTCATCCCGCATGTCGCCGGCGGTGGACTCGGGTCGTTCAATCACCGTTTCGCTCAACCGACCCGGCACACGAACCAGCACGACCATCACGATTATCCGCCGGACCGCTTTCCCTTCAGCTATGACACGCAAACCGACCCTTTCAGTGGGATCACCGGTGGTGTCATCGCACTGGCCACGGTGACGAACACCGCGCCGAAGGTGTTTCACACGCAATCGACGGCGGAGTATTGGACGCGGGCCGGTTCGCTGCCGCACACCGATCCGCTCGGCCAGCACGATGCCCCGGTGCCGGACAACGTGCGGTTCTACACCTTCGGCGGCACGCAGCATGGACCGAGCGGTTATCCGCCGGGGAAAAGCCAGGGCGTGCACCTCAACAACCCGGCGAACTACAAACCGTTCCTGCGGGCGTTGCTGCTCGCGCTGGATGAATGGGTGACGAAAGACGTCGAGCCGCCACCGAGTGTTTATCCCCGCATTGCCGACGGCACGCTCGTTCCCGCCACGGCCGCGGCGACGGGATTTCCGGCGATCCCCAACACTCCGTTTCCGTCCGTCATTCACGCTCCGTTGTGGCTCGACTGGGGACCGCGCTGGCACACGGAACGGATCATCGATCAACAGCCGCCGCGCGTGCTGGGAAGCTACACGGTGCTGGTGCCGCGCTGTGGTCCCGATGGCAACGAGCTGGGTTGCCTGTTGCCGCCCGAAGTTGCCGTGCCCGTCGGCACCTATACCGGGTGGAACATCCGCAGTCGTGACGCTGGCGCGGCCGGTGAACTGGTGAGTCTGACCGGATCGTTCATTCCGTTTGCGCGCACTAAAGAGTACCGCGTGAAAACCGGCGACCCGCGTCTGTCGGTGATGGAACGCTACGGTTCTCTCGCCGAGTACACGGAGCGCGTCACCGCCGTGTGCGAGAAACTCCGCGAACAACGGTACCTCACCGAGACCGATGCCAAACGATTGCCGACGCTGTTCACCGACCGCGTGCGACCGTTGTTCGAGAATGCACCTTCGCCGTCAAAATGAATGATTGTCTCGTCGAAGGGAGCTTGCTCGTGCCCCGCGACAACCAATCCAACTGCATTCGTAATTTTCGTCGAGACGTCATCCGCGAACGCTACCGGATTCCCTGCTGGACGTTACCAATCCACGGAGTCTGGACCGCCGTGGTGATGAACGTCCTGCTCTGGGTGTTACTCATCACACTCTTTGCGGGTTTTGAACTGCTATACGTACTGTTCACGCTGTTCGATCTTCGCCGGCTCAATCTCCGGACTATCGTCGATACGTATGGCATTCTGACGGCAGTCATCGCGGGAATTTTTGCCGCGGCCACATTCCCGATGTGTGTCGTGTCGGCGCTGGTGAATGCCCGACCGCGATTGATCCTCGCCGGACGGGGAAAGTTGGTGGTGCGTTACTGCAAGAAACGCATGGTAGCTCCGCTGTCCGAGTGCCAATGGAAGCCGGGCCAAGTCTGGAGCATGGATAATGTCGGGGCACTTTGGCGACGCGAACCCTTTCTGGTCTTGACCTGGACCCCCATTCAAAGTTCCGGCAATCGCCAGCCATATTCGCGGTCCATGTTTATTGGATTGACTCCATCCGCTTATCGTCAGTGGTTGAGATTGATTGTCCGCGAACAAATCCCTCGATACTCATGGGCAGTCTCGTTGTATTGCATTTTCGGGCTTGTCTCCGGCGCATTCATTGGAAGGCTGCTCGGAGCCGCTGTTAATCCGATGCTTCAGATGATGTTTGGCCGTAATCTGGCATTCAGCATCGAGTTTCTATTGGTGTTTGATGGGCTAGCGATCGGTGGGATCGGGACCTACGTGAATTGTGGTGAACTCCGCCGCGTGCGTGCTTACATCCATCACCAGATTCAATCGCCACGATTAATGATGGCAATGTGTTTTGCCGCCGTAGCCGTCAAACCCTTGATGTGGCTGGGTCTGCTGGTCGTTGTTGTCGGCACTATTCTGAATGGAAGTTTGGGATTTGTATTTGGATGGTACCTGCAACGAACGGCTGAACGTCGTTCCGATGACGCAGAGTCAACCGTTCATGTTTCAACTGCTGATGTGTTGGTCGGAGAGCGATGAGGTTGGTGTCACTTGCTCGCCCACCAAGGAGTTGCGACACTGCCGGGCATCACTTCCCTGAAGGAACATCTGATGACGAAATTGCTGTCTGCGTTGGCATTGCTGAGTGTGTTGACTTCACCTTTGCTTGCCGACGACGAAATCCGGCATTCGTTCTTCATCGCGGGGCCGACGTTCACCGGCATTCTGGGCGAAGATGGGGCGGAAGTCTGGAACTCCGGCAAACCGGCGGCGCGGGATGGGTTCGTGCTCCCCAACGGCAACGTGCTGATTGCGTGGTCCGATGAAGTCCGCGAGATGAAGCGGGATCACACGGTGGTCTTCCACTACAAACTCTCGGCGGATAACAAGGAAATCGGCACCGTCGAACGGCTCGACAACGGCCGCACGCTCATCACCGAACTCGGGCCAAAGCCGCGGTTGATGGAAGTCGCCGCCGATGGCACCATCGCCGTGCAGTTGGCGCTACAACCGGAGACTGACAATGCCCACATGCAGACCCGCATGGCTCGCAAACTCCCCGGTGGCGATTATCTGGTGCCGCATCTGCTGGCGTTCCAGGTGAAGCAGTACACGCCGAAGGGGGACGTCGTGAAAACCTTCAAGACGGACCTCGAGCACCTCGGCGGTCGCGCGGCGGAGAACTGGCCCTTCACCGCCATCCGGCTCGACAACGGCAACACGCTCGTCAACCTGACGCATGGCAACAAGACGGTCGAGTTCGACGCCGAAGGCCAAGTCGTGTGGAAAGTCGGCAACGACGATTTCCCGGACCTCAAACCGTTCGACGACCCCTGCGGCGGCCAACGGCTCCCCAACGGCAACACCGTCATCGCCAGCTATCACGCCAGCGGCAACGCCATCAAAGTGTTTGAAGTCACCCGCGACAAGAAGATCGTCTGGAAGTATTCCGGCCCGCACCGAGCCCATGAAATTCAGGTGCTGACCACGAACGGCAAACCGATCGAAGGGAAGCCGTTGAAGTGAGTTGGTCAGTGGTCCGTTGTCCGTGGTCAGTTGGAAAGAGATCACCCATACTGTGTTCCACAATGGACAACTGACTACGGACTACTGACCTCCTCAAAGGAATCACCATGCCCGTGTTGCTGTTATTCGCCTGTCTGGCCGCGGAACCCTCGTCGTTTGCGGCGGGGAAGAGTGAAGTCGAAATCACCGTCGGCGACGTGCCGTTGAAGTGCTTTGTCTATCGACCGGAACCGTACAAGGACGGTCCGTTGCTGTTCGTCTTCCACGGCGTGCTGCGGAATGTGTCGGAGTATCGCGATCACGCCGTCGGCATGGGCGACCGCTTCGGAGCGCTGGTCGTCGCACCGCTGTTCGATGAAGCCCGGTTCCCGCTGGCGAAGTATCAGCACGGCGGGATCGTGCGTGATGGCATGGCCGTTCCGAAAGACGAACGAACCGGGGCGATGGTGCCGCGGTTGGCCGATGCCATTCGTCAGCGGGAGAAGCGCCCGGACATGCCGTATTACCTCATCGGTCACTCCGGCGGTGGGCAGTTTCTGTTTCGACTGGCCGCGTTCGTCGATACCGATGCGAGTGAGATCGTCGCCTCCAATTCCGGGACGCTGATCTTCCCCCGCAAGGAGGCCCCGTTTCCCTATGGGTACGGAAAGCTTCCCGAAGAACTCGCGACCGATGCCGAACTGAAGCGGTTTGCCGGTCAGAAACTCACGCTCTACATCGGCGACAAAGACATCGAGCGCGATGAATACCTCGATGTGCTTGCCGAGGCCGATGCTCAGGGGCCGACCCGTTTCGCCCGCAATCAGGCGGCGTTTGCGGCGTGGAAGAAACTCGCCGAGGAAAAAGGCTGGCCGTTCCGCTGGCGGATGGTGATTGCGAAGGGGATCGAACACGATCACGAAAAAATGTTCGCCGACCCGTTGTGCAAAGAGGCGTTGTTTGGACGGAAGTAACTCTCACGAACGAACTCGGATCAGGGGAACAAGTCCAACGCGACGTTATGTCACCCACGAGCGGCCATGCGGAGGCGGGACGGGGGAAACGTCATTGAAGGTCGGAGGACCGTCGGGCAGATTCGCGGTGGCTTCTTCAACCAGGCGTTCGCCGAGAGCCACCCAGTTGTCGCGGTGCAGCAGCAGGATTCGCATCGCATCGCGCAGGTGTTGCGGATTACGCTCCAAATCGCCGACGGTCAACATGCGGTAGATGAACGTAAACAAGCTCTGAAACGACTCCACCAGTTCCGGCGAAGTCTCCGGATTCAGACCTCCAATCAACTCCACCACACATTCCCGCGCTTTCCCCAGCGTACGGTCAAGATCTTCCCATCGCCCGGCGTCGAGCGCGTCCAAGGCCCGGCGTGTATGCCGCAGTGCCGCATCCACGACCATGAGATGTAAACGATGCGGCGAGGCAGAAAAGACTTGTGCTTCCAGATACTCAGCAGCAGTCGACACCGTCGCGCTTCCTTGTTGCAGCCTGACGCGGCCATCGGTTCCGTCCGTGATGGCTGCACGTGATATCGATCGCGTCGGGTTCCGTCCGACGTTGAGTTCCAATGCCTGCTATCAAACCGCGACAAGCCGCCTTCCGCACAGGCACTTCAATTCGAGCTTGTGCTGGCCCGCATGTTGGTCAGCACGCTGGTGAGCGTGGTTAACGTCCCCTGCTGCGATTGCAGGTCGCTGATAATCGTTTCCATTCGCGCAAAGCGAAGTTCAAGTCGATACCGACGCAGCGCCAATTGGTCGTCATATTGATCGACCCGCGTTTGCAGGGAATCAACCGTCTTCTGGGTTCCGCTAATTTCCGCCGTAATCGATCCGGTTGTGGAATCGTTAAACTGGCTGAGCGTGGTCTGGAACGCCTTGGCGAAGCCGGTGTTCGTGTCCGTGAAGAGTGTTCGGACATCGTTGGGATGATCCCGCAGAGCGTCCGTGAGCTTGCTGGAATCGAACGATAGCTTTCCGCCGACCCCCAGTCGCACTCCGAGGTCAGCCAGCGAACGGATCGGTGACCCTTCTGTCCCCGAGACACGGTTGATCAGCGAGTTGAACCGCAGCTGCACATTGAGCGGCGTCGACGCCCCCTGCAATACGCCGCGCTTTTGCGTGGTGGTATCGTAAGAGGTCAACGTGGCGGCGGTATCGATGTAGGTATTGTAGGCCGTGACGAACGATTGGAGCGCGGTGTGGATTTTCTGCGTGTCGGGAGACGCGGTGATGGTGGCGGGAGTCGTTCCCACCTTCAGTGCAGTGACATCCACCCCGGTCACCGCATTGTTGAAGGTGTTGGACGACGAAGTGAGAATCGTCGCCGTGGAATCGGTCCCGCCGATGCGCAGGATCGCATCCTGACCGACGTCCAACGCCGTCAGTCCGAGATTCATCCCCCCGTCATCCACCTGAAACCGCCCAACGGCACCGGACGTCGTCGATTGCAACGCGAGCCGGTACCCGTTCAGAGCCGCGCCGGTGGATGATGTCGAAGCGCGGACAGTCCCACCAATCAGGCTGATCTTGGCGGCGATCCCGCCGAGAGTGTCGGTGGAAACCACATCCACGGTGAGCGCTTGCCGGGCCGTAATGGTCTGCTTGCCGTCGCCGCCAGTCACTGCCGCGGTCGTCAACCGCAAGTCGCCTGCCGTCCGGCCGCCGAGTTCGGTGACCGCAAAGGTGCCGGTTCCTCCCGCATTGTCGACGAGTTCAATCCCGTCTCCGGTCGCACTGAGCTTCGCCGTGACCGCGAGCCCGGAAGCATTGATCCGGTCCAGCACATCGCCGATCGTTCTCACCGCCGACGTGATGTTCACGACGCTGGTGTTGCCCGCAGAATCCTTGATTTGGAACGATCCCGAAGCGACCCGATTGCCCTGCGGCGAATACTGATCGAGGCTCGTGGCTTCATTCACCCGCCGCAGATTCAACGCGGTTGTCGTGGTCTGATCCGCAGCGGCATCGATCGTAATCCCGAGATCCGCGGCAAGAGTCCCCACACCGACATCCGCAATCTTCAAGTTGGACGCCGTGCTCCCGGAAGTATCCCGAACCACGATTCCGCCACCGTTGCCGCTCACCTCGGCATGGAGCGCCAACGACGATGTGTTGATGGCATTCAGGACATCATCGAGCGTTTCCGCGGATGACAAATCGATGGTTGCTGTCGCCCCGGTTCGATCCGTCAACTCGACCGAACCGAGCTCCGTGATCCCTTGACCGCCCCGCAGGTTCTTCAGCAGCACCGAGTTTAAACCGGCGATCAACTTCTTCCCGGTGATCGCATTCCCATCGGCCGTTTGATCCAGACCGAGCACCGACGTGGCATTGCTGCCATTCAGATTCGAGACCGACAACGTACTGGAACCGGTCGTGTTGTCGGTGAGGACGATGCGATCATCCACCAGGGCCGCGGTGAAGGTATTGTCCGTCGCTCCGGCGGCATTGAGCTTCGACAGGACATCACCGACCGTCGTGGCACCGTCGAGATTCACGCTGACTTCAGCACCGCTGGCCAGATGCACTTTCAAATCATCGACGGCGTTGGTTTGCCGAAGGCCGTTGCCGTCATTGAGCAATCCCAGCGTGAACTGATCGGTGACGCGGAGGACGGTACTGCCCGTCAGCGTGTCGGCACTGACGGATTGCACCAGTCCGAGATCCGCGGCGGTCTTTCCCGATCCGACTTCCGTGACCGAAAGATTTCCAGACTGACCCGTGGTGTCGGTCACGCGGAACTGTCCGCCGACGACGTCGGCTTTCACGCCGATGCCGGAGGCATTGATCGCTGAGACGATATCACCGGACGTGACGCTGTTGCGCAAGTCGACGGTGGCGGAAGCGCCGCTGCGGTCGGTGATCTTGATCTGTCCGCGACGGATGCCTTGACCGTCATTCAGCAAATCCAGTTTCACCGGGCGTGACAAATCGCTGCCACGGCTGATGGTGATTTTCCCGGTCAGCCCCAAGGCCGCGGCGGGGTCGCTGAAACCTTTGGAGGCGACGCGGTGCGAGTTTGACAACTGCACGGCCTGGAACTGGTACGTTCCCGCGGTGGCTCCGGTCCGTGTGGTAACAGCCAGTTGCGCGGTGTCGGAGTTTTGCACCGACAGGCTGGAGAAGGTGTTGCGATCGTTCAATGTGACAACGGAGGACGACAAACCGAGGAGTTGTGCCTGAAGTTGGCCCAACCCGGCTTGCGTGGCCTGAAGGGTTGCCATGCGCTTTTCGAGTCGAGCCGCAGGGGCGCGCTCGGCATTGATAATCGCGTCGACCAGCGACCCGATATCCAGTCCGCTGGCCAGCCCGGTGGTCGAGCGAATGCCTGTCATGTCCGGTGGCGTATCTTAAAAGCGATCCGAGCGTCTCAGAGAAGCCGTCACTTGGTAAGGATCGGAACAATTCCCGATTGAGACACAGCCAACCTGTCGGAGGTCGGGAAGAATTCAGGTCGCCGTGGCCGCGGGATCCTCCGATTGCGCGTTTCTGGCGAGATTTTCCGTAAACGCCGATTGTGAAAGTAGTTTGGTTGGGAAATCTAGGAGAAATACCCGTGTCGACATGGCAAGGCAGGAACGTTTGTGCGCCAATTTCCACGAGGGTTGTGTTGACAGTTTCCAACAAACCCCCTTTAATTCTTGGTTAAGCATCGCTGCGGTCCTCTGAAGTGGGTAATTCCAGAGGTCAGCAACGTGGAATGGTTGTCTTTCGCTGGGCCGACTGAGATTCAGTCGGAATGAAAGTGACCAGGCTGCATCGCGATGCGGGGTGGTGTTTCTCCGCAAGTAAATCCGGAACTCTTCGCGAGTCATCGTTACGTCGGCGTTTTGCGCCGATGACGGTTATTCCGCAGGGAGATCCGAACCGATACAAGCTGATAACGGATAATCGGAAAGTGCGGGCTGTACGGGCCGCAAGTTCCGTGAGTCTCCAGTCGGCAGAACAATCGGATTATTGACGTCGTTTCGTACCCAGTCTGCGTGTGACCGGCTTGCCGTTCACAACAGATTTGCAGGGATTGCCGGGTGCGAGGTCGATCGGTTCGTTCGCAGGCGGATGGCCGTGGAACGAGACGATGGGTCGAGGTCGAGCTATGACGGCATCACACGCAGTCCCGCGAATCGTCGTCACCGGCGTGGGGGTCGTTTCCCCCATTGGCATCGGTCGGGAAGCCTTTTGGCAAGCCCTGCTGGACGGACGATCGGGTATCGACACACTCTCGGCGTTCTCGTCGCAAGGACTCCCGTCACCGCTGGCCGCGGAAGTGCGGAACTTCATTCCCGAACACCACATCTACAACAAGAAATTCCTGAAGGTGATGTCGCGCGACATTCAACTGGGTGTTGCCGCTGCCTCGATGGCGATGAAGGATGCCGGTTTACCGCCGGGATCCGTGGAGCCGGAACGGCTCGGTGTTGATTTCGGGGCCGGGCATATTTCGACCACGCACGGTGAGCTCGCTGATGCCGCCCGCAGTTTCGCCGAAGACGTGGAAGATGGGCGCAGCCTGAGCCGCTTTGCCGCCGATGGTCTCAGCGATATCGAACCGCTGTGGCTGCTCAAGCAACTCCCGAACATGCCGGCCTGCCACGTGGCCATCGAACATGATGCCCGCGGACCGAACAACACGATCACGGCGTGTGAATCCTCCGCGTTGCTGGCGTTGGCCGAAGCGATGCGTGTCATTCAGCGTGACGCCGCCGACGTGATGATCGTCGGTGCATGCAGCTCGCACATCACGCCGCTGGAAATCGCCCGGCTGAATGTTTCCAACTCGTTGACGCGGGTCGATGATCCCGAACTGGCATGCCGGCCGTTTGACCGATTCCGCGATGGAACGGTGGCGGGGGAAGGTGCCGGATCCTTCGTACTGGAACGGTATGAGCATGCCGTCCGCCGGGGGGCGACGATTTATTGCGAAGTCGTCGGTGTCGGTGCCGGTTGTGATGGGGCCTCCGCCGAGAACCGTGCCGGCGGCATGGGCCTGGTCCGGGCGATTCAGAATGCGCTGCGGCAATCGAACCTGACGCCACGCGACCTCGGCCACATCAACGCCCACGGCAAGGCGACTCACAAAGACGACCTGGCGGAAGCCCTGGCGTATCACTCAGCCCTCGGCCAGGTTGCCGAACGGATCCCGGTCACGGCGCTGAAGAGCTACTTCGGTCACTTCGATGCCGGTGCCGGGGCGGTCGAGCTCGTTGGCAGTCTGCTGGCGATGCGTCACGGCGTCTTGCCGCGAACGTTGAACTACCGCACGCCCGATCCGCACTGCCGGTTGAACATCGTTCATGACGAGCCGTTGTGGATGACCAACCCGATCGCCCTCAGCGTGAACCGGACCCGCGTCGGCCAAAGCGCCGCCGCCGTGATTCGCGCGATCTAGTTCTTCCGCTTGCGGTTTCGCTCCCCACGCTGATCCCACCGCGTGACATCATTTTGCGACCGGTTGCAGAACCCCATCGATAAACTCATACGCCTGCCGACGCGCATCCGGCGGGAAATCATGCGGGCTGTCGGGGTAGATGGCCTGCAACAACTCGGTCGCCTTGTAATGCGCAAACACCGGCTGCGCGAGTCGCACACAATCCTGCACGCCGGTGACGTCGAAATCGTCGTCGCGCGTCGCCGCCGAAATGAACACTGCGCGGGGTGCCAGGCTCGCGATCAGCCCCGGAAAGTCGAACGGCAACCGCTTTGCCTCATTGCCGAACTGCGATGCAATCCGGGGCATGTACCGCGGTCCGGTCCAACTCGGGACATCGTCTTTCGTCATCGTCGAGAACCCGCAACTTGACACGATCACTTTCAGCCGCGGTTCAAACACGGCGGTGAAGATCGCGTTGTGACCGCCGAGGGAATGCCCGATCACACCGATGCGCTCGGCGTCCACTTCCTTCGTGGACGCGAGCAGATCGACGCTGCGGATGTTGTCCCACACGGCTTTCATCGAGCCGCTGACATACTCCGGATGGGCGGCGAAGTCGTAGGGATGCTCGCCGAAGGATGGGTAATCGGGTGAGAGCGTGACATACCCGCGCTCGGCGAGTTCCTTTGCATAGTGCAGGTTCGGTGAACCCCCGCGGCCGACGGGTTCGTCTTTGCCGATGTTCGTCGTCTGATGCAGACACAACATCGCCGGCCGTTTCTGATCCTTCGCCGCATCGGGGATCAGCAACCATGCGGAGACCGTGTCGAAACCATCGGTTGGATAGCGGACTTTGCGATACGTGACGGTGCCGATGTGTTCCTCGTGCACCGTCTCAGGGTATTGTTCGACATTCCACGTGGCCCGATCCACCGCGCTGGGCAAGGGTCCCATCACCCGTTCGAGATGGGCCCGAATATGATCGCGCCGCCGCTGCCAGTCCGCTACGGTTTGCACGGGGTGCCGCGTGCCGTCATCGGTGCGATACGACAAGAGATCGTGCTGCTCGGGATACTCCGGTGGCGGCGGCTTCGGCTCAAACCGGCCGACGGGATAGCCCTGTTTGTAGGAGATGATGAATGCGCCGTTTGTTGTCGGATAGCGAACTTCCTCATCCGCGGCATCGAAGTCCGTCTTTCGGCGCGGGACGTCTGCCGTGTCCGGAAAGACGGATTTCACCATCATCGTGGCGATTTTCGTTCGGTTGCCGAGGGCGTGTCCCGCGCTGGTGAAGACCGTACCATCGAGATCGCGTTTGGTGATAAAGCGCGGTTCGACCGTCAATTTCGCACGGGTCAGATGCGATGCCAGCTCCCAGGCATCCTCAAAGGGACACGTCGTATCCTCGACACCATGCACGATCACGATGCGAGTCTCTGTCCCGAGGGCTTTCATCACCGCCAGATGTTGCGGATGGCCGACGAACCGCAATTCCTGTTCATCGATCGATAGATAATTCTTGCTCTGCGGGTCACGGCTCCAGCGGGCGTTGAGGGTGCTGCCGCCAGGGAGGTTGAATGCGATGTCATGGCTGAGTTTTTTCATGCCGCACATGTCGACGATGCACGCAAAGGTCCGCGGCGCGAGCTTGTTCGCCATCTGCGTCACATTTCCGCCCCCGGACCCGCCGGTGGCGAAGATGCGGCCGCGCGAGAACGGTATTTTTGCGTCATCGAGACCGTGCATCACAAACCACAACGCGCGGAGGGCATCCAGACCTTGCAGATACCCGAAGTCATACGGCTCCGGTGCCTCGACGGAATCGTGCTTGCCGCTTTGCAGATAGTTCACACACAACGCCACGACGTTGAGTTCGTTGGCGAGCGTTTGCGGCTCGGCGGTTCCCGCACAATCTTCCCCACCCCAGTTGTGCAGGCTGAGCATCACGCCGGTGTCTGCGGTCACTTTCGTGCGCATGCCGCCAGGAAAGAAGACCTTCACCCGTACCGTCCGCGGCCCCGGTCGCTGCGGCCATTCTTGGGCGGGAAGCTGCACGGTCGCATTCGTTTCCGGCAGCATCGGCCATTCCGGTTCCGCCGCGAAACCGGGAGCCATCATCGTGAGGCAAAGCAATCCACAGAGTGTGCGTGTCAAAGCAAACCTCGCAACGAGAAGACGGAAAGACGGTCCACAGATTTCGCAGATTCACACCGATTGAAGTTCAAAAACAGGGAGAGAGAAGAAAGGGAACCACGGAATACACGGAAGGGAAGCAGAGAAGTATTACAGAAACACATGCGAAGCCATCTCGGCATTCATTCCCATCGCATTTCCTTGCTCCCTCCTTTTCCGTGTGTTTCGTGTATTCCGTGGTTCTCTCTGCTGGTCTTGAATCTGTGCGAATCTGCGAAATCTGTGGCTGCACTTCTCTCGAGCATCACGCCAGAATTTCGCTGATCGGTCGGCCGCCGTGGGTGATTTCGACGGGGCGGTTGGTACGGTCGGGGAGGCGGAGTTCCGGGTCGATGCCGAGGCAGTGGAAGACCGTCGCACACAGGTCAGCCGGGCGCACGGGGTTGTCCTTCACATACGCCGCCTGACTATCCGATGCCCCATGAACCGTGCCCCCACGGATGCCGGCCCCGGCGAGCAAGCTGCCGTAGCAGAACGTCCAGTGATCGCGACCGGCCGCACCATTGACCCGGGGTGTGCGGCCCATTTCACTGGTGACCAGAATCAGCGTTTCATCCAGCAACCCGCGCTGCCGCAGGTCATCGAGCAAGGCCGAAAACGTCTGGTCAAACCCCGGTAACTTGTTCTGTTTCAGGATCGCAAAGTTGTTGCGATGCGTATCCCAGGCATCGTAGTCGACATTCACCGGGCCCCAGAACAGGTCCCATGTGACGTTGACGAACCGCACACCCGATTCGATCAACCGCCGGGCGATGAGTGTACTGTTACCGAACAGCGTCCGGCCGTAACGGTCCACCGTCTTCGGATCTTCCAACGAGAGATCGAACGCCGTCCGCAGTTTGGAAGACGTGAGCAGATCGAACGCCTGCCGCTGTTGCCGGTTGAACGAGCCCGCACTGCCGAACAGGTCGGCCTCCCGGCGGCGCTCATCAATCTGCCCGAGCAACGATTTGCGGCGGCTCAATCGATCCACCGTCACGCCCTCTTGCAGCGAACTTGCCGACAACAAGGGCGTCCCGCGGACAATCTGTGGATTCCCCGGTGTCGGTGCGAACGACCCGGCATCGTAGAACGGCTGGCACTCCGTCGTCAGGGGATCGAAGCGCTGTCCGAGAAATCCGCCGTATGGTCCGGCCCGGCGGAACGATTGCCCCCATCCCAACCAGCACGGCATGGACACATAATGCGGCACATCTCCCGCATCGCCGCGGAGATATTCGCACACCGAACCCATGCTCGGCGCATCGGTATCCCGCGGGTGCTGATCCGGCGGCATCAAGTCCCACCCGGTGAACGCCGGCAAACAGTTGTGACACCCCGCCGAGTGCGTCACCGACCGCACCACGGCCAGTTCATGCGCATGCTGAGCCAGCAGCGGCAGATGTTCGCAGAATTGCAGACCGGGGACGGTGGTGTCGATCGGTTGGAACTCGCCGCGGACTTCGGGCGGCGCGTCGAGTTTCAGGTCGTACATATCCTGCGTGGCCGCACCGCCGAGCAGAAAGATGACGATGACGTTCTTGGCCTTGCCACCATGAATCGCCCCGAGGGCTTCCGCCTGCGACCACTGCGAAAGGCCAAACCCGCCCAGCGCCGTGAGCGCCCCAGCCCGCAACGTCTCCCGCCGCGTCACCCCATCACACGTCCGCCGCCGCGACCCCAGCATCGTGAGCATCGGTATGCCTCCCGCAAAATCATCAACCGTTGTCGATATGTTACGCGGTGGCATGTGCTGAAGCAAATCGTCAGCAATGTGCCACGGCTCCCTCCACAAAACCGTGTCGTCGTGAATTTCGGGAGCACTCGGAATCACTGGTTCTCTGATGTCTCTGAAGCCGTGGTCCCTCCGTGAGACAAGCCCGAGCATCTCTTGCCAGGCGGCGAACTGATCTTTCCTCAAAAACGCCCCTCCACTAGCATCCCGCGTTTGCCGGGTCGCTGGTGCGCTTTGGGGGTTGCCTTTAGGCACAGAAGCCGCCGTGAGGGATCCGCGCATCGCGTTTCGGGGATAGGCTCATGATCAGACGCTTGGCACTCGGCCTGGGTGTCGTGTTCTGTGTGCAAGCATGGTGCTGCGATGCGCTCCATGCCGAGCGATTTCGCATTGCTGCGAAGCCGAGTGGCGAGAAGCGGCTCGCGCCGGAACTGGATGTCCTGCGGCACTGCAAAGGCCGTTTGATGGGGTTCTGCAAGCGCGGCAAGCCCATCTTTGATGTCGCCCCAGAGCAATCGAATGCCCTGCGGTCGATGGCACTCAGCGTCGATGAAAATCCTCCGCAACCAACCTCCCGGCCGATGCGGCTGCTCGTCAGTTACGACCAGAAGGGGGGAAGGCCGACGGCGGAAACGCTCAAAACCGCGGGACTGAAAGCCGTCGAGGACTATCAGCGCGGATCGTTTCTCATCGTGGAACCAGTGGAAACCGTTTCTTCGCAAACGGTCGATACGCTGATGAACGATGACGCCGTCGTCTATGCGGCTCCCGATTACATCATGTCAATCCCCACGAACGAGACTGTCCGAATCGTTGCGGCCTCCACCGACACCGAGACTCCCACCGACCCGTTGTGGGGGCATTTGTGGGGCATGAAAAACATCAACGCCAACAAGGTCTGGCGGACCCATCGGGAAGCCTCGAACGTCATCGTGGCCGTGATCGATACCGGCGTGGACTACAACCACCCGGACTTGAAAAACAACATGTGGACCAAGAACGGGAGCCACGGTTTCGACTTCTTCGATGACGATGATACGCCGCTCGATGAACAGGGCCACGGGACACACGTCGCGGGAACCATCGGTGCGGAGGGAAACAACAACGTCGGCGTCGTGGGTGTCTGCTGGAAAACACAGATCATGGCGATGCGGTTTCTCGGTCCGGATGGTTCCGGTTCGACCGCGGATGCCGTGAAGTGCATCGATTGGGCCGTGGCGAACGGAGCCCACGTACTGTGTAACAGTTGGGCCGGACCGGACAATTCGCGCGAGCTGGCGGCAGCGATCACCCGAGCCGAACAACGGGGCGTGCTTTTTGTCGCCGCAGCCGGGAACACGGTCAACCGGGGCAACAACAACGATGCGGCTCCGTACTATCCCGCGGCGTTTCCCAACGGAAACATGATCACCGTCGGGGCGATCGATGTGAACAATGCCGCGGGAACGTTCACCCACTACGGCAAGATTTCGGTCGATATTGGTGCCCCTGGAGTGGGGATTGTCAGTTCGATGCCGAACAATCGGTATGCGGAGTTGGATGGGACTTCGATGGCGGCTCCCCACGTGGCCGGAGCGGCGGCACTGGTGTGGGCAAAGGCGTATGCCACGCCCACGCAGTCTCCGGAACAAATGAAGCGCGTCCGCGATCTGATCTTGCAGAACGCCCGGCCGTTGCCATCACTGCAACAACTCTGGGGACAATCCGCCCCCGCGCGGGTTCCCGGTGGGGTGCTCGATCTCGCATTCCTGATTGAATCGTCCGGCGATCCAACCCAACCGACCCAGCCCCCGGTCACACCCAAGTTCGTGGAACGGCGTGCTATCATCAATCCGGCGAAGCTGCGATGACGTGCTCGTTCGAATTCCCACGGAAGTACGACATGATGTTCTTGACTGCTGTTGGAATGATTGTGCTGGGATGCGCGTCGTGTGCCGCCGAGCCAGGCAAAGCGAATCCGCAGGACGGGGCCGTACACGTGATCTGTCACGGACGGTTGCTTCAGGGTGTGGTGGCGATTGGCGGCGAGACCACCGGGACGACGGTTTCTTTCGATGGAATGACGTGGGAACTGAAGTTGTCGGACGAAGTGCGTCGCCAGATCGAAAAGGAAGAGCATCGGCAAGTGACCGTCGAAGGGCGATTACGCCGAGTGGCAGGCGTTGCGATTCCCGTGCGTTGGATTGTCGACGTCGAAAAGCTGACGAAACGAGATTCGAAAGCTCCAAAGCCGAAGGCCGAATTCACCTTCACCGGTCGATTTTCTCCCGTGATGGGAAAAGCGCTGCCGCAGTCGTTTGAGGTCGCCGGCGAGACTTGGCCCGTCGCCTGGGGCAATGAAACGGACCTTCCCGCCAAAGCGATGGCGCTCGCTGGAAAACCTGTGATTGCTCAAGGCACCGCGGAGGCCAACACCGAGGGCGGCCCCAAAAAATATCCGATCTTTCACATCCGTCAACTGCGGGAATGGGAAGCCTCAGCGTCGAAGTGACAACTTCCCGTAAATGATCCGCGCCGATGCAGCGTGATGGCCCCTTTGGTCAATTCACATCGAGCGGAGTCCGTTTCACTTCGGCTTAAACGGGCTGTCGTCACCGGTCGCCAGGCGGGTTTCGATGTCTTCGATGGCAGAGCGGAGCGCGTCGCGGGCCGCTTTGTCCTTTTCCTTCGTGACGTTGCTCTTCAGCTTTGACACCGATTTCTTGGTACCGATCGTCCGCAGGATGTCGTAGGCTTCTATTCGCATCGAGGGGAATTGGTCCTGCGCAAGCTTGAGCACGGTCTCTTCGGCAACCGGGCCCATGTCCCGCAGCGCTGTGCTCGCCTGGGTGGCGAGCTGACGGTCGGTCATCAGCGTGGCGACTCCCCGCGCGCCAGCTTCGGAAGGGTGGTTCGCCAAGGCGCGGACAATGTCGGCTTTGTTCCAGGCGTGTTCGCTCAACCGGCCCACGAGGTACCGCGTGGTCTTCTCCGTCGACCAGGTGTCCATCGCGCTGATCAGGTCCTTGCTGTTGTGCCATGCCCAGGTGCTGGTGGTGGCCCAATCGGTCAGCGTGTCGCCGACTTCTTCCAGCCGGTCTTTGTCGACTTCCATCACCGCCAAGGCTTTGAGCACCTTGGCGATGTGCCACGATGCATCTCCTTTCTTGAGGACACGGAGCGCCCAATCGACTTCGGTTTCCCCTTTCTTGGGACGCTCATCGGCTTCACGCTCTTCACGACGCAGTTCCGCCAGTTCCGCGGGGGTCGGGCGCTTCGGTAAATCGGCCGGAATCTTTGCCGCGACGATCAGCTTGCGATTCGTCAGATCGAGATCGGCAATGCTCCCGAACCCCACCCGAGCCGTGAAGTCGTTCAGATCCTTCACCGGAGCGAGGAACGCTCGGAATTTGCCGGGGCTGAGGGCCCGCGGACCCACCACCACGAGACCGCCTCCCGGCTGACACTCTTTCAATTGTGTTTCGAGGTAATACGACACACGATCGGCGTCACCCTCGGCATCATTGATCTCCACGGTCAACACGTTTTCTTTCCCGTGCTGAATGTAAAGCTCTTCCTCGTCGATATCCGGGATCGGTGTGGGAATGAACGACTGGATGGTGATCGTGCGCGAGTTCGGATCGGTGCCGGAAATGTTCCCCACTTTCAACCGGGCACTGAAGGCGGCAAGATCATTCACCGGACCGGTGTAATAAACATGGCGGCCGGCCCCGAATGGGCCACCGCTGACCTGCGGATAGGGAACATCGGAGCGGACGGCTTTGTATCGGTACCAGACCATGCCAAAGCCTGCACTATCCGACACGGCTTTCTCTTCGGCGGCTTTGCGATTGGCTTCTGTCTGTGACTGGGCCGTCTTCTGCCCGGCTTCGTAGTCGGCGTACGCCGCTTTGAAGATTTTGCGCTCGAGGTAATGATCCGCATCGGCTTCCGGACCGGGGACACCATCAATGACCACGATGGCAATCCGTTGCGCGCCGTATTTGTCTTTGATGCTGGCATAAGCCCGTTCAAGGGCCTGCTGCGCGACGGTCTGCTCGTACTGGGCTTTGTTGGCCGCATTCTGGGCGGCATCAACGACGGGAGCGGCGGCCGCGGGCGCACCGGTGGATGTCGCACTGGGTGCAGGATTCATCGCGACATTCGTACCCGGCGCGACAGGAGCCGTTGTTTGGTTGCAACCCAGACCAGCCAAGGCCGAAATCACAACGACACAATGCGCGATTGGCCGAGACATCGCCCACGCTCCGAATGAAGTGCACAAGTAGAATGTGTTAAGAAAAGATACCGCACGGTATCCACAGCTTCAAGATCTTCCCCGCCGTCTTGCAACAGGACACATTCGCTCGCTGCAAGAGATCGGATATCTTGGATGGTGCGCCGATCCTCGTGTGAGTGCCTATTTGAACGTCATGCGTTTCGCGCCGGACCGTGCGTCATGTTGAATCTTCCCTTACCGAAGCTGACGCAGGTGTTGTCACTGGCCGTGTCGGCATTGATCGTCAAAGTCACCATCGAAGTGGTGTATGGGTATGTGAACTACTTCCCGCCCAATTTCTCGTCTGACTTTCTGCACGGTCGGGAAGCGTACTTCGCCAGTCGATATCAATGGGCGTTCTATCCGCACATTGCCTTCGGTCCGGTGTCGCTGCTTCTCGGATTGGTGGTCATCAGCGAGCGCTTGCGGATGCGATTCCCGCGCTGGCATCGGTGGCTGGGGCGCGTGCATGTGGCGAACGTCTTGTTGATCGTCATCCCCAGCGGGTTGGTGATGGCGTGGGACGCCGTGGCCGGGGTCTCGGCAATGATCTCGTTTGTCTTGTTGTCAGCCCTGACCTGGGGTTGCACCGCGCTCGGTTGGCAGGCGGCAATGCAACGGCGGTTTGTGGTCCATCGCCAATGGATGCAGCGCAGTTTTCTCCTGCTGTGCTCCGCCGTTGTCCTGCGCGTGTTCGGCGGACTCGGAAACGCACTGGAAGTCCCGTGGCTCTGGTTCGACGCGGTGATCTCCTGGGCCAGTTGGGTGTTGCCCTTGAGTCTGTTTGAAGCCCACTTGTGGTGGAATCATCGCCGACGGCGCGGCACTGCATCTCCGGTCGCGCCGTTCTTGACAGAAGAACTGCGCACGAACTGATGGTGTGCCACGGCCGTCTCGGCCGTGCAAAGTGGGAACACTCGCTGTGTCATCGCACGGCCGACACGGCCGTGGCACACAGAATCGATGGGTGCTCGGTTTTTTTGCGCCGTGTCACCGTCAAAACTCGCCGACCGTTTCGTGACCATCGATGGTCACGATCGCCTGTCGGGTTTCGGGAGGCAGGTTCTGGCTCAAGAAACGGACGGCACCATCGGCGAACAACGCATGGCTGCCACCGACATGCGGCAGTTGCTTCTTCGTGGCCAGACCGTGGAACAGCGCTTCCTCCGCATCCTGGGGAGACATCCACGGTACCGCATGTTCCGGGTCGATCTCGATGACGGCCAGCGTCTCGCTGGTGCCATCGGTGATGTCGCGGATCGTGCAGGACTTTTCCTGCCGAAAGAGACTGTTCGGCGTCACGATGGCCACATAGGTGGTGCGCTCTGCGGGAACCGAGTGCGATGGACAGGCAAAGACGGAAATCCGCGTGGCGAAAACTTCAGCGTTCGCGGGATCGTCCCACGGTTTCGACAGGTCGATCCGATCGTACAGTGGCTTTTGATCCATGTATGGCAACAGGAGTGTTCGCCAACTGTGCAGCGGTTTTCCTTCAACATCCACCGTGTAAGCCGGCGGGAAAGCACCGTACACGTCATGGTAGTTGTGCAGCGCCAGGCCGATCTGTTTGAGGTTGTTACGGCATTGCGTCCGCCGCGACGCTTCCCGTCCGCGGGTCACCGGAGGCAAGAAGAGCAAGCCGACCAGCACCCCGATGATCGCGAGAACCACGAACAACTCAACGATGGTGAACCCCCACCGTCGCGGGCGAATCTGGTCAGCCATGTTGTCCTCGCAAGTGTGCCTGTGGCACAAACAAAAGGAACTCGCTACGGTTCTTCGGACACCCGGTCATTCCCTGCCACTGAAACCAATGCGAGCCGATCGGCGGCGGACATTTTGGCATTGAGCCATTTGACGCTGCCGTCGCCAAAAGCGGTATGCCACCCGCCGTTGTGCGGCAGGCGGGACTTGGGGCCGAAACTCAACAACAGCGCTTCATCGGCATCGCTTGGTGCCATCCACGGGACGGCCTGCTCCGCATCGACTTCGATCACCAGAATGGTGTTGGACAGGCCGTCAGCAATGTCTTTGATCGAACACGATGCGGACGGACGCAGACAACTGTGCGGCGTTAGTACGGCCAGGTAGGTCGTTTGGTTTGTTCCAGACTTCGCCGCCGGGCAGTGGTAGGTGCTGATAATACTCTGGAAGGCTTCTGCATTGACTGGGTCATTCCAGGCTTTCGACAGATCAATCCGGTCGTACAACGACTTTTGATCCAGGTACGGCAAGATCAACGTCCGCCAACTGTGCAGTGGCTTCCCGTCCGCATCCACCGTGTAGGCGGGTGGAAACATCTGGTGATCGGATTCGTAACTGTGGAGCGCGAGGGCGATGTTATGCAGGTTGTTGCGGCATTGTGTGCGACGTGCTGCCGGGCGGGCGCTTCGTGTGGCCGGCAAGAAGATGGCAATCAGGATCCCGATGATCGCCAGAACGACCAACAGTTCGATGAGGGTGAATCCGCGCCTCGATGGAAACGTGTTGCGGAACAGGGTCATTTGGCGGAACTCCAAAACCACACGACGTCACCAAGACCGATTGACGGGAGACGGGATCACCTGTTCATTCTACGCCACGGTCCACGCTCAACAAGAGGGATCACACGGTGGGATCAGCGCGGGGCGCGAAACCGCACAGCGGCGTTGGCGGGTGTTTCCCACTCATGACCAGGGAACAGGATCCACCCCGAGCAGTTCCCCTCGCGGTGGTCGCTCGGGGTGATACAATGCCGGGGTGGACCGAAACGGGAACATGAGAGACGAAACGGATGCGGTACGCGGGGCGGGTAATGCTGACGGTGGCAGGCCTGTGGAACGCACTCACCGTCGACGCTGCGCCGTTGGGTATTCACCGGCTGGGGGACATCGGGTTCGCACAGGCACCACCCCAAGCCCGCCCCAAAGCCCGGCCGCGACCCCGGCAAACCGGGAATGAGGAGGAAGGCAAGGGGACCGTTGACCCCGCAGCGGTGAAAGCCTTCTGGGAACGGGCCGACGAAGTCCTCGTGGCGCTGAAAGCCCGCGCGGTGACCCTTCCGGAAGTGCAGTCCGACGATGGCCGCGTGGTCGCCCTGATCGATAAAGCCGCCGTCGGTCTCTTTTACGATGAAGCCGGACCGACCCGTTATCTCGCCCTCCATTTGACCATCGGCAGCACCTTCAAAGAACGCAACCTGTCTTTCCCGACGGGATCGATCACGGCCACCATCGATGGCGTTGCCCGGCCAATCGAAAACATCAAGCCACCGCTGTTGAATCACGGCTTTCAATACGCTGGCGAGCACATTCCCCTGCAAAATTGCCAGCCCCGCGCGGTGTCCGAGCTCCCCAAGCAAGGGGTGACCGGCATGTGGGTGATCCTGGGAAACATCCCCGTCGGTAACAATATTCCCAAAACCACGCTCCGCTTGACCGTGAACGACGCCACGCTGGTCGTGGATGCCCAGGAAGTCCAACGGGCCCTGCTTCAATTGCAGGTCGAACAGATCGGACCACGCGGCAGTCTCGCGTTGGTCACTATCGGCGGACTGTTGAACTCGTTCAACGTGCATGGCGTTGCCGACGAATTGGACGCAATGGCCGATCAGAAGATCACCCGCGCGGTGATTCAATGGACGCCGACAGCCCCCGCTCCGGACGGTCAGTTGCTCAACTGGTTGCAACAGTCAGCCCAATCGGCGGGAACCGGTCGCGCGGTGAACGAACAGTTGCCAACGATCAGCGGTTCACTGAAGGAACTCCACCTCGTTCAATTGAAGAACGGCGGCTTCAGCGTGGGCCTGTACCGCGGGCAATCCGGCGCGGCCAAAGTTCACCCGACGGCGGCGGACGCGGTCTCCGCGGCATTGCGCTCCGGGTTGCTGACCCTTTCACGCGACGAGCTGCGTGATCAGATTCAGCGCGGGCATCCCCTGGCCCGTTCCGCAGCGATGCGACATGGTGCCCCGCAGTTGGACCAGGCCGACGTCCCGTTGTTGTTGCAGTTCACCAAGGACGACGATGCGACGATTCGCGCTGCGGCTCTGCAAGCCCTGGGGGATTTTGCCGAGGTGCCTGAAGCCCTGGCACGGCTGGAAGAAGTCGCGCGACGCGGGGATGACGATGCCGCAGCGGTGGCGATCGGGGCCTTGGCCGACTGCCGGTTTGCGGAAGGGGCGCGGACCGTCAAGAAGTGGCTTGCCGATCCGGAAGTGCGGTTACGCAATCGGGTGCTGAATGTCCTCGCCGAACATCCCCGCGCGGAATGGGGCGATGCACTCTTTTCCCATGCTCACGATGCCAATGGCCGCGTCCGGGTGGAGGTGTTACGAGCGTTAGTCCCCTTGGATCACCCCGGGCTGGTGAGCTTGCTGGAAGAAGCACTGAAGAGTGCGGACAAATCACTGCGGGAGTTTGCGTTTCCCATTCTGGCGTTGCGGACTGACGAGCGCAGTGAAAACCTGGCGAGCCGGTATGCGCTCACGACACTGGAGCAGACTCCGCCGGACTCCGCCATGATGGAGTTCTTCATCCGGACAAAAGATCAGCGGGCGTTGCCGGCACTTCTGCGACACCTGGACAACGCCCCGAATCGCGGCGGGCTCATCAACCTTCTCGGCCAGATGGGCGACCATCGCACAGGTGATTATCTCGCCCAGCGGTTCCCGAAATTCAAGCCGCACGAACAGTCCGCCGTGCTGCATGCCCTGCGGGCCTTGAGGCACGATAAATTCCCCGAGCTTGCGGCGACGGCCCTGACCACCACCGATGGTTCGTTGTTGTCCGCCGCAACCAACGGCTTGCAGCAGGACGGCAGCAACGCCGCGGTGGACGCCCTCGTCAAAGGTCTGGAAAAGCAAACCCAGCCGTATGGCATTACGATGATCTGCAACGCCCTGTCCGGCATCGGTAGTCCTGCCGCGCGGGTGGCACTCCTCAAGCAACGCGGGTCCAAAGAACCGGCTCGGCGCAATGCCGGCATGCAGGGCTTACAGAATCTGCAAATGCGCTCTCCGGGATACACTTACATCCATCAAGCCCGCAGCCAGCGGATTAACCGGCAAGAGGATGAAGCCTTCGAATTGTATGCCCTCGCCATTCAAATCGATCCCGATCTCGCCGATGCGTATTCCGGCCGGGGGGAGATGCAGCTCAAGCGCGAGAAATGGACCGATGCCGCCGCCGATTTGTCCAAAGCGGCGGAACTCGATCCGTACAATGGCTTGGCCTGCAGCGGCTGGGCCATCGCGCTCGTGATGCAGGGGCGGTACGAAGATGGCGTGCGGACCGTCGAGGCGGCCCGTGAACGGCTGACGGGCGACGTGAATTATGCCTACAACGCGGCTTGTGTCTATGGCCGTCTGGTGGAAGCGACACTCAAACAACCGGAATCCACCGAGCGGGAATCACGGGTTAAGCAGTACCGCCAGCAGGCGCTATCCGACCTCAGTGCGTCGATCAAGCTCGGGTTCCGCGATTTTGCATGGATGCGCGAAGACCCTGATCTCAAACCGCTGCACGATCTCACCGAATTCCAAGACCTGATCAAAGCCGCGGAATCCAAGATGCCGGAGTAGTGGCAGAGGGCTAAGTGCTGAGGGTCAAGTGCCGGAGAGAAGGCCTTCCACTCCGCATTCCGCGCTCTCTTTCAGGCACTTGACACTCGACCCTTAGCACTCGGCACTTCCCATGGTCTACCTCAACCGCATCTACACCAAAACCGGCGACGCCGGGGAAACTGCACTCGGCGATGGGACGCGGGTGATGAAGACCCATCCGCGGATTGCGGCATACGGAGGAGTCGATGAACTCAATGCGGTCCTCGGTTTTGTGATTGTGCAGGGTGTCCCCGAGGCGATGTCGGGGCTGCTGACCCATATTCAAAACGATCTGTTCGATCTCGGAGCCGACCTCTGCCTGCCGGAGACTGAAGCCCCGCCGCCGTATCCGCCACTGCGGGTCACGACCAGCCAGGTGGACCAGTTGGAGCAATGGATCGATCAGTTTAACGAGCCCCTGACACCGCTCCACAGTTTCGTGTTGCCTGGTGGTGCGATGGCCGCCGCAACCTTGCACATCGCTCGGACGGTGTGCCGGCGGGTGGAACTCGGCGTGTTGCACCTCGCCGCAACAGAACCGATCAATCCGCAGATTGCGATTTATCTCAACCGCCTGTCTGATCTGTTGTTCGTCCTGTCGCGCGCCGCCAATAACAACGGCGCCGGCGATGTCTTGTGGGTCCCGGGAAAGAATCGTACGCCGCCAAAGTAGCCATCACGCTCCCGCGTGATGAGCGGATCGACAAAGCTGCGCCGATTTCAGAATCCGTCGCAAACATCGCGCATGTGAAGCGCGCCGCTCATCACGCGGGAGCATGATGGCGACTTTCACACAGGGTACCGGCTGGCGTCCATCGACGGGTCCGATTTCAAGTCCGACAGTCGCCAGATGTACCACGAGGCGATCGTGCTGTAGGGTCGCCACGGGGCCGCGAGTTCGAGACATTGCGTTTTGTTCGGCAGTTCGCCCAGGGCATACAACTCGCGCATCGAGGCCCGAATTCCCAGATCGTCATGCGGGAAGACATCGAGACGGCCGAGGCTGAACATCAGAAACATCTGCGCGGTCCAGCGACCGATCCCCTTCACGGCGATGAGCTGTTCGATGACGGCTTCGTCATCCAGTCGGTGGAGGCGATCGAGTTCCAGCCGACTATCCACTACATGCGCGGTTAAGTCACGCAGGTAGGTGACCTTCTGATTGGACAGCCCGGCTCCGCGCAGCACGGTTTCCGGTGCGGCGCTGATCGCGGACGGAGTGAGGCCTCCGACAGCGGCTTCCAGCTTCAAACGGATCGAGCGCGCGGCTTTGGTCGAAATCTGCTGCGACAGAATCGAGCGAACCAGCATGGCATACCGGTCACGTTCCACTTTCAGCGTGAACGGACCAGCCCGATCGATCAGCCAGTTCAGCCGGACATCGGCTCCCCGCAAGTGAGCGACGGCGGCGGCAACATGCTCATTCCGGCGGGTTAACAACGACGCCATGCGCAATCTTCAACAAAGGCTGGTCGGGTGCGGCAGACAGACGGTCGCTGCAAGTTAGCACCCGGAAGCAAACCCAGGCAAGCTTATTGACTCTCAGGATGATATAGACGTCGACGCGGGGAAGCGTTAGATGTTCTGCCATGCGACGACAGGGAAGTCCTCAGGAGTTAGAGCGGGTGCGACGCGAGGCGGTCGCGCTGGCCGCTCAGGGTGTGGGCACGC
>JBGSUN010000036.1:0-30118 GCA_041753475.1 Planctomycetaceae bacterium | reverse complement strand
TAGCCGCCGGTGTATTCCATCGTCGAAAAGAACCGGCGGCTAGCGCCTCGCCGCTCACAGGAATCATCGCGAACGGTTCGCTCGGTTTCTTATCGTCCATGCAAATTCGTCACCCACTCGCCGATCCTCATCGCCCGCGGTTGCTCATCACCGGGGCAAGCACCCGCGCCGCGGCATGGTCCGCCATCCGCGCGGGGTTCTTTCCTGTCTGTGCGGATCGTTTTGGCGATGAAGACCTACGGCAGATCGCGGAAGTGCATGATTACGATCAGGTTCATACTCAGTTCGATGGTGGCAAGCCCGCCATCGTTGCGACGGCCAGGATTCGCATTTCGGAACGGAACTGGACTGTTGAAGAGCTATTCCGTGGTGAAGACGAAGGGCCACAACTCAAGAAATATCTTGGCCCCCTTCTCAGCTCAGACGCGATGCGTTCCAACCAAGCCGATTCTGCGATCCCAAATATGCTCAGGGATGCAGGACTGCCCTTCTTGAAAGAAAAGCCTCGATTTGAAGTTCTCCCCAGTTCAGATGCATCCCGACTGGGATACGTCAGGGCGTCTGTGCCACCAGCAGCCGATGGAACATGGATTGAAAAAACGATTTATGGGAGTGGCGGCGGGTACGGCGTGCGACGGTGGGACGCCGAAGCCGCTGGGACGGGCCCACTCGATTGGTCTACTTACTTCCAGGAATACCGCTCTGGCCAACCAATGTCCGCGATTTTTCTCGCCGACCACCACCGATCACCCGCGGTGGAACTGATCAGTCTTACGGAACAACTCATCGGTGACGAATCCGCGGCGGCACCGAAGCCGTTCACCTACTGCGGCAACATCGCCCCGGTGGCGTTACCCGCGGCCGCCACTCAGGTGGTGCAATGCATCGGTGAGGTGATCGCCGACAAATTACAGCAGCGTGGTCTCTTCGGCATCGACTTCATCTGGGACGGCACCACGCCGTGGGTGGTGGAGGTGAATCCTCGTTACACCGCGGCGTGTGAACTGCTGGAACTGGCGCACGGCCGGGCGTTGCTGCGGGATCACTGGCAGGCGTGGTTGCCGCAGGAACCGTTGCCGGAAATGCCCGTGAGACCAAGATCGCGGCCCGGCGTGATCGGCAAACTGATTCTGTATGCCCGGTCCGAGGTCACGGCTCCGGAGTTGTCCCGGTTTTTGCGACCGAGATCGGCGTGGACCATCCCGTTTCTCGCCGACATCCCACGAATCGGAACCCGCTTCCGTCCCGGCGAACCGATGTGCACGGTCTTTGCGACGGCTGGCGACGTCGAGGCGTGTCGCCGTAAACTCGCGCGGCGGGCTTCACGTGTTCGCTCCTGGTTTCGTGATTGCCCTTGATCCCGAAGGGATCGCAGAAGGTAGCCGGTGGTCGGAGCGCAGCGCAGACCACCGGTCACAACGGTTGGGAATACGCACCCCGACGGGGTGCCAGAAGGCTTCACCAACCGTTTCTGGCATCCCTTCAGGATGCGTTTCTCCTGACCACCCAAACCGGTGGTCTCCGCGATGCTCCGACCACCGGCTACCTTCTGCGACCCCATTCGGGGTCAATTCGCAAATGGCCGCCCAAGACTTTCGCCCGCCGAACCCATCCCCAATCCTTCATCAGTTCTTGATTGAGGGAGGCTCGACCGCTAAACTCAGGCACACTGACAAGTTCATCCGCAACCACCTGACCTTCAAAAGACTTGGAGCAATGTCGAAAGCCAACGACGCACGCATCACAATGGCGGCCCTCGAAGTCGAACCCATGGCTTACCGGACGCCAATCAAGTTTGGTGGCCGCGTCATCGAAAAGTCGTTTCTTCTCAACGTCACCCTCTCTGTGGAATCGCGCGACGGCAAGCGGAGCGCGACCGGCTTCGGCAGCATGCCCATCGGCAACGTCTGGGCCTGGCCGTCCGCCACGGTCACGGGCGATCAAGCCGAAGCAGCCATGCGAACGTTCGCCGAGGAGATCGTCGATCTCGGCAGCGTCTGTAATGAGTACGGCCATCCGATCGACCTGAGCTATCACCTTTCGGCAGAGTACGAACACACGGCAAAGCGCATCTGTCAACGGATGAAGCTGCCGGAGACGATGCCGGAACTCGCGCGGCTGGTGGCTGCCAGTCCGTTCGATGCGGCGCTGCACGATGCGTACGGTCGGCTGCACGGGATGAACTCGTACAACACGCTGACGTCGAAGTACATGCACCACGACCTGTCGGAGTACCTCGACAAGCAGTTCGCCGGGGAATACCTCGACCAATACACGCTGCGGGAGCCGAAGCCGCAGATGCCGCTGTACCACCTCGTCGGTGCTCTCGATCCGCTGACCGAGGCCGACGTCACGAAGAAACTGACCGACGGGCTGCCGAACACGCTCGGCGAATGGATTGCGTACAACGGCCTGACACACATCAAAATCAAGCTCGCGGGGGACGATTTCGACTGGGATGTCGCGCGGGTCCTCGGTGTCGACAAGGTCGCCACGGAAGCCCAGGCCAAGCGCGGCTGCAAAGAGTGGTTCTACTCACTCGACTTCAACGAGAAGTGCGCCAACGTCGATTATGTCGTGGACTTCCTCACGAAACTGCAGAAGGAAGCCCCGGCGGCGTTCACACGGATTCAGTACGTCGAACAGCCGACGCATCGTGACATGAAGGCCCATCCCGATCAGAAGATGCACAAGGCGGCGGCGCTCAAACCGGTCATCATTGATGAAGCGCTGACTGATTACGATTCGCTGCTGCTGAGCCGCGAGATGGGTTACACCGGCATCGCCCTGAAAGCGTGCAAAGGCCAGACGGAGTCGTTGCTGCTGGGAGCCGCGGCTCAGAAATTCGGGCTGTTCCTGTGCGTGCAGGATTTGACGTGTCCGGGGTATTCGTTCCTGCACTCGGCGAGTCTCGCCGCCCGGTTGCCGGGAATCGCCGCGATTGAAGGAAACGGCCGGCAATACTGCCCGGCGCTCAACAAACCGTTCGCGAAGCTCTATCCCGGCATGTTCGACATCAAGAACGGCACCGTGCAAACCGGCTTGCTCAACGGCGAAGGCCTCGGCTTCGAGTGACAATCCGTAAGGAAGCCCAGGGTTTCTGAACCCTGGGTCGCTTCCGTCACCACGCGCGCGCTTGCAGCATCTGCACGTTCATCATCACGATCAGTCCGAACATGATCGCCACCCCGGTCATTCCCAGGTTGACCATCAGGATGGCCCCGAGAATCCCCGTCAGGACACTGACCCGCAGTGCCCAGATCCGCGCAGTCCTCACGCCTGCCATTCCGAGTAATGCTTCCAGAGACTGTCCGCCATCCAGTGGAAACAGCGGAAAGAGATTGATAATCGCAAAACCGATGTTGATCCACATCAGATTGCCATAGACCACATACAGGTATTCATGATCCGGTTGGTCAAGCAATCGATAGCCGGCCATCGCGACTAGGATCACTCCGGCCAGAAAAAACTGAGCAAACGGCCCCGCCAGTGAAATCAGCAGCGCGCGGTACGGCGGGAACCGATACCCCGGCTGAAACCGGGCCAATCCGCCGAAGTGATACAGCATGATTTCTGTGGGATAGCCGAATCCTTCCGCCACCAGAGCGTGACCGAGTTCGTGGATCAGGATGGAAAAGAAGACGCACAAGACCCAGATCATCACGAGATCGAGCCGGTCCGGATTCCAGCCGAGATACGCGGTCGCGATCCAGAACGTCGGCAGCACGCGCACGGGAATCCGTCCCAGCGGAAACTGTAAATCGAACGGCGTGCCTTCGGTCGGAAACATGCGCGCAGCCTGTGAATCATGCGGAACAGCATCAGGATGGGACTCTACCGTACGGCACGTCACGCGGCAATCGGACCAGCGTCAGGTCATCGACCTTGACGCTGTCCACTTTCGGTTCGAACTGGTTATCATTGCGACATCGGTTCGCGGGACGCACAAGAACAGTGGCCGAGTCGTTCATTCGGCTCGTGGCACGCTGCGGGGTTACCCCGTGGTCGCTTGAATGTCCCCGATACGCGGTGGTGAGAATTGCTCAGGTTCGGCCCCGAACCAGAGCAATTCTCCGGCACAAGAACAGTTGTGCGTCCCGCGGACCGACGGGGCATTTTTCAGAACTACGCAGTGAAGTCGGCGGACCGAGATCACGATCGATGGAATGGTTGTTACTGCTCGTCGGTGCCGGTCTGCTGTCCGGGTTCGCTGTGCTTTCCCGAGGACGCGCACGCTCCCGTTCAACCACGTCCCAGCAATCAGCGAAATCCGCGGAATCGAAGACGACATCGCAGCGAAGTCCGTCAGCGCCTCCGAAGAGACCGGAGAAACCACGGCGACGATTTCATCTGACCGCCGACTTCCCTCGTTCCCGTTTGCCGCGCGCGCCGCTCACCATTGTGACGGAATCACCGCACGCCTTCAGCCATCGGGCATGGCGTCCCGGCACCTATTTTGATCTCACACAAGACGGTAACCTCGAACGGTTGATCCAGTGGCAACTGCCTGTTTTGCGGGAACCGGAGGACATCGCCGAATGGTTGGGCGTGACGGTGAATCGGCTGGCATGGCTGACACACCGTTGTCGGGGGGGATCTGCCGAGGGGCCGCGACAGTCGCACTACCATTATCAGTGGCGGAAGAAAAAATCGGGTGGCGTGCGGTTGATTGAAGCTCCCAAAACCGAATTGCGGTCGATTCAGCGCAAGATCCTGCACGAACTCCTCGATAAGGTGCCTCTTTCGAACGCTGCGCATGGTTTCGTCCGCGGGCGGTCCATCCGCACGCATGCGGCTGTCCATGTGAAACCCGCCATTCTGGTGAAGTTCGATTTGCAGGACTTCTATCCGTCGGTGACCTTCAACCGCGTGGTCGCAATTTTTCGTGCCATCGGTTACTGCCGGGAAGCCGCCTTGTGGCTGGCGCGGCTCACGACGACGGCGATTCCGTCGAGCCTCGCGTCTCCGCCGGAACATCCCTATGCCGTCTGGCAGTACCGTGGAGCACACCTGCCACAGGGAGCTCCCACTTCGCCAGCGCTGGCGAATCTCTCTGCCTATTGGCTCGATCAGCGGTTGTCCGGTCTGGCGAAGGCATTTGATGCCCGGTATTCCCGCTATGCAGATGACCTCACGTTCTCCGGCGACGAATCCCTCGACACAAAGTTGCGGCTGATGATTCCGCTCATCGAGCAGATCATTCATCGTGAAAAGTTTCGGAGCAACTACCGTAAGCGGCAAGTGCTCCGACCGCATCAACGACAAGTGGTGACGGGTGTCGTCGTGAATGATCGCCCCAACGTCAGTCGCCGCGATGTCGACCGGCTGAAGGCGATTCTCACCAACTGCGTTCACCAGGGTCCGGCTTCACAAAATCGGAGTCAGCACCCCAACTTCGCGGCCCATCTCGCCGGCAGGATCGCACACATCGCGCAATTTCATCCGCCGCGCGCAGAAAAACTGCGCGCGATCTATGCACGGATCGATTGGACGCGGCTCGGATGATTCCACGCTTTGAGGCCGTACTCCCGTTACAGACGGTTTAAACCGAACGCTCTTCGGCTGGACCGAGGAAAATCCCTCTCTCCCTTGTGGCGTTTGAGCTACGTTTCTCACAGCGACCCGCGAAGTGGGGTGATCGCTCCGTCGAAAAAACGATGGCCAAACCATTCGTTCTCAGGTGTTCCGATGCCGTTCGAGGCTTCCACACAAACGCTGGTGACGTGCGGCCTGGTTGGCCTGGTGGTGACCGCGACCGTGGCCGGATTCGTGGCCGGGCTGATGTGCGCCCCATGGTTGCAAGAATGGGCGTTGCGCAAGGCTGCGCGGCGGGTGCAGACGCTTCACGAACTGATGGTGAAAGAACTGGCACGGGTGGAACGGATGTGCCGGCTGCTCAACGAAGCGGCTGGCGGGCAGCTGTCCACGGCAGCTTGGGAACGGTTGGAGAATGCCAAACATCAATTTCAGGATGCCTGGCGGATCACTGCGGAACGACATGCTCCGCGCGACGATGCAATCGAATTGGCGACACCCCGCCCGAGTTCCAAACCGTTCCGTGTGGAATGGGTGCGTGATGCGACAGCCGAAACCGGTCACGCGGTGAGCCGTGCCGGATTTGATGAAAATCTCAGCCTGCTCTTGGAAGCCACCACCACGAACGCTCAACCAAGTGGGCTGCTGCTTGTCCGTGTGGATAAGAGCGATCAGTTGCAGAAACGGTTCGGCAATGCGGTTGTTGAACGACTGCAACAACGGCTTGGCGCTGTGGTGCAACAGTCGGCACGGACCGACGATTTCGTCTGCCGCCTGAATGCTGACTTGTTTGCCGTCTTGATGCCGGCCGTGTCACCCATGGCGGGAGCCCGGATCGCTGAAGCGGTGCGAGGAGCCGTGCGGCAACACCCGTTCCGTCAGGACGAATCTGGTCCGGAGGTGATTGTGACCGCGAGCTTCGGCTACGGCGTCTGCCTGCCCGGTGAGCCGGCTTCGTTACCGATGGACCGTGCGAGCGAGGCACTGTCTAAATCGCAATCACTCGGCCGTAATCAACTTCATGTGCATGACGCCACCCATCGGAAACTGACCCGCGTGGGGTAATTCAGCTTCCCAGGGATGGCGATCCCTGGGCTTCTTTAGGGCATCACGAATTGATGTCCCTTGGGGTGAACTGTCAGCACGGGGCACGGGGCTTTGCGGACGATTTTTTCCGCGGTGCTGCCGAGCAGCATGTGTGTCAAACCGCTCCGGCCATGCGTGCCGACAACAATGACGTCAATGTCTTGTTCTTGAGCGTATCGCACAATTTCCAGGAACGGTGTTCCGGTGCGCAACACGCGGTGGATGGTCTTTCCTTCCGCCCATTTCGGATCAGGGATTGCCTTCAGCGAGGTTTCCAGACTCAACCGAATCTCTTCGAGACTGCTTGCCGGGATGACCCACGGCATGTTGGGGTCAGGGGAAACCATCGCCATATCCTGCATCACCGAGACGATGTGTAGCTCCGCTCCGAACTGTTCCGCGAGCGCACAGGCATAGCGTTGCGCTTCCGCTGCGGCGTCACTGAGATCCGTCGGAAATAGAACCTTCTTGATGGCGATCATGGAACCATGCTCCGGGAAATGGTCAATCACGTTCAGCGGACACCAATGATTGTACCAAACCGTGGACCATTCCGACCATTATGCCGTGCCAACGTGGGCCGTCGTCACTCGGCGGTCCGCACTTTCCGCAACAGATACAAATCGATCACTTCAGGTTCCTCTGTGTTGAATCCGGCGGAGATACGCAGGTCGGCATCGACATATCGATTCCATAGCCGCCCCGTGACACCATTCGGGCCAGGAATTGGAATGACCGGAAGCTTTTGCGCATCAACGGCTCTGACCAGCAATGACAGCGGGATGACCTTGGGAACCGGCCCAAAAAACGCACCATTGAAGACGAACGTTAAGGCGATGACATTCCGCCGCGCCTGCCCATTCGTCGTTGGGCCAGCCGGATCAACGACGGTGTACGCTCCTTTCAGATAATTCTGCAGAATGATCTCCGACTCAAAAATCGTCAGTACGAATTCGGAGACGTTGTAGTAGTAGCCGTTTTCCACAACCTGAAAAATGCGGTCACGCGGTTGGTTGACGGAAAACGGACCGAATGTGAACCCGAAGGAGATATCTGGATCGTCGTACCAGAGATTCTTCCAAGGGACCTGCGTGAGGGCGACTTCGTTCTCAGGACGGTTCTCGATGAACCACGCTTCAAGCTGCGCTATCAAAGGCTCCAATTCCGCGCGGATCGTGGGAATGTTTTCAGTGTTAGTGGTGTTCGCCGTCGCGATGTCGATGATCTGCTGCTTCACGGCCTGCAAATCGGGAGGCAATTCCGCGGCTCGGGCGGTCACGCCGAGCCCGACAATCAGGCACACGGCAAATGTTCGAACTCCATGAGACATGAGGCACCTCGCGAGGATTCGGGTGGGATGGCAACGTTTCCACATTATGGGCGCTGCGGCAAATCCCGTCGTTTTCGCGAGATTGGTGAGTCAGGGCCGAAGTTCGTTGGTCGCTGGATTTCGGCTCACCTGCCACGTCGAAAACCAACTCATGACGAAGAGCCCGCCCAGCAACAGGTCCATCGTCGCCCCTCCCACAATTGGAATCGGCACGCCCCGAGTGAACCAGAGCATCGAGACTGCCACCACGAAGGATGCTTTTTCCAGAATTGCCGGGATGATCATCGGGCGATACCGGATCGGGTCAGTCGCGATCACCAGAAACGCAACCTGCCATGCCAAGGCGACGCCGACGAACCCGTAGAAGTATTCCGGATGCGTAATCGCCGGGGGATGGTCGTGACCGATCTGCGTCTCCATCGCCAACATCGGCGCGAGCATCAACAGGCCGTACACGCCGGCAATTGTGAAGACCCAGCGGGCAAATTGCATCGCGGAATGGACTCGACGCAGGTGAGTTGGAGGACATTGGGAAGCAGATGGCGCGGGACGCGAAACCGCAAAGCGTTCATTGAAGGCTGATTGAGATCAGTACTCGTTCGCCTGTTCTGTCCCCGCGTCGAAGGATTGGAAGGTCGATTTCTTCACCTGCCGGATGACCTTGCCGTCGACTTCCGCTCGCAACTTGGCGATAGCGTCGGCGATGGACATCGCGCCGAGTTCACCGTCGATGCGGTCGCGGACGGAGACGGTGCCGTTGTCGACATCACGGCCGCCGACGACCAGCATGTAGGGGATGAGTTCCACTTGGGCGTCGCGAACCTTCGCATTGATCTTGCTGCTGCGGAGATCACACGAGACCCGGAAACCGGCCGCGCGGAATTGCTGCTCGACCTGTTTGGCGTAGTCCTCGAACTTCTCGCCGATGGACATCACGCGGACCTGTTCCGGCGCGAGCCACAACGGAAACGCCCCGGCGAAGTGTTCGATGAGCATGCCGGTGAAGCGTTCCATCGACCCGAACGGGGCGCGGTGAATCATGACAGGCCGGTGTGATTGATTGTCTGCGCCGATGTATTCCAGTTGGAAGCGTTCGGGCAGATTGTAATCGAGTTGCACGGTACCGAGTTGCCATTCGCGACCGATGGCATCGCGGACCATGAAGTCGGTCTTCGGTCCATAAAATGCCGCTTCGCCGGGGCATTCGGTGTAGTTCAAGCCCGACTCATTGAGGACCTTCCGGAGGGTGTTCTGCGCGTGTTCCCACAGTTCCGGTGAACCGACGTACTTGTCCGACGCCGGGTCGCGGCTGGAAAGTTGCACGCGGTAGTCGTCGAGACCGACGCTGCCGAGGACGAACTTCACCAGGTCCAGAGTGTCCTTGAACTCCTGCTCGACTTGCTCCGGAGTGCAGAACAGGTGCGCGTCATCCTGAGTGAGGCCGCGGACGCGCAGCATGCCGTTGAGTTCGCCCGATTGCTCGTGGCGATAGACGGTGCCGAATTCTGCCAGCCGCACGGGCAGATCGCGGTAGCTGCGCGGTTGGGCTTTGTAGATCTGAATGTGATGCGGGCAGTTCATCGGCTTGAGGAGATAGCGCTCCTGCTGCCGTTCCCATCCGCGCAGCACGGCCTGTTTTTCCTCATTGCTGCCCGACTTCGGATAGGCCCGCACGTCGACATTCATCAGCGCCGCAGTGCCGAGCAGTTGGGCTTCCTGTTCAGCGGTGAGCGCGTTGTCCTGCAGCTTGCGGATCCAGAAATCGACGAGTTGACCGCCGTCGTGTCCGAACAGCGGCGCGAACTGCGAGTCCCGGTAGTACGGAAAATGACCGCTGGTTTCGTAGAGTTCCACGCGGGCGATGTGCGGGGTGTAAACCGGCTGGTAACCCCGTTTCAAAAGTTCCTGCTTGATGAAGTCTTCGAGCAGCGAACGGACGGTCGCCCCTTTCGGCATCCACAGGCAGAGACCCTGGCCGACGTCACCGCTGATGGTGAAGAGCCCGAGTTGTTTCCCAAGCACACGATGATCGCGGCGTTTGGCTTCGTTCACCTGCTCGAGATAGGCATCGAGGTCCTTCTGTGAGAACCACGCGGTGCCGTACAGCCGCTGCAATTGCTTGCCGGACGCATCACCCTTCCAGTAAGCCCCGGCGACCGACAGCAGCTTGAAGGCTTTAATCCGCTTCGCATCGGGCACATGCGGGCCGCGGCACAAATCAACGAACTCGCCCTGGCGATAAAAGCTCACGCTGCCGTGGTCGGCGAGCCCGGTGCGAATGTGTTCGGCTTTGAGCTTCTGCGACATTCCTTCGACGAGCGCGACGGCTTCGTCCCGTCCGCACAGAAACCGCTCGAACGGCTCCGCCGCGGCGGCAAGTTTCGCCATTTCCGCTTCGATTCGCGGGAAATCGTCCTCGCTGAGTTGATGCGACAGCGCCATGTCATAGTAGAACCCATGCCCGGTGGTCGGACCGAAGGCGAGTTCCACGCCGGGGAAGAGCCGCATCACCGCGCGGGCCATCAGGTGGGCACACGAGTGCCGCAGTAAACCGAGCGCTTGCGGGTCTTTTTCGGTGAGAATCTGCACGGGCACCGGCCGCTGTTCGGTGACCTCGGCCAGTGGTTTCATCAGGTCGATAGTCGCTCCGGCGGCAACCGCCCCCAGCGCCGATTGGGCCAGCCGCGGGCTGATTTTCTGGGCCACATCCAACGCCGTGGCGTGATCGGCGAACTCGTGAACCGAACCATCGGGCAGGGAAACAGACAACATGGCAGACGCGCTTTCGGGAATGTCACGCCCACCCGCGGGTTGCCGACGACTCGAACGAATGAGTCGTCGCCAGAAAGCCCGAGGCGGTCGCAACTTGCGACACAAGATCGGGCTTATACCGTACTGCCAGCGGCAGCGTCAACGGGGCGAGAGGGCCGCGGAGAGTGGACAGGGAATCGTCAGCCAAGGTTCGTGTCAGAAAGAACAGCCCGTCCGACTGCCCGCTGTCGACCGACTCCTGTCCCTTTTACCGGTAGTTCCAGCCGCCGAAGGCGTTTGGTTCCGCTCGACCGCCGTGGAGATTATTCCAAGCCGAGAATTGGCTGCCGAAATAGTTATTCGGGGCTGTGTAAAGATTGGTTTGATTGATCGCCGGAACCGCGGTCTGGTTGAACGGCAACTGAGCTATCGGCGCGGGCTGCGTCATGTTGTTCCAAGCATGAAACTGCGCACCAAAGTAGTTGTTGGGTGCGATCGTGCCCGTCATCACTGTGGGCAGGTTATTCGTGGGATTGGAGGGGTTTTGGATCTGCCAGTTTGTGGGCTTTGGTCGATTGTCTTCCGCTTGTTTCCGCTGCTGCTGTTGTTGCTGAACCCGTTGAGCAGATTGCATCCGATCGGCAAAAGAGGGCGCGGCAGATTGACTGGCCCCGTTGGGCTGTCGTGGTATGCCGGTGGGTGTCGTGCCAGTCTGCGGCGTCACGGTAGCCGATTGTCCCGGAGTGAACCGCGTCGCAAACGGGACCGGATCAGCAGCATGAACAGATGTGCTGAACAGGCCGCAAATCATCACCAGATTTCGCAATCCGTGCTGTCGTCGCATTTTGACCTCGCGGGAGAGACTCCGTTCCCAGTTCGGCGCATCGTCACAATGCTGCCATCCAGTTGACGAAATCTCTGGGATCGATCGGATCACGGCGATTTCGTCGGTGTGACACCCGGCTCGATCATCTCCGTAAGGATGCCGGCAAGGTACTCCCCAAGAACCCGTTGTCCGGTTTCTCCGGCATGGACCCAGTCAGCGAAGAAACAGTCGCTCTCGTCCAGCTTGGAAACGACGTCGTTCAAATCATGGAAGGGGATTGCATTCTGGGCTCCCAGCCGCTGGCGGATCGCTGTGAACACGCCGTGCAGATGCTCGTGAAACTCAGCGGTGTGTGCACCGTGGATCGTCCGCTCCGCTGGGTGTTTCGGCTTCGTGACCGTGCTGATGGTGGGTTGCAGCAATAAGACCGTCGGGACGTTCTGCAACCGTCCCCAACTGTGGTTGAGTTGCTGCACGTAGAGAAAGCGGTCCGCCGTTTCGTCCGGCGAGGTGGGTGTGACTGCGGCGATCGTCTGGCCACGACCGGTAGTGTTATATGCCACCTTTTCGATCAGCCAGCGGACCTTGCAGTTGTAGTCGTCGTACAACGGCGGAAACGGTGCTCGGGGATCGCGGAAAACCTGGCCGTGGTAGTAACGGGGAAGGATCTGGCCGTCGATACATCCACGGATGGCAGCGTCGTAAGCGAGATAGTCGTTGCCGTCCAGAGCGTTTTGCCCCTTCGTGCTGAAGTAGGCATCGTTGGCACCGCTGATAAAGACGACGAGATTCGGGCGGTATCGTGCCACCCGGGTGATGAGTGTGAAATGTTCCTGCAAAGAATTGAATGCGCCGGCGGCCGCGCAGATGACTTCAATCCTGCGATCCGGGAACTGTGCCCGCAGCTTTGTCTCAGCGATCCGAAAGTAGGTGGCGTCATCCGGACAACCGGCCCCGAATGCGAAACTGCCGCCGAGGATAAAAACACGGAACGTGTCGGCGGGAGTCGGTTCATCCAGATCCACCGGATAACGGAAACCCTGGCGATTGATCTTCAAGCCGTGGCCGACATGTCCTGGTTTCGGCCGGTAACATGTCACGGCATCGAACACCATCGGCGGAAAGTTCTCCTGTGATTCGTAGCCGCGTCCCGGAGTTTCGTAACCGGGAAAACAACCGTGTACATCGGGCGTCACCGTCGATTGTGCCGCGGCTTTCTTACGGGTTTGCCAGACCCGAATGCCAATTTCCGCGCTGACGAACGCCAACGCCGCGCTCATGAACAGCGCGATCCCGCGAAACAGCAGCAGCCGGCGACCGCGCATTGTTCATCCGTGAGCGACAAGCCGCCCGCAAGAATTTCAGTTGATCGTTTGCATCACACGGTCAAACCGGCGGCGGTACTCCGCGGGATGAGCCGGGAACAACCGACGAAAATCGGCGTCGCTCACGGTCCCTTTCTGGAAGCGGCGTTTCTCAAAGACCGGCATCGACACCCCGGTAATGGCTTTCACCCCGCGGCGGACGATCTCACCCTTCAGAGCGTACAGTTTGTCGTGCTGCCAGTCGGTCAGCTCGATGAAGGGGACTCCTTCCGCAACCTCGATCACGCTGGGCAGCGCATACGGACTGAACCCGCTGAAGCCGCATTGCCGGGCGGGGGCATAAGACCGCACATGGCCGCGGCTTTGGCCACCGGAGTACGTCAGCGAGTGCTTGATCGCGTTGACCCCCCAGCCTTCCTGATAGAGCAGCGGATTGTTGAGCACGCTGCGGATCGTCAACTCGGTGTTTTCTTCGATCGGGTAATCCTTCAGGTTTTCGTCGCCGCCGTCACCATCGACGAGATACTTCCAGTCGGGATAGCGCTCCCGAATTCCCCGGCACAGCGCCAACCCCATCGCCGCCGCTTGCACGTCCAGCGGCTTGTAGTCTTCTAGGACTTTCATCGTCGCATCGAGATCGATCGCTGACGGTGCGACTTCAATCGGTTCGAGGAAGAAGTCCATGTTGAGCGATTTCAGAAATTCCCGCGCCTGCACGACGTCGGCCCCGTTGCCGCCGACATCGAGCGTGAACGCTTTCAACCGCGCCGGCGATTCATTCCGTTCGAGCAGACAGTGATGCAGCATCAGGAAGATCGAGCCGCTGTCGATCCCGCCGGAGAACATGACACCCAGCGGTTCTGATTTCGGAATCGTGTCGAGCCACTTCAACAGCACGTCCTTCACCGCGCCGAGATACCGTCGACCAATGTCATCGAGGTCGGTTGACCAGCGGTTGCGTTCCGGCGTGAAGAACCGGCGGTACGACGGGTTCGGATCGGGGCAACCGACGAGCGCCAATTCCACGAGATAATGGGCGGGGACCATCCGCGTGTAACTGGAGTGGAATTGCTCCAGCAGGCCTTCCTGCTTCAAGTAGTCGGCAATGGCGTCGATGCGATCGGCCACGATGAGAATCGGCCCGGCATGGTGCTTCGCAATGAAGTACCGCAACGGCCGCCCGATGGACCGCGCGAGCCGAATCACTTTGCCGGTCTTTTGCACGAGCGCGAATTGCCCTTCAATCGCTCGAATCTGTTGCGGATCGCCGGTTGCTAACCGGGCCAACGCTTCGTCTCGGGTCACGTTGAGAAAAATGTCCGCGGCCGGATCGAGCAAATTGACGAGGCGTTCAATGAGTTGGGGAGTCATGGCAAATCTCGGACGGATCGGAATGGATTACAGGATGACATTGTTACGATACTCTAGCTCGCGGCATTCGACAATTCGTCGCACAATCAGTGAAACTTCCAATGCCCCGCCATCCCAACAAACACATCCAGGCGGCCATCGAGTATGCTGAGTCTCAGGGATGGTCCTTCACTTTGTCGAATGGACATGCCTTTGGAATTATTCGCTGTGGGGCGGAGGATGGAACGTGCCAGAAAAGCGTGTGGTCGACACCGCGACGGCCCGAAGACCATGCAAAGCAAATCCTGAGATACGTCAAGAAGTGCCGGTGTGATCAACCGTTCGTCGAGTTGGACGAACCTGAGGAATAACGGGCAAATTAGTCGATAAGGATCATGCCCCATGCAAACCTACCGTTTCACGTTCTCGCTGGCTGACGATCCGCGCAAGTTTGAAGTTTGGGCAGACGCGCTCTACGAAGCCGGAGGCGACGACAGCAGCCCCGGTGTTTTGTCGGGTATGCCTTACGTTTCTTTCGACCGCGAGGCGGAGACGTTGCAGGATGCGATTCGTAGTGCTGCGGAAGTGGTTCGTTCCGCAGGAATGACCATCCTTCGGTGTGAAATTGACGCCGAAGAATTAAAAGAACTGATCGCGGCGGTGTAACACGAATTGACCATCGACTTCGCTCTCGACTCGACACCCGATGGTGTCCTATTACCAATTCGAGCCCAACCTGGGGCACGACACAACGGCATCGTCGGCATGCACAATGGCCGGCTGAAAGTCGCGGTCACCCAGGTCGCGGAGAAGGGGAAAGCGAATGACGCCGTGCTGGACGTCTTGGTCGAAGCGCTCGGGATGCGGGCTTCCCAGGTCGAACTGGTGGCGGGGCTGACGAACCGCGAGAAGATGGTGCGCATTCGTGGGATCGATGTGGAAGCGTTGAGGGAACGGATTGCTGCGGCGTTGGCGCGGTGAAAGTTGGTCATCACGCGGTGGGATTGGCGCGGGGCGCGAAACCGCACAGCGTCGGGTCGATGGGAGACGATCCTCATTTTCTCTCATCGAGGAGTCAAAAAAGAAACACCCCGACTGTCCACAGACAGTCGGGGTGTTTGGTCCCCTCAGATCAGTTCGTAACTCGCGATCACGCGGCGGCGTTGAGCTCGAGTGCTTCGTCAGCGGTGCTCTCTTCCGTCACCAGGTTGCCATCGAGTGTCACTTCGGGCAGCGAGTCCCAGTTCTCGACGAAACCCTTCAGGTGCTCCGCCCGTGTGGCGTGTTGCAGTTTTCGCAGCGCCTTCGATTCAATCTGGCGGATGCGTTCACGGGTCACTTTGAAGATGCGGCCGGTTTCTTCGAGTGTGTAGCTGTAGCCGTCACCGAGACCATAACGGAGCTTGATGATTTCCCGTTCGCGGTAGGTCAGGCTGCGGAGGACGTGCTCGATCTTGCCCTTGAGCATCTGCTGCATGGCGGAATTCGCGGGACTGGCTTCGTTATCGTCTTCGAGGAAATCGCCGAAGCTGCTGTCTTCGCTTTCACCCACCGGCGTATCCAGGCTGACCGGGTGCCGCCACGTCTTCATGATCCGTTCGGTTTCCTCGACGGTCATGCCGACGGCTTCCGCGAGTTCTTCCATGCTCGGTTCGCGGCCGGTTTCCTGGCGAATCGCTTCCGACTTGGCCTTGAGCTGCGAGATGCACTGGAACATGTGGACGGGAATGCGAATCGTCCGGGCATGATCGGCCACGGCGCGGGTGATCGCCTGGCGAATCCACCAAGTGGCGTAAGTGCTGAATTTGTAACCGCGGCGGAACTCATATTTTTCGACGCCCCGCATCAGGCCCGCATTCCCTTCCTGAATCAGGTCGAGGAAGCTGAGACCCCGATTGCGGTACTTCTTGGCGATCGAGACGACGAGCCGCAGGTTACCGCCGGAGAGTTGCTGCTTGGCGCGGGTCCATTGATCGAACTTGGCCATGACCGCATCGACGCGGGCACAGAACTGCTCGGGGGTTTCGTAGACCTGGTTCGTCAGATCTTCGAGTTCCGCACGGGCGTTTTCGGCTTCCCGAATGGCTGCGGAAGTCCGACGCTGTTCGAGATCGGCGATCTGGCTTTGCAGCTTCTGCATCCGGGCGGCGATCTGTTGCATCCGCCGCATGACCGGTTGCATCCGTTGCGTGCGGACGCTCAGCTCTTCGCACAGCGTCGCCATCTTGCGGCGGCGAACCTTGATCCGCTGTTCGGCGGCCGCCTTTTCCTGTGGCGTGACATCCGCTGCGCGCGTGATCGCCACGTCTGCGGCGTTTTGTTCCAGTAGACGGTTCAGCGTCGGAACGTTGTGCGGCATGCGACCGAGGATCTGTTCCTTGCGGCCGTTTTCCGTTTCCGACGTCCGCAAAGTTCGCTCGAACGGCAGTTCGCCGTTGATGACCTTTTGCACAATGTCGAGGGCGATTCGGCAGGCAAAGTCCGATTCCACCATTTTGCGGCGGAACCACTTGCGGCTCAGTTCGATCTGCTTGGCGAGGAAGATTTCCTTGTCACGGGCCAGGAGCGGAATGTTCCCCATCTGGCTCAGGTACATGCGGATCGGATCGCGGGAGGACGACGCAGGCTCTGGTTCAACCATGGATGCCGGGAAGTGGTCGAGCGGCGCGTCCTCAGCCGCCGGTTCGTCAACGATGTCGAACCCTTCATCTTCGAGGGCCAGCATCAGGTCTTCGACCATGGCCGGTTCGCCCCCTTCATCAGGGAGATAAGTGTTGAGTTGCTGGAACGTGGCGTAGCCCTTTTCACGGGCAGCGGCCAGAACGGGTTGGAGTTCTTCAAAGAACCGGTACATGCCAAACTTCCTTGTTTGGGTGGCGGGGGATCGAGCAGAGCAACGGGCAGAACGGGTTCGTCACACGGGACGAAAGTCAGCGCAACGGCGGCTCACAGGCAATCTGTCGGTGCGTTTCGAAACTGTTCGACAGGACCAGACTGGTGTTATGAAACCGGTCGCCGGGGTGGCACGGTGCGAGGTGCAGAACTTCGGTCTTCCGCAGGTTTAACGGGACCGGGGACCAAGCTGAATTGGCCACGATTTTGGGGGGCATCATGCCCAAGTGAGGCTCGCATCGAAAGCATCCTTTCACTCGTTGCGAATCACACGTCGACGATCCATCGTCAACGTTGAGGCGGGAATGCTAACACAACTTCCAGAGCGGCGCGCCACGACTTTTTCCATTTGTGCAAAAAACATGAGAGATTTTTTGACAGGCATTTCGGACAGCAATTCTCGACGTTAAAGAACGGGGCTGGCTTCGTTGATGCCACGGAATGGTGGACGCTATACTCAGGGCGTAGACCGCCGCTCGATTTTCCGAACTGAGTTCCCTGGTTGGACTGTTGGTTTCACAACGGTCGGACCCTGTCGAATGAGAGTGTTCATGACCGCCGACGTTGCCGTCCCCGAATCCGCCGAGAAAATCGCTGCCCGTGGACTCAAAGGAGTGGTTGCAGCCGACACCACCATCTGCGATGTCGATGGCGATCTCGGAAAGCTGATCTACCGCGGCTACAGCATTGATGACCTCGCGCCGCACAGTTCCTTTGAAGAAGTCTCGTACCTCCTCTTCAAAGGCGAACTGCCAACCCGGCCGCAACTGGCGGAGTTCAATGAAGTCCTGGTGGGTCATCGCGAACTGGAAAAGCCGGTTCTCGATTTCCTCCATAGCCTCCCGGCCAGCACGCCGCCGATGACGGCGCTCCGTTCGGCGATTTCGATGTCCGGCGTCTATGATGACACCGCGGAAGATGACAGCCCCGCTGCAAATTACACCAAGTCGATCCGCATGACGGCGGAAATGACGACTATCGTGGCGGCGATTCGACGGTTGCGTGATGGCCTCGACCCGATCGCTCCGCGGTCCGATCTCAGCCATGCTGCAAACTTCATGTACATGCTTAACGGCAAAGTCCCGTCGAAGGACGCCGAACGGGCGATGGATCTGATCCTGATCCTGCACGCCGAGCATGGATTGAATGCCAGTACGTTCGCGGCCCGGGTGATTGCCGCCACGCTGACCGATCTCTACTCGGCGATCACCGGAGCCATTGGTGCCCTCAAGGGACCGCTTCACGGCGGCGCGAACACAGAAGTCCTGAACACACTGAATGAGATCGGCACTGTCGAGAACGTGAAGCCGTGGGTGGAAGCCGTCCGCGCCCGCAAGGGAAAATTCATGGGCTTTGGCCACGCCGTCTACAAAGTGGAAGACCCGCGGGCCAAGCACCTGAAAGAGCTCTCACGCCGGCTCAGCATCGAGACGGGCGAACCGAAATGGTACGACATGTCGATTGCCATGGAGCGCGAAGTCAACTCCGCGATTCATCGGTACTGCAATGTCGATTTCTACTCCGCCAGTTTGCAGCACTACATGGGTATCCCGGGTGACCTCTTCACGTGTGTCTTCGCCGCCAGCCGGATTGTTGGCTGGTGTGCCCATGTGCTGGAACAGCTCAGCGACAACAAGATCATCCGTCCGTCTTCGAATTACATCGGCCCGGCTGAACGGTCCTACGTCAGCATCGACAAGCGGTAGAGGGTTGCGCTTGGCGAGTCCCACGGTTTGCCATCAGCAGTGATATTCGCCCTCCGCTAAGCCAAGGGGCATACGCAACCACTCCGACGGTAACGATCGCGATGCGTGGTTGCTTGCGGCTCGTCTCAACCACTTGTCTTGGTCGATCCTGATCGATGGCCGCAGTTCTTGCGGCGTTCATTGATTTCGAGGACCGAGCCATGCGGGTGACCTGGGCGATTGTGACGATGCTGATGTTCGGGGGCACGTCTTCTTCATGGGCGTTGGACCTCTACGTTGACAATGTCAACGGGAGTGATGTCTTCGACGGATCCGCTCCCACCATTCAGACCGCACTCTCCGGACCCCTGCGCACCTTGAGCCGAGCATCGGAACTGTTGCAACCCGGCGATTCGTTAGTCTTCGCCAACACTGGTCATCCTTATTTTGAATCCCTCAATTTCGCCGGGCGTCGGTTCAGTGGGGCTTCAACGCAACCGTTGCTCATTCAAGGGAATGGTGCGCAACTTTGCGGAGTCCGCGTGTTGCCGAACACAGCCTGGCGATCAATCGACTCCAATCGCTGGCAATTGAATTTCTCGCGCAAAGGTTGGGGGCGGCTCTTTCAGAACCGCAAGGCTTATCCCGAATATCTCCCAGCTGCCGGAGAAGACCTGCGGGACATGCTGCCGGAGGGGCATTGGGGTCAGCAACGCGGTCTGGTACACGTTCATCACGAAGTCGGACGGTTGCCCTCCGAAAGCGAGTGGGCTTACGCCGCGGTTGACGTCGGGATCTCGCTGGTGGATGTCCGCTTTGTCGAGATTTCCGATCTGGAAATCTGGGGATTTCGGATCGATGGAATCAATGCCGACAATCGCTCCCATGACATCGTGCTGAAAAATGTGACTGTTCGGGACAACGGTCGCGCGGGGGTCGCCGTCGGCGGTTCCGCCAAAGTCGCGCTGGAGGGCTGCAAGATTCTGGAGAACGGTCGGCATTCCCTGCTCGTCACCGAAGCCGCCGGTGCCCGCGTCGATGACACCACCGACTTCGGCGGCGTCGATCCTACGGTGACGGTGATGACACGCTGATGGAAGCCCAGGGAATGCTTTTACCCTGGTTGATGCTCTTTCGTTTCCGCGGCGGTGTTGACGTCGCTGATGCTTAGACCCGAGAACATAAAATACCCAATGCCGATCAACGTCACCGGGATGTATTGGGCGAGGTGATAGTAAACTGACGCCGCAAACACCGCGGGTTGGTGCTGGTCATCGACAAAGACCTTCAGCACGGTCATGAAGCACAATTGAATCACGCCGAAATACCCCGGCGATGACGGCACGGTCACCCCGAAGGCGGTCACACCGACTACCAGACACGAGACGGCCCAGCCCACGTGGATGCCAAAGCTCCACAGCGAGAGATGGACCAGTCCCGCGTTCAGCAACCATTGAGCCAGGGATGACACGGTAATCCCGGCCAGCAACTGCGGCTGTTTGAGCGATGCCAATCCCGTCGCCCCGGCTTCCAGCGTTTCCTTGAGCTTGCGTCGCAGTCCCGCTGGTAACATGGGGACCCACGCCAGAACCGTCTCGAACAGGCGCACAAACGGCCCCGTCCAGATGACGAACGCCATGGCCCCTGTCATCATCACGGCTGAGATACCAGCAAACACCAACGCCGTCTTCTGAACTGACGGGTCCAAACTCGGGACAAAGAGTAATCCGCCGCCAAGGATTAACAGCACAGCGATGATGTCAAACACGCGCTCCAGAACCACACTCGAGAGCGCTGCCGATGGTTGCACGCCTTGCTTTCGCGCGAACAAGAAGACGCGGATGAAGTCCCCCAGGTGGGCCGGCAATACGTTGTTAAATGCAAACCCCATCATTACCGGCGGCAATAAATCTCGCACAGTGTGAAAGCTGCCCACAGGACGCAGCAGCAACCGCCAGCGCCACGCCTTCAGCAGATAAAATAACGCCAGGCAGAACCAGATCGGCAGCAGCGTGATGTAGTTGGCCGTGGCAAACGCCGTGCGGATCTGCTCTAGGCCATCCTTGTCGTTGAGCATTTCCCGGGCGGACCACCACAGGCAGCCTACGGAAATGGCGATGCCGAGAGCCAACTGCCAGAGGTGGTGCTGTGATTTTCGAGGAGCATGGACGGGAGCGGTCATTTCGGGGGCTTTCGTCCGGCGAGGCGATGGACTGCTGCCCATTCTTCCGCAGTCACGGGTTGAATCGAGAGCCGCATGCCGCGCTTCATGACGAGCATTCCCGCGGTGACTTCATCCGCCTCAAGATGCTCACGCAGGACCGGGTTCGGGAACTGTTCGAGTAATTGAACGTTCACCATCATCCAGCGCGGATTGTCGCGCGGGCTTTTCGAATCGTAGTACTTGCTGTCAGGATCGAACTGGGTGGTGTCGGGATACGCCGCCTTCACGACGGTCATCGTGCCGAACACGCCCAGTGGTGGTTCACTGCTGTGGTAGAAGAGCACACGGTCGCCGACCTGGACCTCATCGCGGAGAAAGTTACGGGCCTGGTAGTTCCGCACGCCATCCCACGGTGCCGTCTGCTTCGGTGCTTTGGCCAGGTCTTTAATGCCGAACGCGGAAGGCTCGGATTTGAAGAGCCAGTAACGCGGGCTGGCGGTTTTGGGCATGGGAGGGATCTCGGCGTTGATGATAAATGCAGTGCAAAATGAACAGTGAAAAATGCAAAGTGCAAAATGGGGGAGACGTCCGAATTCACGCTTGCCGCTGCGCGGGTACTACCGCACCGTTCTCACTCTTCTCATTTTGCGATTTGCATTTTTCATTAGCCACTTTGCACTCTCCCCATCGGAGCGTACGAAAAAGGCCACCCTCTTTGCGGGAGGGTGGCCTCGAAATTCCGTGTGAACCGCAATCGAACGTGAACTACTGGGCTTTGCCCGGGAGCTTGCCGTCCTTGATGAGCTCGCCGAAGGTCTTGCCATCGGCGTTCTTTTCGGCTTCCGCCTTCTTCAGGCCTTCCTTGATCTTCTCGGCGTCCATCACGTTCTTTTCGCCGAGCGACTTACCGACGGCCATGCCGTAGTCATTCCGATTGGTCTTCTTGTCGCCGAAGTGGCAGACATTGCACTTGATCGTGTCCGCTTGGGTCACCAAAGCTGGGTAAGCTTCTTTGAAAGCCCCCATGTACTTCGGACGAGCTTGGGCGTCTTGCGCCGTTGCGACGAACACCAGAGCCGCCAAGACGGCGCCGCACACCAACCACGTGCCATTCTTCCGCATGAACCGTTCCTCTCAAAGCGTGTGACGATGACAATGACGGTGTGGCCTGGCTGCGGAAGGATGCCCCTTCATCACAGCCGACCCCGGTGACGGCCAATTTTCCAGCGTGCTAACACCGTCGACAACCGGTAACATTAGACGTTCCAGACCCATCTCTGTCAACCGTTCCCGACCGATTGATCCGCCCGAAGTTGTTGACTCTGCATTCATATCGATTTTGGTGCGTATCACTTTCGGGCTGAGAAACCACCCTGATCCGATCGTTCCAGTGGAGACCGCAACGTGTTCCTGCCATCACGAATCTGCATGCAATTGCTATGCCTCTCGCTGTGTGTTTTCTGGGATGACACCGCGATCGCCGCGCCTCCGAACGTCGTCCTGATCCTGGGGGACGATCAGGCCTGGGCCGACTACGGCTTTATGGAGCATCCCACGATCCAAACACCGCACATTGACAGGCTCGCCAGCCAATCGGCCACGTTCACCCGCGGGTATGGGCCGACGAGCCTGTGTCGCCCGAGTCTTGCCAGTTTGATTACAGGGCGCTATCCACATGAGCACAAAATCAGTGGCAATGATCCACCGAAAGGAATCCACCGCACGGAAATGCTGCGGCACATTCGCAAGTTACCCACACTGCCCAAGTGGCTCGGCGAGAAAGGCTACCTCAGTTTGCAAACAGGGAAATGGTGGGAAGGAAATTACAAAGAAGGGGGCTTCACCCACGGCATGACCCACGGCGACCCTGCCAAGGGAGGCCGGCATGGCGACCTGGGGCTTAAAATTGGCAGAGAAGGACTGGCACCGATCGCCGAGTTCCTCGATCAGCGCGGTGACAAACCGTTCTTCGTGTGGTATGCCCCGATGTTGCCGCACACGCCCCACAATCCCCCAGAGCGATTGCTGGCAAAGTACCGCACGGCGGATCGACCGTTGCCGATTGCCAGGTATTTCGCGATGTGTGAATGGTGGGACGAAACCGTCGGCGAAGTTCTTGAAATGCTGAACGAACGCAAGCTGACCGAGAACACGCTGGTCATTTACGTTACCGATAATGGCTGGATTCAACAGCCGAACGCGAACGGCTTCGCGCCGAAGAGTAAGCGGTCTCCGTATGACGGCGGGCTGCGGACGCCCATTCTCATCAAGTGGCCTGGGAACGTGACACCCGCAAAGTTTGACACGCCAGTGAGTTCACTCGACATTGCGCCGACGATTCTTGCGGCCTGTGGGATCACACCCGACGAAACGCTGCCGGGGTTGAATCTACTCGAAATCGCGAAAAACGGTGGGAGATCTGACCGCCAGGCGTTATTCGGGGAAGTTTTCGATCATGACGTCGCGGACATCGACCAACCCGCAGCGAGTTTGCAGTACCGCTGGACGCTCTCGGAGAGCCGTTGGAAATTGATTCTGCCCAACGCCGCCGGGACCCCAGAACGGCCGACCATTCCAGCGATGCCAGAACTCTACGACGTGCTGGCCGATCCGCAAGAAACAAAGAACTTCGCCGCGGAACAACCCGAACGCGTGGTGGCGTTGACGAAGAGCATTGATGCGTGGTGGGCGGGGAAGTGATCGCGGGCGCTGGGGTCCGCAAAGCGCAAGCGGCGCGGGGTCACATCAATCTTGGTGCCAGTTTGTCGACGACGAGTTGCCCCACGTTCAGCGACGCCGTGGCGGCGGGGGATGGCGCATTGCAGACGTTGACAACGAGATCGTTCTCCGTAATCAGGAAATCGTCGACGAGTTCCCCTTGCGGAGTGAGCGCCTGAGCGCGAACTCCCGCCGGTGCCGAGACCAGATCGGCTCTGGTGATCTCTGGCACGAGTCGTTGCAGCGCGGCGACGAAGGCCCCTTTGTTGAGGGACCGCCACATCTCGTGGCAGCCTTGCCGCCAGTGCTTCCAGGCCATCCGCAGGAAGCCGGAATAGGTCATCGTTTCGAGCAGGTCAAACAGGTTAAAGCTCGTCTTGTAATACCCTTCCCGCGCGAACGCCAGAACTGCGTTGGGGCCACATTCCACACCCCCGTGAATCATGCGGGTGAAATGGACGCCCAGGAAAGGAAAATCGGGGTCCGGCACGGGGTAGATCAAACCCTTGCAGAGATGTTGCGCGGAAGGCTTGACTTCGAAGTATTCGCCTCGAAAAGGCACAATCTGGGCCGAGGGTGTCTGGCCGGACAGGCGCGTTAACCGATCGCTGTGGAGTCCGCCGCAGGTCACAACGTGCTTTGCCTCGACCTCACCCCCGGTGCTTTCGATCATCATCCGCCCATTACGGCGAAACATTCCAGACACTTTCGCATTCAGCAGCACCGTCCCGCCACGCTCGGTGATCCGTTGTGCCAGCCGTTCACAGACCTGGCGATAATCAACGATGCCCGCTTCCGGAACGTGAATTGCCTGCACCCCGCGGACATGTGGCTCAATCTCTTTCAAGCGTGAGGCATCGATCATCTCGCAAACGACACCATTCGCCTGTCCGCGTTCGTAGATCTTCTGGAGCTGCGGTAACTCGGACGAATCGACGGCAACAATCACTTTGCCGCAGAGGTCGAACGGAATCTCCTCGCGCTGGCAGAATTCCTGCATGGCGAGTTTGCCCTGGCGGCAATTGATTGCCCGGAGTGAACCCGGCTTGTAATAAATTCCGGAGTGCAGCACACCGGAATTGTGCCCGGTCTGGTGGTGGGCGACTTCCCGTTCTTTTTCGAGAAGCAGCAACTTCGTGCCCGGAAACCGTTCCTGCAACCGGTAGGCGGTTGCGAGGCCGACAATTCCGCCGCCGACGATGGCAACATCTGTGGTATGCATGGGAGGCTGACGTACTCGCTCATCGAAGGTGTTGCTGTCCCGCCGGTCGGACCAGAACGGATCCCACGCGGTGCCGGGGCAGTATACTTTGCGCAGACCGCCATGCCCATGCGACTGAAACTTCCCAGGGATGGCAATCCCTGGGCTTCGGTTACCAGTGCTCGATGGGGCCGTTGGGAACTTTCACGAGAGCGGTGGCGATCGATGAACGACGTTCTCCGTGGCGCGTACGCATTTCTGCGACGAGGTGGTGGAACTCGTCGATCGATTCGAATAGCCGCAGGCGTTGCTCCAGGTCTTCCGGGATGCCGAGCTTGGCCCCATACCACGCCGCAAACTTGCGGAATTGAAGGCAACTCCGATTACCGTGCTGTTCGGTCATGCGGGTGAAATGCCGAACGAGGAAATCAAGCTGTTCACCTGGACTCGGTTCCGACGGGATACGACCGGCTTCGACATCGGCAAGTTTGCGGAAGAGCCACGGGTCGAGGAGGGCACCGCGACCAATCGCGACCGCGGCACACCGGGTGACGCGCCGCATGTGATGTGCGTCCTCAACCGTACGGACATCGCCGTTGCCGATGATAGGAATTTTCGACACGGCCGCCACGGTTGCGGCAATGCCGTCCAAGTCGACCGTTCCGCCGAACCCCTGTTGCCGTGTGCGGCCATGCACGGTGATTGCCACCACACCGGCTTGCTCGAATCGTGTAGCCAGATAGGGCGAAGAGATCGAATCCCGATCCCATCCCAAACGCATCTTCACCGAAACCGGCACGGTAACCGCAGCCACGACCGCTTCCACCAATCGGCAGGCGTTGTCGGCATCGCACAGCAACCGGGCACCGCCACCCTGGCTGTTGACCTTCGCCATGGGACAGCCCATGTTGAGATCGATTCCCTCATATCCGTGGTCTTGCAACCATCGCGCGGCATTCACGAGATCGCGGGTTTGACCGCCGAAAATCTGCACGGTCAACGGCGTGTCATGCGGATTCGTTTCGATGAGTTCCATCGAATGACGGTGTCGCGACAATAAATGAGTGGCGAGCACCAGGTCGGTTGTTGCGAGTCCCAATCCACCGAGATCACGCAATGTTTGCCGTAATGCAAGGTGTGTGTACCCGGCCAGCGGTGCCAGAAAATACCGCGAGGGCATGGGACGCGGGCCGAGCCACAACGTCGGTTCGGGACACGCCGCCGTAGTGGGCGGTTCGACAGCAGCAGAATCGACGGTCATTTCGTCTTCGACATCGGCGGTTCATTTTTGCGGCGCGGGCGGAAAAACCGCATCGACTCTTTCACCACCCGTGCGCGCGTGGCAATCCGCACCAGCAAGGTGAGCATGTAGTTCTTCCAGCCGATCACGATGACTTGCCGACGTCCCAGCACATCGAGTGCGGAGCGAACGACGCGCTCCGGCGAATGGGAGGCATGTTTCTGCAACCAGCCCGACGCGCCGGCGATATCAAAGAACGGGGTCCGCGTTACCCCCGGACAGACGGCCAGGACGGCGACGCCGCGATCCTTCACTTCCACGGCCAGCGCTTCGCTGAAGTGAAGCAGAAACGCTTTCGAAGAAGCATAGACGCTCATGTAAGCGACCGGTTGGAACGCCGAGAGCGACGACAGATTGATGATCGCCCCGTGTTTGCGTTGCAGCATTCCCGGTAGATATGAGTAAGTGAGCGCGACTGCCGCGCTGATATTCAGGCGCACGAGTTCCTGCAACCGTTCGACGTCGGCATCTTCGATTTCGCCAACAACACCAAAACCCGCATTGTTGACGAGCAAGTCGATGGTAATTCCGCGACGGGCAATCTCAGCAACGAGTTGTGGTGGTCCATCTTGCTGGGAGAGATCACAGGCAATGACTTCACACCGCGTGGCATGCTTGGCATGCAACTCGGCGGCAAGCTCGTCCAGCAGTTCTTTGCGGCGAGCCGTCAGCACCAGGTGCATTCCACGTCCGGCAAGTTGGCGCGCAAACTCAGCACCGATGCCTGATGATGCACCGGTTACCAGCGCCCACTGGTCAACCAACTGTTTCCACACGTGGTGGGAATCCTGATTGGTCCGCACCCCAAGACACCCAGCGGCTGCGAACGTCCGCCGAAATCTCTCGGAGTTTGACAGGCAGAACAGGTCCCAACCCCCGTTGCTGCGGCTGCCGTCTTCAACACCCGCGGAGATGGTAGCAAATTTCGGGGCGTGCCAACATCGACGAGACGTTTTAAGGTTCAAGGTGGGCTGGTTTTGTCGACACAGCCTTCACACTCGGTACACGATGAAAGGTTTACTCAACGCGCCGAGTTGGCCGTGGCCGAGTACACAGTTCATGCATGAGATATCGCCAGTCACTCTTTGCCGAGCTTGAGGTTTACAATTGCGACCCCTTTCCGTGGGGTATCGTCTGCGATCCGCGTGTCGATGGTAAAGCAGTCTTTCAGCAATCCCTCTTTGTCGAACGACACCGTTAACTGCTCATACTTGGCGATGGGCTCAGAGAGGACTATGGACGCGTCGGCATAGAGCTCGTCCATCGTTTTCGGTTTGGCCGCGTGACCTTCGTGTTTGCCGAGATCGGCGGCCGATTCGATCCACTCCACCACCGTTTTTGCGGGCTTCGTTCCCGGCGGAAGAGGTTTCGACGCGCTCCCCTTTTCAAAGCGACGTTCGATCACTTTGTTGTCTCGAACGACCACAGTCGTCGTCTGGCTGGTGCCGCTGTAGAAGTCCCTCGTCACTTGGTAGGAATAATTACCCCGACAGGTTTTGCGAACGGTTTCCCAAGTCTTTTGACTGGTCGTCAGCTTTTCTTTCCAGACGTCTACATCGGCACCGGACACGGAAATGTTCCCGCTGAGCGACAGCAGGCACGCGGCAACAAAGAATCTACGCATCGCAGCAGTTCCTTCTTCTGATCCTCATTTCCGCAGCCCGTGATTGGGCCGACAGCGATAAACTCATCGTCAGATGATACCACGGAGGCCGCCAGTCGGTTTCTGTTCCTGACTGGCACGGGCGCCGATTGGTCGTGACGGCAACGAATCGGACTGTTGCATTCGCAACCACCTTCGACACAGCGCGGCCAGATCCGCGTGTGAGATCAGGTCCGGCAGGAATGAACGGGCCCCCAATTCACGGCAGACCGGCTCCAGTTCAGCGGTTGTCGTCGAACCGCAGATGATGACCGGAAGGGACTGCGACTTCCGCGATGCGAGCCAACTGAGGCAGCCCGCCGGACCCGTATTGAGACCGTACACAATTATTGCGAGCGGATGCTTGTCAATGAGCGCATCGAGTTCATTCGGAGTACGGCAACCCCGGACAAGAAGAGAATCTTGCTGCAGTTCGCGTTGCAGTGCCGGTGTCCAGAACGGTGCCGGTTCACACACAAGAATCGTGCCGTGAACACTCTGAAGCACACCGGCCATGGATGACCTTTCGTGATATTGGGAGCGCGATTGTTATTTCCCGTGCAAACGCCGACGAATATCCATGTGGATTTTGTCATCCCACTCCGCACCGATGTGTGCGTTCGGGCTGAAGAGCGCTCCGTACGGTGGCCCGCCAGGACGCAGGAATCCTTGCTTGGCATCGGCGAGGTCAATCGGCACAACCCGTTTCTCATTCTGCCATGGTGCCCAAACCACGGCACTGCGACTCGCATACTGCACCGCCAGGTCGACGTTCTTCGGCAAGAGAGCCGGGCGTTTGGAATTGGGCCGTCCGGCAGATGACGGATCGAGAAACACCACCAGCGGGATCTTCAACGCTGGTTCGGTTTCCCCCAAAGACTGACACACTTCCCATGCCGTGTGACCACCCCAACTGTTGCCGACAATGCCGATTTTTGTCGACGGATGCTTTTGAACCTGCTCGCGAACATGAGAGGCAATCGCAGCAGCACCGGGAGGATTCTCAGCGCCGATCGATCCGGCCGGCGAGCCATTCCAGTTGAAGTATTCGGCAGAGACGCGTTCCGCACGGAGATCATTCCGGAGTTGGAACATCCCGCTGTTCCCTTCTCCCCGGCGTGCGGTTCCGGCCAATTGTTGCGGCGTCGGGTCAGAATCGAATCCACCAATCAACACCACGTGGGTCACGGGCGCTGCAACGGTGATGTCATCGCCATGCGCAACAATTGCGGATGCGAGCATCGCGCTGAGGATCAGAAGTGTCCATCGCATCGCAGTTGGCTCCGCCACTTGAGAAGCTGGTATGCGGACAGACGAACTCTGTCCTACTGTTGGAATCATATTCAACTCGTCGTCGGCAAACGAGTTCATGGAATCGTGTCTTCACGGGGAGCCCCGAAGAACGTCCAACTGGCAAACGGCCCGGCATGGGGACTGACGAAGTCCGCTTCCCACACAAGATCATCGTGAAAACGGAGCGACAATCCGCCGGTGGTCATTCGTGCGGGGGCAAATTGCCAGCGCGTCTTTCCATCGACGGGGGCGGCTTCAAACATCACCAGCAGATCAGGGTTGGTTCCGTTGGACGAAAATCCAAACACGGCCCCACGCAGCAGATTCGATTCCAGGTTGCTGAACTCATAAATCGGCGTGGGCAACAAGCGCATTTCCGCGGTTGAATTGGTCTTGGGATTGATGGTGATCCGTGCCGAGAATGCCCGGGCGAAGTCGCGCATCTGACGCTTGCGGGCCGCAGACGTCGCCGCCACGGCTTCCGTCACTCGCGGCAAAGGTTTAAGGGTGATCCCGGCTTCTGTTGAGGTGTAGGGTTTTGCATCAGCCCAGGTTACAGATAACGGTTGGCTTGCCAGTGACGTAAAACAGAAGCCCCATAAGGGCTTCCGCGTGTCCTGATGAATCTTCGCCTCAATCTTCTGAAACGCGATCGGTCGGTCGGCGTCGGTCCACACCCATATCGTGGCATCAATGAAATTTCGCGGCTGGTCGTCGTAACGAAAGACGGGGTTCGCTACCAGAAGGGCCGGGCGATCCGCGGCAACCAGTTGCACGTTCGTTTTTTCGGCCAAGGTGCGCATCTGACGCAACAGTCGTGCGCGCTGTGTCTCACGTGTTTCTTCTTCAGCGACATTCGTCGCCGTCCAACTTGCCATACATTCTGTGGCCGAGTCTGTTATGTGGTCTCACCGGTTGCTGTTGGGGGATTTTGCCGTTTTGGAGACTTTCTGCGCCACATAATTGTGGCAGTATCATCGTTGGACTCTCCTTTCTCCCCTCGGTTCAGGAGGTTCGACG
>JBGSUN010000035.1:0-86961 GCA_041753475.1 Planctomycetaceae bacterium | reverse complement strand
CGCCCTCCCTTTGGCCGATGCGTTTCAGTGATCGGGGTCGTGGTCATGTCCGTGTTCGTCTTCGGAATGGGCTGCCGGGGCGTGCGTGTGTTCCGGTTCGAGGAAGCCAATTGCCCATGCGGCGACGAGTCCGACGACCAGGGCTAGCGACAGCCGCACCCGGTCGTGGGAGTGGAACTGCACCTCGGGCAACAGATCGCTCAGGGCAATGCAGACAAACACACCGGCGGAAAATGCCAGCGCTGTGCCAACAAACAGATTTTGTTGGGCCGACATCGACCGCAGGCCGAGATGGAACAGGACGATCCCCAGCGGAACGAGCATCGCATACGCAAAATTGACGGCATGCCGCGCTGCTTTTGACCACCCCGCGGCAGACATCAACGACGTGATCGACAAGGAATCCAGCGGCTTGTGCAGCGCAATGCCGAGGAATGTGCCAATGCCGGGCAGCAACAGCCCGGCGATGTGCCGGGTGTCGGCTTCCACATGCGCCGCCAGTGCGAGGCCATCGGTGATCGTGTGGAGCGAGAGACCGAAGGTCACACCCATCCAACTGGTGGCTTGCGGGCGGGGGTGATGTTCATCCGCAGAATGATCGTGGTCGTGCCGGTGATCGTGATCATGGTCGTGTCCATGATCGTGTGAATGGTCATGCGCGTGGCTGTGTTCGCCAGCGGGGACATCTTCGTCAAAGCTGTCGTGATTGTGGAAGTGAAACATCCGCAGCATGAAGAACATCGAGACGAGACCGACGAGCATCCAGATCATGGCCCAGTCGAGCGCGTGGGTCATTCCCGTCTGGTTGAGAATCACCACGGCATGCGGCAATTGATGCAGCATCCCCACGCCGAGCATCAGGCCGCCGATGAGGCTCATCATCATTTGCAGCCGCGTGTGAGTCAGCCGCATCAAGCCCGGCAGCAAACCGCCGAGGACCGACGCCGCAATCACCAGCACGGAATACACCGTGAGTTGGACCCACGCCGTGTTGACGGCCGGTGTCGTGGCAGGATCACTCCCCGCCGCTCCACAAAGCGTGACCAATCCCGCCGCCATCAATAGACCGACACACCAGACGGTCGGCCGTTGCCCATTCCGCATCGCACACGCTCCTCTCCCCGGTCTCACCGAATGCCGGCGAACAACGAGGATGCGTTCAGTCTAACCGGAGAGGGGAAGAAGAGCGACCGCAGCGTACTTGAGTCGCGGATGCAATCGGGTTGCGTGATGATTTCTCGGTCAAGGCGCATAATTCAGGAGCAGTACGGATACGGTTCCTTCGCCCCCGTCTGCGGGGGAGAAGGTGGCCGATAGGCCGGATGAGGGGGGCGTATTCTTCAACACGCCCTCTTTCATCAACGCCCCTCACCCTAACCCTCTCCCCCGCGGACGGGGGAGAGGGGACCGGAGGCTTGTGGGCCCTGCTAAACCGGACATGTCGCTTCCGGCAGGTTGGTGTAATCGGGACGATCGGCGGATGTTTGATGCCGGTAGGCCTGCACGATCCGACCTTTGTCGATGACGAACGCGCCGGCCAATTGTTGCGGACTGCCGACGATCCGACCGAAGCCGTGTCGCCACACGGTCCCTTCGATCACTGCTCGCCAAAGGACATACAGCCCGGTTAACTGGCTCAGGGATCCTGAGCGCAACTCAAAGGCGTGAAATAATCGGCGTTCCGGGTCACTGATGGCGGCCACATTGGCGAGACCGTAGTGATCGAGCAACGCGCGGCCGTCTGCCGCGGCACTCATATGAATGACGACCAGGCTCCACCCACGTGACCGCAGGATTTCTGATTGCTTCTTCAGGTCAGCGAGGGCTTCTCGACAGAATGTGCATCCCGAATGCCGGACGAAGAGAGCAAAGGTGGGCCGTTCCTGCGACATCGTCCACAAGCTGACGCCGTGGTCGGTGATCGCCGCCTGCAGCGCTGCGGTGAAGTCGATCGTTCCGATTCCACTTCGCGTCTCATCATAAACTTTCGCAGCATGAACGAGAATTGCAGTGAAGGGGATCCACCAGACGAGATCGTTGGCAAGCAGCATCACGCCGGCCGACCACGGTAACTCACCGTGCATCGCGGTCCATACGAAACCAATCGGGCCGAAGACTTTTCCCAGCAAGCCGACCAGAATCACCGGCCAATGGGTCACCGGATCACGAGCAGCGAGACCGTAACCAATCCCGTAGACGCCAATGACCATTCCCAGGCATTGCACGATCGACGGATAATTCGGCGGTTCCAGTCCCCCCGCGCGAAAGAACGCCATCGGCATGAGGACCACGATCGTTCCCCACGCGAGGTTGTAGACCGCTGCCGCCCACAGGACGGCTTTCATCCACGAGGGCGTGTGGTGGTGAATCATGCTGCGTTCCCGCGCGTCGACTGGGTTTGTCATTCCGTCAGAATAACAGAACCGCGTCGTCGGTCGTGAATTAACGCCGCACGGAGCGATTGTTCCCCAAGCGGGGTTCGTCCTCGGTCACCGGGATCGGTACGACTTTATCGCCGGGACCAAAATCGTCGGCGATTTTCAACACATCGCGGCAATACTGGTGGCAACTGATGCACGTCGTCAACGAGTGCATGTAGGTGAATGCCGCGCCGTCCAGATTGCGGTCGTCCGCCAGTTTCATCAGTTTCTGCGACTGCCGTTTCAACTCAGTGCGATGGTGCGAATAGATCTGATCGGTGTGGCCAGCCCATTCGGTGGCTTCACAGATGCGGTTCAGTTCTTCCGCCCCACGGCGAATTTCCGCGAAGTCCTCGGAGACCAGCCCGCTCACCACTTTCTGCGAGCTGGCCAGCTTCGCAAGCATGAGCGCCGCCAACTTTTCATCATGCTTCGGCTTCGGTACTGCCCGCTGCTGTCCCGAGGCGGTCAACCAGGCTCCTGCAACCAGCAAGACCGCGACGGCTCCGATTCCCCACCGTTTTGATGCTCGCATGGCGACCGCTCCGGCAATGTGGATAGTTTCCTCTAATTATTGTTATCGGCGGATTCATCGCCCCTTCCGAAGAGATTATTCCGAAAGTGACAGCCGTCAAAACGACCGTCATGAAAGCAGCCATGCGAGCCGACGCCGGCTATCTGCATGTCAGCTCGACGAAGGATTCCCTGCGGTACACCGGACCAGTAGGTTGCAACTCGCTGGAATAGAGAGTGATGCGACGAACCGGAATCGCTTCCGCGTGGAAGTCATCATGTTGTCGTAACCAATCGCGGACCACCGCTGACGGCACCGAACTGCGACAACGTGCCAGGGTCAAATGAGGACGGTACGGTCGTGCTTCGGGACGAAACCCGGTGACACCGAGCGCAGCACCGACGGCGGTGTGCAACTGTGTCAGTGAGTCGCTGTGTTGAATGCCGACCCAAAGAATGGTGCCGCCGTCGGCTGCGGAAAAATGGCCAACGCTCTCCAATATCAGGGCGAAAGCGGGAGCACGAACGGTTGCCAAGGCGGATGTCACCGCACCGACGTCGGCTTCTCCCAGAAAATGCAGCGTGAGATGCATCTGAGCAGCGTGGGTCAAGCGTAATCCCGGTTTCGCAGCGGGTTGAATCGCTACCAACTCCGTAACGACGGGTTCCGGCAGATCAATGGCCACAAACAACCGCGACACGTCGATGTCTCACACGGTGCTGGTTTCGAATAACCGCACGATTTGGGGCAGCAGTCGTTCAAAGGCTTTCGCGCGGTGACTGATGTGGCGTTTCACTGCAGCGGGGAGTTCGCCGAAGGTCAGGTGATACTCGGGGACCAGGAACAACGGGTCATAACCGAAGCCGTTGTCGCCGTGAAATTCCCGCAGAATTCGACCGTGGCAACGGCCTTCCGATTCCAGACGGATCGTGCCTGTGGGATCGCTCAGCACCGCGTAGCAGACGTAGTACGCTGTCCGCTTTTCGTTCGGAACGGTTTCCAGTGCCGTAAGGAGTTTCTCATTGTTTGCGGCGTCGTTTCCCTGTTCACCGGCATACCGCGCGGAATGAATTCCCGGTGCGCCGCCGAGAGCATCGACACACAATCCGCTGTCTTCCGCGAGAACCCAGCGGTTCAGTTGTTTGGCGACAAGGGATGCCTTCTTGGCAGCGTTTGCCGCAAAGGAATCGCCATCTTCCTCAACCTCCGGGACATCGGGAAACTGTTGTACGCCGACAACAGGGATTTGATACGGCGCGAGCAACTCGGCAATCTCGCCAATCTTCTTGGCATTGCGGCTGCTCAGGACAATTTCCGGAAACGCGGACATGTGGTCGTGAATCCCTACTCACTGAAAGATGCGGGCCACGGCAAGTGCGCAACCTAATCCCATGAAACGCCGTCCCAGGCGATCACACTTTCCAGGAATGTCATCACTCCGGTGCTAAAGCATTGTAAGAGATGTTCGCCCTTCTCAGCGGTGGCAAATTGGGGGGAACCGATGTGACCGGGGACGGTGCGGTCTTTGGTGATCCAACCGCGATAGGCCGGTTCAAACGCGAAGCCGAAGTCGACGGTTTGTAACTTCGGTACGTCGCCCTTCACCAGATGCGGCGCGATGCGCAGGATCATCGAGGTCTCCCACTCACACGCATGGCCCATCTGCTTCTGGACGAGATCGCTGCGGGTTTCCCACGGTTTCGCGGAATCCCAATACGTCGCGAACAGGAGCAGGAGATCTTTTCGGGCGCGGTGCTTCTGCCGGACTTCAAAAACGGCCTGCTTGCCGGGGGTGATGTTCCCGCCGTGGCCGTTGAGGAACACGATCCGCTTGAAGCCATGCGCGAGAAAGTTCTCCGTCAGGTCATTCAGCAGATCGAGATATCCCCGCGGTGTGGCGGTCAACGTGCCGGGAAAATCGAGATGATGCTCCGAGTTCCCCAGCCACATGAGTGGTGCAAACAGGACCTTGTCGTTCAGCGGTTCGGACACGCGCCGAACGACCTCCCCCAGCAGCAGGCTATCCGTAAACACCGGCATGTGATGCCCGTGCTGCTCGAGTGCCGCGACAGGAATCACGACCGGCGTGTCACGGGACAAACTGTCGACTTCGGTCCACGTCATGTCGGTGAGTTGCATGGGAATACCGGGGAAAGGGAATAGGGGACAGCGAATCGGGAATAGCCAGAAGATTAGACGCAGCGTGAATCAACGCTTGGCGGTTTCGCGCCCCGCGCCGATCCCACCGCGTGCTCACCGACTTAATGCTCTTCCGACTTCGGTTCGGGCAGAGAGAACGACAAGATCAGGTTCAGTAGATAGAGCGCGGTCGCCACACCCGCGGCGACATACGCCGTCTTCATGGCGGGAGTGGTTCCCGGTACGAATGCCGTTGTCGCCAGATACTGCGTCAGTGCGGCGAACGGGGTGCCGATCATGCGCCCACCGATGTTCGCCGCAAAGCTTTCGCCAGTTCCTCGCAAATGTACTGGATACGCATGCGGCAGATAGTTTCCCCAGAAGCTGAACTGCGCGACCGTGAAGAAGCCCGCCAGGAAAATCGCGATCCCGAGGAACGACACACTCAAGTTGTGGAAGCCCGGCAGGAAGCTGATATCCATTGTGAAGTACGTCGATTCCTGACCGTTGGCAAAAGCCAGGAAGATCAGCGGCATCAGAATCAGTCCCGGCAGCAGGAAGACCTGCAACAATCTCCGCCGACTGGCAAACCACACGACAATCACGGCGAGCGCGAACCGGCCGAACAAACCGCCGAGTTCCTGGGCCTTCGTGTATTCCGACGCCTTTTCCTGTTCGATGCCCTTGCTCATCTTCATGGCGTCCGGTTTCGGCTTGCCTTCCGTTTTGTGGGCGATTTCTGCCTTCACGGAATCAATACCGGGGACGATCTGCGGCATCTGCTGAATGGCTCCGAACGCCACGCCGTAGCTGCAGGCGAACATGATCGTGGTGAGGATGGTGGTCGTCCGCAGTTCGGGCGAGAAGAGTTCGGCAAAGCTCGGCCGTCGCAGCGTCCCTTGCGCCTTCTTCTGCGCCCACTTTGGTGATTCGGGCAGGAATGGACGGATCAGGATCAGCGGAATCGCGGGAATCAACCCGGACATCAGCGTGTACCGCCAGGCCGCATGCGCATCGAGCGTGATGCCTTCAGTCCGTGGAAGAAAATCGGGGAACCAGATCGCCGTCATGTTCTTGCCGTATTGCACAGCAATCGCGCTGGCAATGGCGACGAGCAAGCCGCCGATGGATGAAAAGGCCTGCGTGTAGCCGAGCACTTTTTCACGCTGATCGGGATTGTCGAACAGTTCGGCCAGCCACGCGACGGCGGCAACGAATTCGATGCACACACCGATGAACGTCGTTGTGCGGAAGAACAACAGCATCGGCAGATTCGTCGAGAAGCCCGCGGCAAATGCGGAGAAGGCATACAGCAGAATGCTCCATGTCAGCACGCGTCGGCGGCCGAGGATATCCGTGAGATACCCGCCGAGCAGACCGAAGATCCCGCCGCACACGGCCGGGACATAGAACATCATCCCGAACCATCGCGCAAACTCGGGAGTCCCCGGTGCGATCTTGCCCAGTTCCATGAGTGCCGGCCGAATAATGAGCGGCAGCATCAGCAATTCATAGATATCGAACGCGAAGCCGATGGCGGCGATGACGCAGATGAGCCATTGTGTCGAGGTGAGAGGCGCGGCAGGGGCACGCAGCGAAGCCGGGGCGGACATGCGGGGTTCCTCGGGGCAGGCGAAAGTCGGGGGCGAACCAGCAGCAACCCGTCGCGAGTGACCTCGCCACGGGAAGGCGTAGTCTACGAAGAGTGACCAACGCTCGGCAACGCAAGGGGGCAGAGAACCACGAAGGTGGCTTCAGCAGGAAGTGCAAAGTGGTCAGTGAAAAATGCAAAGTGCAAAGTGAAGGGGCGTTGTGCCGATCACGCTTGCCGCTTCGCAGAATCACAACGCTCGCGAGTGGCGCGGCAGCTAATCCTACGGTTCTTCGAGCGGGTTGAACCAGTTCATGTACTCTCCCAGCAGAATGGCTGCTGAGTCGTGTTTTAGCGATAACCATATCACAGGTTGATAGATCTCGAATAGAGCCGGGTGAAGCCACCCGTCCATCATCAGGCCGTATGCGGGACCGATGCTGAGCGGGTACGCCGCGGCGGCGAACAGCAGTCCCGCCGCAATCTTTGTCCGTCGTTTCCACGTCCACGGCGCGAACCAGGCGATGGGGCGGGGGAGTGGGTCAGGGTAGGGCATCGTTAGCAGCATGGAACGATTCGGAACGCGAGCAATACTAGATACGTAACCCAGCCGATTACTAAAACATCCATCGTGGCGTAAATCGAAATGAAGGTCCAAAACGCAACTGGCTCACGGTCTCGATAGACATAGCCAGGCGACTTGTACTTGCTGCACCGGCCTGAGCGAAGGCTGATCGCTAGCCAACCTGTCAGGTACAGCGGCAGAGAAATCCACAATGCGAGCATGACCCAATTCCACATCCCCGCCACGCTACGCGGAGGAGGCGGGGAGAGTCAATGAGACTTCGCGCCGCGTGAGTGGGGTCGCAGTGTAGATCAGAAGTTTTTGACGCGGGTGGCTCAGATGGCGTCCAGCCATCGGGGGCGGCGCAGCCTCAACGAGGTTTGTGACGACGTGTCCGATTCTGTCGCCGCCCGGTGACTTGGATGATTCGTGTGATGGCCTCTTCGTCGCCGCGCCACCCCAGATTGCTGAAGGCAATCTGAGCCACCCATTCAATCAGCGGCACTCTCCGTATACAATCTTGGTCTCCCTGACAATGTAGCCTCAGCGAAAGCCCTGCGGATGTTCGGCATTTCCCGAGCAGGTTGGTTCGGTCTGGTCATCATCGGCGCGATTGCCGTCGCGGCCGGCGTCGAGGGAGCACGTCGATCGTCACGGCGGCCGGTTCCGCCGCGCGATTGGAACAGCGTCATCGAAACGGCTTACGTCGGGGATGCGGAGTGTGCCAAGTGCCATGACGATCAAGCGGCGAAACATGCCGCGATGGGGCATTCCCGCACGCTGCAAACCGGCGATCTCTGTCAGCAGTTTGCTTCGCTGCTGGGACGCGACATCCCCGACCCCGAGCGCGATGGTCACTTTCGTTTTGAGTGCATCGACGGGGAATTCACGGCGAGTTTTGCGAACAACGAAGTCCGCGCGAGTCTGCCGATTCAGTTCGCCCTCGGTTCCGGCAAGCACGCGGTCACCTTTCTGACGTTGCTGGAAGGCAACGACGGGGAACCGACCGCCATCGAACATCGGCTCTCACTGTTTCATCATTTGTCGAAGACCGCCTTGACCCCCAGCCATGCCGGTGAGATTCCGGAACAATCGCGCGACTATCTTGGGCGACTCAAATTGGGAGTGGACGTGACGACCTGCATCGGTTGCCATTCCACATCGGGGCAAGTGCGGGGGACGCGCGTCGATGATCTGCGCGCGGGTGTGGGCTGTGAGAGCTGTCACGGTCCAGGCCGCAAGCATGTCGCCGCGCGCGAGGCCGGACTGGACGGGCTCGACATCGCGTTTGGAAAAGCCAGGGCGACGGCGCAGGAAGAGTTGCATCTCTGCGGCCGCTGTCACCGCTCGCCCGACAATCTCACGGTGCTTCCCGATCCGAACGATTTGAAGCTTGCGCGGTTTCAACCGGTGGGTTTATCACAATCGGCGTGTTTCCGCCGCTCCGAGGGGGCCTTGAAATGCACAACCTGCCACGATCCGCACATGGCCGTGGATCGCAGCGTGACGGACTTCGATGGTCGCTGCAAACAGTGTCATGATGCCGGCCACGTCGATCAAAAACCTTGCCTTGTGGAACCCGCTGGTCAATGCACATCGTGTCACATGCCCGCGGTGGAAGTTCATCCGGGAGTGAGTTTTCACGACCACTGGATACGTCGGCCCTTAACCAGCCCGTCGCGCCAGCCAGGGCACGTTCCCTAAATTGAGGAAATGGGAGTAACATCCGCGATGGTGGTTCATCCGCTCATCACGCGGAGCGTGATGAGCGGAATGTTGGACACGTGCGGATCGTAATGGGAATGGAACTGCCGACGCCCTTGCTCGCGCTGCCGCCTGGTCTAACCTGCTCAATTGAAACCATGTGATTGTGACGATTGATCCTGCCGCCGACAGCGATTCAAAACCTGAACCACCCCGGCGGGTCCTCCCGGTGGGACGTCGGTGGTTGTTTCGTTTGATCGCCGTTGGATTGGGATTGGGTTCGCTCGGCGTCGTGGAACTCGCGCTGATCGCCGTCGGTTTCGGAAATGATCTGCAACTGGTGATTCCAGTTCCCAAGGCACCAGGTTGGTTTCAGTTGAACCCTCGGTTCGATGAACCGTTCTTCGGGCAGGTCAATCTCTCCGGGCCGGAGCCGAAGCCGTTTCGATTGCCGAAGCCCGCCGGAACGCAACGCATTCTGGTCGTCGGCGGTTCCACGGTGATCGGATTCCCTTACGCGCCTGATCTCGCCTTTCCCCGCTTGCTGCAAGACGTACTGCAAACTCAAGTCGATGCGGGAGTACAGATTGAAGTCCTCAATGCCGGGATCGCCGCGCTCAATTCGTCTTCCGAAGTCGCAGTGGTGGCTGAAGGTCTGGCATGTGAACCCGACCTCATCGTCGTCTACACCGGCCACAACGAGTTCTACGGTCCGGGCGGTGTCGCTTCCGGAGCCGGTAGCCTCGATCCCGTGTGGTTTCGTCGTCTGGCATCGTGGAAACGCCTGCGGCTCGTTCAACTCGCGCGACGACTACTCGCCTTACGTCCCCAGGCACCGCCCGATCTGTTGGACAAACTCTCGGCCGATCGCCGCATTCCGCGCGACAGCCCCCTCTTTCGACAGGCCACGCAACGGTTCGAGCAAAACCTCCTCACCATGCAAACCGCGGCGGCGGCAAAGAACATTCCCTTGCTGCTGGTTGGTCCCGTCTGCAATGAACGGGATCAACCACCGTTGGAACCCGCAATGTCACCGGAGCCGGTGGCGAAGGAACCGGAATGGCACACCGCCGTGCGGAAAGCGGAGCACTGGCTCCGTTACGATCAGCCCCAGAAAGCCCTCCCCTTCCTGCAAGCCGCGGCGGAGAACGCCCCCGCCAGCGCGATCGTCGAGTACCGGCTCGGCCAGACGTACGATCAACTCCAGCAGCGCGACCGCGCCGCGGAACATTACGCCGCCGCGATCGAAGCCGACGGGACGCGCTTTCGCGCCTCAGCGGCGTTCCGTGAGGTTATGGCCCAGGTTGCCACGACCGCTGACAAGCACCGTGTGCGGTTTTTCGATGCCCGCACGGCCCTCATCGCGGAAACAGCCAGCGGCATCCCTGACGAAACCCACTTCTTCGAACACGTCCACTTCACGTGGGAAGGGAACGTTGCCATGGCGAAGGTCCTTGCATCCTTCATTCAGCAAGAAGTCTGGCAGAAACCGTGGTCAACGGAACGTTCGCCGTCTTCTTCAACGCTGAGTGAAAGCCTGGCCGTTCAACCCGAAGAACACCTTGCGGCAGCGACACTGGCCATGATGGTCTACGAGAAGCCCCCCTTCGTCGCGGCGGCCGATGCCTCACGGCTGGCCAAACGCTGGAGTGAACGAACCGTCGATGGCGTCCGACAGTTGCCTCCCGCGCGACGCGACATTTTCATGGACCTTACGGCCACAGAGATGGCCCAGGATCCACTGATGTCATTGGCACAACGCTTTCAGGCCAAAGGGCTCGATGCTGAGCGCGGCGTGTTGCTCACAGCACTGGCCCGCCGTCGCCCGTGGCTCTGTTCTTGGCAGCGTGAACTGGAAGCCTGGCAACAGCAGCACGGTTCAGCAGGCGCTGAGTTGCCCGACCGCAAATCGGATTGGCCGTGCATCGACCCGTGAAGCCATGCGTTCTTCAATGGACGATCGTCATCGGCGGACGCGCTTCCAGCAGCAACCAGCGACTTCCCACCGGGACATTTTCCTGCCGATCGATATGACCGCTCGGCCAGGTGATTTCCAACACATCAATGTGTGTTGCGTCGCCGAGGCCCAGGCCGATTTCGGAACTGCATGACGAAAGGTAGCCTCCCTGCCGCGTCACCAGGCGAACCAGTTCTCGTTGGCCCACTTTGGCACGAACGACGGTTCCCGTGGCGTCACGCACCGACTTTGTCCCCGTGAACTGCAACCGGACGGTCCCTCCCACATCGCTTTCATTCCGCAGCAGGGTCGCCGGTGCGGACTGATGGCTCATCGCCAGATCATCACGCCCATCGCCATCGAAATCGCCGACCGCTAGTGAGCGCCCCAACGTCGGTTTCCGAAAAAAGTCCCCTGCCGTCGTGGAGACTTCGGCAAAGCGCCCGGCCTGGTTGACGTAAACCTGCGGCAACTGCGGCATGTCGTGCAGGTGACCATTCAAGATCACGACATCGAGCCAGCCATCCGCGTTCAGATCAACGAACTGTGTTCCCCAGCCCATCAACTGTCGACCGGCGTTCGAGAGTCCCGACGTTTCTGTCTGATCCTCGAAGGAACGGTTTCCATGATTGATGTAGAGTGTCGCGGTTTCGTCATGGAAGTTGGTGACGAACAGATCGAGGAACCCGTTGCCATCGACATCACCACACGCGATCCCCATGCACGCTTCGGCGCGGCCCTGACCATCGACACCAACCCCGGCCGCGAGTCCCGCTTCGCTCAATGACAATCCACGTCCCTGATTCCACCAGAGAAAATTGGCGGTCGTGTCGTTACCGACGAAAATATCCGCCCCGCCATCATTGTCAAAGTCGGCGGCGACGGTTCCTAATCCATAACCATTGTCTCCCGTGATGCCGGCCGCGGCGGTTCGTTCGACAAAATGGCCGTCTCCGCGATTCTCCCACAGGATGTCGGTTGCCGGGGGGTAAGCATTCGGTCGACACGGTGAGAAGCGTCCGGCATCCCGGCATGTCCGCAGCGTGGCTGACAGCGGGGCTTCGCAATACGCCGCTTGGTAGAGGTCGAGATCGCCATCGTGATCCAGATCCACGGCGGTGCCACTGGTGGTCCACCGGTCGTTGACCATTCCCGCAGCCATCGTTCCATTGGTCCACGTTCCGTCGCCCTGATTCCACAACAACGCCGTGTGACCGTAACCACACAGAAGCAGGTCGACGAAACCGTCTTCGTTCAAATCCCCGGCGACACACCCGTGAAAATACCCCGTCACCCCGGCTGCGGCGGGCACCGTCACGTTTTCAAATCGCGTCCCGGAGTCGTTGCGGAACAGTGCGCACGGCTGGAACACGGACGCCTTGTCGATGGAAAGCGTTCCGGCCTGCGCGAAGAACAAATCGAGGGAACCATCGCGGTCGTAATCGATGGCGGCGACACCACCGCCGAGCGTTTCCATCAACCAGCGTTCCGGGGCACGGCCGTAGTCGTATTGGAAGTCGAGATTCATCGCCGCCGTGACATCGCGGAATCGCAATTCCTCCGACGGTAACTTCGGTGCCGCGTCCGGAGACGGCGTGGGTGAGCGGGTGCGGGTCTCAAACCGGAGTCGCAGCGCGGTCTGTGCGGACGGCTTGGCCTCCGCAACGGAAAGTGGCGGCGACTCTCGCAATGACAGCAGCCGTTCCGACAGGGCCACGTTGGGCGAACGGCGTTTGACCCATCGACTGACGAGGTCCGCCCAGCGATCGAATCCCAACTCGGCAGCCAGTTCAGCGGCAGCCAAGGCATCGGAGGCATCCGGTGCGGACTGTTGCAGCAACTGCAACGATCGCTGGACGCATTGATCCAGCTTCGCGGCACGGGCCAGTTGTGCCTGTGATTCATCCGTGCGTCCCAGAAGGTCGAGCAATCTCCCGCGGAGATAGGCGGCTTCGATCATCCACGGGTCGAGCCGCAAAGATTCTGCGGTGAACGCCAAAGCGGCGGCAGGGTCTCCCTCAGCCGCAACGATCTGGGCGCGAACGTGCCAGGTTCGAGGATCGCTGTCTGCTTCCGTGGGCAGGGCGGACAGAGTCTTCGCCGCTGCGGTGAACTGACCCGCTTGTGCTTCCCATTCCGCCTTCACCAGCCGCAAGGGCCAGCCGTGCGGTTGATCGGCCAAGGGCATGGTCCACAGTTTCTGCGCTGCCTCCGACTGTGAGGATTGCGCGTGCAACCGGGCCAGGGCCGCTGCCACAATCGCGTTGTCGGGATCATTTTGAACTGCCTGACGGAGCCAGTCTTCCGCATCTGTACTCTCCCAACGTCCCCGATCGGCAACCACCCACAGCCAGAGCAAGACGGGATCTTCTGACAGGTCGACGCGCTGTTGATCGGCTTCGGCGATCGTCTGTCGCAGCATGCCGGACTGCTGCGTGACGAGGGCCAGTCGCACAAGGGCGCTATAGCCTGCCAGCAACTCCGGCTCCATGGTCATTGCCCGGCGGTGCTGTTGTTCAGCAAGTTTCGGCAGGTGAAATCCAAAGGCCCGTGTTCCCACCTCCACAAGGGCCTGCGCGGGTCGCGGTGATTCCTCCGCCGCGCGGGAGAGCCACTCAATACACTCGCGCGGGCGGCCTTGGCGGTAGGCCACGTCGGCCAGCGTGGTGAGAACGGTCTCGTCATGGGGCCGGTGGCGCTGCAGGCGGCGCAACCACCCCTCGGCAACAGACAGATTGCCTTTTTTCAGGGCGTCGATGGCCTTCGATTCCAGTTGTGCCTCACCGTAAGGCAAACCCGCCCAGATTACGATCACCAACACGGCGACTGCCAATCCCCCAGAGAGACGGTAGAGCCTGTTTTTCCATGTTTGCTGCGGATTTCTCACGCCACTGGGGGATCGTTCACGAGCGTGCCGAGACATACAATCGCTCGATGGGTTAAGCCTTCGCTGGTCACTCCTGTCACTATATCAGAACACCTCGTGGGCGGAATTCACGAAAAACACAAGGATTGACAGCCTCTCATAAGTCGGCAATGATCGATGTTGAACTGTCGGACTCGTCACGTCTTTCACGCATGTACTCTCGGCATCGGCCGTTCTTGTTCCCTCGTTCTTCTCAAGGATGCACCATGATTTCTGCGACGCGCTCGCCCGTGTCCCTCCGTCGGCATCGGCCGTGGTGGGGATTTACCCTGATCGAACTGCTGGTGGTGATCGCGATTATCGCGATCCTCATCGCACTGTTGTTGCCTGCAGTGCAACAGGCCCGTGAAGCTGCCCGGCGGACGCAATGCCGCAATAATCTGAAGCAGATTGGCCTCGCACTGCACAATTACGAAAGCGCGATGTCAATGTTCCCGCCATCGAAGATTTTCGGCAGCGAAACCCAGGGTCAGGCATGGATTCGCGGCAACAGCTTCAGCTGGCGCGTACTGATCCTGCCGTACAACGATCAGGCACCCGTCTACAACTCGATCAACATGAGCGAGTGGATTGAAGTCCGGACCCTGACCGGGACGTTGAATGCGACACTGCGCGGCAAAGTCTTCCCGGCCTATGTCTGTCCGTCCGATCCCACCAACCCGCTTTTCAATGGCCAGGGTGGCACCAACTACGGGGCTATGAGCGTGGCTGGTAAGCTGCATCCGAATCCCGCTGTTCAGCAGGCATGCGGGGCTCAGCATCCCCACCATGGGAACCTCCAGGGAACCGCTGTCGAACAAGCCGCCAACGAGGCTGGCATGTCGTACAAGGGTCGTCGAATTGCCCAGATTGTTGACGGAACCAGCAATACCATCATGGTGGGTGAAGTGTTCCGCGGGAAGTCGTTCTTCAATCTGTGTGCCGGGGGCGATGTGACTCTGCAACGTTGCCATCGGTGGTTTGAAGAGTCGGGCTTCTGCGGGGTCGATGCCTCCCGTGGTCCGAACAACAAGCTCCGCGACGAAATTGACTGGGTTGACCAGAACACCGATGGACAATCGGGCGCTCGCCCGGTTTCGAGTGCCCACACGGGTGGTGTTCACGTCTTGATGGGCGATGGCGCGGTGAAATTCGCCAGCGACAGTGTGGATATCAATGTGTGGCGTGCGGCTGCCAGTGCCAATGGCAGCACGCAGGCCCTCCCCGAAGGAAGTGCGGACTTCTAAGCGAGAGCGGAACTCACGTACTCGTTTGGATGCCGGGTCCTGCCGATGCTTGCGGAGGCACGGGAAGCCATTGTCTTCCCGTGCCTCCTGTTTTCTTGATCCGACGGATGTACAATCCGTGTCATATACTCGGTCATGCTTTCCATCAATGAGGATCAACAACGTGTTTGACTCGCGCTTTCTTGCCGTAGGTTTGGTTTCCGTCTCGGTGTTCTTCGGCTGCAGCAACGTCTCGCCAGAACTTTCCAAGCCGACCGAAGTGGTGACGTGGCCTGCGTTGCAGGCTCTGCAGTCCCCCGAGATCAACATGGGAATCATTCGTTCTGCCCAAATGAACGATCTGAAAGGGTTGAAGGCGCATGCCAGCGACCCGAAACTGGACGAGCTGGTCAAAAAGCTCGAAGACGAACCCATCCCCTCGAAGTTCGCGTCGAAAGCGCGCGAAGACGTCAAGAAGCAATTGGTGGGTGAGTATCGAGCCCTCATCAGTGGTGCCAAAGGCATGGCTTCCGGTCCCGATATGAAGCGGACGGTGCAATCGATTACCGAATCGCTGACAAAAATCGTCGATCCTGCCCTGAAGTAACACCGCCGACACCACGGGTTCGTTCATGTGCTGCACACGAACTTCCGTTTGGTTGTTGATGCTCACGCTGAGTTCCGGTCCTGTCATCGCACAGGCCGGAACTCCGTCGTTTCTGGACGTCGACGAAGCCACTCTCCGCTTTCGTCATGCCTCACCCCTCTCTCCCGAACGGCACCTGCACCTTTTCATGGGCTCCGGGCTGGGGTGGAGTGATTTCGACCGCGACGGCGATTTCGATCTGCTGTTCTGTCAGGGGGCACCGATCGAGATGATGGCCGCCCCGGACGAAACTCCGGCCCTGCGGCTCTGGTCGCATGACAACGGCCGCTTTGCGGAATCTTCTCCGTCAGCGGCACTCACCGGCACGGCCTACGCCAACGGCTTGACGATCGCCGACTATGACAACGATGGCTTTGCCGATGTCTTCGTGACCGGCCTGTTCTCCGCGGCGCTCTACCGCAACAACGGCGACGGTACCTTCACCAATCAAACGCACGCGGCCGGCATCACTCCACACGGATTTGGCGCGGGCTGCTGCTGGACCGACCTCAACGCCGATGGCGATCTCGATCTGATTTACGTCCGGTACATCGTTGCCGACCGGAAGAATTACCCCCTTTGCTCGGTGAACTACAAAGGCAAAGCGGTGGCCATCAGTTGCAATCCTCGCAAACTCGTCGGCGCAGCGGATAGCGTGTACCACAACCGGGGTGATGGTGTCTTCGAGGATGTCACCGCCGTCTGGGGCTTTGCTGCGGCTCTATCCCGACAGGGCCTCGGCTGTGTCGCTCTGGACCTCGACGACAACGGCGTCACCGAAATCTATGTGGCCAACGATTCGTCACCGAACGATCTCTGGACGCGCGAGGAGGCGGGCGCGTGGTCCGAACTCGGACTGATTGCTGGCGTGGCCGTCAATCGGTTCGGCGCCTCGGAAGCCGGGATGGGCATCGCCGCGGGGGACATGGATGGCGACCTGCGGCCGGAACTCTTCGTCACCAACTACTTCAACGAAACCAACACGCTGTATCGGAATGAAGGGAACCTCAGTTTCCTCGATGTCACGCAGGAGTTCGGCGTCGCGGCCCCCAGCCGCAACCGCCTGGGGTTTGGTGTCACTCTCAGCGATTTTGATAACGACGGCTGGTCCGACTTGTTGATCGCGAACGGTCATGTGCAAGACCAGTTAGCGGAAGTGGGGATCACGAATGAGCCCTTCGCGCAGCTGTCGCAACTCCTCGTCAACCGTCAGGGGAAGCGGTTTGAAGAGGCGAGTACCAAAGCCGGCCCGTTCTTCACCAAGCCGGGTGTGGCGCGGGGAACAGCCGCGGCGGACATTGATGGCGATGGCCGCGTGGATGTCGCCGTGCTGCGCCTCAATGACCGTGCAGCCCTGTTGAAGAACGTCACCCAAGACGCCGGAAACTGGCTGGCCGTGGAACTACAAGGAACGACTTCGAACCGCGACGGCATCGGAGCGACGGTGATTGTCCGCAGCGGCCCGCAGGCATGGCGGCGTGATCGAATGGCCTCGGCGAGTTACCTGTCATGTGACAGTCCCGTGTTACACTTCGGTCTCGGGGCGGCGAAAACCGTCGATTCGGTCACCGTCCGCTGGCCGTCAGGGCGTCACGAAGTGTTCAGCGCGGTTGCGGTCGGTCAAAAGTATCGGTTCGTCGAAGGGACTGGTATCCCGATGCCAAGGTAGGACTGCCGGTCTGACTTCTCCACTTGCACTGAGTGTCTTCGATCATGGATTTTGGCCTGACCTGATGTCCGAACCAATTTCATCACTGGCACAAATACCCGATCCAAAACCTTCGGGGTGGGGTGCATGGTGTCTGTGCCTCGTGATCGTGGCAGCGATGGGGGCCGGTGGCGGATGGTTGCTGCAACAGCGCTGGCTCAAGCAGCCATTGATTCAAGCGCGGACGTTGTCTCGTTCCAATGAGCAACAGGCGGTGCGTGAATATCAGCGGTATCTCGACCAGCACCCCCATGACGGAACAGTCCGACTCGAACTGGCGACGCTGCTGAAACGACGGGATCCCGACGGGGCACTCCACGAACTGCGGAAGATTTCTCCGAAAGACGTGCCTTATCTCGATGCCGTGCGACAAGCTGCGGCGATCGCGCTGGATCTCGGCCGGGACTACGACGCCCTTGAACCCTTGTTGTTGCTGGCCGAACAGCGGCCCGATGACGCCGGCGTGCGGTTGGCCCTCGCTGAACTCCGATTTCGCGCCCGGGACTTTGAAGCGGCCTTGGAATCTGCACAACGGGCGCGGGAACTCAACCCGCAACTCCCCGAAGCCTGGCTGGTGGAAGCGGAAGCGCTCGATGAATTGAAGCGGTCGACGGAAATGGTCGCGCCGTTGGAAGCCGCGCTCAAGATCGATGGCGAGATCCCGCAGGCGCACTTGAATCTGGCGTTTGCTTATCAACTGGTGGGTCGTGAAGAGGAAGCCTACGAGCATGCCCAGTGGTTTCTGAAGCGGTTTCCGCAAAGTGCCGCGGGATACCGGACGCTGGCCCTGGTGCAACGCGCCCGCGGATTAACGGAGGAAGCCCTTGCGGCAGTGCAACAATCCTTGAAGCTGCGGCCGAATCAGCTTGATGCGATGTTGCTGGAAGTCGAACTGTTGCTCTACCTGCGGCAGACGGAAGAGGCTTACCAGCGCATTACCCAGGCTTATCAGTTGCATGGTGCCGAACGGCGAGTGTTGACGTTGCTGGTGCGTGCCGCGCTGCTGGCCGGGCATCGCGCGGAGTCGCAGGAATGGCAACAACGGCTTGATCGCTTGCAGGCAACGGAGCCGGACGCATGATGAGCGGATCAATAACCAGCGATCATTCCGGGGACCGTGGCAATTGGGAGAGTTCTCTGAGCGCTTCGGGATGTCCTGGCTGACGTCGCAAGAGGTCTTCAAAGTGGGTACGGGCGGCGGCGGTGTCGCCTGTCTCAGCCAGTAGCTTTCCGAGCAGAATCTGCGCATCAGTGAACGTCGGATCGGACTGCACCGCTCTGCGCAGTTTGGCGATGGCTTCCGACTTTTTGCCGAGCTTGACGTTGGCTTGTCCGATCTGGAAGTCGATATCAGCCCACCAGCGTTTGATTTCCGCGACCCGCTTCGGGTTCGGCTTGCCATCGAAGAAACTGCGAGCCTCCCACCGACGACGTTCCCATTCCACCGCGGGTTCGAGATGGGCAATCCCCTCGGCCAACCGTCCGGCTTGCAGATCGGCCGCAGCCAGAATGTAGTGTGCGGAGTCGTTCGTGGGATCACACACCAATGCATGCTGGAACAATGTCTCGCTGTTCCGCCAGACTTGCACCTGCTGCCACGAGCGAACCGTCAAACCGAGAAGGCCAGCGGCGACCACGGCACACCATGCTACGGCCAAGCCACGCGACCGGGGCGACGGAATGAGCCACACGACAGCGATGGACAGTCCGATGAGCGGCAGATACATGTAGCGATCGGCCATCGATTGTTTCCCGGCTTGGATCAATCCACTCACCGGGGCCAGCGTCCCCAGGAACCACAGCCAGCCCATTAGCAGGAACGGCTGGCGACGAATCAGTGCCAAGGCGATCAGTGAGAGGCCGGCAATCAATCCGGCGGCAGCGTAGACCGGGACCATCGACTCCGGCGGATCGTACGGATACGGGACCGCCAGACGGACGGGCCAGAACGTTTTACCGAGGTACCGCGCAACACTGAGAGCCGCGTTCGAGACGCGCAAACTCAGAGGCCAGTCGTCGGCAAACTCACGGGCCTGCGTCTGGGCCTGCAAGACAATCAACACAGACCCCGCGCATAGTCCGAACCACGCGAGTTTCTCGTACAGCAACCTGCCGACACGCTGCAAAAACGTGGTCCCATCACGCGGATCTTGCAACTGGCCCAACGGCCAACCGTCCAACAGCAGGAACACGCACGGCAGCGTGATGACAATCTGCTTCGACATCAAGCCGCCGACCATGCAACCCGTGACGAGCCACCACCACCGCGGATGCCGCGTCTGTCCCCAGTGCGCGTAAGCCCACAGACCGAGCATCCAGAAGAAGCCACTGAGGACGTCTTTGCGCTCGGTGATCCATGCGACCGACTCCACATGCAGCGGATGCACGCCGAAGATCGCCGCCACAATCGCGCTGCGCCAGCGGTCTCCCGTCAGCGCACGCATCGCCAGATGTAACAAGACAACATTGGCGAGATGCCACGCGACGTTTTCGAGATGAAACGGTCCGGGGTTCAAGCCGAACAACTGCACATCGAGCATCAGGCTCCACCAGACAAGCGGATGCCAGTTGTCCGCATGAAACTCGGTGAGTGCCCCCCACATCGATAACGGGTCCAAACCATGGCGGACCAGTTCCGACTGCACGACATATTGCTGATCATCGAGCGCGACGAATTCAAAACTGCCGACACGGGCATACGGAATGGCGGTAAGGAGCAAGAGTGCCGCGATGATGCCGATGTCTGTCTGCGTGGATCGCGCGGCTACAGGAAGACTCATCGGAATACTTCCTCAGCTCGACTTTGGCCCTGTGTCGGGGCTTTGTCGAGCCGGAAATTGATGAAGCGGAAGGCGCTTCCTTGCTGGTCGATTCGAGGGGCTTAGAGTCCTGGAATCCGTACGAGCAAGGAAGCTCCGATGGTCAGCATACCGCCGCGCGTGCGCGATGTCTTTCGGGAATGGTCGGACGAATTCTCCGAATCGGTCTGTCCACGATTTCAGCTGTTGGTGTTCGCCGTCGTGACGGGCACAGCACACTGGTACAAGAGCGGCGCCGGACTGGTGCCGGTCCGCTGGGTGGTTGTTGAAGACCGGACGGGCACGCATCGCGACGAGTATTTCTTCACCACCGACATCACGTTGACACCGCACCAGATCATCGAAGCTTACACCGGTCGCTGGGCCATCGAAGTGAAGTTCGAAGAAGTCCGTGAACACGTCGGCCTGGAAACCACCCGCGGCCGTTGCGCCCACACGATCCTGCACGCGGAACCGTGCCTGTTCGGTCTCGACACGCTGGTGGCGTTGTGGTTCGCCGAACTCCCGGAGACCATGCTCAAGAACCTGTCGTCCCCTGGACGGGCCGCATCAAGCCGACGCTGACATTCTCCGACGCCATCACGCTGGTCCGTCGGCAAATCTGGCAAGGCTGGGTTTTGGAAAGCCCCCACCACGCCGAAGCCCTTCACAAACTCACAACCCAACAAAAACACAGCTACTGGAACTCCTCACGTAGGCACTGTGAGGGCCAAAGTCGAGTTGAAGCACTCCCTCAAAAAACAGACATCCCCTCTTGTGTTAGCGAAAGGTTTCGCTACACTGTTGGTAGCGAAACCTTTCGCTACGTCAGGTCGGGACTTCGTGGAGGGCGAATCGTGCGGGAATTGGGGTCATCGCAGCCGACGGCCGTCGAGCTGGAAATTCTGCGGATTCTCTGGGACCTCGAACCGTGTCCCGTGCGCGACATTCACGCCCGGCTCGCGGAAGCCAAGGGGACCAACTACTCCACCACTGTGAAAATGCTCTCGGTGATGATGCAGAAGGGGCTGGTCACACGCAATGAAAAAGTGACGCCCCATCTCTACAAGGCGGTCCTGTCCCGACAGAAAGCCGCCAAAAAGTTCCTCAGCGAACTGATTGAAAAAATCTACGACGGTTCCGCGATGAGTCTCGTATTGCAGGCCCTCGCCAGTGGAAAAGCGTCGCAGTCCGAGATCAATGAAGCCCGCAAGCTGCTTGATGAGATGGAGGACAAACCATGAATTCGTTCGCTCTCGTCGATCATCTCGGCTGGGTGCTGATTCATTCGCTGTGGCAATTCGGGGCGATCGCCCTGCTCGCTGGTCTTGTGGTCTGGATGCTGCGTCAGTCGTCTTCTTCGGCACGATACGGCGTGTGGGTGATCGCGCTGGCGGTCTCCGTTGCGGCTCCGGTGGTGACGTGGATGGTGCTGCCCATCGAGATGCCAGCCGTGATCGCCGTTGATCCTCCTGCCGGGGATGAAGTCGTGATCCCGGCGCTGATCGAACCGATTGTCGCTGCGCCGCCACTGTCACAGGACATCACGGTCGCCGGGGACTTGCCGTCAGCGAATCTGGAACTTCGCGATCCAATTCTGATCGCTGCTGTGCCGCCTGTCGAAGCCGTTCTGCCTCCAACATGGTCAGAACGCATCACGGAATTGTTGCGGCCGTGGATGACTTGGATTGTCGCCGGGTGGTGTGTTGGTGTCATGCTCTGTGCGCTGCGGCCGTTGCTCGGCTGGCACACGTTGTGGCGGTTGCGCACCGTCGGCGTGGCCCCGGTGTCGGACGACATCCGCGCGGCCATGCGACGTGTATCCGATCGACTCAGACTTCGACAAACCGTGCAGGTGTTGCAGTCGACGTTGTCACAAGTGCCCGTTGTCGTCGGTTACTTACGGCCGGTGATCCTGTTGCCCGTGAGTCTCCTCGCGAACATGCCGCCGTCGCAGTTGGAAGCGATCCTGGCCCACGAACTCGCGCACATCCGCCGACACGATTTCGTCGTCAATCTGCTGCAAACGCTAGTGGAAACGCTGTTTTTCTATCACCCCGCGGTCTGGTGGCTGTCACGGCAAATCCGGATCGAGCGCGAACACTGTTGCGATGATCTCGTCGTCGCAGCACTGGGCAACCGCGCGGAATACGGCCGCGCCTTGCTCGCCATCGAAGAACTCCGCGGCGAACGCACTCTGCTCGCACTCGGTGCCCATGATGGTTCGCTGCTGTCACGCATCCGCCGGATTGTCGGTTTCCGCGCGGACCGCACCGCGTCGTCGCCGTGGCTGGGAATTCTCGTGGTGACTGGTCTGTTCGGCGTCATCGTCTCGGTCGGCGTGTCGGGGTGGACGGCCTCCACAGAAAAGGATCCGGACACGGCTGTCGAAACCGTTGAGGACGATAAGAGCAATATCGAAAAGACACTGGAGCCGCCTCAACCTGCCATCGCCGAGTGGACTGATGGTCGTTCGATCGAATTCGTCGGCATCACCCAAAACACGGCCCCGGCGAAAGACGGCTGGTTACCGAGCGGCTTGCCCATCGGCGATGTCGGGTACTGGAAATCGACGACGGTGCTGCATGGCGGGAACACGATGGCGACGTATGTCGAGAATGGGCCGCATCCGGAACCGGACGCCGAGGCCATCGATTTTCTCTTTCGCTTTCGCGGCTTGAAAGCACAGCCGTCGTTAACGTTTGATCTGCCGGCACACGGCACCGGCTACAGCCATTGGCCGGTAACCGATCCCTATGAACTGCGCGTCTCAACCCGAAAGCGCGGGCCACAACCCCCGGGTGGTCAGTGGGTCCCACCCGATGGTGTGGTCCGCGTCGGCGTCACCGATGAACCGTGGGGCCGCTGGGTGAAAGTCAGCCCGGAAGGGAAAGTTCTGGATCCCATTCAACCGGAAGAACGATACGCTGCCACGTACAAGCTCATTGAAGTCGTCGGCACCAAGAAGAACGAACGCATCTCTACCGGCGTGGCGATTCTCTTCCGACAACCCGCCGGGAATAAAGACCCCGATAACCCCGATCATCAGTATGCCTGGGAATACCGCGCGATCGACAACGAAGGCAAAGAACACTGGGCCCTCCAGTGGGCGAGTTCCAACATCGAATCCCAATACGGTCTGGCCCAACCGCTGCCCGCCGGGAAAACGCTGTCTCACTATGAATACCGGCTGCGGCCCTATCGCCACTGGGCGACATTCGCGAACGTGTCACTGCAACCGGGGCCGCAGACCGAGGTGAAGGTTACGGCACAAACAGCCGCAACCACCCCGGCGGTGAAACTCGCCAACCATTTTGCAGCAGCATTGCGCGCGCAGAAGCTGCCGTTTCTGGATGATGCAAAGATCGCGTACTTGGCCGGAGAACTGCTCGATACGCTGCGGCAGCGTCCACCAAGTCGTGTCAGCGAAGAGCAGCTTCAAAAGTTGCAGAATGAATATCGCGGCCGCGCTACCGAGATCGATGCTGCGGACGATGTCCTGGAACGCCTGAAATACTATTACGCCGGGCTGCGGCTGCCGGAAATGACACCAGAAAAATGGAAGACGCTCAGCGAGGGTGTCTCGCAGTTCGTGAAGTGGGAATTCGATCCGCGCGAAAAGGATGCGGTCTATCTCCAGTTCCGGAATCGGTTCGAGACGTTACGGTCTTACGTCGCCGCGTTTCTCGCACGGCCAGAGCTCCCGCCCGCCCAAGCGGATCGGCGACAGGATCAGCGGGCGTGGATGAAGCAGGAGATTTTCAAGCTGCCGGAATCGCCCAAGTTCCGGCTGACACACGGCGCTGAAATCGACAAGTTGCAGAAACTCCTCGATGATCCCCTCGATCCCTTCTTCAGCACGCCGCTCGATGAGGCCGAATTCGCCAAATTAAAGAAGCTGTTTGCGGAAAAAATGAGCGGCGGTACATCGGAAACCCGGCTGAATCAGGCGACTCTATTTCTGCGCGCGGCAATTGTCGATCTGCGCGCTTCGGCGTTCGAGGACGCGATGCCCTTCCGGACCTACGGCTGGCAACGCAGCAACACGCGCTGGATGCTCAACACCACGCCGCAAATCGGCAATTCATCGCTGCATCTCGAAGACCGCCATCAACGGCCGGAGTCCAGCTACGTTGATATTCCCACAATGAGGTTCGTCGACGGCACGGTACCTCCCAAACTGGAGGATCACGCGGAGTGGTTGCACAAGCAGGCGAAAGGCGATCTGGCCTACGATGCCAAAGCGGACGCCTTCATCGCCGTTCGCGGAGCCAGACTCGCGGTTCTCAACGCCACAAGCTGGTATGCCGCGGACTTGGTGCCGATGCCGGAATTGAAGCGGTTACTCCTGCAGGGCGTCGAGTCGGTTCCGATGTCGACGTTCGTCAAACCATCGACTTTCGGCGATAACCAGATTCGCGATCTCCGTGACGATGCGCCGTCGCTGGTCCTGCAGACCAATGAAGGCCGGATCGCCGTCATCCGGTTGTTTACATTCGGCCCGGTGATTCAATCGCATCTGCGGCCGCTCCCGCCGAATCCGCCCCTGCATCCGGGAGACCTGCCGCCGCCACAGGTGCGCGTGTTGGACGCGGCAGGAAACCCGGCGACGTTCAACGCCATGATTACGGCACAGGTCGGTTACACGAAGAAGCCAAAACTCCATTGGCTGGAATGGCGTGACAAAGCCGGGCTGGTGTCACTGGAAATGCTTCCCCACGGGAAGCACTGGATTATCGCCGCGCCGGAATTTGAACAGCGCACCATTTTCCCCATCACCTATCCGATGGACGAAAAACTCATTGAATGGCGACTGCGGGAGAGCGAGTCATGGACGCAGAGAGACTTCGATTTCAAGCCGCGCTTTGAACCCAATGCGAAGACCGGCGGCGACATTGTCGTCGCGATCAAGAACAAGTTCGACAAACCGTTGACGTTGTCCGAAGCCGATTTCTGCCTGCACGTTGGCGAAACGGCGACCTATCGGGCAATGTCGCCGCAGTGGGTCGACGGGAAGTTCCAGACGATCGAAATTCCCGCGAAGGAATCCGGGGAGATCCGACTCAATTGGAACGACTGGGTCCGTAAGGGCTTCTGGGTCTCGCGCGATGCGGAATCGATTTCCGAACCCGCGCTCCCGCCCGACGAACCCGGCCGCATTTACGTCCGCGTCAATCTCGGCAATAGCGGAGCCTTACCGATCGCGGTGACCGACCCGGCGTTGATTCTCGTGGCTCAACAAGACGAGCCCAATCCACCGCCAGCGAAGTTTCCGCACATCGTGATTCGCGAAGGGGAAAAGCTCCCCCTGACAATGCCGCTGAAAATCCGGAAATTCCATCTCTTCAATCCCCAAGTGGTGGAAGTGAAAGCCCTTCGCCCGAACGTATTTGAACTCACGGGTAAAATGAAGGGGTTAACGCCGTTGTCGGTCGTTGACGAAAGGGGACAACAACAGACCTGTGCCGTTGAGACGATCGCGCGGGATGCGGCTGAAGACAGCAATTCCTTTTCGGTGCAATGGTTCCCCGGCTTTCCATCGAGATTGGCTGTCGCACCAGTCGAATCAGGCAAGGCGTCTGTCTCCGTCTTCGCCGGGATAACCCGCGTCCTGGAATTTCCCTGGCGAATCACCGATGTGGCTGGCTTCGATCAGAAACTTGTGGCCGTCAGGGGAGTGCACGCGGACCCCACACGGCTCAACATCGACGGACTGGCACCGGGCAGGACAACGCTGACGGTTCAATCCACCGAGAAAGACAGCGACGGTTTCCCGTTCTCATCAATTGTCGAAATCTTCGTCGAAGAGCTGACGCGGGAACGCCTGCTGGCTCTTTTCGTGGAGGAGGATGTCAGGAATCCACCGGCCAAGGACGAACGAACGTCATTGCTGGAATCACTGATCCAAAAACCCACGCTGGAAACGTTCCAAAAACTCTTGGCTCTGGCGGACGGCCAACATCCCCTGGTAACCGAGTTGCTGGACGATTCGCGGCGGCACTCCGGCGAAGAAAAAATGGGTGGCGAAATAAAGGTCGTCAGCAATGACCAGGAGAAGTTTGCCATCGTTTCCGCCAGGGTGATCCCGATCATGGAACCGGCGGACGTTGCTGTGCGTGTTGATCCCGAACGCCGCGCGGAATGTGCGTTTGTCTTCGACATGCAGGGGCGGTTGATCGATACGATCGGCGGGAAGCTGGCTCTCGGGAATTCGCTCGGCGGGGACGACATCCACATCGTCAACCTCGGTCCGGAAGAAGACTGGTTCGTCCGCGTGATGAACTTCGAGAAGCGCGGCGAACTCAACTACCGTTCCGATTACTACCGCATCGCCAACCCCGTCGTGAAGTCGTTTCGCTTCTATAACCTGCCGAATGCGTGCTCGTGGTCCAACGGTCCGGAGAAAATTCCGCGGCAAGGGCGGCTGCATCCGGCCCATCCGAAAGCCGAACGCCGTTACTTTGCGGGCATACCGAAAGAAGTGCCGGTCATCACCGCCGCGGGTGTCCCCACGGTGGGGAGCATTGTCTGGGACGGCGACCGCAATCGCTGGTTCGCGGCCCCGTCGGCGTTCGTCAAAGGTCTGCCATTGTACGAAGTCGACACCACCTGGTCGCGCGAGTTCGAATCGTTGGAACCGCAGGCAGGCCAACTGACAATCGAAGGAGGCATCCGCGAGTTCGATCATTGGTCTGCGTGGGAAGCCGCCGTGCCGAATCAGGGAAACACGGTGGCTGTGTTGACCATTCCTCAGCGCGACGGTCCGGCGAAACTGATCGAGAAGAAACTCGCCCCCGGTCGTCACACCGTGCAGCTTCAAGTGAAGCCAGACGAAAAAGGACCGGGTGTCAAACTGAAACTCTGGATTGATGATGATCAAAAATACGACTTTGATATGCCGTTCGTATTCGGAGAAGCGTTTGCGAATCATCCGCCGATTGTGCATACGCTGAAATCAGACGAGTCCGCGCGGCTGGTGCATCGCCTGCTGAAAGAGACCACCGCCGCGTTGTTGTTCGAGATCAAACTGCAGCCGCAGGATTTAGCGGCAACGGTCACCGCGATCTCGGAAAAAGATCCCACTCCGGAAGCCGAACGCCAAGCCCGGGCGATTCTCCGTGATCGCTTCCACATCAGGGTCGACCGGACTCCGGGGAGTGATGCCGCTGGGTCGTTGCACTTGTTCGACCTTCCGGCTGCAGCGTGGGAATTTGTTGGGCAATTGACGGGCATTCGCCAGATCCGAGTCGAGGCGGGTGATGCCCGCGGTGAGGCGATGAAGCAGGTCGCACGCATCAAAAGCCTGGAATCGCTCTCGGTCATCAATGCCAAATTCCTCCCCGCCGATCTCAAACCCTTCGCGAAGCATCCATCACTGCAAACGCTCGATGCACTGTTCACGACGTTCGACGAACTGGGGCATGAGGAAGGACGATTGCGACTCCTCGGCACGCTGAGCGATGACGAACGGGCCTGGATCGAAGCGGCGACGGCGCGCTGGCCGCACGATCCGAACCAACTGAAAGGTTACCGCCGTGTCGTGGAAGGTGCGGCGATTACCGACCCCGCACTCGAAGCGCTGACCGCGTTACCAAAACTTCGCACCATCAGGCTGGTCAATACCAGCCTTTCGGATCGCGGGTTGAAGGCCTTGCAGCAACTCCCCCAGTTGGAAGAACTGCACGTCTACCTTGTGGACGGTTCTCCTGCAACCGGAAAGTTGCTCGCCGGTTTTCCCAAGTTGCGGCATCTCCGGGAAACCTATGCCCTCGGCTACGACATTCTGCCCGAAGTGGCTCAAAGCCCCACATTGGAAGAGTTGAGTATTCGGTTCGCAAAGGATTCCCATGTGGACCACATCGTTCTTTGCCGTGGCGTCAAGCGACTGAATCTGAGCAACAATTCCCTCACCGATGGCGGATTGTTGAAGCTGGCATCAATGCCACAACTCGAACGGCTCGTTCTTTCGGGCAATGAGACACAAATCACCCAGATCGGTGTCAAAAAGTTCCGGGAATCGAAGCCGAATTGTGAAATCGTCGGCACCGAACAACTGTCGGAGAAGCCCGCTCCTGATGCGGCTTCCACCGCGAATGTTCAGGCGACGCGCGGCACGTTAAAAGGCCGCTTTATCTACGATGGAGAGGCACCAAAACCGCGGGATTTGCGGCCGGATTTGTCGAAACTTGAAAAGGATGCCCCCGTCCCGCGCGATCCGAACGGCCGTCCCATCGGTACGGCGATGTGGTACTTGGACTACCTGAAAGCCGGCATCCGCCCGAAGACGGAGGATGCTTCATTGCTGGTCGACAAGGATGGCGGTGTCGCCAATGTCGTGGTGTGGGTCTCCAGCAAAGACATTCCGTGGACGCCGAAGGACAATTATGAGTTACCGGCCATGATCTACGTGAAAGATGGCCACTTCACGCCTCGAATCCGCTTGTTGACCACCGGTCGGCCATTACTGGTCGAGAATACGGATCCGGTTGCTTTCACATTCGCCACGACTTTTCAACGCAACAACGACGTGAATGCGTTACTTCCCCCGGCCGCGGACAAGAAGCCATTCCGCATTGACAAGCTCCAGTCGGAGCAACTCCCTGCGCGCTTCCATTCGACCGTGGCCACCTGGGCCGAGGGATTTCTGTTCGTGCGCGACAACACCTATGTCGCCGTCAGCCAGCCCGATGGCACGTTCACCATGCCCGACCTCCCACCCGGCGAATGGGAGTTCCGCGCCTGGCACGAACGCCGCGGCTATCTCTCGCATTGGCCGAAAGGGACGTTCCAGCACACGATCCAGCCGGGTGACAACAATTTCGGCACGATCAAGCTGAAGCCGGAGTTCTTCGAACCGCGGGAGGAGCGTTGACTCTTCGTTGGGTGCAATGGCAAGCGCTTGGGTTCGCCACTGCTCTTCGTGATAAACGTTCGCATCAAGAACACAGTTGGTTCGGTGCGGCTGCAACGGGCACCTGCGCGGGTGAGGCGTGAGCGGCAATCGTGGCGATCAGCTTCATTCGATCGATGGGCTTGGTGGCGTAGTCGTCACACCCGGCGGCAAGGCACTTGTCCCGATCGGCACTCATGGCATGCGCTGTCACCGCGATGATCGAACCGCGATATCCTTTAGAGCGCAGCAGGGCGACCGCGCTGTAACCGTCGAGCACAGGCATCTGCATATCCATGAGCACGACATCGAATGGAAGACCCTCAGCCATCGCTTGCAAGGCGGCATCCACCGCCAGTTGACCATTCTCAACCACGACAACATCCGCACCGGACTTCTTCAGCACGAAATCAATTAATCGCTGATTATCGGGGCCATCCTCGGCCAGCAAGATGCGGTAACCGGCCAACGAGATCGGCTCGGCGCCCCCTTGCCGAAGCCGCGCGGAGAACGCCACGATCGCGTTGTCATGACCGGGAGTGACCATTTCAACTCCCTCCAGAAGTCCGGTCTCGATCGTCAAACGGAAGCGTGTCCCGACGCCGCGGGCGGATTCGACGATCCGAACTTCTCCACCAAGCATGCATGCCAGGCGCTGGCTGATCATGAGCCCTAAACCCGTGCCACCGAACTTGCGGGTGGTCGACGAGTCAGCCTGGCCGAAGGCCTGGAACAACCGCGTTTGTTGTTCGGACGTCATGCCGATTCCGGTATCGATGACATCAAATTCCAGTTGAGGTCGATTCCCGCTCACAAAACGAACGGCAAGATGCACGCCGCCGGCTTCGGTGAATTTGACGGCATTCCCCGTGAGGTTGACGAGAATCTGACGGAGGCGTGTGGGATCCGTCCAGATGATTGCCGGCATCTGTGTTTCATAGCGAACGGTGAGTGTGATGCCTTTCGCTTCGGAACGGACACGCATGAAAGAGAGAACTTCCTCGACCACCGACATGGGTGAGTAGGAAATGGATTCGATGGTCAGCTTGCCGGCTTCGATTTTGGAAAGATCGAGAATGACGTTGATGATGCTCAGCAGGTGATCGCCGTTCCGCTGAATGGCACGCACGGCTTCAATGCGCCGTTCGGGTTTGTGCGCCAGGCCAGCCTCTTCGAACAGCAAGTCGGCATAACCCAGGATTGCGGTCATCGGCGTCCGAATTTCATGGCTCATATTTGCCAGGAATTCGGACTTCGACTGACTCGCCGCTTCGGCCAATTGCTGCGCCCGTTTGAGCTGGAGATGCTTTTCTTCCAGTTCGGCAGTGCGCTCAGCCACGCGGTGCTCGACAACGCCGTAAGCAACATCCAGTTGAGCCTGACGTTGAGCGATTTCCCCCATTTCGGCCTGATTTCGAACGCAGGACAGTATCAGAAACACATCCTCAAATATGACCCAGCCGGCATGCTCCATGGCCCGCCAGAACCCGGTATCCAGAATGCCGTAGACCGACTGCGGCCAGATCAAACCCCGCGCGGTATGGTCGACGATGATCACGATCGATGCGGTGACGAGCACGCGCCAATCGCGATAAAAAGCCAGCAGCGCCAGTGAACCAAAGATATGAAAATGGGTTTCGATTCGCCCACCGGTGAGATGAATCAACAACGACGATGTGAGAGCCTGAGCCACGGCGGTGACATGCCGCGTTAATGGACGGCCGGGATACCAGATGGCGAACATCACGGGCAGGCTGGCAATTACCCCACCGACCAGCACGGCGAGCCAGACATGCGGGTGCATTTCGCTGGCTGTCCCCGACCATGTCAGCGGTGAGAGCCACCGTGCCAGACCGATGCCAAAGATCCATTGGGCGATCATCAACCAGGCGAACAACCGGTCCGTGTGTTGATACACCTGCTGCTGGTGTTGCAGCAACAGCTTCTGCGCGGCCGGTTGCCAGTGATCAACGGACAGCGCCTCTCCGTGGTTCATGGCAGAACCTGGCAGGAGGCATCAAGCGCAGAACCAGGCGGAGTGACTAACGAACAGCCAAAGACCGGTGTCTCAGCGACGGCGGTGGCTTCCCCGCGGCTGAGGGCTCCGACTGCGGCACGTCCGGCATTCCAACCTTCGTGACCGCGCAGGGCGGTGACTCCTCCGGAAAATTTTAATGTTCCCATGGCGTCATAAAACACGACATGACCGGACGTCTGCACCCCGAAGCGGGCCGCGAGCCGGCCATCGTCATCCCATGTGACTTCGACTCCGGACAGGGCTCGCGCTTGGCGCACAATCTCGCTATGGCTCCAGCTTTCATCGGCCTCGTTCGGACGGAAGAAGACGACCTTAGCCAAAGAAACATCAGGCTGGCTGGCGAGAATGATCCCCAACTCTCGTAAGCTGGCGCGCGTACAGGGACAGCGGGGATGAGCAAACATGATGAGGGTTTGCCCCGATGGCGAGCCAGCCGGCGGCACATCCGTCGGCCATAGTGCTGGCGTTTCGCCGGAGATCACGGCTGTCGATTCGTAACGGGAAAGCCATTCCAGGGCGACAACAATCATCGCCAGCCAGATTGTCACCAGCAGCATCGGCCATCGGGACTGGTGAGTGCTCCCGAGGTCAACTCTTTCCACGACCGGCTTCGCTGTGTGCAGCGTCATATCGTGGAGTCACCCGTTAGATTCGTGTGCGGCTCCTTCCCCCATCGACCGCACTTCACTGCGGGCTGAACAGGATCACGGTGCCGGAGGGATTTCTGGTGCACGTGACAACAGCCCTGTGGAGAGGGAGCGATAATGCCGGGGGTGAAGGTTCACCAGGAGCGGTGTGACAGGGAACGCGTTCGGTGTGGCCTCGATGCGGGTGGTGGGGAAGGTTCTGCTGCATCTGAAAGCCATCAAAGCCACTGCTTCTCTGCAGCAGATTCCGAAGCAGCGGCGCACTTTTGTTTGCGTCGTGTATCAAACAGGGCCAACCCGCCCGAATCCGTCTCTCTCTCATTCAACAGTGACTCCACTCTCGACGTCGATTGCTCTCCCGTCGAACGTCGATAAGTGCTAAAGAACGCCCGCTGGCCTGGTAAGCCGAGTGGGCTGGGAGTGGAACGTCTACAGGCAACGATCGCGACGATGAATTATTTTCAAAAATTATTGTCCACGCTCCAGAAAACATTCATGCCGCAACGCCGGGCAAAACGGCGGGGGATGCAGCGTCCGCCGCGGCTGGAACCGCTGGAAGCCCGCGTGCTGCTCGTGGGAGAGTTCACGGATTTAGGCAACCTCGGCTTGAACGCGGTTGCGGAAGGTGCGCTGGAGTGGGGCGACTACGATAGCGACGGCGACCTCGATGTCTTCGTCAGCGGGTCGAGCACGGCCGAAATCTATCGCAATGAGGGAGATGGGACCTTTACGGACATCAATGCGGGCGTGGAAATAGGGGATCACACCACGGCGGCGTGGGGGGATTACGACAACGACGGGAACCTGGACCTGCTCGTGACGGGGAGATCGAACGATTACGGCTTCACCAAGATCTATCGCAACGATGGCAGCAGTAGCTTCACGGACATCCAGGCCGACATTGCCAATGTGGCTTATGGGACTGCCGCCTGGGGCGACTATGACCGTGATGGCGACCTGGACGTTCTCGTCACGGGTGCCGATGTCAACGACGACGCCTTCACCGCGGTTTATCGCAATGACGGCAACGGGGATTTCACTGACATCAATGCCGGTGTGGAAGCCGTCAAAGACAGCTCGGCCGCCTGGGGTGATTACGACAGCGACGGAAATCTCGACATCGTTGTCGCCGGGATCGACGGATCATCGGACAAGGTCACGAAGATCTATCACAACAATGGTGATGGAACCTTCACGGACATCAATCCGGGACTGGAGGGTGTTTCGCGGCCGAACCTGGCGTGGGGCGACTACGACAGCGATGGCGACCTCGATCTCGCTCTGAAGGGGTACGACAACAACGGTGCTCCTCTGACAAGAATCTACAGCAACGATGGCAGCGGCATTTTCTCAGACACTTTCGCTGGCATTGATGGCGTGGGCGTGGGCAGCCTGGCGTGGGGTGACTACGACAACGACGGCCTCCTCGATCTGGTCGTGAGCGGCTACAGCGGCGCAGGTCCGATGGCGAAGGTCTACCACAACAACGGCGACGGGACCTTCACCGATATCAACACGGGGCTCGTAAATACCGATTGGGGCGTGGTTGCCTGGGGTGACTACGACAACGATGGCGATCTGGACCTCCTGCTGGCGGGAAATGTCGGCGGGCAGACTGAGACCCATCTCTATCGCAACGAAAGTTCAACGCCCAATACCGCACCGTCTGCGCCGACCGGGTTGACAGCGAGTGTGGCCTCAACCACCTCGCTCACCTTCTCGTGGACCGCCGCGACGGATACCGAAACACATTCAAACGGTTTGTCCTACAACCTGCGCGTGGGGACGACGCCGGGGGGCAGCGATGTCTTCTCCACCATGGCCGACACCACCAACGGTGTGCGGACCGTGGCTGAGACGGGGCCGATTCAGGGAACCAGCTACACGCTCGCCGGTCTCACCCCCGGCGTGACGTATTACTGGTCGGTGCAGGCGGTCGACACGAGCTTCGCGGGGGGGGCGTTTGCCACGGAGGAATCCCGCACGCTGCCGCAGTTTTCGGACCTGGGCAATCTTGGCATCGCTGGCGTCTACGTCTCCCGAGTGGCGTGGGGGGATTACGACAGCGATGGTGATCTCGATGCCGTCATTCAGGGATCTACCGGCGCCAGTGACATCACCCGCATCTATCAGAACGACGGCAACGGGGCCTTCACCGACATCAACGCAGGCCTGCTCGGATTGGGCAACGGAGCGGTGGCCTGGGGCGATTACGACAACGACGGCCAGCTCGACCTCATCATGACCGGGCAGACGAGTGCCGTCACCTCCTTCACGAAGCTGTACCATAACGACGGCAGCAATACCTTTACCGAGAACACCGACGCCGTCTTCCCCGGCGTGAAGCGAAGTTCCGTCGCCTGGGGTGACTACGACAACGACGGTGATCTGGACCTGCTCCTCTCCGGAAACACCAACAGCGGATATGTCACCAGCGTCCATCGCAATGAAGGCGACGGCACATTCACCGACATCAATGCGGGGCTGACGCAGGTGGCTTACGGCTCCGTGGCCTGGGGCGACTACGACAGCGACGGGCTGCTCGACATCGTGGCCACCGGACGCACCACGTCCGATCCCTACTCGACCACGATCTACCGCAACGAGGGCGAGGGAAACTTCACGGATATCAACGCCGGGCTGTCGACCACGCGCATCCGCAACGTGGCCTGGGGCGACTACGACAATGACGGCGATCTGGATCTGGTCACATCCGGTTTCAATGTCGTCACGACCGGGGATTACAGCTCCGGTTACACCAACACTGTTCACGGATCGACCACCGTCTATCGTAACGACAGCAGTAACACCTTTACGGACATTGCCCTGGGTATCCCGGGCACCAGTTACGGCAGCGTGGCTTGGGGTGATTACGACAACGATGGACAACTGGACTTGCTCGTTGTCGGCAACATCTACGGCGGGGAAACGGCCAAGGTTTACCGCAACAACGGCAACGATACGTTCACCGATGCGGATGCCGGATTGACCATTCCGTATCTCGGAAGTGGGGCATGGGGCGACTTCGACGGCGATAACGACCTGGACATTCTCATCATCGGTCGTGACGGGTCTCCCTTTGCCGAGGTCTATCGCAATAACGAAACGACCGTCAATACGGCCCCGGATGCTCCCACCGGGTTGACCGCAACTGGGGCTTCAACCACGTCGATGACGTTCTCGTGGACCGCCGCCACCGATGATGAAACGGGCTCCGACGGACTGTCGTACAACCTGCGCGTCGGCACGACGCCCGGCGGCAGTGATGTCTTCACCACGATGGCCGACACCACCACTGGCTTACGCACTCTGGCCAGCGCCGGACCGATTCAAGGGACGAGCTACACGTTGACGGGCCTGACCGCAGGCGTGACGTACTACTGGTCTGTGCAGGCAGTTGATACGGCCCTGGTGGGCAGTGCTTTTGCGACCGAGACTTCGCAAAATCTCGTACCGCCGGTCTTCACGGACCAAGGCAGCAGCGGGATCAATGGCGTTGCTTCGGGGGCGGTGTCGTGGGGCGATTTCGACAATGATGGCGATCTCGACGCCCTGGTGATCGGAGTCGATGGCTCGTACACGGCGGTGGCCAACATCTATGAAAATAACGGCAACGGAACGTTCACGGACATCAACGCCGGGCTGACGGGCGTCTACTTCGGTGCCGCAGCGTGGGGTGATTACGACAACGACGGCAACCTCGATTTGCTCATCACCGGCGAAGACAGCGACTATGAACTAACCTCGAAGCTGTATCACAACAACGGCAACGGAACCTTCACCGAAATCAACGATGGGTTCGTCGATCTCATGTCCGGTGCCGTGGCCTGGGGCGACTACGACAACGACGGCCAGCTCGACGTCTTCATTTCCGGGCTGGATGACAACGTCGACCCGATCGCGAAGCTGTATCACAACAACGGCAATGGCACGTTCACGGACACGAATACCGACCTCGCGGGAATGACATTCGGTGCCGCGGCCTGGGCCGATTATGACAACGACGGGAAGCTCGATCTCACCTACACAGGGATTATGTCGTCGGGCTTCACCATGGCGATCTACCATAATGACGGTGAAGGAGTTTTCACCGACATCCAGGCCAGCATCGGCGGCGTTTACCACAGCTCAATGGCCTGGGGCGATTATGATAACGATGGTGATCTTGATCTCGCGATCCAGGGCGAGCGGTACGGTCATTCTCGCGCCCGCATCTATCGCAACGACGGCGATGGGGACTTCACGAATATCAATGCCGGTCTGACCGCCTCCGCCTATGGAAGTGTTGCCTGGGGCGACTACGACAACGACGGCAGCCTCGATCTGCTCCTCACCGGCTTTGATGGAGCCTATGCCTTTGCCAAGGTCTATCATAACGACGGCAGCGACACGTTCACGGACATCAATGCCGGGCTGGCCGAAGCGGATTACAGTTCCGCCGCGTGGGGTGATTACGATAACGATGGCGATCTGGACATGCTGCTGGTCGGTTTGATTGACGCCACCACGACTCCCTTCGTGAAGGTTTATCGCAATAACATCGCGACGGCGAACACGGCCCCCGATGCTCCTGCAACGTTAGCAGTGACCACGGTATCCCCCACGGCGGGCACCCTCGTCATCAACCGGGATGCCCAGGCGGGTTCGGCGAGTTTCATCAGTATCCAAGGCACATCACAGTTGATGTTCATGGATGCCCGCGCCACGACCACGACGGGGAATCCCGCGACACTGGGCGGACAGGTCTCCGTCATGCTCGTCAACACCGGCGCCAATCTCGTGGCTACCACCGTGGCAGGCGTGACGGTTGACGGCTCAGGCAACTACACAGTCACGATCAATCTGAGTGATAATGGTACGTCGTCGACCGCAACCCGTAGCGACATTCAGGCCGCCATCGCAGCTCATGCTGGTGCCGCCGCCTTGATTACGGCGTTGGCGACGGCAGTCGGTGGATATGGTACGGCGGTGGCGCCAGATACTTATGGTCCAGCCTCTTTAGGAAATCTGAATAGACAACTCACGGGTGGTCAGGACACCGGCGATAACGATCTGACCTTCACCGACGTTCGCGCGATCGCTGACCGAGACGATTACAGCGTCGCCGTCACTTTCATCGCGACAGCCGCGAACCAGTCGCTCGGAATTTCCGTTGATACCGACACGTTCGGAAACAACACGATCAACTTCACTTTGGCGACCGATGCTACGGGCCGTGTGACGACAACCGCGGCCCAGTTGAAGACGTTCCTCGACAATGATGCCAGCGTCGGGGCGTTGACGGCGCGGACCTTGGTCAGTGCGACTGCGTCCGGGAATGGATCGGGCGCGCTCGCTGCGGCCAGCGAAACCTCGTTGCCCACTGTCACCAACGGTGGTTCAGCGATGACGTTGTCCTGGGCGGCTGCGACTGATACCGAAACGGCATCCGCAGGGCTGTCCTACAACCTGCGCGTTGGCACCACGCCGGGCGGCAGTGACGTCTTCAGCACGATGGCCGATTCCACCAGTGGGTTGCGCACCATCGCCACCGCCGGGCCGATTCAGGGCACTAGCTTCGCATTGACGAATCTCACCCCGGGTACGACGTATTTCTGGTCGGTGCAGGCGATCGATTCCGCCCTCGCCGGGGGAGCCTTTGCCGCCGAGCAATCGTTCTACGTCAATGTGGCACCGGTGGTCACTCCGCAGGACTTCCTGATTGGTGAGAACAGCGTCAACGGAGCCTTCATTGGGACCATGGCGGTCACGGATGCCGATGCGGGTCAGACGCAGACATGGTCCATCACCGCCGGGAATACGAACAACGCATTCGCGATCAATCCGACAACCGGCGTGTTGACCGTGAATAACACTGCCGTGCTCGATTACGAAGCCCGCACGCAAATCAGCTTGACCATCACCGTGACCGACAACGGCTCGCCCGCGCTGTCCGATTCCACGGTGACCACCGTCTTCCTGCGCAATGAGAACGATGCACCGGTCGTCACGCCGAAGCAGTTCCTCATCGGCGAGAACAGCGTCAACAATGCCTACATCGGAGTCGTTCCCGTCTCCGATCAGGATTCCGGCCAGACGCACACGTACTCGATTGTGGCCGGGAATACGAACAACGCGTTCTCCATCAATCCCACGACGGGAGTGCTGTCCGTCAACAATTCCGTGGCTCTCGATTATGAAACGATGCCGCGGTTCGACCTCGTTGTCCGCGTCGTGGACAACGGCATTCCCGCCGCCGCCGGTGCCGCGACCGTGACCGTTTTCCTGCGGGACACGAATGACGCACCGGTCGTGAAAGCCACTCAGTTCCTGATTGGTGAGAACAGCGTCAACAACGCTTTCATCGGGACAGTCGTCGCGACCGATCAGGACGCCGGGCAAACGAAGACATACTCCATTGTCGCGGGCAATGTGGGGAATGCGTTCGCGATCAATCCCACGACGGGCGTGCTGACCGTCAACAATTCCGCAGCCCTCGATTACGAGAAAATGCCACAGTTCGACCTGGTCGTCCGCGTCGTGGATAACGGCAGCCCCGCGCAAACCGGTTCCGCCGCCGTCACGGTCTTCCTGCGGGATGTGAACGATGCCCCGGTTGTGACACCAAAACAGTTTTTGATCAGCGAGAACAGCGCCAACGGCGCTTTCATCGGCACCATTCCTGCCACAGATCAGGACGCGGGCCAAACCAGAACGTTCGCCATCACCGGCGGCAACACGAACAACGCCTTCGCGATCCATCCCACGACCGGGGTGCTGTCGGTCAACAATCCGGCCGCATTGAACTATGAAGCGAACACGCAGTTCAATTTGACGGTGACGGTCACCGACAACGGCAGTCCGACCCAAGTCGGATCCGCGGCGGTGACCGTGTTCCTGCGAGATGTGAATGACGCGCCGGTGGTCACGCCCACGCAGTTTCTGATGGGCGAGAACAGCGTCAACGGGGCCTACATTGGCCTTGTTCCCGCCACAGATCAGGACGTCGGTCAGACATTGACCTACTCCATCGTGGGCGGCAACACGAACAATGCCTTTGCCATCAATGCCGCGACCGGGGTGTTATCCGTAAACAACTCTGCGGCATTGGTCTATGGAACCACGCCGCATTTCAACCTGACCGTGCGCGTCACTGATAACGGCAACCCGTCCCAATTCGGGGATGCCGCCGTGACGGTCTTTTTACGGGAAGCCCTCCAGGCCCGCCCGGCCGCCATTCTCGAGGAAGACACCACGACCATCGTGCTTCCCACGGCGAAGAGATCGATCGCGAGCACATCGGCACGGCAAGTAAGAACTCCCGTGATCAGACCTGCTGGGTAAGAAAACACAAGAGCGATCGCGCCCCCGAAATCTCGCACAGACCCTCGTCTGCCGTTCGAGGATCCCGTGTGCCTTTGCGGAGACGGATCAGAAAGTCTCATCTCCGATGGCATCGCTGAATACGGTCCGGGTCACTTTCCCTGACCAGGGAATAATCGAAGTCTAGCAAGGAGAACGGTGGACTGGTCGGACGAGCTCATGCCGATCTCCGTGGCAAAATTCTGGATGCCATACTGGTACCGGCGGCCCTCGATTGTCAGCATGAGACGGAGACAGCCATTGGATCGATGTCGGTTGCCAGCGGCTTCGCGCGGCATCGATGTTTTATTCTGGAACCATTGAGAAGACGAATGAAGAAAGAATTTTTTGGTGCGCAGGATCTTTCGGGTCGGTCTCCTGACGGAGGGACACAGGCGGTTCGCGCAGGGAACCTGATTCTTGTCGGCGGTCAGATGTCGCTCGATGAGCAGGGGCGCGTGATTGGTGCGGACATGGCGACGCAGACGCGAAATGCATTCGCAGCGTTGAAGCAAGTCCTTGCCCAAGCGGGGGCGACGATGGACGACGTCGTCAAACACAACATCTACTTTCGGTGCGACGGTGATGATGTCGATGTGGCCCAGTGTCTCGATGACATCGATCGAGTGCGGCTCGACTATTTTCGCGACCCCGGCCCGACGACGACGGAGACCCGCGTCGAACTGGACACCGAGGGAGCACTGATTCTGATCGATGCCTGGGCGGTCGTCGGTGAACCGCGAGAACGGCTGATGCCCGATGGACATTGGCAGTGGAGCAAACCGCTGCCCTTTTCGCACGGCTGGAAAGTCGGCGACATGGTGTTTGTCGGCGGCCAGCGGTCGCTCGATGCCGATGGCAACGTGCTGGGGACCGGCGACATTGAGGTTCAGACCGATCACGCTTTTCGTAACCTCGACACGCTGCTGCGCGCCGCCGGTGGTGATCGCAACAGCCTGATGCGGCAGAACACGTACTTCCGGTTCTTCGGTGAGGGTCGCGACGTGACCGACTACTGGGAGAAGATGACGAACGTCCGTCGGCGTTATATGTCAATTCCCTCTGCGGCCGGTGCGGGACTCCGAATCACCGGGTTCCCGAATTCGACGGAACTGATTCAGGTGGAAGGCATCGGCGTCCTCGGCGAGGACAAGCAGCGGCTGCAACCTGAGAATCATTGGGACTGGAGCATCCCGAATACCCAGTTCACGCAAGGCTGGCGGATTGGCAAGTTCGCCTTCATCGGCGGACAGATCTCCGCAGACAACAAAGCCAAAGCGGTCGGCAAGGACATGGAAACGCAGACCCGCAATGTGTTCCAGTTCATCCGCAACGTGCTGGCAGAAGGGGGGCTCGATGAAAGCGATGTCGCCAAGCTCTACATCTACTACCATTGCAACGGCGATTGGAATCAGGTCAGGGAAACGAAAGCGACCATCGATCGCGTGCAGCGCGAGTTTTACCCCGCTCCGGGCCCAGCAGCGACATCAATTCGCGTTTCCGGTTTTGCCTTCGAAGATCTGCTGATCGAGATCGAAGCCTTCGCTCTCTGTCGTGACTGAGCGGGATGTCTGGACATGAAACGCCCGGCGGATCCATCAGATCCCGTCGGCGAACTCGAACTGCGGGTTGAAGACCTCTGTTCGTTTGACGGCTGGACCAGCGGCGATGGTCGCAAGCGTCGCCTCCTCCATCCGTTTCACCGTGTAGTTGCGGATATCCAGCAGTACACGTCGAAACTTGCAAGTCATCTCCTGGCTGCACGGCTCATAATGCGTCGCGGAAACACAGGGAATGGGCGCCAGCATTTCATCAAAAATGCGGACGATGCGACCCATCGTCACGTGCTCAGGCGCCATGGCCAGTTCGAATCCACCGATCCGTCCGGCGATGCTCCGGACAATCCCCTTGGCTTTCAATTCGAGCATGATCTGTTCGAGAAACCGCTTCGGAATATCGTTCAGCTCTGCCAACTCTCGGATCGACATGTGCCCTTGCCCCGATCGGCCGGCCAGTGTGACCAGTGCTCGAAGAGCGTAATCGGATTTCCGAGACAGTTTCATACGGCGCGGCTCCAGCGAAAGACGTGTGATCTTATCGGGATTGTATCTTTTATCGCTGGTAAAGTCCTGTAGCAGCTGGGGCTTTGCGACATCGAACGCGACGGACGTCATCGACTCGCAGTCCGGCTCGTATTTTTCCCGGCTTGATCGGAAACCAAGTCGCCGCTCAATTTTCAGGTCCTTGGTCGTAGGAATAGTGAGTAGTGAATATCGCCGTGAAGTACCCCGAGGACACGCATGCCGAGGCGACGGAGTTGACGACAGGGCATGCTGTGGGAGAATGTGTCTTCCCTTTCGCTAATTCTCTCGCACAGCCTTGATTTCCCTCACTCTGGAGAAACTCATGCCGAAGGTGCCGAAGGCCGTGCTAAAGCAGATGGAAGACATGCTGGTTGCCGTTGTGCCTGAGGCAGCGCAGCGGGCGCGGATTACCGAGCCGGTGTACTGCTTACGCATCTGGTACAACGGCACCGACTCTTCCGAGGAGGCTGTCCCGCACCTGCTGCTGGTGAAAGACTCCACGCGACAGAAGTTCCTGAAGGAACATGGTGACAACCCTATCATCCTGAGCGACTACCTGTGGTGCGCCGACGAGGCTACGCACAAAGGGATGTCGTACGATGTGAGTCTGCCGGACGCCGACCTGCTGGCACCGTACAAAGTCTGGTACGACTATCTGTGCGACAGAGAAGACGACGAAGAACTGCAGCCGTTTCGCGAAATGGTGCAGCGGGTATCACAAAAGCTCAATCGGCTCGACTGGAAGAAGATCATCCCGGTGACGGACGACTTCGTTGTCTTCCCCGCGGACGGGTCCCACACGTTCTGCGACGATCTCGGCGATCTCCAGTCGAGCATCACTCCGGACCAGTGGAAACGATTCGAAGCCGCGGGTTGGATCCCGAACCTCGACGAGTTGGACCCGGGTGATTTCGACGACGACGATGAGGACGATGAGTGAAACAGGGAATGCACGCATGATTCGGGGAGACAGCAAGACGCTATCGGGTATTCCCGCGTGCTTGGTGGCGATGAACGAAGTTTGGCGAAGGAGAGTCCATCCATGCAACGCAGATGGTTCGCCTACCTCACGGGCTTGCTCGTCATCGTGGCTGGAATCGTTCTCGTTTTCTGGTGGCCGTAGCCGCGTTTGGGGCCTGTCGTGATGGGGGACGCCAACTCTCCGGTCGATGTCGCGTCGGTCTCGATCAGCAAGCGGTCCGGTGGCCCATGCCAAGTCACGATAACCGGAGAAACCGGGAACGTGTCCAACAGCTCCTCTGCGAGTCTCGGAGCGGGTGAAGCCTTGTCTGCCCCGATCCGTTTCCCCGCCCCCTACACGATTCAGACAGTGACCGTGACGCGGGACGGAAATTCGCGGCGCCAGGAGGTGAATCTGACCCTCACGGGTGACCAACGGTACGAAGTGCTGGTAAGCACGGACGGCACTGTGGCGGTGGCACCGGCACCCAAGTGAGAATGTTGCGCCGAACAAACGGATCGCCAGAGCGGCGGATCGGGGGCATCGAGTCAGTAGGATGGACGGACACCGTCGTTCTCTGTTGCCAATCAAGGCATTCCAGGAAAAAGAAATTCCGCGTGAACTGGCTGGGGCGATTGCTGGCGTGGGATGGCGTGCTACCGGTCGTGGTCTGCGCGATACCGACGCTGGTGAATATCTTTGTTCCCGATAGCGAGATGATCTGCCTGACGCTAAGTATCATCCTGCCGATCGCGGCCCTGCTGATTCGGTTCTACGTTGGTCACGCGATGATTGCGACGAATGGTTGCTCGCCGGGCTTCCGCAAAGTGCAGGTGGTGTGCCTGTGCGTGGGGCTGTTTATTCTGATGTGTCTCGACAGCCTGCTGATGGTGATTCTGTCGCTGAATCTGCCGGGGAATCCTGACGGTGAACCGGCAGCGGTCGCCGTGATCTTTGTGATATTTTACGTCCCTTACCTCGTCTTTCTGGCGGTGGCCATGTACCCGGGGAATCACGACAACAGCATTTTGAGCGAAGTCTCATAGCGATCCGTTGTGAGGCACTCTCCGACGCGGGTAAGATGGCAGACTCCCTCAGAACAAACATCCGTTTCTTTCTCAGCACGTTCGCCGAACGCTTTCCGCAGGAGATTGACCCATGCCAGCTCGACCCACATCACGTCGTCAGTTCCTTCAAGGTGTCGTTGCGGCGGGAACTGCCAGCATTCTGGTCCCGGCGGCCAATCGGGCCTTCGGTTATCAGTCGCCGAACAGCCGCCCGGTCTTCGCGACCATCGGCTTACGGAATCAAGGCTGGACGATCACCAGCAAATCGTTTGGTTTTGCCGATTTCGCGGCGCTGGCCGATGTCGATGCCAACGTCCTGGCGGACAATGTTGCCAAGGTGGAGAAGCAGCAGGGCAAGAAACCGGACGCGTACAAGGATTATCGCAAGATCCTGGATCGGAAAGACATCAATGCGGTGATGATTGCCACGCCCGATCACTGGCACACCAAGATCGCCGTCGAGGCAATGTATGCCGGCAAGGATGTCTACTGCGAAAAGCCGCTCACTCTGACCATCAACGAAGGCAAGCTCATCGAGAAAGTCGTTAAGGAGACGGGCCGCGTCTTTCAAGTGGGCACGATGCAACGCACCGAATCCGACCTGCGGTTTCTGCAAGCGATCGCGCTGATCCGTGCGGGCCGAATCGGCACGGTAAAGAAGGTCACGTGCGGTATCAACGGCATGGAAGCGTCGCCCGTCATTCCGACCGCTCCGGTCCCGGAAGGATTGGATTGGGACTTCTGGCTCGGGCCGGCGGCTCAGGTACCGTATCGCGCCTTGCCGCAACTGCGAGAGGGTTACGGTGGTGGCGTGCCTCTCTTCAGCAACTGCCACTACTCGTTTCGCAACTGGCATGAATACTCCGGCGGAAAACTCACCGACTGGGGGGCCCATCATGTGGATATCGCCTGCTGGGCCCTCGGCGCGACAGAAACCGGGCCGAGCAAAATCACCCCCATCGATTTCAAGTTGCCGGTGGAATACAAGGATGGCAACCCTGTCGTGGCCGATCAGTACAACGCTGCGACCGAATTCACCATCCGCGCCCAGATGCCCAACGAAGTGGAGATGATTATCACGAGTGAGGGAGACAACGGCATTCTCTTCGAAGGCACGGAAGGTCGGTTCTTTGTGAACCGGGGCAAGATTGCCGGCAAGCCGGTGGAAGATCTGAAAGACAAGCCGCTGCCGGAAGGCGCGATTGAAAAAGTCTACGGGGGTAAGGTGAGTGCGAACCACACCGCCAACTTTATCGAAGGCATGCAGGCACGGAAGCAACCGATCTCCGACGTCTGGTCGCACAACCGCATGCTGGAAATCTGCCATCTCTCCAACATCGCCATGCGACTCGGCCGGGAGCTGAAGTGGGATCCGGTCAAGCGGGAAATCATCGGTGATGCGCAAGCCAATGCATTCCTCGCGCGGGAAAACCGCCAGGGCTTTGAAATCAACATGTAGTTCCGCTTCCGTTGCGGAAAGAGGCTTCACGGTTTCTCTATGACAGGGGGGCGTCAACGGAGAGCTTTGCAGAGTCCTGACGCCGCCTAATTGACGGTTTGGCCAGACGAAACAAACCGTCGCGAATTGCCGGAGTTATCGGCTTAGCGGTATACTTCGTGAAAAGCGCGTGCTGCCTTTCCGGGGCACCGATCTGTTTGCACGAAGGACCGTCGCATGGCGACTGATCATGAAATCGAGGCGATTGCCCAGGTTCGCACCCTGCTGACCACCGCGGGCTTGCGGACCACGGCCGCGCGGCTGGCAGTCGTGCGGCGGTTGCAGGGGGCAAAATCGCCCTTGTCCCACGCGGAAGTCGCCGAGAAGCTGGTGCCGTTGGGTTTCGACAAAGCCACGATCTTCCGTAACCTCACCGATCTCGTGGACGCCGGTTTGGTCGCGCGCACCGAACTCGGGGATCACGTCTGGCGGTTCGAGCTGAAGAACCCCGACCACCCCGAAGGCCATCACCCACACTTCGTCTGCGTCGACTGCGGCAGCGTGACGTGCATCCATGACGGCGACATCCCCAAAAGCTCGCAGAAGAGCTGGTCGAAAGTCGGCCGCGTCACGGAGATCCTGCTGAAAGGCCACTGTTTGACGTGTGTGCCGCAGTGATGAAAATCATCCGTCTTCCCCTCCGGTCCCCTCTCCCCCGTCCTCGGGGGAGAGGGCTAGGGTGAGGGGGGCGTGTCGAAACGCTCACCCCCTCATCCGGCCTTCGGCCACCTTCTCCCCCGCAGACGGGGGAGAAGGGACCATCTTCGGGCTGGTTGTGGCTGATAAGTGCAGCACATGGAACTTCATCTCGTAAGATCATTCAGGAATTCCCTCCATGCCTCGTCTCGCTGGTAAAAATGTTCTGGTCACGGGTTCTTCGCGCGGCATCGGCAAGGGCTGCGTGCTCGAAATGGCGAAAGAAGGAGCCAACGTTGCCATCAACTACCATTCCCATCAGGCGGAAGCCGAGATGGTGGCCAATGAAGCCCGGTCCTTTGGCGTGAAAGCGATTGTCCTTGGTGGTGATGTGTCCGATCGGCTGCGGGTCGAGGCCATGATTGCCGAAACCGCGGATGCCTTCGGCAGCCTCGATTGCTTCGTCTCGAACGCCGTCTACAGCGACCGACAATTGATGATTGAAGCCGACCTCGACGGTTTCAAGAAGACGATCGATATCGGCATGTGGGGGGCTTTCTATGGGGTCCGCGGCGCGGCCTTACAAATGGTCAAGCAAGGCAAAGGCGGTTCCATTGTTGTCGTCAGTTCGCCGCATGCGGTCCTCGCCATTCCCACCGCGATGGCCTACAACATGGCGAAAGCCGCGATCGATCACATGGCCCGCACCGCCGCAGTCGAGCTCGCTCCACACCGCATCCGCGTGAACATCGTCCATCCAGGCTGGATCGACACACCGGGCGAACGGAAGTTCTTCACCGAGGAGCAACTGGAACAGGGCGGCAAAGCGCTGCCGTGGAAACGTCTCGGCCGCCCGGATGAAGTCGGCAAGGCGGTCGCGTTTGTCTCCAGTGACGACGCCGAATACATGACCGGCGGCACGCTCACCGTCGATGGCGGCGTGGGTCTGCCGTGGTGGAGCAACCGGGCCGAAGGAGCGCTGTAGCGGCGACTATTTTCACAGCCTCCCGCGCTGGAATCGGAAGCCGTTTAATCTTGAATCACGCGGAGGGTGACTTTTGCTTCCCCCCCTTTGGTGTTCTTCATCGCGCCTCGATAAGTCACCGGATTTTTATTGAACGGGACGAGAATGTAGACGCCGTTTCCCCGTTCATCGTTAGATGACGTGACGTCCAATCGCACCTGGGTCCCTTTGTCTGTGTAGGTGCCAATCTGCTTCTTGCTGGTGTAAAGTTTCCCTTCTGAAGCAAGGAAACGCGTCGTCCCCAGGGTTTTGCCTGCATCGTTGACAAAGGTAATTTCCCAGATCGCGCCCACAATCTCGTCGTCAGGTTTTGCGGGCGTCTTGCTCTTGAGTTGCGACTTCAACTGCTCCACTTCTTTTTTGAGCAGGTCATTCTCCTTCTTCAATAGTTCGATCTCACGTTTCAGCAAGTCCACTTCATCCGCAGCATGAGTCGGGGACACCGCACCAGCGAACATGGCACAAACACACAGCCAATTTCCAACCCACTGAATTGTCATCTGCGAGATCCTTATTTAACCATGACCAGGCATGAAACGGTCTGCTCAGCGACACAGGCAGACTAACAAAGTCCCTCGTACTTTCCGATCCGCTGGAGCTCCTGGAGGACACCGGCGGCGTGAGGAAACCGGGCTTCCGGCGTTTTCTCCAGCATTCGCAGAACGATCCCTTCAAAAGCAACGGGAATTGCCAGATGAAGTTGCTTCGGGGGCTGCGGTGCCGCCGTCAGAATCTGGCGGACCACCTCCGCGGGACCACCAAGGAACGGAGGGCGGCCGGACAACAGCGCGTAGAGGGTCGCGCCGAGGCTGTAAATGTCGGCACGATGATCGACCGTCCCGCGCGGGGAGAGTTGTTCCGGCGGCAAATAGTAGATGTCACCCACCACGTCGCCGCGCGCCGTCAGCGCCAGTTGCCCTAGTTGGTCAAGTGACTTTGCGAGGAGTGAATCCCCCAGCTTCACACAGCGGTCTTCCTGGCGAACGAAGATGTTGTTGGGATGGAGGCTGCGGTGCAGAATCTGCCGCTCGTGAAGATAGGCCAGGGCTTCAGTCAGCCCGACAGCAATGCGCCATGTCGTCCGCCAGTCGAGCATACCTGCGATGCCGATGCGGTCAATCATCTCCCCGGCGGTTTCCCCCTCGATGAATTCGCAGGCGGTGAAGCAGAGTCCCCCAGATCGACCGGCGGCATACAGATTGACAAGGTGCGCATGCTGCAAGGGGACCATCGCCCGCATCGATCTTAGAAAGCGGGACATTGCCCGGTCGTCGGTGAACAGCGCCGGCCAATAGACTTTCAGGGCGACCGGCCGCTGATGCAGCGGATCGATCGCGCGGTAGACCACGCCGCTGGCGGTGCGTGCCAGGAGTGTTTCGATCTGAAAGCGGACGAAGGTGGAGCCGAGCAACTCATCGACATCGCTGCGGCTGGGGCATGCCAAGGGATGATCCGCGGCGTCATACGTCACCGATTCGTCCGGAAACCACTCTGGAGCAGCGGCAGACAGGGCCTGTGGTGGAACCGTCTCCGCAGTTGGTTCTTCGCACTCAAATCGCATTTCGGTGTCACCCACGGCAATCACATCCCCGGGTTGCAGCACCTGGATGGATACCATGTGCCGATTGACGAGTGTTCCATAACGACTGTCGGCGTCTTCGATTCGCACGCCATCGACATCGGCGATCAACCGGCAGTGTAGCCTGGACACGCCGGGATCGGACAATCGGAATGTGCACTCGGGACCGCGACCGACCAGGAGCACGGCCTCGGGCTCCAATCGGCAGGAACGCCCGGCATCCGGTCCGGTGGTGACGGTCAGCGTCGCGATCATCGCTTGATCCACAGGCACATCGGCACGGTGCGAGAGAAGACCCATAACACTTCCATCGAATCTGTAAGCATATTGAACGCCGTGATCATCACGCGGGGATCTGTGAGTTTTCTGAAGCAAGATGGCTCTTCTGGGATGTCATTTTTCGCGAGTGCTTCCCGTAGCGACGGCCCGGAAGGGCCATCCTACGGGGGGAATGACCGCCTCTACGGTGCCGGCGGACTGGGCAGTTTCCACAGTCGCAGGTCGTAGTCGTCACGTGGTTTCCATCCGATGTCGCCACCGCCGCTTAAAATGGTGAGGTTGTCCGGTGACAGCGCGAACCGATGCATGACCGGGCTGTCCGCATGAATGGTGGCGATTTTGTCGCCAGTAAGAATATCCCAACTCACAATCGTGTGGTCACAACTGCCGGCGAGGACGTAGCGCCCATCGTTGGTGACGGCGACCGTATCAAAGCCTGCACCGTCCGTCACGAACCGGTGCAATTCCTTGCCGGTATTCAGATCCCAAACACGGACCGTACCGTCATCTCCCCCGGTGACGAGTTTCGATCCATCTGGCGTGAACGCCAAGCCCTCGACGTAGCCGTTACCGTGTCCGATGAGGGGGGCGATTCCCTGCTGCCCGCGGAGAACGACCGTGCCGTCACCATTACCGGAGGCGATGACGTTCTCGGCAGGGTTAATGGCCACGACGCCATAAGGGGCCGGGCCGGGGACCACCGTCGATTTGCCCGCCTTGAGATCCCAGCGGCGGATCACACCGTCGTTGGAAACAGAGAGTCCCTGAAGTCCATCGCGAGACAATTGAACGCTGACAACCTTGTCGGTGTGACCTTTCAGTGTCTTGAGCAGTTTTCGTTCTTCGAGGTCCCATAAGCGTACCTGCTTGTCCCAGCAACCGGTCAACGCACGCCGACCGTCACCGGAAACAGACACACTGGTGACGTTGTCGGGATGGCCGGTGAAGTCGTGCAGCAGATTGCCGGTGGCTACGTCCCAGAGCTTGAAGGCTTTCTCATGACCGACCGAAACGGCGCGCTGACCATCTGGAAGAAACGCGATGCCGCGGACAACTCCGGGATGACCTTTGAATCGCCGTAATTCCTGGTCGCGTCGGAGAGATTCGTTCGTATCGAAACGCTCAATCCGGATTCGTTGCAAACGAACGTCCAGCGGCGGTTCGTCCGGCACGAGCCAGAGATTGATTTTGCCTCCCGAGTAGCGGTCCAGCAACTTTTCAAAGACCAACGTGCCATTCACCGAGAGTTTCATCGTTTTGTTTTCCATCTGCAGTCGGAGCGTGTTGAACTGGCTGACGGGACGCATCGCCCGCGGCGCCGTCAAGGGCATGAAATCCAGTTCATCGTCACGCGCCAGGCGGAGTTGTCCGAGCTGGTTCAAGTAGAGCCAGAGCGGCAGATCTCCGTGCTGACCGAACTCGATGGCAAATGAGCCCCGCCTCTGGCTGGCGATCCGCACATCCAGTTCGATCGCAAAGTTCTGAAGTTGATTGTTCTCTTTTTTCCAGAACACCGGATGCCCGGCGTTGTACCACCAGCCCGCTTTTTTGCCGAGCAGGTGGTATTCGCCATCTTTAAGTTGAGAGTGAATGTGATGTTCGTCGGCCCGCGCGAATTGGTCCGCCGTTTTGCGGAAGTCGACATCGAGGAGCACTTTGGAAGCCGCATTGGTCGGCGGGGCGGTCGCAATCGTTTTCGGCGGGATCGTTGGTGAGGGGGAAGCGACGGAGTCCCACTCGCAGATGAAGTAGGCCGCATGGGCGACAGAGTTGTCCGGTTGATCGCTCCATTCGCCGGGCTTGATTGTACTATTACCATCATCTGTCAACACCATGAGTCCATAGTGTTCCTGATTCTGCTTGTTGTTGGGCTGCTTGTGGCCCCATTTTTGAAAGCTGACGGGAGTGCCGCTGACCCACCGCCAATCACCCTCCTTGACGGCGTCGGTCAATCCCAACCACGTCGAGGGAATGCCGAGACTCGCGTTGAGAGGAAAGCGCGCGATGCCGAATTGCTGCAGGAAATCATTCTCCGCCTGACTTTCAACGATGGGGAGATGCCCGCCCATTTCCTCGCACCGCCGCTTGGCTTCCGTCCAGGAAATGGGTTGCGGATAGAACTTGTAGGAGTGGCCACTGAAGACCGTGGCGTCGGCCGCAATCTGAGGGGGCTTTGGTGACGAAACCGGCTGGTCCAGACGCCGAATGCGAATGTCCCGGAATTCACCCGCGGCCTTGTTGTACTGCGGTGCGTAGAGCGCCAGCTTTCCGGACCGCGGCAGTTGCTTCTTGACGTCGGTGTAGTCCACGGTTCGCAAGCCGTTCAGTTCCGCGATGATCCGCGGCCCTTCACAGCGGACATAGACGTCGATCCACTCCCCTTTCCGCACCTGTGGCTCCAACTTGGCGCGCAGTTCGTCTGGAGCAACGACCAGATCTGTCGGTTTCCGGTCCAGCAACGTAAAGAGACCTCCCGACACATTCTTGAGTTCGCCTCCCCTGGGTTGGAAGTACCCGAGTTGCAGCAAGGGTCCCACGTTCGTCAGGTCCGAGGCGAGGGAATACCGCAGTCCCAGTCCCACATAGGCCTCGTTCAGGAAGCGATACTGCATGCGCAATTCAAAATCGCTGTATTCTTCCGCTGACCACAAGTACGTATTCCGTTTGATGCGATCGGGGGCGATCTCGATCACCCCGTCTTTCACCTGCCAGGCATTATCGTCTGGCTTCCAACTGGCAAAATCCTTGCCATTGAACAACGGCGTCCAGCCCTCATCGGAGGAACGAACCGGCGTGACGAAACGCACTCGGGCTTTGTGGATTTCCAGGCGGAGGTCCGGACTGTCGCCTCGAATGGGGGTGACGAGCTTGATTTTTCCCGGTCTGGGTCTCGTGATTTCCGGTGTGGCGATCCGTGAACGCAATCCCGAGAAACGACCGGTTTCGACGTCATCGAGTTTAGTGACGACGCTCACGTTGTCTCCGCTGTGCCGAACGGAGGCCGTGATGTGCTGAATGACACCCGGGTTGAGCTTGACGTCGGGATTTCCATGAGGCGGGACGTTGTTTTCCGTCGCCTCTGCCGTCAAACCATCGATCCAATCCAGTCCGGTCCCCGTCATTCCTCCCAGGCCAAGGGTCACAATCGTTTCATTGAGCGGGAGTCCCACCTGAAGATGCTGGGTTCCAACGACGAGATAGTCGATTTCCAGATCATAGTCGCCCTGGATTTCCTGCTCCGGAATAAATGACATCCAGGCATACGTCGAGGGAGCCAACAGCTTCGCCGTTAAGACCGAACCATTCCGAGTCCACACATGATTGCTGGCTTTCATATTCTCCAGGTCGGCCGCCGCAACGAGGTCGATCCACTCACCGACACGTTCCGTCGTGTTGTTCGCTACGTAATCGGTATCCTGTTTGGCGAGGACCGCATCGGGCACGGCGAAGGTTTTCTTTTCCCGGTTGATCGCGAGATCGAGTTTGCCGTCGACTAATCTGGCGGTGATGATCTTGGTTTCGTTGCGCTCCACGGTGATTTGCTGCGTGGAAGCATCGACGGTCACGCCGTCGATTTCGAGTTGCAGCGTTTTGGTATCCGTCGTTTTGAGGCGGTACGTCTTGCCCGAAGACGTCGCCGTGATTTCCTCATTGGCGAAGTTCACGACCACTCGGGGATCGTGGACTTCGATAATCACAGTTCCGTTCGGCGTCTGGAACGCAATCACGGCCAGGTACACCGCGGCACAGACCAGCGACAATCCGCCAATGAAATAGACCGCGTGCATCGGGTTCCAGGTGGCCCCGGCGGGATCGAGGAAATCGCGCTGATTGCGGCGGAAGCGGATGACTTTTTCCGCACCGTATCGTTTGAGGTCCTCGGCCAGCGCCCGGATGGCTTTATTGCCCGGCTTCAATTGCAGGAACCGTTTGACGAGCGCCGGCAGTTCCTTCGGCTGGTCTTTCCGCACCGCCGTTTCAATGTCCTGCATCAGCAGGGCGGCTTCTTCCTCTTTCGATTCGGCATCACTGAGAAGATCACTCAGTTCATCCGTTCGTGCTGAGACAGGGATTGCGGAAAGGATCCGGATTGCTTCGGCATAGTCGGACTTGCGGATGAGTTTCCCTGCCAGCAGACAGAGCGCGGCTTGATCCTGTTTGCCGGCTTCCAGCAGCCCCCGAACTTCAGCCAGTTTCTGCTTCGCCCACTCGGCCAGCTTGCCTGATTTGCGCTGGGCCAGCGGTTCCAGTACTTCCAGTGCGGCTTGGAATTCACCTTGTTTGATGAGCAGCGCGACCTGTTGCTGCGGCGTTGCCCCCGTGGGAGCCATCGTTTCCGTGGCCGGATCGGACGCCGCCGATCGGGGTTCCGGAGCGACGACGGTGGCGGGAGTTTTCGCCGGACTTTCCGCTTTCGCCGGTTCTTTCATGATCGCCAGAATGCGTTCGGCGACCGCTTTCATGGAGCCGAGGCGTTCGGCCGGTGTTTTTGCGAGCATCTGCAGACACAGATCATTCACACGCGGATCGAGCTCGGGGCGCAGCAGTCGTGGTGCCGGTGCCGGCTTGGTGATGATCTGACCGACGACGGCGGAGATCGTTCCACGAAACGGCAACTGCCCGGTCAGCAATTCGTAAAGCATCACCCCCAGCGCGTACTGGTCTGCGGCAGGAGTCACCTTGGTGGAATTTCCTTCGAGTTGCTCGGGCGACATGTATGCCGGAGAACCCAGAATGACGCCGCTGTGGGTGAGTCGCTCGGCCCCTTCGCGCACCTGGCATGCCAATCCGAAGTCCATGACGACGGGTTCGCCGCGCGCGTCGACCATCACGTTGCCGGGCTTGAGGTCGCGGTGAATCACCCCCTGGTTGTGTGCATCTTGCAACGCAAGCGCCAACTTGCGAATCAGAGTCAGGACCTGTCGTTCCGGCTGCGGCCCTTTGGCCTTGATAATGTCGGACAACGGATGGCCTTCGATGTAAGCCATCGAAATGTAGTGCTGGCCACCGATCTCGCCGACGTCATAAACAGGGCAGATATGCGGATTCCGCAGCGTCGCCGCGGTCCGGGCTTCACGATAAAACCGCTGCAAGAGTTCTTCCGGTTGTGTGGTATCGAAGTGCGGTATTTTCAGGGCGACTTGCCGCGCGAGCTGCGTGTCGTCGGCCAGATACACGGCGCCCATCGCACCGCGCCCAAGCAGACGAATCACGCGGTATCGTCCAAAAACTTCGGGCAGTGCCGGAGCCGCACCGGGCGTGGTCGGCGGAATCGTTTCACTCAACGAGCGATTCGTAGAAACTTCCGCGGCAGGAATGGCATCGGGTTTCACACGCCGCGCCAAATCGACAGCATCGGTGATAAACGAACGCAACTGATCGGCAATCTCCCGGTGCTGCGAGAGAAACTGCTCCTGATCGACAACTTCACCACGATCCATCCGCTCCAGAAAATCCTGCAGCGCGCGGTTGATGCGGGGATCGAGCGCATCCAGATCCGGTGGAGTCGAGCTCATACCATGCTTTCAGGAACAAAGAGGGAGTGCGATTCGATTCCAAAAGAAGACCGTCAGGCAGGCTCGTCATCGCGCGGCAGCCATTGGCGTAGGCGCTTCATTCCCTTTTGCATCAGCCAGATCACCGCGTCTTTGCTGAGGCCGAGATCTTCGCCGACCTGCACCAGCGTTCGCCCCTCCAGATACCGCAATCGCAGCACAGCCCGTTCCTCTTCAGGTAATCGTTCCAGGGCCCGCGCCAATTGAACGGCGTCTTCGTGCAGTACGGCCTGTTGGCTGGGCGTAGCTTGCTGTCCGGCGTTGAGATCTTGCCCATCCAGATGTTCTTCCCGGCCATCCCCGCGCTTCTGTGTCTGCAATTGATCACGGAGCACATTCTGAATGTTCCGGGTGTGCATTTTGCGGACCCAAGCCGCGAATTGAGCGGGATCAGTCCCCTCGAACTCCGTGATCTGTCGCAACACGGAAAGACACGTCTGCTGCACGATGTCCGAAGCATCAATCCGCGCCTTCAATCGAGGAGACAACGCCCGATCCGCAAGTTGCCGCAGGTGGTCACGATGGACCGCGAGTAGCGATCCCAACGCGGCTTCGTCACCCTGCTGTGCCCGTTGGATTAACTCTGCTTCGTCCACGATGATCCTGACTACAGACCTAAGCCCGAAAACGAACCCGGCCGCGGGTGAAATTCGGGGGGAATTTCAAAACTTTCTGCAAGTCGCTGATCCCACATGCTTTGGGCGCGACCAGCCGGTACTTGCGAGGATTATCAGACAGCGTTTTTCCGGATGCAATCCCCGCAAACCATGGGAACGAAATGCTGGATTGTTGCCGAATCGTCAACCAGAGAGTGGCACAGCACGCAAGCCTTTGCGAGTGCTGAAAGCGAGATTCCCGCCCGGCGTGGAGACGGGACGCTTATCCGATTTCCGGCGGTGGTTCCGGACGGCGGCGGTCCGTAAAGACCGCGACGAAGACCAGCCCGAAACCCGCCACGTACATGAAGCTGCTGATCCAGGAAATCATTCCGAGGAACAGCGTCGCTTCGGGGAGAACGGCCAGTTGACCACGAATGAGAACGTGTTGCAGCAGTCCGGCGAGATGGGCCACTCCGCACAAACCACATCCCGCCAGCGCCATCAACGCGGGTCGCGGCGACTTGGTTAAATGCATCGCAGCAACAATGATCCCGATCAGATACGTGATCAATGACGGCCAACTGTACATCAACCATTCCAGCAGAATGGTTACTGTCGAGGTCTCATTCATCGTTCGCGAACTCCGTTTGCGGGACGGTCGATCCCCGGTCTACAACGGCGAGGAACCGCAATGGTCAACGATGTTGCGGTTCGGCATAAAATTGCGACCGTGTCCCCCTGGTTCTTGAGCGGGGGATCAGACATCTCGCAATCCACTTTTCGCCGCTTTGAACACATTCGGCAGGGCGCTCGGCAACGGCGCGTGCTCGGGGATGAGTTCGATCAGTTTCTTCACGATGGTGTCCGGCGTGATGCCGTCGGCTTCGGCATTGAAGTTGAGGACCAGCCGATGTCTCAACACCGGAGCGGCGACGGCACGAATGTCTTCCGCGTTGACATACGCCCGGCCTTGCAGCAGCGCGCGGGCTTTCGCACCGAGAATCAAATTCTGGCTGGCCCGCGGACCGGCTCCCCAACTGATATATTTCTGCACGAAGTCCGGTGATTGCTGTGACTTCCGCGTCAACCGAGCGAATTGCAAGGCGTACCGCACGACGGCATCCGCCACTGGCACGCGGCGGACCACGTGTTGCAACTCCTGCCATTCCGCACACGACAGGACTCGTTCCACTTGCGGCGACTCGCCGAGTGTGGTCTGCCGGACGATCTGAAACTCTTCGTCTTCACTCGGATAGTCGACGAGGATTTCAAAGAGGAAGCGGTCCAGCTGCGCTTCGGGCAGCGGGTAGGTCCCTTCCTGTTCGATTGGATTCTGGGTTGCGAGAACGAAGAACGGGTCGGGCAGACGGTGGCGTTGCCCCCCGACGGTGACCTGCCGTTCCTGCATCGCTTCGAGCAACGCCGCCTGTGTTTTCGGCGGCGTGCGGTTGATTTCGTCTGCCAGCACCACGTTCGCAAAGACCGGGCCAGGGAGAAAGCGAAACGCCCGCGCGCCGGTCGCCTTGTCTTCCTGAATGACTTCAGTCCCGGTGATGTCGGCGGGCATCAAGTCTGGCGTGAACTGCACGCGGTTGAAGCTGAGTTCCAACGTTTCGGCCAGCGTGCGGACCATCAACGTTTTCGCCAGGCCCGGCACACCAACCAACAAGGCATGCCCCCCCGCGAGCATGGCGATCAGAAGTTCTTCCACAACCCCATGCTGACCGACAATCACCTGGCCGAGCTGGTCGGTGATCCGCCGATAGGCCGCGGTCAGTCGTTCGACCGCAGCAAGATCATTTTCAGGGGACAAGGGACGATTCACAGCATCCACGCGCTAAGCTCCCGGCGACATCATCGCGATTCCATCGAAGTCACGCATCATCATCCGCCGGGCGAAGCATTGTCAAACCCGTGGATGAGAGCCGCGAAGCGTCGGCATGCCTCATGCTGCGCTGCCGTGAACTATGCATCCCTGGGGGTGCCCCAGTGCTCACGGTATTCGCGGCGGAGGAGTTGGTTGGCTTGGTCGTCGCCGAGGAACTGTTCCTTCTGTGGATCGAACGTCAGTGATCGCCCCACGCGCGTGGCGATGTTGGCCAGATGGGCTAGCGACGTGGAGAGATGGCCGGTGAGCGCGTCGGCGTTGGGTTTTGTGCCGTTGCGGATACAGTCGCAGAAGTTGCGGACATGGGCTGCGTCATCCTGCGGCTTCTGTTCGATCTCAAGTGGAATCGGTGTGTTGCGGTCGCCGTGTACAGTGAGTTTTCCGCGGCGACTGAGATACATCTGCCCCTTTGTGCCGTAGAATTCGGCTCCGCTATCGGTGTTGTGGAGGTAGTTCGTAGACCACAGCCGTTGTTCGTAGATCAGCAGTTTCCGGCTGCCTGGCGTGCCGTCGCCGGAGTATTCAAACGTTGCCTGCTGCGTATCGGGGAACTCGGTCTCGTCGTTGAAGAAGAACTTGCCGCCATTCGCCGAGATTTTCGTCGGATGCGTGTCGACGCCCAACCCCCAACGGGTGTAGTCAATGTCATGCACACCGTCGTTGCCCGCCTCACCAACGCCGAAGTGATACCACATGGTCCACCGCTGATGAACACGATTGGTACGGTACGGAATCATCGTGGCGGGGCCAACCCAGGCATCGTAATCGAAGCCAGGCGGAGGCGACGTGTCCCTGCCGGGAGGCAGCGCTGCGCGGCGCTGGATGTTCCAGCACTTGGCCACAAGCACATCGCCGATGATTCCTTCCCGTAATTTTTTGACGGCTTCGATCATCGTCACCGTGCTGCGGCATTGCGTGCCGTGTTGCACAATCGTCTTGTTGCGTGCGGACGCCTCGACCAGCAATCGGCCTTCACGAATGTTATGGGAGATCGGCTTCTCGACGTAGACATGCTTGCCCGCATCGCAGGCCAAGATCGCAGCCAGCGCATGCCAATGATCGGGCGTGGCCACAATCACCGCATCGACAGACTTGTCGTCCAGCACGCGCCGCAAATCGTTGACGGCTTTCCCGGCTGCGAGATTGAAGGTCTTCGCTGCCGATGCGAGCCGGTTCGCATCCACATCGCAGACATAGCCCACTTCGACGTTGGGAAGCTTTCTGAACTGTCCGGCATCACCGGTCCCGCGTCCTCCGCAGCCAATCAACGCCACGACGAGTTTGTCATTGGCCCCGCGCGCCGCCTGGGACGTTGAGCCGCTGAGCACCGCCGCCGCGGCGATTCCCGCCGATGACAGTTTCACGAAATCGCGACGGTTCAAAGTTTCGTGCATGGTGAAGTTCCGTGTTGTGTTGGAAGGGAGGAGCGGGAATCTGCTTGCGGGCGCTGTGTGAAACTCACGATGCAACGGCTGACCATCACGGACTCAGCCGATCATTATGGACTCGTCGTTACCGGCTCGTAGGTCTGTCGGAACAGCGTCTGGTCCACAATCCACACGTCGGCAGGGTAAGTGGTCTCGCGATCCTGATATTTTTTGACGAGAAAATCGCCTGGCTTGCCCGTCAGGCGACCCCAAGTGGCCTGGACTTCAAAGGGATGCTCAATCGGTGTCGCCAGGACGCCTTGCGCATCGGGATGGGGCAGATATTTCCGCCAACCTTCGGCATTCACTTCGTCCGTAGCAACGTAACGTTCCTGCAGTGTCTGCTCCGTTTGGGGCCAGAGATCGCCCGCTTCGCCTTTGCAGAGGTAGTGGCCCGCGGCAACACGTTCCTCTCCCTCAAGCGTCTGAACAACTTGCTCAGCATCGAGTCGTTTCGCCCAGATCGGCCGGGTCTTTTTGGCGTGAAACCACTTCCCGGCCGCATTCGCCTCGTCGAGCAGCGACTGGTTCGCCGACTCCGCCACCGGAGCTTGTGGCGCGGGTGGTTGACGACACCCGGTCACCGTCATCATCAGGAACAGGACGAGGACGACAACCCCGGCGTCACGGCTGGACCGATTAAGAGACGCTGACGGTACTGCTCCACGGACGAGTGCCATGAGGAACTCTCGATTCATCAACCGACGGACGGGTGACTCTCTGCTGAAGGATCGAGTCAGCGTATCGATTGCCGGATCGACTGGCCAGACCACTCACCGGAAGTGACTGCATCATCGCCGAATAACCACTCATGTGGTCCATGGTTGAACCGAGTCCGAATCACCGTTGCTCCGGATCGGCTACGATTACGTCTCGTGCCACCCGGAAGCCGCCTCCGAAATGGCGGTTCCGCGGACCGGAACCGAAACGGACGGTACTGCAATTTTCACAGGGGACTTGCAACCAGTTACCGCCGCGCTGGACATGAGTGCTGGCGGAATCCGGCCCCAGTGGATCTTTCGCCGGGTAACCCCGTTCGGCATACGCCGTCGAGGAATAGAAGTCGCTGCATAACTCCACCAGATTTCCATGTAGATCGAACAGCCCGAACGGATTCGGCAACTTGGTCGCCACCGGCCTGGGGCCGCTCCCGGCGATCTTGTGATACCAGCCATACTGAGAAAGCTGCGTTTCATCGTCGCCGAACGAGAAGACCGTGGTCGTCCCCGCGCGACAGGCGAACTCCCATTCCGATTCGGTCGGCAACCGGTACGTGGCCTGTTCCTGCTGTGAGAGCCATTTGCAAAAGGCGACCGCGTCATTCCACGAAACCTGTGACACCGGCTGGTCTTCGTGGAGGGGGTAGCCGGGGTTGAGCCACGATTTGCCTTTGTTCGACTCGGGTTCCGTGGGATGCGGCGTCGTATGCCCCGAGTTGCCGAAACCATACTGTTCGGCCTCTGTTCGATAGCCGGACGCCTCAACGAACTGACGGAATTGGGCGACAGTGACTTCCGTCGCCCCCATGGCAAAGGGCTTCGTCAAGATGACACGGTGTTGCGGGCTCCGTGTTTTTCGCGCCATCTCGGGGATCCATTGCTTATTCCCGTCGCCGCCCTCAACGACCAACTTGGCCAGCGCGGTCAGTTGCTCTTCCGTCATACCCATCTGGAACTCGCCGGGCGGGATGAGAATCATCTTCGCACCGAGGGTGTTCGTGTTTTCGACCGTCGTGCCGAGATGCTTCGCCCAGGCTTCCTGATGTGTTTTCGCTTGTGCGGCATCAAACGGGGCGATGGCCGGTTTGGGGGCGTCTGCCGGCCAGCCGTGCCAACTCATTTTGGTAGTGGTTTCAGAGGACAGCCCTTTCAGTGCCTGCCGCACGGCATCAACGGGCAATACCACCCGGAAACCCGTATTACTGTCGTTGTGCACGCCAACGTTGGAGTGGCGGTGGCCGGACGAGATCACAGAGACAGGGGTGAACCAGCCGCCGCCACGGTTCACCCGATGATACGGCGGGCCTTCAGGAGCACCCGTGGGATCAATGGCAGGCCGCTCTGAAAACTGTCCGTAATACGAAGTGTCCCAATGGTCGCTGACTCGTTCCCACACGTTTCCATAGAGGTCGTACAGTCCAAAGGGGTTCGCCTGCAATTCGCCCACCGCATGTGTCCGCTCGCCACTCTTGTCGAGCCAGCCGACGCGAATTGCTTCTTCCTCCGTATCGCCGATCCAGTATTTGGTCGTCGTCCCCGCACGGCAGGCGTTCTCCCATTCGGCCTCGGTGGGCAGCCGATAGCCCGTGCCGTCCAACATGGTCACCCAAGTTCCAGTGCGTTGATAGTTCGGTCGCAACGCTTCCTTTTCGCTCAGCTTCGCGCAAAACTCCGCGGCATCGTTCCAATCCATCGTTTCCACTGGAAAATTCGCGGTGTCAATTCCCGCGACCCTCGGGGCCAAGGCTTCGCTACCCGTGGCGGCGAAAGACGACGGGTTTTTGCCCATCATGGCGGCATACTGCTTTTGCGTGACCTCATGCACCCCCAGGTAGATCGGTTTGGTCAAGATGACCTGGTGCTGCGTTTCGCTCCTGCGATGGTCCTGCCATAACTTGTCATCCCCCGCAATCTTCAGCCCGGCTTCAATCTCCGCTGGCGTGCTGCCCATCAAAAACTCACCCGGTGGAATCAGGCGGAACTTCATGCCGAGGCTGTTGGTGTGCTCGACCGGCACCTTCAGATACGCGGCCCATTCTTCCTGATGTTGTTTCGCCTGCACGGCATCAAACGGAGCGATCGCGGGTTTCGGGGCGTCCGCGGGCCAGCCGTGCCAACCGGTGTTCGCGACGGCTTTGTCCGTACTGGATGACAAGGCGGCTCTCACGCTGTCAAAGTTTAGTGCCGCACGAAAACCAATGCTCAGGTACGCGAAACTGGCGTTATATTGATGGCGTCGCGCCGGTCGACAGCCGGATGTGGAAGTACCAAAATCACTGCCACGGATCACTCGCAGAGGGCTGTTGGAAAAGCTGCGGTCCGGATTGATTGCGGGTTTCTGCTGGAATTGGCGATAGTACGCTGGGTCCCAGCCATCCTGCACCCACTCAAGACAGTTCCCGTGCATGTCGCGGAGACCAAATGGATTGGGCCGCAACTCCCCGACCGGGTGGCTCCATCCCCCCGCATTCTCCTGGAACCAGCCGACCCGCTGTTCATCCCCCGTATCGCCGCCATTCGCCTGATTCGACACGCTCCCCGCACGGCAGGCAAACTCCCAGAAGGCTTCGCCGGGAAGCTGGTACCCCGCACCGTCCAAAATCGAGACGCTGTCGCCGGATCGAACGTAATAGGGCTTAAACTGCTCTTGCTTACTCAATTTGGCGCAGAACTCGGCGGCGTCGAACCAGGTCACTTCTTCAACCGGGTGATGATCCGTCGCCTTTCCAGCAACCGTGTCTTTCCCTGAGCCCGTCGGGGTATACCACGACGGGTTGACCCCCATCACTTTTTGATATTCCGCTTGTGTCACTTCATGCACGCCGAGATACATCGGCTGCGTCAGAATCACTTTGTGTTGTGGTCCTTCCGATTGGATTGCCTCGATCGCAACCTGCCTGTTTTGTTCGCCCAGATCATCCTTGACCTCCTTGATCGCCGCGTCGATCTCCTCCGGTGTGCTCCCCATCAGAAATTCCCCCGGCGGGACGAGGCGGAACTTCATGCCGATGCTGTTGGTGTACTCGACCGGCACCTTGAGATACGCCGCCCAATCTTCCTGATGCTTCTTCGCCTGTGCGGCATCAAACGGGGCGATCGCGGGTGCTGGGGCATCGGACGGCCAGCCGTGCCAGCCGATCGGTTTGCCATCGATGCGGACCCACTTGGCTCCCAGAATCTTACCGTGCCGGTTGTGACCGGATGTGTCATGGAGGACATCGCCGGACCCTTCCAAGAAGTTGTACAACACCTCGGTATGCTGATCGGCTTCAAAGCGCTGCGGCGGCTTAAAATCGGCGATGTAACGGACCGTGGAAGAAATCCGCACGGCGTCGATCTGGCCGTGCAAACCGTAGCCCAACAAGAGAGGCTCGGCCTTCTTTTGGGGATCCGAAACCCCCGCATCGGGAGAGGTGGCAATGAGTCGGCCATTCAGATAGAGCGCTCGTCGTTGACCATCATTCACCCCGGCAAGATGAATTCGCTGGTGCTGGGGAACCTTCACCTCGACAGCGTTCGCTTCGCCGTGGTGAGTGTAATATTGAAACTTCGGCTCATTGAACTTCGGAACAAGACCTCCCGGCCCGGAACCGTTCAGCCCCCCGTAAACACTCTTGACCAACAGGAAGCCATCCTCTCTCCAGGCGTCGATTGTGCACCAGAGTTCCATCGTGTTCACGACGGTGCCGGGATTCTCGATGGGTGCCGATTTCACCTGGAAGTCGCCGATCTCAAATTCCAATGCAAACTTCCCGTCAGCCGCAAAGACGGGATGATTGTTGCCAGTCCCGTTAGGCTTTGAAGAAGCCGTTTCGGAAGGAGCTGGCGTCATTGGCTCGCCGGGCGTGATCTTGACCAGCGATTTCCCCCCTTGCGACACGTCGATCTGCTGCGCGTCGCCCTGGACTTCCAACTTGGTCTTGCTGCCGTCCTTGTTCGTGATCGTGATGATGATCACCCCCAGCAACAGCATCGCGGCGGCCCCACCGGCAGCAATGGCGAGTTGCCGCGGCGTCCAGCCCTTTCCACCACCCGCGGTTCGAAGCGCGGGCTTCGGCGGAGCAGCGGTCGCCGTCGAGATTGCCAATGACTGAAAAACGTTCGTGGGTTGCACAACGGTTTCCGGCAGCACCTCCACCACCGCCGCGGCCGGTTGTGGTTTCGACGTCACAAACGGGGCGAGTGCTTCGACGAGTTGTGCAGCCGTCTGGAACCGATCCTTCGCCGATTTGGCGAGCAGCTTTTCGTAGATCGCCGCCACTTCCGCCGGAACATCAGCACGTGCGGCTTTGAGATCGGGAATCGCTTCGGTGACATGACCGAACATTTTTCCAACCGCGGACCGATGCTTTTCCGTGCTATACGGCGGACGACCAATGAGCAAATAAAACAGCGTACACCCGAGGGCGTACAGATCGGTCCGGGCATCGGCGGCGTGGGCGTCTTCCCATTGCTCGGGGGCCATGTAGTCCGGCGTGCCGAAGGCTTGCCCGGCGGTGGTCAATTCTGCTGACGCGGGGATGTCATCGGCGAGAAGTGCCAACCCCAGGTCGAGCAACTTCACCTGCCCGTTCTTGCCGACCAACAGGTTCGAGGGCTTGATATCCCGATGCACCAGTCCGGCCCCGTGTGCGGCGACGAGGGCCAACGCCGATTGTCGAACGGCTTTGCAGGCATTCACGACGGAAAACGGTCCGCGTTGTTTCACCAGTTGGGCCAGGTCGGACCCCTCGACGTATTCCATCGCGAGGTAATGCAAACCGTTGATTTCACCGGCGTCAAAGGCCTGCACGATATGTTGATGCGTCAGCTTCCCGACGGCCCGCATTTCCCGTTCAAACCGGACGACGGCATCGGCCTGCCGCGTCACTTGTGTCGAGAGGACTTTGATGGCGACGACTTTATCGAGCTTGGTATGCGTGGCCTTATATACCGCTCCCATACCCCCTTCGCCGAGTTTGGCCAGAATCCGATACGGCCCGAGCAGTGACCCCGCGGCAAGTGGTGCCGAGGCGTTGCTCGGCGAAGTGTGGGAAGTCGGAGCGTCGGTCGCGGCTTCGGGTTCCGGGCGGACGGTGGGGGTATCGGCCGCCGATGTCCGCGCGGAATCCGCCGCAATGGATTCCATGTACCCCCGATCGCTGAGACGGCGGATGAAGTCTTGCACCGCGGGAGAGTTCGGTTCTTCCTCGGACGTCAGCACACCGGGGTGATCGTCACCAGACGGGCTGTTGACCGTCCGGGAACTGGCGAAGTTCCGTGTCCGGTCGAGGCATTGCGGGCAGCGGCTCAGATGCTCTTCGCATTGGGCCGATTCATCATCGGAGAGCTTCCCTTCCAGGAACGCCGGCAGCATTTCGTCCGGAATACAGTGGGAGACAATCATGAAGCCAGTCCGAATCGGGAGGGCGATGACAAAGTACAGCGTCTTCGCAGTGTGGGATAATCGTGGTATCCCAGTCAGCTGGAAAGTCTGACACCACTTTACGGGAATTGGCCAGCCATCAGTCGAGCAAATCAGCGAGTTCGTGTCGCAACCGCCGCATAACACGGGACTTAGCGATGTAGACGGCTGATTCCGACAAACCCAGTTTTTCCCCGGCTTCCGCCGCCGTCAGCCGGTTGACGGCCAATTCCCACGCGGCCTGCCACGTCTTGGGTTCGAACTGCGACTGCATGATCTGCATCGCCCGGCGGAGCACATACGCCTGGTAGTCGGCGTTCCAGATCTCTTCCCAAGCGTCGCCGCCGATCAGCACCTGCAGGGGATCGTCGTCACCCCCGCGGCCGGCGGCCAGTTGACGTTTCCGTTGCTGTTTGCGGCATTGATTCACCGTCACCGTTTTCAACCAGGCACGAAACGGACCGCGGGCCGGATCAAACTCAAAGCGCGGCAATTCCACCAGCAGGTTGGCGAAGACGTCCTGAACCATGTCGATGGCATCCTGCTCGGCCAACCCCGCCCGCTGGGCCCATCGGAATAGCAGCGGGGTGTAGAGCAGGACGAAACGCTCCCAGGCGGCCTGGTCGTCACGGTGGCGAACGCGCTGAAGAAGCGTGAATGACGTCGATGTCATCGTGATGAAGGGTTCTCAAGAATCGGATCGGCCTGACTCCCGGCAAACGATTCTGGCGCATGAGTGCACGAACTTGCAACAGTGAAACACGACACACGACAAGAGACGGGTTCCCGACCTCCTCCGGTCTGCGCCTGTGGAGATCCATCGTCCGATGACAACGGTTCCTGAAAGCCCAGCACCCTCGTGACTCCCTCCTCCTCGACGCCGCGCGGGTCTTCCAGAACGGCGGGGAACTCACCACCTCAGGGCAAAGTGTTCGACGCCCACTTTTTTGTTGGGATGCCACAGGCGAGTGAAGGGCGGTGCTACCGCTTGTTGGGGTCGGCATCAACGCGGCACGCAGGGAGGGCGGCCTTCATCGTCTGGACTCCCTCGCGCGTCACTTTCGTGGCGCGGACATCGAGCCATTTCAAGAATTTGCACTCACGGAGTGGCAACATTCCCGCATCCGTAATGGGAGTGCCGCCAACCCATAGCGTGTCCAGTTCCTTGCAGTCGTGGAACAGACTCAACCCCTTGTCCGTCATATAGGTGTCATGCAGAAACAGTGCTTTGAGCCTTTTATTCTCCTGGAAGATCTCCAAGCCCGTGTCCGTAATGCGAAGGTACGCCAGCCCCAACGACGTGAAGTTGGTTTTGCCTCGGAAGATTTCCAAGCCCTTCTCCGTGACGCGAGTACTGCGTAGATCCAGTTCCGTCAGATGCACGCAGTCCTTCAAGACGGCCAGACCATTGTCATCCAGCGCCTTGACCTCCGCGAAGTAGGCCCCCGTCAAGCGAAACGGTTCCGTCGGCAGGCCGGTAACCTGACGAATCTGACGACTCTGACCGTTCACTTTCACGAATCCGCTACCAAGAGACAGCAGGAACTCGGCGGCTTTTCGATCGGGGTCATCGGCCTTGGAGATCGTACTCACAGGAATAGTATCCCATTCGCAGACATATCCCGGCTGATGTTGCGTCGACTCATTCGGTTGGTCGGACCATTCCCAGTTGATCAGTCCATTCACGGGACGTTCTTGGTTGGACATCACGCCGAAGTGCTCGACGCCCCCTTTGTTATTGGGCTGTTTTTGACGAGTGAACCAGTTAGTCCAAGTCATATTGCGGCCGTCGACCCAGCGCCATTGGCCTTCGGAACCTTCGTCGGTCGCCCCGATCCAGGAATCGACTTTGCCACCGTCCGTGATGAGCTTGGCGACGAACGTGTTTTCCGCGAGGGTTTCGATGAAGACGAGATGGCCGCCGAGGGCTTCGCAACGCGCTTTCGCAGTTTTCCACGAGAGTTGTTCAGGGAAGAACTTGTAGGCGTGGCCGTTGAAAGTCTTGGCGTCGGCTGGGATGTTGTTCGAACTGACAATTGTTGTCCCGATCGGCCGGATGCGGATGTTACGGAACTCAACGTCTGACTTCTGATTCTGCTGCAGCGCGATGCGGCCCAACTTACGGTTCAGTCCAGGAACCGCGCCGAACTTGTCGCGAACCGTATCCAGATTGGCGTTAACAGTCTGGAAGCCGTTGACGAAGACATCGAGCTGTCGTTGATTCAACCGGATACGCAACGTATTCCAGTCCCCGCGGGAGAACTGTGGAGTGACATTCCTTGGGAAGACGTTGTAAACCGCTCCTGTCGCCACGAGAGGCTGCAACTGGAATGCCTCATCGTCCGCAATCTGCACCTCCAATTGACCTGCGCCCGATTCCGCACCATTCGGATCGGCCCTCAGGAACAGTCCACTCCCCATTCCCGCGTTCAGTCGGTATTGGAGTTCGAGTTCATAATTTTCAAAATCGGATTCCGTCACGAGGAACCCGGGTCCGCCCGATGGTGCCGCCGTTCCCATCAGGCGATTGTCGGACCATGACCATTTTGGCGCTCCAACGGCCTTCCACCCGGTGAGGTCTTGGCCGTTGAATAACTCGATCCAACCCACATCGGTCGGCTTCACTTCCTTGATTTGGATGTCGCGAAATTGAATCGTGCCGCGTAGCCGCTGGAAGGCGATGCGGCCGGACTTGCGTTTCAGTCCGGGATAGGTCGCCCCCTGGGCAATCAGGTCGTCCAGGCTGCCATTCACCAACTCCGTACCATTAAGACGGATATGGATGGATTGCCCGCGGGCTTCGACTTCCATGCGGTTCCATTCGGTTCCGGGCTTCTGCGCATCGCGGGGATTCGCCGGGATGACCAACTGCGGTCTAAGAGAGCCGAGGACGGTGCCCGTCTTCAATTTCTGATTCTCTCCGTTCGCCGCACTGTCGAAGATTTCAACTTGCAGATGCGATGGGACGGCATAGGTCTCCGTGCCCACCGATGGCTTTTCACGTGGCACAGCGCGGTAGCCGAAACCGGAATTGACCGTCTCCGTCATCGTGCGGAACTCGAAGCGGAGCACAAAGTCCTGATACTCGTTGTTGGACAGCAGCCAGGTTTCGGCACCGGGACGCGGTGGTCCCTCATCGGCGATTCCAGCCATGGCTCCGTCCTGAACTTTCCAATTCTCAGTGTCGTTGCTTTCCGTCGTCCACCCGGTGAGGTCTTTGCCGTTGAAGAGCGAAACGAATCCGTCTTCCGGTAGGGACAGCGGGACTTCAGGCGTCACATCCTGCACCACCACCGGATCGGTCTGCTTCGCTCCGACATCGAACACGAATCGCTTAATGAGTTTGCCTTTCTGGTTGACGACCAGTTCATGTTTGCCGGGCTTCAATTCGATGGGGGACGCAAAGGCCGTGGCGGCGATCGGTTTGTCATCGAGCAGGAATGACAACGACGGATCGTTGATGTTCTCGATCGGAATGTTCACGATCACCGTGACCGTGTCCTTGCGGATGAAAAAGAAGATCCCCAAGAGGACAACCAGCCCCATGACCGTCGAACCGACGAGGTAGGTCCACCAGGGAATGAGATGGACTCGTCCTGCCTTACTGACGGCCCGTTCGACCTTCGATTCGACATCTGATGAAATCGCCGCAAGCAGGTCGGCGAACTGATTCGTCGGAGGCTCTTTTCCAGTTTCGGCTGCGGGAGTCGCCGCAGGGCGTTCCCCAGTTGGCAGCGCTCGGGCATAACCAATCAGTGCAGTGGCAAACTCCTTCATGGACGCAAAGCGGTCCGCCGGTTTCTTGGCAATCGCTTGCAAACAAATCGCCTGGAGTTGCGGATCGACATCCGGGCGGAATTGCGATGGTGGTGGCGGGTCGACATGCAGGATCTTGCCTATGACTTCGGTGACGGTTCCGTCGAACGGTCTCCGCCCGCAAATCAATTCATACAAGACGATTCCCAGGCTGTAGATATCGGTCGCCGCGCCGACGGCCTTCCCATCGCCACGGGCTTGTTCGGGCGACATGTACGCTGGCGTGCCCATGATCTGCCCGCTGTGACTGATCTGCGCGTCTCCGGAATGCTCTCTCCGGGCCAGACCAAAGTCCATGATCACGGGTTCGCCCTTGCGATTGATCATGATGTTGGCGGGTTTCAGATCGCGATGAATGATTCCTTTTTCGTGGGCTTCTTGCAGCGCGAGCGCCAGTTTTCGGATCACAGTGATTAACTGGCGATCCGAAAGTTTGGGTTGTGTCTGCAGGATCTTGGACAGCGGTTTGCCGTCGATGTAGGCGAGCACGATGTAATCGCGGCCATCGATCGTGCCGACTTCATGCACCGGACAGATGTGGGCATGATGCAGACCCGCGGCGGCGCGGGCTTCCCGGAGAAAGCGTTCCCGGTCTTCCCGCGACTGCTGTCCGGCGAACCGCGGAACTTTCAACGCTACGTCGCGATCGAGTTGGGGATCACGGGCGCGATAGACGGTGCCGAACGCTCCTTCGCCGAGCACCGACTTGATCTCAAAGCGGCCGAGTTTCTGCAACGGCGCGGCTTGACTGGCAGCCCCGGCCGTTACCGCCTTGGGAATCGGACCCTGCGATGTTTCAATCCCCGTGATTTTCACGGACGACATCAGCGTGGGAGCCCGCTTTACCGCTTCAAAGACCGTCCGAATCGTCTCGGTTGCAGACGGGAAACGGGCTTCGTATTCCGCCGCTTGGGGCGTCTCCCCCGCTTTCTGTCGCAACTCTAGTTCCAGCTCTAACAGGGCTCGAAGCAGAGCCGGGCGGGCGACCCCCGCAACAGGGGCAAGGCAGGCCTCCAGCACGGGCCTGTGACCTGCCCGGAAGTCCCGCTCGAACTGATCGCAAATCGAATCAATTCGTTCGGCGACAGACAGGTTAGGAGAATTGTCCACCATCGTTAGACTCCCAGGAACGATCAGTGCCTTGCCTGTCAATGGATCAACTTTTTCTCGGCTGCGGAACGGGTGCCGTCGGGACGGGAACCGCGATTCCGGGTGCCGGAGTGACCGGGGCATTGGGAGCGACTTGTGGCATCACCATCGGCGGGCTGACGTAAGAGGTCGGAGCCATCGGTCCACAGCCGCCCGGCAACTGCGGACCTGTCACTACGAGCGTGCTGGACTTGAGATTCTGTAGCCAGAACGGATCGATGTCATCCCCATCCGCCGTGTAGATGGCCGGCACTTCGCGCGCGAGTCGCTCCTTCATTCGCTCCAGGGGCAGATCCTTCGCCTCATTCATGGCGAAGCGGAGATGCTTGCCGGAGACCGCAAAACTTTCGATGAGTCGTACCGTCTGCGTCATCGGGACCGGTGCTTTTTCCTTGGTCGTGCCCTTCTTGAAGGTCTGCATCCCGGTGACCGGTGCCGTAGATTCCGACAGACGGCGCAGCAGGAGTTTTTCGGTTCCCTCACGACTCACGGAGACCACCAACGGCGCAGGGGATTTCGGCAACTCGGGGAGTTTCGCCGCCGGACTCGGCGCAGCTACTGGTGTCGGAGTCGGCGGCGGGGCGACGGTGGCGGCGGGCAAAGGTCTTGCCGGGAGTGCAGGTTGTACGACAGGAGTGGTCAGAATCATCGTGCCCGGCTTGAACAAGCTGGCGTAGGCATCCGGGATCATGGTGTCGGTCGGAGAAACGACGACCAAGGTTTCGCCCGTAACTCGGCTGCTCAACTTCTCGGTAGGGATGCGCCGACCATCGGTCTCGAACACTTTGATGGAGGCCACATCGATGCTGATGGCTTTCGTGTGATAGTCCGGGATGCTGACCGTATAGGCGTAGGTTTCTGTCACATCGCGATAGATCGTGACAGCCTTCTCCACGGTCTTGCCATCAATCACTTCCGTAACGGTCTTCGTTTCGGGCACCTTCTTCGTGACGGTCCCCGTGCGGGTCTCGAGTTTGCAGACCATGACTTGCATCAGCATTTGCCACTGCCCGCTCGAATCTCGCCGCAAGACTTGCTGCGACGGCGGTGTCGGGAGATCCGCACACCACACACTGACCGGGGTCAGACACAGAAGACACCAAACCATCGCACGGCGCACCATGGCTCAATTCCTGCAAACGGGAGAGGATCACACCATCCAAGACATCAGGGAATTGCCGCTTTTGAATCGCTCGCGACATCGATCCCGACAGATTTCGCGATTTTGGTCGAAATTCGGCGCGGAATTTGATTTCGATCAGCGGCTGTCGTTATCCACCGCAATCGCACTTGACCAGTTCAATCGAACTAACTCCAGCTTCCGTTGGACTTTGCGTTGTGTGCAGTCCAATTGCTCCGCGATCTCGTGCGTGGAATAACCGAGCAGCCGCATCATGGCAAACTCCTGCAAATCCGCCGGCAAGGATTCCATCAACTCGGCCGCCTGCAGATCGAGTTCCTGCGTCGGCAGCACGCCCAGGAGTTCTTCAAATGACTGTTCGCCCGCGAGGTCTGCCGCTGGCATGACCTGCCCACCGCCACGACGGGCAGTGGCGTCGCGCCGCAGTTGCTTGCCGACTTTCCGCACCGTAATCGTCGCCAGCAGATTCCACAGACTGCCGCGACAGAGATCCTGCAGATATTCTCCGGAACGGATTTGCGACCAGAAACTGATCAGCGCTGCTTGTGCCGCATCCTCGGCGTCATCCGCCACGGCGGCGCGACCCGATAATCGTTTTCGCGCCAACCCCACAAGGCGGGGAAAGAACCGCTGCCACAACGGCCCAAACGCCGCCGCATCCCCCTGCCGAGCTAAGGCGAACAAGTGGGTAACCGATCCCAGTTGTGGCTCTTGCTCACCATCCTGTTCCCCATTCTGCAGCATCGACGTGGATTTCCACCGCGGACGCATCATGACCGAATGGCTGCGACGCAGCGAAGACGTTCGGGGTTGTCATTGTGAACCCCGCCGATCATGAGATGCAAGTCTTGCGTCAGACCGGAAGAAAGTCGCGATGCCTGCCGCATCGGAATACCGGCACGTGCTTCGGTGGGAATTCGCACGGATAAACCGTAGAACTGCCATCCGCTCTGGTCCGAAAAATCGGACCAGAGCGGATCATCTCGAGAGACGTTCGTTCTATCGAGACTGCACGAATACGATCGTCGACGACATACTCATTCCAATTGGCGTTATGTCCGATGGCCGAGAGCGGTAATATTGTCGAATTGGAATGTGCGGGGTGTGGACAGTCACGACGCATTCCCACTGGTGGAGCCTGATCGATGACACATCCCCTCTGCAAACCGTGGGAACATCGCCTGTCACGGCGTGAATGGCTCGGCGGCGTTGGGGGTGCACTCGCACTCGGCGGACTCATCAGCCCCGCCGTCGCAAAGGAACTGGAGCAGCAGGACAAGCAGGTGCTGTTCGTCTGGATCGACGGCGGCATGAGTCAGTATGAAAGCTGGGACCCCAAACCGAACACGCAGTTCGGCGGGCCGTTTCGAGCCATTCCCACATCGCTGCCGGGTGTCCATTTCAGCGAGCTGATGCCGCAGTCGGCGAAGATCGCGCAGCATCTGGCCATCGTGCGGAACATGTGTACACAGGACAATTCGCACTCGGCGGGAGTGCCACGGATTCAGCGAGGCGACCCGAAAAACCGCGGCGTGACGTACCCGTTCTTCGGGTCCGCTGTGGCGAAACTGCTTGGTCCCGGCAAGAGCGGACTGCCGCCGTATGTGTCGATCAAACCGGGCGGCGGCGGATTTTACTATCAGGATGCGGGGTTCCTCGGCCCGCAGTTCGGGGCGCTGGCGTTCGGTGACGGCAAGCCGCCGGAGAACATCGTCCGGCCGGAAACGATTACGGAAGACCAGGACGCCGAGCGCAATCGGTTACGAGCCTTCGCGCAGAAACAGTACACGCAGCAGCACCGCAAGCAGAACAGCGAAGCGCAGGAGTTCGTCTACGAAATGGCCCAGTCGCTCATCCGCCGGCAGGACCTGTTCGATACGACGAAGCTCGATCCTAACGACATCGACCGCTACGGCACTCATGAATTCGGTCGCCACATGCTGCAAGCCCGGAAGATGCTCGAAGCCGGTGTGCGGTTTGTCAAAGTGACATCCTATGGTTGGGACACGCACGGCGACAATTTTCATGGCCATCGCAGCCTGATGCCGCGATTCGACCAGTCCTTTGCCGCGATGATTTCCGATCTGCACGACCGCGGCATGCTAGACCGCGTGCTGGTGATCGCGATGTCCGAATTCGGCCGCACACCCCGCATCAACGGTCACATCGGCCGCGATCATTTCCCCGAAGCGTGGTCCCTCGCGCTCGCCGGTTGTGGCCTCAAGCGCGGCACCGTCGTCGGCAAGACCAACGACCTCGGCACATTCGTCGAGAACGATGCGGTCGACATCGGGCACATGTTCCACACATGGTTCGCGTGCCTCGGCATCGACACGTCCAAGACGGAATACGACAACCACGGCCAGCCGCTGCCGCTCGCGCACGACGATTGCCAAGTGGTCCGCGAGTTGTTGGCGTAACTCTTTCCCAGCCCGGAGCGCCAGCGACGGATGCCAAAGTGATGATTGATGAGTGTTGGATGATGAGAGAAAACACGATGTTGCCTCATCACTTGTCGTTCATCATTCAGCACTTTGGCATCCGTCGCTCGCGCTCCGGGCTGGGACGGACGTAATTTATTGCCACACGAGAACCGCCACATGACTCACGTCATCTGGCGTGGTGACGAGCGTTTGCGGTGGCTGTGGCAACGGCCACGCGGCGAGATGTTCACCGGCGTCGAAGGCGGTTTTCGGTCCGTGCCACCAGTAACCGCAGGTGGCGTCAGGAAGCCGTTGTCGCCAATGCCAGGCGAGGCGGCCCATCGTCCAGCGGGCGTTGATGTCCTGTAACGGTCGCACGCCGATGGTGCCGTCGGAAAGCCGGTACTGCATGGCATCGATCCCGAGCGGGCCGACATACCCGCGGGCTTGAATCATCTCCGCCGCTCCCCGCGCGACGAACACGGCATTGGTCCACCAGACGTCATGTCCCACGGACAACGCGAACCAACTGCCGCGGTAATGCCCCCCCGGCGCGATTAACATGGGTGCAACGCCAACGAGGATTGGATCTCCCTGGGAGGGAATATCGAACAGGATGCCGACTTCATCGAGGCGGTCGACCCACGGTTCAAAGAAGACGACGCCATCGGCGGCCAACCGGCGTGTGATCCAATTTGCTGCGGCTGCCCAGAGCGAACCTTGTCCGACTTGCCGCTCGCGCCCGGACATCCCGAACTCCGCTTTGACGACCCAGCGCCACGGTTCAGGCAAGGCTTCCACTGCGTTGGTGACTTCGGTGATCGAACGGCAGACCATTGCACCGGGCAATCCCACGGACCATGCCGATTCGAACTGTGTTGAGGTTTGCCGCGAATTGGCCCACTTCACCACCGCGGGATCCACTGCCGGATGTTGCCAGCGTTTCACCCGCGCGGCGAGCAATAATTCGTCGGTCCACCCCCACGGCACCAACTCCACCGCGGTTTCGACATCGCGCCAATCCGTGACAAATCGCACCAACGGCCGGGAGGGCGAAGCTCCCGCTGAGCCGCGAATTGTCCCAGCGTGTGGAAACGCATCCGGCTCGGCGGGAGCCTCGCCCTCCCTCAGCAAACGGGGCATCCAGATGAGATCGCCATCACGCGCCAGGGCCAACCATGACCACGCCAGATCGGCGTTCAACTCTTCAATCCGCCGCGGCAACACACGCTGCGGATCGGCGAGGCGATGCTCGAAATCGAAGTTGCCGACAAACAGCCGCGGGAGGAGCATGGAAAGGGCACGACATGCGGGAAGCGAGTGCAGTTGTCATCGCTGAGAACGTTGGTCGTGTGCCACTGGCTCTGCCAGTGTAATGTTGAGGTGTGTTTTCCGTCGAAGAAAGACACTGGCAGAGCCAGTGGCACACTCTTTGAATTCCTGGCGATGAGGAAGCGATCAACTCCCCGCGTGTTTCAGGAAGTGAATCCCGGCCTGCATCGTCGAGGCGACCTGAATCGTCTCCAGCAGCGCTTCATCGGATACACCGAGTTCCCGCGATTTGGCCACATGCCCTTCGGTGCACGGTTTGCAACTGTTGAGGTCGCTGATCGCGACGTTGATCAGTTCCACCGTTTTGTCGTCCAGTGTGGTGCCTGTGAAGGTGTGAGCCCGCAAGCCCACCGCCATGCCGCCGAAGAGAGCGCTGCCGCTGAGTTCGCGGAATTTGAAGAACGCATTGTACATCGAACACGCCGACGCCACGGCGGCGACATCGGCGACCGTCTGGTCATCGCCGCCGAGTGACTTCAACCGCGTGGCGAAGAAATCGGCCCACACATCGCACCCGGCATTCCCCGCGACAGCGAGGGCAATGATCGCCTTCAGCTTCTGGTCGAGCTTGCCGTCGCTCATGCAGAACTTCTTGAAGTTCATGTAGAAGTCTTGCAGAAACGCCGGGACGCGACCGTAGAGCAAGAACGGTTCGGGCAGCGGGGCGTCGCCGAAGAGTTCTTGCAGACGTTCATAGGTCTGCGCGGCCTTGTCGGTGGCGGACGCAACGGGGACCGGGGTGATGCGCGGCATGAGCGGGGTCTTCTGCGGGGATGAAGAAACCCAGGGTTAAGAAACCCTGGGCTTCGATGTCATCACAATTCATTGAATGTTAGTTCAATGTCTTTTCGCCCTTGTTCCAGTTGCACGGACAGAGCTTGTCCGTCTGGAGCGCGTCGAGGACACGCAGCACTTCGTCCACGTTGCGACCGACCGAGAGATCGTTCACGGAGATGAAACGGACGATGCCGTTCGGATCGATGAGGAACGTGCCCCGGTAGGCGATCCCCTGATCTTCCTTCAGCACGCCGAAGCCTTTGGACAGCGAGTGCGTGGTATCGGCGAGCATCAGGTGCTTCATCGCCTTCAGATCGGCGTGGCTGTCGCACCAGCCCTTGTGGGAGAACGCGCTGTCGGTGCTCGCCGTCAGCACGACGCACTCCCGGTCGGCGAAGTCCCCCACGGCGTTGTTGAACGACACGATTTCCGTCGGGCAGACGAAGGTGAAATCGAGCGGGTAGAAATAGAGGCAGACCCATTTGCCTTTGTAGTCGGCGAGCTTCACATCTTTGAACTGATGATCGGTACCGTCCTTGGTGCGATCGTATGCCTGAACAGAAAATTCGGGGGCCGGTTGACCGACGCTAACGGACATGGAATGAAAATCCTCTGTGTCGTGGAGTAAGGAATCGGGGTCGAGAAACACCGTTGCCCAGCGTCTCTCGGTTACACCGGAAGTATAGCCAGGTGAACCCCACGGGCAAGCCACTCGGCATCTCTGTCCCGACTCGGCTTTCGCTTGCGTGGAACCTTCATCGTGATGAGCCGCCGAGTCGCAAGTGGTTAATCGGCTTTCTTTTGCCCCAGGCAAGCAAGGGCAAGCGCGGCCCAGCCGATGAGGAAGAAAACGCCGCCGATGGGGGTGACGGCGCCCCATTTCGTGACGCCGGTCAGGGTGAGGATGTACAGACTGCCGCTGAAGAGAACGATCCCGAGCAGGAAGCACCATCCGGCAACATTCGCGGCACGGCTGGGGCGGCGTTCGCACCATAACCCGACGGCGAGCAAAGCCAGGCCGTGGTACATCTGGTATTCGGCCGCGGTCTTGAAATCTCGCAGAAATTTCTCGGCGAGCGGGATCTCGCGGCCGGTGACCATCTTCGTCTTGCCGGCGTACTGTTCGACGAACTGCGTGTCCAAGCCATGAGCCGCAAACGCCCCGGTCATCACCGCGGTCCCGGCGAGAATGGCACCGAGGGTCATCCAGATGTTCGACATGGAGCGATGCTTTCTACGTAGGTCAGGCTGTGCCTGACTTATCTTGAATTGACGCCATCAAAAGAAGTCAGGCATAGCCTGACCTACGGGATTATGTCCCTGCGAGGCGTTTTCCCAATCCCATCGCATCACGCACACGCTGCAGCACTTGCTGACCTTTGGCGCGGGCTTTTTTCGCACCGTCGGCGAGGACACGTTCCAGGTCGGCGGGTTGGGATTCCCATTTCTCCCGCTGTTCCCGAGCCGGGGCGAAATGGTTAAAGGCCGCGTCATACAGCGTTTGCTTCGCTTCACCGTACCCCATGCCCCCGGCGCGATACCGGGCGGCGAGGGCGGCCTGTTCGGCCTGTGTGGCGAAGAGTTTGTAGAGCGTGAAGACCGGGCAGGTTTCGGGATTCTTGGGGGCTTCGACCGGCGTCGAGTCGGTTTTGATGCTCATGATCTTCTTCCGCAGCGACTTCGCGGTCTCGAAGATTTCGATGGTGTTGTTATAGCTCTTCGACATCTTCTCGCCGTCGAGGCCGGGGACTTTCGCCGTCGATTCCATCACGCGGGCATTCGGCAGATGGAGAAACTCGCCGCCGTAGAGGGAGTTAATCCGCTGAGCGATGTCACGGGTGACTTCGACGTGCTGGACCTGATCGACACCGACCGGGACGACATCGCTGTCGTACAACAGAATGTCCGCGGCCATCAGTACGGGGTATGTGAACAACCCGGCGTCCGCCGCGATCCCCTTCGCGACCTTGTCCTTGTAGGCGTGACATTTTTCGAGCAACGAGTGCTGTGTGACGGTCATCAACAGCCACATTAACTCGCTGATCTCGGGGACATCTGATTGCCGGAACAGTGTCGCCTTGACGGGATCGAGTCCGAGCGCCAGCAGATCGAGCGCGGCGTCCGTCGTGTTCTGCGCGAGGACTTTCGGATCCCGCACGGTCGTCAGCGCGTGCAGGTCGGCGATGAAATAGAACGCCTGCTCGTTGTCCTGCAGCGCGATGTACTGCTGGATGGCCCCAAAATAGTTCCCCCAGTGAAACCGCCCCGTGGGTTGAATGCCGGACAAAATACGCATGGTCGAACGCTTTTCGATGATTTGTAGGGTGGGCTGTGCCCACCATCTTGATTCACAGCAAACCGGGAATGGTGGGCACAGCCCACCCTACTAATGCCCAGCCGCCATCTTGGCAACTTTCGATGGTTGCAATGTGCCAACAACATCCCGGACACTCGCGCAGCCGAGTTCGTCCAACACGGTCGACAACTGATCCACGAGCTGAAAAGACATCGACGGATTGTAAAAGTTCGCGGTGCCGATTTGCACTGCGGTCGCGCCGCAGACGAGGAACTCCATCATGTCGTCGAACGATTGGATACCGCCGATGCCGATGATGGGGATGTTCACCTTCTGGGCGACCTGCCACACGATGCGGAGTGCCAATGGTTTGATCGCTGGGCCGCTGAGACCGCCGATGCCGTTGCCGAGGATTGGTTGCCGTTTTCGCCAGTCGATGGCGAGTCCCTGAAACGTGTTGATCAGCGAGACCGCGTCGGCACCGCCATCGGTCGCCGCCTGGGCGATCTCGACGACGCTCGTCACATTCGGTGTCAGCTTGGCGATGATCGGAAACGGGCACGCGGCCCGCACTGCGGAGACCACTTCCGCGGTCATTTTCGGATTGGTGCCGTAGTCCACGCCGCCGGAGACGTTGGGGCACGAGATGTTCAGTTCCAGCGCGGCGATCGCGGGGAACTCACTCAATCGGGTCGCCATCGCGGCAAACTCGGCGGTGTTCTTCCCGGCGATGTTCACGATCAGCGGAGCACCGAGACCGAGCAGGGCCTCCAGATGCTTCGAGACGAACGCATCGAGGCCATCGTTATCGAGGCCGATGGAGTTGAGCAGGCCCGACGCCGTTTCGACGGTGCGCGGAGGCGGATTGCCCGGTCGCGGCAGGGGCGTGACGGTCTTCGGAATGATGCCGCCGAGCTTGGAAAAGTCAGCGAACGCCTGCATTTCGCGCGCGTACCCGAAGGTTCCCGATGCGACGAGAATCGGATTGGGCAGGCGCAGGCGGTTCAGTTGCACGGACAGATCGGGCACGGGGCGGTCCAGCGGGCGTGGTCGGGCAGGGGTGTTACATCATGATGTAACATCCCATGCGCGATGGTAACCGCTGCGCTGTGGTCCGGCAATCTGTCCGCCGACAACTGCCCAGGGATGGCAATCCCTGGGCGTCTGGTGGATTAGATCACGCCGCCGTGGGTGCGGTAGGGGGTGGCGACATCGGGCATGTCGAGACCCCAGATGCGCTCCCAGATTTCCGGGATGTGGCGGTAGCCTTCCGAGGCGTAGATCAACTGCCGCGCCCGCACATCCGGTGACGACGAATAAATGGGGAAGATGCAGCCGATTTGAGCGGCGGCCAACATCACCACCAGGGCAATTCCGAAGCGAGTCCGCATGTGCTCCTCCGTGAGCAAACCCATCTTGCAGGGCGGCAGAGACCGAACTGGTTGCTTGGCGGCGTCGTTCAGTCATCTGTGAGAGCAACAGCACTCGCACGGATGACTCAACGTCTGGTCCCATCGACATTTCGACCAAATTGACCGGCCTTAGCCTCCCTCGTTCGGAGACCCCCGCGTTCAGGACGAAGGAGTTTCCGATGAGGGAGATGAGGCCATCGAACCTTGTGACTCAACCGGCGGCGCGGTGGACGCATGCGACCCGAGGGGAGCTCCGTTCTTATCGGGAGCCCCGTCTCGTTCCGCCGCTTGTTGAGCTAACAAAGCTTTGCGAGCTGCCTCCTCTTCGAGTTGGCGAACTCGCTCTTCCATTTCCTTACCGGGCTTGAACGTCACCACAGACTTTTCGGGGACAAAGACTTTGTCACCGGTCCGTGGATTCCGTGCCTTGCGGGCGGCCCGCTTCTTCACTTCAAACACGCCGAAGTTCCGCAACTCGATGCGGCCATCTTCGACGAGGGTTTTGACAATCGCGTCGAACGTCTTTTGGACGATCTCTTTCGTCTTCAACTGAGTCAGTCCGATCTCTTCCGAGATCTCCTTGACGATTTCTTTCTTGGTCACAACTCGGGTCTCCCGGAACGTCCTGACGGGACTGGCCGATCACAGAGGCTGTGTTCGGTTGGTGAGACTCAAGTGTAGACGCAAGCTAGACTTACTGTCAAGTAGATTCCAAAAAACGTCGTCCCAACTCCTTATTTTCCGTCTTCAGACGGGTGTCTCTCGTTCTTGGGAAACTGTGTTACGGATCGCCCGCACGCAGCCCACCACGAACACGAAATCCGTCCGCAACAGGTACATCGGCCCAGCAGGACCGGCAACATCAACAAATTCACTACAACCGGCACAGCTTCGCAAAAACCACTTCCGGCCGCAGATTTCCGCCCCGCTCCCACCCATCCCGCGGGGCGTCTTATGTCGTTTCTTTGAAATGAAGTCGGTAGAATCGGTCCATCCTTCACCCGGTGAGCGGCGCGGAATCAATTCTGTGGGGACTCATCGCAAACCCGCGTTCGTTCCGGATTCGGCAACTCCGCCGTAACATGCTGTTCTGAAAACACTTCTGGATGGGAGTTTCTGCCATGAACCACACCAGCCGACGCCAGTTCCTGCAGCAGTCCGCAGCCGTAAGTCTTGCGGCCGTTTTGAGTTCTGCACCCGGATCCATGTCCGCCGCGGAAACCAACCCAGCGGTCATCATTGATACGCATCAGCACCTGTGGGACTTGAGCAAGTTCAAGCTGCCTTGGCTGGCGGGGGCTCCCAAGATTTTGAACCAGACCTATCACATCCCGGAATACCGAACCGCGACCGCCGGGTTGAACACGCGGGCGATCTACATGGAAGTGCACGTCGATCCCGCGCAGTTGGATGCCGAAGCGGATCACGTCATCGAACTCAGTCGCTCCGGAAAAGCCCCGACTACGGCGGCGGTGATCGGGAGCCGTCCAGAGTCGCCCGAGTTTATGAAGTACATCGAACGCTTCAAGGACTCACCGATCGTGAAAGGTGTCCGCCGGGTGCTTCACGAAAGTGACACGCCGCCGGGGTACTGCCTGAAGGACACATTCGTGAAGAGTGTGCGGCGACTCGGGGAACTCGGGATGAGTTTCGATCTGTGCATGCGGCCCACGGACTTGGCGGATGGTCTCGCGCTCGCTGAAAAATGTCCCGACACGCGGTTCATCCTCGATCACTGTGGCAACTGCGATCTCAAGGCGTTTCGGCCAAAACTCGATCCCAGCAAGCCCGCCGCCCATACCGCCGACGATTTCAAGAAAGTGATCGAGAAGCTCGCCAAACGGCCGAACGTGATCTGCAAGATCTCCGGCATTATTGCCGAATTGCCGCCCGGTGGCGACGCGGACGATCTCGCGCCGGTCGTCAATACCTGTCTGGATGCCTTCGGTCCGGACCGCGTCGTCTTCGGCAGCGACTGGCCCGTCTGTTTGATGGGCCGTCCGTTGCTGACCTGGGTTGACATGTTGAAGCAAATCATTGCCTCACGACCGGCAGCCGATCAGACAAAACTCTGGTCCGGAAACGCCGCGAAGTTCTATGGTGTGAAGACGGCTTAGCCTCTTCGGTCAGAGCCGCAATCGTGAGGGAGCGAGTTTTGATCAAGTCAGCATCGGAAGAGCTCGCTCCCTGACGGTCGCGGCTCGGAAGGATGAGTCGAGATGCAGGATGCGACGACACGGTTCTCGTCACGTGTCGACCACTACGTGCGCTGCCGGCCGAGTTATCCGGCGGAAGTGTGGAACGTGGTGTCGACCGCGGTGGGGTTGCGTACCGGAAGCGTGATCGCCGATATCGGCAGCGGGACAGGCATCTCGTCGCGGATGTTTCTGGAGCAGGGTTGCACGGTCTTTGGCATCGAACCGAATGCGGCCATGCGGACCGCTGGGGAGCGGGAACTGGCCGCTTTTCCGGATTTTCACAGCCTGGAGGGGACTGCGGAAGCGACGGGATTACCGGACGCCAGCGTGGATCTGGTGATCTCGGCACAAGCCTTTCACTGGTTCGATGCCCCGGCAGCACGGCAAGAATTCGCCCGCATCTCTCGGGGCGACGGGTGGTGTGCGCTGTTCTGGAACACGCGCCGAATCGACGGCACGCCGTTTCTGCGCGACTACGAAGCGTTGCTGCACCGCTTCGGGACAGACTACGCCCAGGTTCAGCAGCGAACGGTCGATCCCACGCGGCTCGACGAGTTCTTCATTGCGGGGTATGTCATGCACCGCCTGTACAACGAACAACAGTTCGACCGAGACGGACTCCGCGGTCGAGTGTTGTCATCGTCGTACACACCGGGGCCGGAGGATCCGCAACATGGGGCGATGCTCAGCGCGGTCGACGAACTCTTTGCCAAACATCAACGGGATGGATTTGTGCGGTTTGAGTATGACACGGAGGTGTTTGTGGGGCGTGTCAAAGAGATCCACGGTTAAGAAACCGTGGGCTTCAGGCGGCTTCCGGGGGCTTCGGGCCGATCGTGCGGGTCCCTTTGCCGTGACGGGCTTTGATTTCGAAGAGCCCGAAGATTTCGCTGGCGTTCAGACTGAGTGAGCGGTTGAGATTGTCCCCTTCGCCGAGAATCGTGGCGAAGAGTTCCCGCTTCTCGCGAAGCACACGGTCGATGCGCTCTTCGATCGTATCTTTGCAGATGAACCGCGTGACAATCACCTGGCTTTTGCAGCCGATACGGTGGGCGCGGTTGATCGCCTGGTCTTCAATGGCGGGATTCCACCAGCGGTCATACAGGAAGACATAACCGGCGAATTGCAGATTGAGACCGACCGCACCGGTGCCGTAGCTCATCAGGAGAATGTGCTTGGTGGGGTCGTTCTTGAACTGGTCTAGGATCGGTTCCCGCTGCTTGGTGGGGACGCCACCGTGGTAGACAAGGGCGCCGTAGGGCTCCATCCGAGAGGCCAGCCAGTCGATGGTTTTGGTCCATTGACTGAAGAGGATGGCTTTGCCGCCAGAGGCGGCAATTTCTTCCATATCGGCGTCCAACCGGTCGAGTTTAGTGCTTTCATTCGTGAGCGGGTCCCAATTGGTGATCTGTTTCAACCGGAGAACAAGTTCAAAGACGTGTTGCACCGAAATCTGATCGCCGAGTTCATTCAGGTGGACGATGCCTTCTTTTTCGGCCTGGTCGTAGGCATAGCGTTGGCCGGGGCTGAGTTCGAGGATTTCGTCCCGGTCGAGCCGCGGTGGCATGTCCTTCATCACCAGGTCTTTGGTTCGCCGGAGAATGAATTCTTTGGCGAGGGTCTGCAATTGCTTCAGATCGGGCGTGGCATTCGGCGGAACGACTTCGATGAATTCGTAGAGCGCTCCAAGTTCTTCTGGACGGTTTTCGATCGGTGTCCCCGTCAGCGCCCAACTCCGCCGACGAGGAAGTGCCCGCATGGTTTCCGCCGTGCGGGACGTTCGGTTCTTGATCCGCTGGGCTTCATCCAGCACAACAAGGTCAAACTTGGGAAACTCTCCCTCATTGAACGCGGCAAAATCCCGCACTAGCGATTCATAATTCGCGATCAGCACCGGCACGCCGGGCATGGTCCACGTTAATTTTCGACGTTCCGTATCCCCTTCGACCACTACGAACGGCAATTCTTCCGCCCAGGTGCGAAATTCACGCTGCCAGTTAGGTAATAATGGCTTGGGGCAGACGAGCAGCACTCGCCGAGCCTGCCCTCCGCGGACGAGCAACCGGATCGCCGTGATCGTTTGCATGGTCTTCCCGAGGCCCATTTCGTCCGCCAGCAACGCCGACGACCGCGAAAACAGCCAGCCGATGCCCTCATATTGATAGGGAAACGGCTCGAAGGGCATGATGAGTTCCTGCCCTGCCAGCCACGTTTGCAACGGCGGTTGCAGCAAATAGAACAGCCGGTCTTCCAGCGACAGGGCGTCTTTCGGTGGTTTGATGCGCGTGAGCGGCTTCTTCGGCATTTCGACGCCGAGAAGTTCCGCTTCCGTCGGACCGGCAGGAACTGCCGGTTCGGGCTGAGGCGGCGCGATCGGCCGCAGGTCGTCTTCTTTCTTGTTTTCTGCGCTGGGCAGGAACGTCACTGCTTCGGGGAACGTCAGGCCGAACGTCAACACCTTCGGTTTTGGAGGCTTCCAGCCCGAGACATTCACCACGGCATGGAGCGACACGGCTTGCGGTTCGGCCTTGCTCCACCGTTGCAACGCGCTGTTCAATCCCGCGGCGTAAATATCGGTGCTGACGGCGAGATCGGGCGAGAAACAATCGACGGCGATGTCTTCATCAACCACTGGCAATGCATCACCGGACCAGTGCGGACCACGGACCACGCCGTCACCCGTGGGTGAGTGCGACGCCAGACGATCGACACGTTCGGTCAGTTCATCCATGAACCGTTTCCACCAGGCGATTGCGTCCGCGGTCTGAGCCCCCGTCAACGACAGGGGGAATGTCGATTTGTCACGCCGATCGTGCCGCCGGACCTTTCATCGTCTCCGTAAGGGCTTCCCGGATGCGCTCGAACGGTTCTTTGAGATCGGCGGTGTCGGGAACCTGAGCGGAACGCTTCTGCACTGCGGCCCGGTCCGCCTCGAATTCCGCGTGAAACGCCAGCCACTGTTGGCCGACCCGGAGAATGGTTTCGTCGTCCTTGGTCGGTTTGGCGACAAAACTGGCAACCGGCATGTCGACATGCGTGCGCAGGTCCAGCAACTCCGGTGCTTCAATCAGCACCAGGTGTGGTTTCACGCTCACTTTGTCCATGAGCGTCCGGCCAATGACTTCCGCGAGGAGATACGGCCGAAGTGTCGGGCCATACAGGATTTGCTGCGTCCGATTCGGTTTCACAGGCGTCGTACACTGAAATTCCAGCGGCCGCCCAAACCGATTCGTCACCAGCAATCCCCCCACAACCCCCCGCTCGGCATCCTCCACCGCCGTCAGAAACCCCAGCCGAAATTGATCCTGAGCATCTTTGCCCGACATCCGTGTTCCTCAAAGCAGGTTGTCTTTAACCGTTCCATCCATGAACGGTCCCCCAACCTCACAAAACCCGCATGAGTCTCGACCCTGTGGAAGATCGACCCAACCCGAACACGACTTGAACAGAGCCGGATCGAGTTGTTCAACTCGTCGACTGAAATGACGCGGTGTCGCGTTTCGAGGGAGATTCGCCCCACCAATACGTGATCGTTAGAGGAAGAAGCTCGAGCCTACAACTGTTCGTTTGTATATAAACCTCTGGTGTAAAATCGCCTGCTTTGGTGATGGGAGATCCCGATGGCTACCTCCTTGGATTAGTGGATGTGCTGGCACGCCGGTCCACAGTCCGTGGAACGGCATTGTTCAGTCATCGAGAAAAAGCGATCAGAACACTCATTCCCAGATAATTCGTTCAGACGAAATTCTCAGGATTATTGCGACCAAGCGTTCGAACCGCGCAATCCCGTACATCTTTTCAGTTCTAATTGTCAGCTCTCAAAGATGGGCATAAGCGGTTGCAACCGCCTCGATTTCCTCAAGTTTTCAAGGCAGCAGGAATTCGTCGGCCAGGCGAGAGACAGGGGCATCCATGATTTTCGTTCCCTCAACCGCTCGATAAGGCGATGGCTGCCGACACTTTGGAGCCGACATGTCTTGTCATGATAGAATGGCGACGTTTTGCCAGATCGCTCTGTTCGGGAGATGAATACCTGTGTTAGTTGCGGAATCACGGACGCTTCGCGCCAAATGGATTGTCCCCGTAGATGGTCGCCCCATTGATGGGGGCGTGGTTGTGGTTCAGGGGGGGCGCATCGTTACGGTCGGGGATGATCGCGGGGGGAACTTGGTCGATCTCGGCGAGGTCGCGATTGTTCCCGGGTTTGTGAATCCGCATACGCATCTCGAATTCAGTGCGTTGCCCGCGCCGTTGTCACCGGGGCTGCCGTTTACGGGGTGGCTGAAACGGGTCATTCAGTATCGACGGGAGCATCCGGGAATCGTCCGTGAGGCCATTCAGGCGGGGCTGAAAGAAGCGGCGGCGAGTGGGACCACGCTGATCGGGGACATCGCCACCACGGGGTGGTCGCCGGGCGATTATCAACTCGACGACGGTGACAGATCGGTTGGTCCGCGTGTCGTCGTGTTTCAAGAACTGCTCGGCCTGTCACCGGAGCGCATCGAGCCGTTGTGTGCGCGGGCGGATACCCAACTGTGCGATGATGCCGTCGGTTCCATCGCCCGGCAGATGCTCAGTCCGCATGCACCGTACAGCGTGCATCCGGATGTCGTGGAGCACGCGATCTCGCTGACGGCAGCGCACCGGGGGCGAACGCTCGCCATGCATCTGGCGGAGACAGCGGCGGAGCGCGAACTGCTCGAATCGGGCGGCGGTGAGTTCCGTACGTTTCTTGAAGAGGTCGGCGTGTGGCAGCCAAACCTCTTCGGTGGCCGGTCGTATCGTGACCTTCTGGAATCACTGGGCGATTTGCCACGCGGGTTGATCGTGCATGGGAATGATCTGCGCGACAAGGAACTGATGCGGCTCGCGCAGTTTCCTCACCTCACGACTGTGTATTGTCCGCGGACGCATGCCGCGTTTGGACATCCGCCGCATCCGTGGCTGACGTTGATCTCGCTGGGAGGGACGGTTGCGATCGGTACCGACAGCCGGGCTTCCAATCCCGACCTCAGTATGTGGAACGAATTGCAATTCGTTGCCGAACAGTTCCCCGATGTGCCGCATCATACGCTGCTCAAATTGGGAACGCTGGCCGGAGCGAGTGCACTGGGACTGCGGGCCGAGTGTGGCAGCCTCACGCCCGGCAAACGAGCCGACTTCGCCGTGATCGAACTCCGTGACCCGGCGTTCCGCGATCCGAACTTCGACTTGTTCGCACCGGGGAATCGTGTGATCGGCACGATGATCGGTGGTCGCTGGGTTGTGGATCCCACCCATCGATGATTGTCACTCACCGATCCGCCAAACGAACATCCCTGCACACAACGGAGTGGGCCGGGCCGTTCCAGATCACGGAGGCCGCATAGTCGGCACCGGGTGAGACCGTTTGCATGCGCCATTGCTGGGAAGCCGCCGCATCGTTCTCGATGGCGAGCAACTGTGCGGGTTGATCGGGGTCTCCCTGCACGCTGAAGCCGGACAGGGGAAATGACAGCCCGCGGCCGATCGCTTTGATGAACGCTTCCTTGCCGGTCCAGATATGAAAGAAGCCGGCCAACTGCCTGGCGGGGGGGAGCGCTTCAAGCGTCGCGACTTCGCAAGGAGAGTAAAACCGGCGGGCAATCCCATTCCAGGAATTCCGCAGTTCGATCCGTTCGACATCGACACCAATGTCACCTGCGGCGGTCAAGGCAATCAGGCCCCAGTGGTGAGAATGCGAGACATTGAATGCCGGGGCCGCGGGTAAGCCCATCAATCGCGGTTTGCCATGTTCACCGTACTCAAACTGTAAGGCTCGTGGATCCAGAGCAAGCCAGCGTGCCAGAATCTGTCGCAAGGCGCAGCGGCAACGAACGAGTCGGATCCGCGGTTCATCGAACTTGAAGCGTTCAGCGCGGGCGTATTCGTCGGCCGAGAGCAGTGCCCATTCGGTATCCAGCAAAGGGCGATGGGTTTCCAGCGGGATACGCCAGACGACGATCACGTTCTGTGCAACGGGCAACACCAATTGATCCGGTTGCCAATCCACAGCCGACACGATTGGGACCTCGCATGAAAGAGTATCTACGAAAGCACCCCGGCAGCATTGCGGCAACCGGGGTGCGGCTGACTCAAGATGAGGCCGACGGGCTACTTGATCTTCCCGTCGCGAACCTGCAATTCCTTGATCTTGAAGCTGCCATTCTCTTTCGCAAGGGTGATCTGGACAAAGGTCTCACCCTTCTTGAGAGTGAACTGCACGCCGCTGCCACCTGAAGCGCGACGGTTCAGTGGCTGTAGGCCGTCAAAAGTCGTCTTGTAGTTTTCGACTTGCGTCGGCTTGAGATCTTGCTCGCGGAATTCGGCGGCGAGGCCTTTCGCTTTTTCGCTGATGATCGTTTCGACGCCGGTGTAATCGCCAGCTTTCGCCATGGAGATCAGTTTGGAGATGGCGTATTCGATGGAACCGGGGTCGCCCGTGATGCTGCTGGCTCCGCCCTGACCACCTTGAGGGTTGCCCGGTCCGCCAACGGCTGCGGGGTTGCCCGCTCCCGGATTGGCTCCGGCGAGGTTCGCCGCCATCGCTTCGGCCGGAGTTCTGCCGGGGTTGACGCCGGCGGGGTTAC
>JBGSUN010000034.1:0-82155 GCA_041753475.1 Planctomycetaceae bacterium | reverse complement strand
CAATTTTGTAGCGTGTGTTGCCACTTCGCACGGCCGACACGGCCGTGGCACACAATCAAACCGCATACCCTTAGCCCCCTGACGGGAGGGTTGACGTGTGCATTCCATGAATCGGGGTTGCTGTCGGGGGTGGGAAATCGCTTAGATAGTGTTTGTCGGAGATTTTCTCACGATTTTGATGACATCATGGACAACGCGACGCCCGCTGCCGTTCCCACGCCGTCACCAGACGGACTCGATGAATTTGAGCGGAATTGCCTCGATCGTATTGCCAACGATGACAACAGCGGTCTGGCCGATCTCTTCACGCGCCATCGACCCCGGTTGTGGCGCATGGTCAGTTTCCGCATGCATCCCAAACTGCGCGGCCGCATCGATCCGGACGACGTGTTGCAGGATGCGTGGGTCCGCGCCACGGACCGTGTGGAACATCTCCTGGCCAGCAGCGCCAGTTCGACTTACGTCTGGTTTCGGTTACTCGTCTGTCAGACGCTTTCCGACTTGCACCGTCGGCATTTCGGGGCCGCCAAGCGTTCCGCAGGCCGTGAATTCTCGATCCACGGTCGTTGGAGTCCGGCGGAAACCTCGTCATCTTTGCAATACTATTTGCAGGCCGATGTTGCCTCTCCCAGCAGCACGATGGGACGCTCCGAACGGGCCGAGCAAGTGGACACGGTCCTGCAAGGCATGGACCCGGTTGATCGTGAAGTCGTCGTCTTGCGGCACTTCGAGCAGCTTTCCAATACGGAAGTCGCCACTGTCATGGAAATGAGCGAGCAAGCGGCCAGCGCCCGATATGTGCGGGCGCTGCTGAAGCTGAAACGCGTGCTGGAACTGATGCCCGATTTCTTCGACTACCGCCCTGGCAGCCATTGAGAATCTGCGGCAGGGCCAACGCGTCGTTGGAATTGTGGCGAAAGTCTGCGGAACAGGGAGCGATGGCAGAGACACCGGCATCGTCCGAAGAACAGTTGGACGCGATCGTCAGCCGGTATGTTGCCGAGGTGCGCGACGGAGTGGCTCCCGATGTCGATACGGTCTGCGCTGCCCATCCGGATCTCGCCGATGAACTCCGTGAACTCTTGCCGTTAGTCGCGCGGCTCGAACGGTGGGGAACGGCAAAGGAAGTTGAGTGCGTCCGCCAGAGCTTGCCGATTCATTTCCCGCTACGGGAACTCGGCGAGTATCGGCTGATTCGGGAACTCGGCCGCGGTGGTATGGGGGTGGTGTTTCAAGCCGAACACCGGTTTTCCAGCCGATCGGTGGCGTTGAAGTTGCTGCCGTTTCGTCTCGGGGCAGACCTTTCTCAGCGACAAGCGCAGTTTCGCCGGGAGGCCGACGCGATTTCTCAATTGCGGCATCCGCACATTGTTCCAATTTATTCCTTCGGGGAGGAAACCGGTTTTTTTTATTACGTCATGCAGCTCATCGAAGGGGTGACGCTGTCGGAAATCATTCAACGACTGCGGGAGTCCGATGAGCCAATCGGTGAGAAGTATCGTTCCGCCACTCGTCCTGCGGCGATGACACTGGCGAAGTCCAACATCGCGCTCCGCCGCGATTCCTGGCTCCTCTTCGCGAAGTTTGGTGTTCAGATTGCTGAAGCACTGGTGCATGCGCATGCCGCGGGGATTCTGCACAACGATATCAAGCCCGCCAACATTATGCTGGATGCCGCCGGACGCGTTGTGGTGACGGATTTCAGCGGCAGTGGTCTCCGGGATGAACTCCCGCAGGACGAACAAACTCCGGCACTGGGGACGTTGCGTTACATGGCTCCGGAGCGATTTCTTCGTCCGGGAGACGCGCGAAGCGATCTTTATTCCCTTGGCATCACATTATATGAATTGCTCACGCAAGCCCCGGCGATTGCTGTTCAGTCGGTCCCCGAGATGATGGCCGCCATTCGTGAAGGGAACATCCTGCCCCCTTATTGGCATGCCCCGAGTCTGCCTGCCGGTTTGGTCACGATCCTGGAGAAATCGATGCATCCTGATCCGGATCGACGTTATCCCACGGCGTTGAAGATGCGCGATGATCTCGTCACATTTCTCGGCCAACCCCGAGCGCGCCGTCAACACCGCAAATGGTGGCGCCAATGGCCGTAGACGGCGCAGCAGCAAAGCCCAGCCGGAGCGGCGGCTGGACTTCGGAGATCGTTACAAGCCAGGAGCGTTACTGGCCGTTCGTTCGTGAGGCCAGCGTCCGCTGACGGATTGCCAACGCCTGCAGCTTGCGTTGGCGGGCGTTTTCCCACATCGACTGCGTTTCCGCGCGAATCTGCGCGTTCGTCGCTAATGCGTTCAGTTGTGCCTGTCGAAACTGGGCACTGTGAGCCTGCATCGACTGCAATGCCGATGAGGTGGACCCGAGTGCGCTGCCGGTGGTTCCCAATCCCCCACCACCACGGAGACTGCCCGCGGTCAGGGATGCGATCGCGCCGGTGGTGGTCGTTCCCGTGCCGCCACCGGTCGCTCTGCCTCCGCCCCCTCCGCCCTGGCACATGCCACCGCCACCCCCTTGTTGAGCCGATGCGTTGACAGCGGCCATCGCCAGAATGCATACACTCCAGAGGGCCATCCGTCCGCATGATCCACGTACCCGGTGCGGTGATGCTGTTCGTAGAAGCATCGTTGGTTCCTTTCTGCAGGATTCCTGATTTGTCACCGAAGCCGTGTCATTCTCGAATGACAGGCGGCTTCACTCTCCTTCAGAACGCAAGGGCGCTTCCAACCTCAACAGCAATTGAGCACGATTTCAGGTTCGAAGGCATGACACCCGGGAGACGAAGACAACTCGGCGGCTTCAGAATCTCACGGCGTCGGCTGCGTGATCTCGGATGGAGTGATATGATTATCGGCTGATGGGTTGGGCACGGAGTGTTCCGCATGCGGTGGATGATCGGTTGCTGGTTTTTCGGAGCGGTGCTCTTCGGAGCGCGTGTCATCGCTGCGCCGCCGGTTGTGACCTTTGAAGAATCGATCCGTCCCCTCCTGAAAGCCCACTGCTTTGCCTGTCATGGCGAAATGCCGGAGTTATCTGGCAAACTCGATGTCCGGCTCGCCCGGCATCTGCAACGTGGAGGGGACAGCGGCTCCGCTGTCGTTCCCGGACAGCGCGAGAAAAGTCCGCTATTTCTGCGATTGAAAGCCGGCGAAATGCCGCCGGACGGTAAACGTGGCCTCAATGCGGAGGAAATCGAACTCGTTGGTCAGTGGATTGATGCTGGGGCGCACACCAAGCGTCCGGAACCCGCCGAGTTCACCGAAGCACTGCTCATTGAAGAAGAACGCGATTTCTGGTCCTTCCGTCCGTTGCCGCGAGTGCAAGCCGCATCGGTCAATCCCGAGCACCGAGCTTGGGCGACCGGTCCGATTGATACGTTTATCGTGCAGGGATTGGAACGCGCCGGCCTAAAACCCTCCCCGCAGGCTTCACCGCGCGTGCGGCAACGTCGGCTCCATTTCGCACTGACGGGATTACCACCCGTTCATGCTGATGCTGACATACCGACGGATTTATCACAGGACGAGTACGTCCGATTGGTCGACCGCTTGCTCGCCTCTCCGGAGTTTGGCGAACGCTGGGCGCGGATGTGGCTCGACCTCGTGCGGTATGTCGACGAGACGCCGAATTATCTCAGCAGTGCCGAGCGCGCGTGGTTGTACCGTGACTGGATCATTCGCGCGTTCAACGAGGATCTTCCCTACCACCAGTTCGTCCGGCGGCAACTTGCGGCCGATCAGATTGAAGGCGTGCCTCCCACGGACTTCGCCGCACTGGGATTGCTGGGGTTAAGCCCGACATTCTGGAAAGAATTGCAACTGTCGCCGGAGGTGATATCGAACATTGTCGCCGATGAATGGGACGAGCGGATCGACACAGTCTCCCGCACATTTCTCGGGTTGTCCGTGGCGTGTGCCCGGTGTCATCAGCACAAGTTCGATCCGATTACAGTTCAGGATTACTATGCCTTCGCCGGGGTGATGGCGAGTTCACAACTCTCCGAACGTCCGCTGTTGGAACCGGTCGCCGCGAAAATCGTGCAGGACGCGCGGCGGCAAATCACCACGTGGCAAGCCGATCTCGCGAAGTACCCTGCCGAGACCTCCGCAGTGGCGGCGATTCTGCGCGGCAAGATGGAAACGGTGCGCACTGAGACGCCACGTTATGAAGAGCCGTGGGCACATGTTGTCGAGGATTCCATTCTGGACGTCTTGCCGGAAGGCGAGGATCGGACAAAGCTCGAATACCGTCACGGCATGTCGCGCGATCTGCCGGTGTATCGCCGGGGGAATCTCGCCGATCCGGGGGACATCGTGCCGCGGCGGTTTCTGGAAGTGCTTTCTCCCGCACAACCCCGGTTAATGAAGACCGGCAGCGGTCGTATTGATCTGGCCGACGCCATGGTCACCGAAGCCGCACCATTAACGGCACGCGTGATTGTCAATCGCCTCTGGTCGCAAGTGTTCGGCCAGGGACTGGTGACCACCCCGAGCGACTTCGGCCGCCAAGGGGATCGCCCCACGCATCCGGAACTGCTCGATTATCTCGCGGCGAAACTGGTTGATGACGGCTGGTCGATGAAACGGTTGATTCGCGAGATGGTTCTCTCGGCAACGTTTCAACAGGACAGCGTCGGCAATCCGGCATCATGGGAACGGGACCCGTCGGCCCAGTTGCTGAGCCGCATGCCACGGCGGCGGTTGGACATCGAGCAATGGCGCGACAATCTGCTCGCACTGACCGGGAAGCTGGATCGTCAAATGTATGGCATTGCCGGTCCGCTCGATCAGCCCACGTTTGCCCGCCGGACGTTGTATGGCCGCGTGGTGCGTGAGGAACTCAACACCATGCTGCGGTTGTACGATTTCCCGGAAGCTTCCGGGCATTGTCCGAATCGTTCGCCGACCACGACGCCGCTGCAGCAGTTGTTCGTGCTGAATAGTCCGCAGATGCTGCAATGGTCCGCGGGATTGCCGATGCCAGCGGACAAGACCGCAGTGGCGTGTGTCGACGCGGCTTATCGACGGTTGTTCCAACGGGTGGCGACAGTGCCCGAACAGCAGCGCGGTGCGGCGTTCCTGAAGAGTGTGTCCGGCGGCGAATCCGTTTCGCAACCGGCATGGGAAGCGTATCTGCAAGTGTTACTCGGCGCGAATGAATTGATGTTTTTGGATTAGCAAATCCGTCCCAGCCCGGAGCGCAAGCGACGGACGACCGGGATCGAGCAAAGCCTCCGTCGCTTGCGCTCCGGGCTGGGACAGATGTGCGATGGATCTACATGAGAATGAAAATGTCTGAATCCCCTCAGCTATCACGCCGTACCGCGCTGCAACGTCTCGGCGACGGCTTCGGGGGACTTGCACTCGCACAAATGCTCGCCAATCCCGCCACAGCCGCGACGTTGCCCGCCCATCATCCACCAAAAGCCAAGCGCGTCATCCAGCTCTTCATGAACGGCGGTCCGTTCGGTCCCGACTTTTTCGACCCGAAACCATCGCTCGAAAAATACGCCGGACAGCGGCCCGATTCCGTCAACCTGCGGACGGAACGCAAAACCGCGGGGCTGTTGCCCTCGCCGTTTGCCTTCAGTCCGGCGGGGGAAAGTGGCGTTCCCGTCAGTGAATTGCTGCCTCAGTTTGCACAGCACATGGATGACGTCTGCGTCCTGCGATCCTGCCACACCGACAACCCCAATCACGGCCCGGCGCTCCAACTGATGAACGCCGGTGTGGTCGTTCCCACTCGTCCCACATTCGGAGCGTGGTCGCTGTACGGACTGGGCGTCGAGAATGAAAGTCTGCCGGGTTACATCGTGCTTTGTCCGGGGCGCCCGGTGCGGTTTTCGATCCTGTGGACCAGCGGTTTTCTGCCGGGGGCGTATCAAGGGACGTACGTGAATCATTCCGATCTCACGCCGTCGAAGTTGCTGCCGTTCCTACAACCGGTGCGGCCGACCGAGGTGCAGCAGCAGCAGATGGAGCTCTTCCGGGAGTTGAATGCGGAGCATCTCGCCGAACGCAATGGCGACCGGCAACTGGAAGCGCGGATTCAATCGATGGAAACCGCGTTCCGCATGCAGACTGCGGCCGCGGAAGCCTTCGATCTCGCACAGGAAACGAAGGCGACTCGGGAAAGTTACGGCGAGGGTCATTTCGCCAACGGATGCCTGCTGGCCCGTCGTCTGGCCGAACGGGGCGTGCGGTTTACCCAGGTCTATTACGGCAATGGCCAACCGTGGGATACGCACAACGATCATCACAACGCCGTACGGAAGTTGGCCGCGGACATTGACCGTCCAATGGCCGCACTGCTCGCCGACTTGAAACAGCGCGGGATGCTCGAAGACACGCTGGTTGTCTGGGGGGGTGAGTTCGGCCGCACGCCGACGTCGGAAAACGGTACCGGCCGCGATCACAATCACTACGGTTTTTCTATGTGGCTCGCCGGCGGCGGTGTGAAAGGGGGCCAGACCTACGGTGAAACCGACGAATTCGGCTTCCGCGCCGCCGAGAATCCCGTGCACATTCACGACCTGCACGCCACGCTGCTGCACCTGCTGGGACTCGATCACACGCGGCTGACGTACCGTTACGCCGGCCGCGATTTCCGTTTGACCGACGTCGCGGGGAACGTGATTCGCCAAGTTCTGGCGTGAAAGGCAATCAAGGCGATCCACAGATTTCGCAGATTGATGGAGATTAGAAGAAGAAGAGAGGAACCACGGAATACGCGGAGGACACGGAAAAAGAGGGGAAAATGTTAGTGAAGTGACATGTGCGACACCCGCGCCATTTCCTCTCTTCGATGTCTTCTCCTCTGCTTCCCCTTCCGTGTCCTCCGTGTATTCCGTGGTTCTTTCTCTTCGGTATTTCTGTCCTAATCTGTGTCCTTCTGTGAAATCTGTGGATCACCCTCTTCTTCTCGTTCGCTCAGTGGAATCTCCATGCGTCTCGGTACCGTCCTTACGCCCATCAACGAAGTGAACCTGCAACTCGCGGCACAGTGCGGCGTGACCGATCTGGTCACCCGCTACTACGGAACCGACGCCGCCGAGTTGGCGAAGACGCAACGGCTGGCGGAGTCGTTCGGGCTGACGGTCACGGTGGTCGAAGGTTACTTGCCGATTGAGAACCTCAAGCTCGGCACCGACGATGGCAGCGAAATCCGCGCGATGAAAACGCTCCTCGAACAGATGGCGGACCACGGTGTCAATCTGCTCTGTTACAACTTCATGGCCGGAACCGACTGGGTCCGCACGCGGGTCGATCTGCCTGAACGGGGCGGCGCGACCGTTACGCAGTTTCGTCTGGCCGATGTGCAGCAAGCTGTCTCATTGAACACATCGCACACGCCAGCCGGGCCGTTGATTACCTCGCAGCAGTTGTGGCAGAACCTGGATCGTTTTCTGAACGAACTGTTGCCGGTCGCCGAGCGTGTCGGTGTGACGCTGACGATGCACCCCGATGATCCGCCGTTGCCGGAGATGCTGGGACGCGCCCGGATCATGCACAACGTCGAAAACTTTGAGCGACTGGTGGCGATGGCTCCGAGCGAGCGCAACAAGATCTGTTTCTGCCAGGGTTCCTTCGCCACGATGGGTGTCGATATTCCCGCGACGATTCGACGTCTTGGCAAGCACATCCAGTACGTTCATTTTCGTGATGTCCGCGGCACGCCGACCGATTTCGCCGAAACGTTTCACGACAACGGCCCGACTAACATGGCCGCGGCAATGAGGGCGTATGCCGATGTCGGCTTCAAAGGCACGCTGCGACCCGACCACGTCCCGATGTACATTGGCGAAGAAGGGGAGCCGGGCTATACGATGCTCGGCCGCCTATTCGCCTACGGCTATCTCCGCGGGTTGATGCACGCCACTCACCCGCGATGAAACGAAATGAGACCGGAGAAAGACGATCAACAGATTTCGCAGAAGGACACAGATTTGAAGAGGGGAGCCAGAGGGAGAGAGAAGAGAGGGAACCACGGAGTACACGGAAGAAAAAAAAGAGGATGAGAAAGATGGAAAGCCGTTGAATTGCAAGTTTTCTCGACAGCCGCTGACTTCCCCCTCAAAGCACTTTCTTCACTCTCTTTCCGTGTGATCCGTGTCTTCCGTGGTTCTCTCTCTTCGCCTTCAAATCTGTGTCAATCTGTGAAATCTGTGGACCGCATTTCTGACTTTTTATCTTTGGACCGGCAACACGATGACGGAAATTGCAGAAACAGCGCCGCTTTCGACGCGCGATCACGGTTGCCTCCCAGCGTGGCGGGAATGTGATCTGCCGGAACCGTTGCCGTTTTCGTTCGTAAATCTGCTCCGAACCATTGGTCCTGGGGCGATTCTCTTGGTGGGGGCGATCGGCGGCGGCGAGTGGATTGTCGGGCCGATGATGGCCATCAAGTATGGCACCGGTATTCTCTGGATTGCGACCATCGGCATCATTCTCCAGACGATCTTCAACCTGGAAGCGATCCGGTACACGCTCTACACCGGCGAACCGATTCTCACCGGCATTATGCGGTTGTCACCGGGGCCAAAGTTGTGGGCCCCGTTTTACATTCTGATTGGTGTTGCTCAATTGGCGACACCGGCGCTGGCCGCCGGATGTGCGGTGGTGTTGTTCGGGGCGGTTGCGGGGCGGATGCCAACTCCGGATGACAAAGCCACGCTCGATTGGATGGGCATGGGCCTGATCGCCGCGGCGGCCATCCTGCTGCTCAGCGGGAAGTCGATCGAGCGCGTGCTGGAAAGAGCTTCGTGGGCGATGATCCTCTTTATCTTTGTCTTCCTCATCGCGGTAAATGTGCTCGCGGTGCCGGCGGAGACCAGCTTGAACACATTGAAGGGGTTTCTGGTGGTGCGGCCCCTGCCGACGGGAGTGAGTCTGGTGTTGATTGGCCTGTTCGCCGCAACGGCCGGTTCGGGTGGGCTCGGCAATCTCGCGGTGACGAACTGGTTCCGGGATAAAGGTTTTGGGATGGGAGCCCATGTCGGCGGCATCGGTGGCGCGTTGTCATCGGAACACGCCACGCTGCAACCGGTCGGGGCGGTCTTTCCACTGACGCCCGAGAATCGACGCCGCTGGAGCACATGGTGGCGCTACGCATTGCTGGATCAACAAGCCCTCTGGGGCGTGGGCTGTTTCATCGGGATGTTTCTCAACGTCAATCTGGCGATTGCCCTCATCCCGCCGGGAACGGAATTAACCGGGTACAACGTCGGCGCGTTCCAAGCGGAACATCTCGCGAAGCAACTGTGGCAAGGACTTTGGCTGCTCACGCTGCTCAACGGATTTTGGATTCTCTTCTCGACACACCTCGGGAACACGGATGTGCTGGTTCGCACGGTCGCCGATGTGCTGTGGGCGACATCACCGACGGTGCGGCGCTGGCCCGCGAGTCGGTTGTATGCATGCCTTTTGATCCTGCTGACGGCGTGGGCACTGTACGCCATCCGTCTGGGAACCGTGCTGCAACTCTTTCAGGTGCTCGGCGTCGTGGCAAGCCCGATTCTTGCCCTTGCCGCACTTCAGATTTTGCGGATTAACACACGTTTTCTGCCACCGGAATTGCGACCATCGATCTGGCGTCGCGTGGTCCTCGTCCTGTGTTTCATCGCCTACGGTGGCATCACCGCGGCGCTCGTGCTCAATTTGCTGACAAAAAAATAACCGCCATCACCCTGGTCGAGGCGCTATGAACACCGAAACCGCCGATTCTGATCAGAAACCATCGCGCAATTTCTTCCCATGGTTACTCACGGCGATCGCATTGATCTGGCCGCCGGTTTATTCGATCTTCGTCCATTCGCACGTCCTCACCGCGATTGGTTTGCCACAAGCATCAGCGTCTGATTTGCAGCGTTTGCTCGGCGTCCACCGATACACCTTTGATGTGCCTGCGGAATGTGACGGATGGTTTCTGTCCCTGGAATCCGTGGTGGACGGCCAAGCCGACTCAAGCGGCGGGGCCACCGTTCAGGGAAATTCCACAATCGTTCTGCTCGTCCGTCGGTTGCCAGATCACCGACAGCTTGAATACTGCTGGTTCACTCCGAATCAATCGTCACGAGGTATGTTAAAGGACCCGCTCTCGCAAGCAGGCATTACCCTACATCGTCAACCCGGTTCAGTTCGGTCGGGTGACTGGCTCTTCCGCGGTGGTCGCGAATCCATTACCTCAGAAAAGAGTGCCGATTTTGAAGTCCGAGTCGTCTTGCGGTCACCGCATCAAAAAGAAGGAGCGTGAGTGAAATCAAGGTGACTTTGGATCCGCTTCGTTGCGATCAGAAATTGTTGCCGACTTCGTCTCCTTTCCGCCGCGTTCCCTTGGCAGCGGCGCGCGGATGTCGCACACTGTGTGTTGTGCTTGAGATTCATTTGTTTCGCCCGACCCGAGCTGCACCGTTGCCCGCTCACTGTCAGTGCCCCTGTTGTGGCCTGTCTTCCGGTCGTGGCGTGCTGCGCGATGTGAATCTGTCGTCGCGTTCTGTTTTCACACCGTCTTGCGGTGTCCCGCCGGTTTGGGTGGCGGATGATCCCCCCGGAGTTGTTCGATGAAGTTTCGCTTTCCGATCGTCATTATCGACGAGGATTTCCGTTCCGAAAACACGTCCGGTCTCGGCATTCGCGCCCTCGCCGATGCCATGGTGCAGGAGGGAGCCGAGGTCGTCGGCGTCACGAGCTACGGTGATCTTTCGCAGTTCGCCCAGCAACAGAGCCGGGCCTCGGCGTTCATCCTGTCGATCGACGACGAAGAGTTCACACCGGGCGCGGAACTCGATCCCGCGATCGTGAAGCTCCGCGTATTCATCGAGGAAATTCGCTTCAAAAACTCGGAAATCCCGATCTATCTTTACGGCGAAACACGCACATCCCGGCATATCCCGAACGACATTCTCCGGGAACTGCACGGCTTCATTCACATGTTCGAGGATACGCCGGAGTTCGTCGCCCGCCACATTCTGCGGGAAGCGAAGGCCTATACTGACGGACTCGCGCCGCCGTTCTTCCGGGCGCTGGTCGATTACGCCAAAGATGGTTCGTATTCATGGCACTGCCCCGGTCACTCGGGGGGAGTTGCGTTTCTGAAGAGTCCTGTCGGCCAGATGTTCCACCAGTTCTTCGGTGAGAACATGCTGCGGGCCGACGTGTGCAATGCGGTCGAAGAACTCGGACAACTGCTCGATCACACCGGGCCGGTCTTCGCTTCGGAACGCAACGCCGCGCGGATTTTCGATGCGGACCACTGCTTCTTTGTGACCAACGGCACATCGACATCGAACAAGATGGTGTGGCACTCGACGGTGGCGTCCGGTGACATCGTTGTGGTGGATCGCAACTGTCACAAATCGATTCTGCACTCCATCATCATGACCGGAGCGGTGCCGGTGTTTTTGACGCCGACACGGAACCATCTCGGCATTATCGGCCCGATTCCATTGGAAGAGTTTCTGCCAGAAAACATTCAGCGGAAGATCGACGCGAATCCGTTTGCCCGCGCCGCACAGGCAAAACATCCCCATCGGAAACCGCGGATTCTGACGATCACGCAAAGCACCTACGATGGCATCATCTACAACGTCGAAACGTTGAAAGGGCTGCTCGACGGCAAGATCGGCACACTGCACTTCGATGAAGCGTGGTTGCCGCACGCGACGTTCCACGACTTCTACAAAGACATGCACGCGATCGGCAAAGATCGGCCACGGACCAAAGAAACGATGATCTTTGCAACCCACTCGACCCACAAACTACTGGCGGGAATCTCGCAGGCATCGCAGATTCTGGTGAAGGAGTCGCAGGAGGCAAAGCTCGACCGGCACGTCTTCAACGAAGCGTACCTGATGCACACTTCGACTTCACCGCAGTATGCAATCATTGCCTCATGCGATGTTGCCGCTGCGATGATGGAACCGCCGGGCGGAACAGCACTCGTCGAGGAATCGATTGTCGAAGCGCTGAACTTTCGCCGGGCGATGCGAAAAGTTGCCGATGAATGGGGCAAAGACTGGTGGTTCAAAGTCTGGGGGCCGGAGACCCTGGCGGAAGACGGTATCGGTCAGCGCGACGACTGGATGCTCAAGACCAATGACGACTGGCACGGTTTCGGTAACCTCGCGCCGGGCTTTAACATGCTCGACCCGATCAAGGCGACGGTCATCACACCCGGTTTGGATGTCTCCGGGCAGTTCGCAGCCTCCGGCATTCCTGCGTCGATCGTGACTCGGTACCTCGTCGAACACGGCGTCATCGTCGAAAAAACCGGGCTGTATTCATTCTTCATCATGTTCACCATCGGCATCACTAAGGGCCGGTGGAACACGCTGGTGAGCGCGCTCCAGCAGTTCAAAGACGACTACGACAAGAACCAGCCGATGTGGCGGATTCTCCCCGAGTTCTGCCAGAACTATCCCAAGTACGAAGGCATTGGCCTGCGGGATTTGTGCCAGCAGATTCACGACACCTACAAAAAGTCGGATGTCGCGCGGGTGACCACGGAGATGTATCTGTCGGTGATGCAACCGGCGATGAAGCCATCGGATGCTTTCGACATGATGGCGCATCGGGAGATCGACCGCGTGCCGATCGATGATCTCGAAGGTCGCATCACGGCGGTCCTGCTGACCCCGTATCCGCCGGGGATTCCGCTGTTGATTCCTGGGGAAGTCTTCAACGGCGCGATCGTGAAGTACCTGCAATTTGCCCGGATGTTCAACGAGCGTTTCCCGGGTTTCGACACCGACATTCACGGTCTGGTGGAAGAGCTTCGCGATGGCACGATGACCTACTGCGTCGACTGCATTCGTCAGACCAACGGTCACAAGGTCGAGTAATCAAGGCTCGGTTGCGCTTCGCGGACTGTTATGTGACACGCTCGGAAGCACCCCGGGAGCTCATAAAAGCAGTCTTAAGGTCGTGTTACGTTTTGGATCGCTGGATGGTCAAACTCCCTCTTCGTACCAGACGGAGATCAGCCACATCACCATTCCCCCACCACTACCGCCGCTGGCCGATTGCTGAATGTTCACAACCTTGATTCGCGGATTCTCCGTGAGCCATGTATTGAGTTCGTTCTCGAAAAGGCTCCCGTACTTTTCAGCCGTAGACGAGCCTTTTCCAATCGGAAGATTACTGTAGGTCCAGAACAGTTTGACTTTCATGACGCGGCCTTTCAGCGGGTGAGGTGACGGCATCTCGCCATCCTACCACCGAAAAAGCCGGTGGTGAGCTTGGTCAGCTTCGTTTCACGGGCTCGGCAACCACGATTCCCAAATTGTGTACCGCGACCTGGCATGATTACGGCACCGGTCCGAATTGCCGCAGATCGGACCATGCGATACAGTTGCCGTGCATGCTTGGTGGGCGGTCGGGTTCCGGCACGTTCACTGGGTAGTTCGTTCAAGGAGGCACGATGCGTTGGGGATTTCTGGTGGCGGCGGTCGCGGGTCTGTTCGTGACCGGGTTGCGCGCAGCGGACGAAGACACAATTGCCGTGCGTGTTCCCGCCGGTTTTGAAGCCGTCGAATTCGCTAAAGATACCCACGCCCACGACATCTTCGCCATGACAATCGATGCCTTCGGTCGTGTCGTTGTCAGCGGTCCCGGATACGTCAAAATTCTGATGGATCGCGATGGCGACGGCCGGGTCGATGAAGTGAAAAAGTTCGCCGATGGACCGCAATCGGGTGCTCAGGGACTTTATTTCCATGGACGCACACTCCTTTGTGTCGGTGACGGCGGCTTGCTGCGGTACCGGGATCAGAATGGTGACGACCAGGCCGATGGTCCGCCGGATGTGCTGCTGAAATTGCAGACCGGCGGTGAACACGACGCCCATTCCATTCAGCAAGGCCCCGACGGCTGGTGGTACCTCATTGCAGGGAATACAGCCAAGGTTTCGTCAGCCTATGCCACGTTGCCCACGTCTCCGGTGAAATTTCCCCGCGCGGGAGCCTTGCTGCGATTCACCCCCGATTTGAAGGGCGGCGAAATCTATGCCGACGGGATGCGGAACGCTTACGATTTCACGTTCAATGATGCGGGTGACCTCTTCACCTATGACAGCGACGATGAGCGCGATATCTCCATGCCGTGGTATCGACCGACGCGGGTGTTTCAGTTGCTGCCAGGATCCGATCTGGGCTGGGTCAGCCGGAGTTGGAAGCGGCCGAACTATGCATTCGACATGCCGCCTGTCCTCGGATCTTTCGGCCGTGGATCGCCGACGGGGTTGGTCAGTTATCGGCACACGCAATTCCCCGTGGATTACCGCGGGGCAATCTTTGCACTCGATTGGACCTACGGTCGCGTGCTGTGTCTGAAGCTGACGCCGTCGGGTTCGACCTGGCGGGCGTCGTCGGAAGTGTTCATGTCGGGATTAGGATCGCACGGTTTCGCCCCGACGGATTGCGAAGTCGGCCCCGATGGATCGCTCTTCGTCAGTGTTGGTGGTCGGGGCACACGCGGCGGCATTTACCGGGTGCGAGCCATCAGCAATGAACCAGGACGACTTCCCCCACCGCCGCTGGAAGAGTGCCTGGCAGCCTCCCATCCGTTGTCGAGTTGGTCGCGACACAAATGGATGCCGATCGCGAAAACGCTCGGTGCAGAGGCCATTCGAACGGCGGCCGAAGACGAAGCGCGACCGGCTCCCCAGCGTGTGCGGGCCATTGAGATTCTGACGGAAGTCTTTGGGGGCATCGACGACGCGGCGTGCGCAGCGCTGCTGAAATCAACATCCTACGAAGTCCGCGCGCGGGCCTTGTGGGCACGCAGCCGCGGAACGACGTCACCGATAGCGATGGACCTTGTTGCGACGGGTTTGAGTGACACGCACCCGCTGGTGGCCCGTTCTGCCTTGCAGGCGGCATTGACGTTGCCAACAGCAAGCCAATGGCCTGCTTTGACTGAAGGCCTTGTGAAGCAGCTTGGCAGCGACGATCATTCGCTGCGACAGCTTGCCGCGACGGTGGTTGCCCAGATGCCTGAACCAGCCTTGGTCGCCGTCTCCGATGCCGCCACAAAGTCCGGCGCACGGGCGGTGGTCTCCTATGCCGCCGGTTGGCTGGCCCACGCGCAAGCCAATCCCGAGCGTGTTCGCAAGAGCATGTCACCACTCGCCGTCACGGTGCTGCAGGGAGATTTCCCACCGGACCTCAAACTGGATGCGTTGCGATTGCTGCAATGGATGCTCGGTGACCTCGGCCCGTCGGAGCGTCACCCGCCAGCGTTTGATGGGTATTCACCACGCATTGACCCCACCGACCTCGAACGCGATTGGGATACGCTCCGGGCACAACTGGCGGACCTTTATCCGACGCAGCACCCCCTCGTCGATGAAGAACTCGGCCGTGTACTGGCCATGCTCGGCCCACTGAACCAGAAGCTGCTCGATAAGGTATTGGTCAAGTTGACGGCCGAGTCCGATCCCATCGAAGACATTCACCATTTGCTGGTCGCCGCACGGATTCCCGTGACGCGCACCGCAGCGCAACGGCAGAAACTGGCTGAGGCATTTGTCCGGATCGACGAAAAGATTGCAACACGCAAATTGCCACAGGACAATGCCTGGAACGATCGCTTCAAAGACTTGTTCAACCGACAGGCGGAACTGGACGAGTACCTCGCGCCGATCATGGTCGATGTCCCCGGATTCGGTCGACCGGGGCATGTCCTCTTCATGAGTCAGATGCCGCCGCAGCGCGTGGGGGATGCAATCACGGCGTTCGCGAAACAAGCCGTCGCGGAGGATTACCCGTGGAACAACGACGTGGTTTTCCTGATGGGCGCGTCACCCGATCCCAAACATCGCGAGTTGGTTCGTCAGCAGTTCGAGCGGTTCTCCGTGCGTGGGGCAGTCCTCAGTACGCTCTCGGAAAAGCCAGAATCTATCGATCGTCCGCGGTTCCTCTCCGGCTTGGAGTCATCACAGCCCGAAGTGTTAGCGGCGTGTCTCACCGCCCTCGAAGCACTTCCGGCCAATACATCCGGTGCGGAACAGGTCGCCTTGCTTACCGCGCTGCGGCGCCTTGGTCAGGATGAGCGCGAGTATGCGGCCCGGGAACGCGTGGTGAAACTGCTTGAACGGAACACGCAGCAGAAGTTTGCCTTCATCACCGGTAAGTCGGGCTACAAACCGCAGCCGGACGCCATCAGCGCATGGACCGATTACATCCGTAAACAATGGCCAAAGGACGCCGCGGGAGCCCTCGGCAGCGACGCCGATATTGAACAAATGCAGTCGATCCTGACGAAAGCCCCGTGGGCCAACGGTGACCGTGAACGCGGCCGGTTGCTATACGAAAAGCGAGGCTGCACGCAATGTCACGGTGGACGTTCTGCCTTGGGACCCGACCTCACGGGGGCTGCCGATCGATTCTCGCGAAACGATTTCTTCACCGCAATCCTGTTACCCAGCCGCGACGTCTCGGCCCGGTATCAGACCACGATGATTACGACCAAATCCGGAAAGGCGTTCTCGGGGATGATCGTCTACGAATCGGTCGATGGCCTGCTGCTGCGGAATGCGTTGCAGCAGACATTCCGCATTGAAGCGAACGACATCGACGAACGGCGATTGTCCCCCGTCTCACTGATGCCGACAGGATTGCTGAAAGACCTCACGCCGAATGACTATGCCGATCTCTACGCTTACGTGCAGTCCCTGGGGCGACGCATGGCGGCCGTCGGGTCGAAGCAGCCATGAGCGGATCTTCCGAGCGACTAGTGATGCAAGATCGCCGTTGGATCTCGTCTTCGACCCCGATAGGGGTCACAGAAGGTAGCCGGTGGTCGCAGCGCAGCGGAGACCACCGGTTCCAACGAGGAAAAAATCGCACCCTGGATGGGTGCCAGAAATTGACGACTCAATGCGTCTGGCACCCCTCCGGGGTGCGGTACATGAAAGATACCTTACCGGTGGTCTGCGCTGCGCTGCGACCACCGGCTACCTTCTGCGATCCCTTCGGGATCAAGAGCGAACATCCCCGTCGAGACTTCGAACGCACTCTCCGCTTTCGGTGGTGCTTTCCATGAGCCCACAGAAACGTGTGAAGGCCACCGATGCCCCCGCTAAGCCGCCGCGCAAACAACCGCCGCGGTGCAACGATCTCGACGGCAAACGCTGGCTGCAAAACTCGATCAGCGTCTGGAGCGATCTCCGCAAAACCGCCGAAGAACAACGGCTAAAACATCCCGCTCAATTTCCGATTGCGCTCGCCGAACGCTTGATCGAATCGTTCCTCCCCGCCACCGGCGACCATGTGATTCTCGACCCGTTCTGTGGCTCTGGCAGCACGCTCGTTGCCGCTCAACGTCGTGGCAAACAGGGTGTGGGGATCGAACTTTCCGCGGAGTACGTTCAACTCGTCCAGCAACGACTCGGTCTCTTGGATGCGGGGATCGTCATTCATCATGCGTCTGCGACCGAACTGTCGCAGCACATCGCGAACGAATCGATCGATCTCTGCGTGACGTCGCCGCCGTATTGGAACATCCTCGGTCAGAAGCGCACCGCCGATTACAAGACGGTGCGGCACTACGGCAATCACGACGGCGATCTCGGCACGTTCCCCGAGTATGAAGCGTATCTCGATGCCCTCGCAGACGTCTTCCGACAGGTCTTCGCCGCGATGAAACCGGGGGCGCACTGCTGCATCAATGTGATGGACCTGCGGAAGAAAGATCGCTTCTATCCGCTTCACAGCGATCTCGCGCGGTGCCTGGAGACCGAGGGTTACCGTCTCGACGATCTCATTATCTGGAACCGGCAGGCGGACTATAACAGCCTGCGCCCACTCGGTTACCCTGCGGTGTTCCGCATCAACAAGGTGCATGAGTACATCCTGCTGATGCAGAAACCGGGGCGGTTGAAACCACTGTCGCCCCGCTCCCCAAAGTAGCCCTGTCGCTCCGCGACAGGAAGGCCGATTCACGTGCAGCGCCGTTCCTGGCAACGGCGATCCTGTCGCGGAGCGACAGGGCTGCCTTAGTGGCAGTTCTTGCCGATGCCGTCGGGCCACACCGCGATTCTTTCCACGACGTTAGCCCACGGACCGCGTGCATCCAATCCCCGGTCTTGTCACCAACGCGTGGCTTCGATATGAGCCGCACTGGAACAGGATCCTCCGACATTTACGGGTCGTAATCGCGATGCTCACGAAATTCAAGCAGGTGCTGGCGCGCGGCGTGGACCTCTCCCTGGCACTCAGCGCCGTCGGCACCGTTGGTTTTTATTGGGTGATGTGGCAACCGTCGATGCATGGTTCGCTCCTGGCCCGTTACACCACCGAAGCTCCGGTCGATTACGTCATCGTTGCGATGTTCATCTGGGGCGTGGTCGATCTGATTCTGAAGACGTTCACGTTCCCGCGCGAGTTGCTCGCCCTGCGCGAAAACTTTCTGCCGGCCCGCAGTGGTCGCGAACCGATTGCCAACGCTGCGGAACTCCTTGCCGGGGTGCAACAGCGGCCGCGGTGGCTGACGGAATCACGCCTGGGACGACGCGTGACGGCGGCGCTCGATTACGTGGTGCAGAACAACAGCGTCGATGAATACCGCGACCATCTGCAATACCTCTCCGGTCAGGGGCAGGACGAAACTTACACCCGGTACACACTCGCGCGGTTCGTCATTGCCGTCACACCGATTCTGGGCTTTCTCGGCACCGTGGTCCACTTCGGCACCGCACTCAGCGGCATCTCGTTTGATGACATGGCTAATCGGTTGCCGGAAGTCGTCTCAGAAATGGGCCAGGCATTTAACACCACGACGGTCGCCCTCGCCGCGGCGATGACGATGATGTTCGGCCTTTTCCTGTGTGAACGGCTGGAATTCAGCATCGACGGTTTTGTTGATCGTTTTATCGAGCGTGAACTCCTCAATCGCTTCGAAGTGAAACACGAAAACCTGACGCCGTTCCTGAATGTGCTCCAGCAAGCCAACGACGATGCTTTGAAGGTTTTCGCCGCAACGCTGGATCGTCAGGTGGGTGCGTGGACCCATTCCTTCGATCAGCTCATGCAGCGCTTCGATGAACGCCAACAACACGAAACCACAGCGTGGGCCACGGCACTCGAAACGCTGGAAAAACGTCACGAAGCACTCGAAGGCCGTCATGATCAGCGTATCGGTCAGATGTTGACGCAGATCGAATCGCGGCAGACGCAACATCTCGCGACGATTCAGCGCACCCTGGAAAGCATTGCGGCCCTGCGCGACGATTTCCGCGACGTCGGCAAGACATTCGAGGGACTCACACAAGACGAAGGCAAACTGGTCGAATTGCAGCGGGTTCTCAGCGAGAACATCCGGCTGTTGCACGAAACACAGCAGTTCGACGAAGCGCTGCACGGCCTGACCGCCGCGATCCATCTCTTGACGAAGCGCTACCGTCTCGGCGGCCCGGGCGAGTCCATCGCCGCGTGATCGCAAATCGTTCGATAGAAGAAAGAAGCCCGGCGTCTGCTTTGGACGCCGGGCTTCTGCCTTTCGATTCGCCGGAAGCCTTGGTCTTCAGTCTGAACGCTGTAACAACTCTCAAATACAGAAGCCCGCGGTTAAGGAAAACGCCGGGCTTCAGAAGCACGCGGGGCGCGAAACCGCAAGCGGTGATCGGGTATCTTTCGTTATCGACGTCGGTACGGCATAATAAGCTGTCGTAAGGAGACGTGAACCAATCCATTGAGCCGCGTGTGCTCGTCCGGATTGGTTTGAGGTGACGGGAGTCTGGTTCATGTTGACGCGTCGAGATGTGTTGGCCACGTCGGTTGCCGCCGCGGCGAGTGTCGCAATGGGGACAGTAGCGATGAGTGAAGAGAAGTTGCCGCGAGTGTTCTTTGATATGAGCATTGGTGGGAAGAAAGCTGGGCGGATTGTGATGGAACTCCGCTCCGACGTGGTGCCCAAGACGGCTGAGAACTTCCGGGCGTTGTGCACCGGCGAAAAGGGCTTTGGCTTCAAGGGTTCGAGCTTCCACCGCGTGATCCCGGAATTCATGTGCCAGGGGGGAGACTTCACCCGCGGAAACGGTACCGGCGGCAAATCGATCTACGGTGAAAAATTCGCTGACGAAAACTTCAAGCTGAAGCACGAAGGCCCGGGCACCCTCAGCATGGCGAACGCCGGTCCGAATACCAACGGTTCGCAGTTCTTCCTCTGCACGATCAAAACCGACTGGCTCGACGGTAAGCACGTCGTCTTCGGCAAAGTGGTCGAGGGCATGGATGTGGTGAAGGCGATTGAGGCCGTCGGTTCTCGGAGTGGCGCGACCTCCGCCAAGGTGGTGATCGACGACTGCGGTGAAGTGAAGTAGGACGACAATCTGCATCTGCGCCCTTCGGCAGCAACCTGTCGAAGGGCGTTTTCGTTTTGGTCCCCTCGAATCCGAGCCGGGGTTCCCTGCACTCGTTTGCCGCGCTACAATCTCTTAAAGAATGATCAAAGCATCTAGGAGCCTGGTCTGTGGTCGATATCGTTGAGCCGCTGGGAAAGCGGATTCTGATTCGCAAAGACGAAGCCCGTCAGAAGACGCGGGGGGGCATCGTGCTGCCCGATCAGGCGGAAATCCCGACGATTACCGGCCGGGTGGTGGAAATCAGCGCTCAGATTGAGCGGGACATCGACTTCCCGATCCGCAAATACGACCGCGTGATCTTTCACCCGAAGAATGCGATTCCGGTTGACCTTGAAGCGAACAACGTGCTGTTTGTCGTGCCGATTGAAGATGTCGTCGCCATCTTTCGCAAGACGGAAACCAAGAAGAAACGGACCTCGCGCGGTGCAAAAGACGAGGACGAAGCCGTTGACGACGATGAGTGAGCACCGGTGATGTCGGATGTCACGCGGTGGGATCAGCGCGGGGCGCGAAACCGCAAGCGATGTTGGGACGCGGGTGGCGGAATTGTTTTTCTGACCCTCAACCTTCGACCATCCACCCTCAACCCATTATTTCCGCCAACGCCCCTTCGGCCGCGCTCAGCGTTTCTTCCAGATGCGCCTCCGTGTGCGCGGCGGAGACGAAGTGGGCTTCGTATTGGCTGCAAGCCAGATAGATACCGCGGTCGAGCATCGCGTGGAAGAACTTCGCGAAGCGGGCGGTGTCGCTCTTCGTGGCGGTGGCGTAGTTCGTGACCGGGTCGGCGGCGAAGAAGAGCGTGATCATGCTGCCGACGTGCGGGCAGGTATGCGGGATGCCGTGCTTGGTCGCGATCGCGGATAATCCCATTGCCAGCCGTCGGGTGTAATCGGCCAATTGCGGATAGGGATTCGTCGCTTTGAGTGTATCCAGCATGGCGATTCCGGCTGACATCGCCACCGGGTTGCCGGACAGCGTGCCCGCCTGATAAACCGGCCCGAGTGGTGACACCTTCCGCATGATGTCCGCCCGGCCGCCGTACGCCCCGACGGGCATCCCCGCACCGATGATTTTTCCGAGCGTGGTCATATCCGGCTTGATGCCGAACAGTTCCTGGGCTCCGCCGTAGGACAATCGGAAGCCGGTCATCACTTCGTCAAAAATCAGCACTGTGCCGTGTTGATCACACAGCTTACGCAGTGTGGTCAGGAATTCCGTGGTCGGAATGACGAGGCCCATGTTGCCAACGACCGGTTCCAGAATCACCGCGGCGATTTTGTCCCCTTGCTTGGCGAACGCTTCGGCGAGTTGCTGGCAGTCGTTGTATTCCAGAACGAGCGTGTCCTGCGTGCAACCGGCCGGGACACCGGGGCTCGACGGATTGCCATGCGTGAGTGCGCCACTGCCGGCTTTAACCAGTAGGCTGTCAACATGGCCGTGATAACAACCGGCGAACTTGATGATGGTTTCGCGACCCGTGAACCCGCGCGCGACACGGATCGCGCTCATCGTCGCTTCGGTCCCGGAGTTCACCATCCGCACCAGTTCAATCGAAGGCACGGCGGCAATCACGCGCTCAGCGAGTTCGCTTTCGAGGACCGTCGGCGCCCCGAAGCTGGTTCCCTTTTCCAGTGCGGCTTGAATCGCCGACATGATCGCCGGATGACGATGCCCGAGAATGTGCGGCCCCCAGGAACCGATGTAGTCGAGGTAGCGGTTGCCATCGATGTCATACAGATACGGACCATCGCCGCGGTCAATGAAGGCCGGGGTGCCACCGACGCCGCCGAACGCCCGGGCGGGGCTGTTCACACCGCCGGGGATGACACGCTGCGCACGTTCAAACTGCTGCTGGCTCTTTGGTCGCGAAACGGTCATGGCGGGTCCATCGGTAAGTGGTTGAAGAATCAATCAATGATAACGATGCCCCATTCGTATCTGTAGCGCCACCAACACGCTTGCCGGTTCGCAGAACCACAGACCCGCTGTTCGGCAACTCCTGAGCCGTGAAGTCATCAAATCGGGGTTGCGACGTCTCCACCAATCTGTACACTACCCGCATGGCGACGATTGACTGGACACCTCATCTGCGACAGCACCTCTTCGACACGTCCCGCCGCACTTATTCCGGCGCGACGCTTGCCGAAGTTATGTTCGCGGCCTTTGCCGAAGAACCGCGGCTGCGGGGCTACGTCCTCGATGATCAGGACCGTCTGCGGCAACATGTGACGGTGTTCATCAATGGGGCACCGATTCGGGATCGTGTCCGTCTGACCGATGCCGTGGCTGCTGACGACGAAATCTACGTTTTTCAAGCCCTTTCCGGGGGATAGTGATGTCGGATCGCTTGTGGGTGGGGACGCGCAAGGGAGTCTTTGAACTCCGGCAACGAAACGGCAAATGGGACGTGGAACGCGTCTCGTTTCTGGCCGCACCGACATCGATGGTCTTGCCGCAACCGGCACAGAAGCGTGTGTATGCCGCGCTCAACCACGGTCACTTCGGCGTGAAACTCCATCGTTCCGATGACGACGGCGTGACCTGGACCGAAGTCGGCGTCCCGGTCTACCCAAAGGCCGAAGACGGCACCGGCGACAGCCTGATGCAGATCTGGGCGTTGGAAACCGCGGACCCGAGTCGCCCCGACACCTTGTGGACCGGCACACTTCCCGGCGGGCTGTTTTACTCGGCGGACGCCGGGGCAACGTGGACCATCAATGCCCCGCTCTGGGACTGCCCCGAGCGCAAAGGCTGGTTCGGTGGCGGGGCGGACAAGCCCGGCATTCATTCGGTGTGTGTCGACCCGCGGAATCACGAACATGTGCTGATCGCAATCTCCTGTGGCGGTGTGTGGCGGACGGAAGACGCCGGGAAAACGTGGTCCATCGCCGCAAAGGGGATCTTCGCCGAGTACATGCCGCCGGAACAAAAGTACGAAGAAAACATTCAGGACCCGCACCGCATGGTCCGTTGCCCGTCGAACCCGGATGCGTTGTGGGTGCAGCATCACAACGGCGTCTTCCGCACCACGGACAACGCCCGCAGTTGGTCGCACGTGACCGGCCTGCAACCGTCGTCGTTCGGCTTCGGTGTCGTGGTTCATCCGACCAACAGCGACACCGCGTGGTTTGTCCCCGCCGTGAAAGACGAAACCCGCGTCCCCGTCGACGGCAAGCTCTCGGTCACCCGCACCCGTGACGGCGGCGCGACGTGCGAAGTCCTCACCAACGGGTTGCCGCAGAAGCACTGTTACGATCTCGTCTTCCGCCACGCGCTCGACATCGACGAAACCGGCGATAACCTGGCATTCGGTTCCACAACTGGCAACCTGTGGACGACGTCCAACGGCGGCGACGAGTGGACTGCGTTGCCGTATCACCTGCCGCCGATTTACGCACTCCGCTTCGGCTGAAGATCGTCTGAGCCGCGACCGTAAGGGAGCGAGTTCTTGTCTCGCGGGGTGGTGAAATCGAAGAGGGAAACAGAAGACGAGGAACCACGGAATACACGGAAGGGGAAGAGAAATCCGTAACGGAGGTGCGACAGGAGTTCCGTTAACATTCCTGATGCACTTGTTTCTCTCCTCTCCTTTTCCGTGTCCTCCGTGTATTCCGTGGTTCCCTTCTTCCGCACAGTCAGGAACCGGCAGGGGCAGAGAATTCGCTGTTGCACTCAACGAATGAAGAACACGCTCCCTTACGGTCGCGGCTCGGACAGCGCCCGCTTTTCTTCCGCGGCACTTGGACGCAGATAGAACGGCGCGAGCGTCCACAAATCGCTGCGATCCCCCGCAGCCCAACGGCGCGCGGCGAGGGTGAGCACCCCGGTGGCGGACGGTTGCAGTGACCACGCGTCATGAATGAACCGCGGACCGTCGACAGCCGTTTCCCATCGGCGCGCGGACGGGCCAAGCACGATCGCGTCCGACGTCAATACGGCTCGAAATTCTTCCCCGGCGATAATCCGCACGGGGGCCGTCGCTGCAAAGTGACCATCCGCATCACGGGCATATTCGCCCACGAACAGGTCACCGCGCTGGGCATCGCTGATCACCGACACGCGCGACCATTCCGCGGGGGCGTGTTCTGCGAATGAGGCCAGCGTGTCCACCGCAAGCACACCGCAACCGATGGCGTATGCAATTGTTTTGGCGGCAACCACACCGACACGCAATCCGGTGAAGCTGCCGGGGCCGATGCTGACTGCAATGCCGTCAATACTTTTCAATGTCACGCTGCGGTCGTCGAGCAGGGCTTTCAACTCGGCGATGAGCGTTTGAGCATGGCGACGGCCTTCGGTGGCCAGCGAGCGTTCGGTCACAATGCCGTCCTGCCACAGGGCGACGGAGCCGGAGAGGCCACTGGTTTCGAGGGCGAGGAGGAGCATCGATCACAATTCTTGGAAGAGACCCACGGTTCAGAAACCGTGGGCTTCTGGGGTTATTTCTCTTCGGGCTGCATTTCGGCGAGGAAGCGCGAAGGAATCGTTGGTTTCGCCTTGCCCCACTTGAGTCGGAGTTGCGTCCACGAGATGGTGAGAAAATCGCGGGCCCGGGTCGCGCCGACGTACGCTAACCGGCGTTCTTCTTCGACCGCTTCCGTGGTCCCGGCGTCGATGGAACGCTGATGGGGCAGGATGCCTTCTTCCAGACCGACGAGGTAGACCCGCGGGAATTCGAGTCCTTTGGCACTGTGCAGCGTCATCAACTTGACGGCCGGGCGTTCGAGTTCCGGGTTCTCGCCAAAGCTGTCGTCTTTGCCGGTGAGGGCCGTTTCTTCGAGGAAATTGCTCAGTGACGGCCGCAGCGCACGCGACTGATATTCCTTCACCGCGGTGAGACATTCTTCCACGACGGCTTTCCGTGCGACCTGCTGTTGCTGGTCGGGATACTGTTTCTCGATTTCGCTGTCGTAGTCGATTTCTCTGAGGAACTGCCGGAAGAGATCGACGAGCGTCACGCCCTTCTCAGCAAACCGGGGTCGCCACGCTTCCAACAAAGCATGAAACCGTTGCACCGAACCGTAGGTCTTGGCAGAGATGGTTTTCGTGGCGACCAGTTCCGGGGCGACCGACCAAATGGTCCGGCCGGATTTGACCGCTTCGTTGAGCAGTTTGTCCATCGCTGCGTCGCCAATGCCGCGGGTGGGGACGTTGATGATCCGCAACAACGAGACTTCGTCCTGCGGGTTCGACAGGACTTTCATGTAGGCGAGAATGTCCCGCACTTCACGACGATCAAAAAACGATTGTCCACCGATGAGCGTGTAGGGCACGCGCAGCCGCCGCAGTTCGGTTTCAAAGATGCGGGGCTGTTCGTTGGTGCGGAAGAGAATCGCAATGTCCGCGGGAGGAATCTCCAACTGCGTGACGAGATAGTTGATGTCCCGCACGACGCCTTCCGCCTCCGCTTGCTCGTCGGGATAGGGTTTGAACACGACGTTGGCGCCGGACTTGTGGGCGATCAACGTCTTCTCATGCCGGCCGCGGTTGCACTTCACCAGCTTGTTGGCGACATCAATGATCTGCGTCGTGCAGCGGTAGTTGTCCTGCAACCGGACGACTTTCGCACCCGGAAACTGCTGCTGAAAACCGAGGATGTGTTTGATCTCCGCTCCGCGCCAGCCGTAGATCGACTGGTCGTCATCACCCACCACGCACAGGTTACGATGCGGCCGGACCAGCTCGGCGACGATGCGGAACTGCAGCTCGTTCGTGTCCTGATACTCGTCAATCTGCACGTACTCAAACCGGTTCTGTTGCCGTTCGAGAACTTCAGGGAACTCATCGAACAAGCGGATCGTGAGCATCAGGAGATCATCGAAGTCGACCGATCCCGCGGCCCGCAATGAAGCCTGATACCGCCGATACCCCGCGGCGGCAAGATACCCCCGGTCATCGTCGATGAACTGTGACGCTTCATCCGGTGCCACCCCCGCGGTCTTCCACCGGCTGATCTGCGACAGCAAGTCCCCCGGTCGCAGCGCGGCGTCCGGCACCTTGATATCCCGCAGCGCTTTCCGCGCGGCCGATTCCTGATCGCCGCGGTCATAAATGACGAACTGCGACGGATACCCGAGGGCTTCGATTTCATCCCGCAGCACACGGACACAGTACGCGTGAAACGTCGAGATCGCCGGTTTGGATTTCATCCGCCGGCCGAGAATGGCCTGCGTCCGCTGCTGCATTTCCTTCGCGGCTTTGTTGGTGAACGTCACCGAGAGAATCCGATCCGGCGGCACTCCCTGACGAATCAACTCCGCCATCCGCATCGTGATGACGCGGGTCTTGCCCGTGCCGGCCCCGGCGAGCACCAGCAACGGTCCGCGCATCGTGAGAACGGCATCCCGTTGCGAGGGATTCAAGCCGTCCGCGGGAGACGGGGAACGCGGCGGTGTGGTCAATCCGTGACTCATGAGGGGGAGGCTAAGGGCTGAGGGTTCAGAGCTCAGGGACAGAAAAGATCAACTGTGTGCCACGGCCGTGTCGGCCGTGCGCGGTGGAGACGATGTGGAGCGCTCGCACGGCTGACACAGCCGTGGCACATGGGAGGCAGACGTCACGACAAACGCTCGTAGGCTTCGCGGAATTGTTCCAGCATCTGGCCCATCGTTTGCCAGCGATCATCGGGGCGGACGGCGAGGCCGCGCATGATGGTTTCCGAAACTTGCGTGTCGATGCCTTTAGCGACTTTCTGCAAATCCAGCGGCGGCCGATTGATGTGCTGCATCACCGCTTCCAGAGTTTCCCCTGCGTCCCAGGGCAACCGGCGGGCATACATCTCGTAACACATCACCGCATACGAAAAAATGTCGATCCGCTGGTCGGTCCGCATTCGTTTGATGAGTTCCGGAGCCATGTAGTTCGCGGTCCCGGTCCGATTCCCCGGCAACTGAAACGGTTCTGTATTGGGCACGACCAGACCGAAGTCGATGAGCTTGATCGACCATTGCCGGTCGAGCAGCACATTGCGGGGGCACAAATCGCGGTGAATCCAGTTCTGCCGGTGGAAATATTCGATTGCTTCGCCGAGTTCGATGACGAACCGCAACCGGTTCTGCTTCATGACATCGTTCTGCAAGTCGATGAGATAACTGAGCCCGACGCCTTCCACGAACTCCATCACCAGATACTGTTCGTTGTTGGTGGTGATGCCGTGCTCGAAGGTCTGGACGATATTCGGATGCTTGAGCTGCATCGCGATTTCGCCCTCGGTGGGCTTGCGGACTTTCATCCCCTGAAAACGGGCTTCAAAGCGTTTCGTCTTATCGATGTCGAGCAGCTTCAGCGCCACCACACGGCCGGACAGGTAATCCTTGGCCCGCCAGACCTTTGACATGCTTCCCTGCCCGGTCCGCGCGAGCAGCTCGAACCGCTTGGCGATATCCACCCGCTCAATCTTCGGCTTGCGGGCGAAGAGCTTTTTGAAGAAATCCATGGGAGGGCCAAGTACTGAGGGTCAAGAGTCAAGTGCCGGAGAAGAATCTGCATCCCGGCTGCTTCTTCGCAGCCGGGATGCTTGGACTACGCTCACTTTAGCATCCCGGCTGCCCAGAAGCAGCCGGGATGCGATGTCGCCGAACCAAATCTGGCACTTGACACTTGGCTCTTAGCACTTGATCGCATCACATGCTGCAATAATCAATCAGCTTGGAAATCTCGCCGCGGAGTTGCGGGCGGGCGACGATGCGGTCGACGAAGCCGTGCTGCATCAGGAACTCGCTGGTCTGGAAGCCCGGCGGGAGTTCGATCTTGCACGTCGCTTTCACCACACGCGGACCGGCGAAACCGATGAGGGCCTTCGGCTCGGCCAGCACGATATCGCCCAGCGATGCAAAGCTTGCGGCAACGCCCCCCATGGTGGGATTCGTCAGGACCGAGATGAAGAATCCGCCGCTCTTCTGGTAACGGGCCAGTGCCGCGGAGACTTTGCCCATCTGCATCAGCGAGAGGATGCCTTCATGCATCCGGGCCCCGCCGCCGGAACCGCTGACGATCACCAGCGGAAGCTTCAGCGCGGTGGCTTGTTCGACGGCCCGCGTGAGTTTTTCTCCCACGACAGAGCCCATGCTGCCCATGATGAACGCGGAATCGGTGAGACCCAACACCAGCGGACGACCGCGGAGATAACCACGGCCCGTGATGCAGGCCTCTTTCATCCCGGTCCGTTTTTGCTCGCTCTTGAGCCGGTCTTTATAGGGCTTGGAATCGACGAATCCCAGCGGATCGGCGGGTTCGAGATCGGTCCACCATTCCTCGAAGCTGTCTTCGTCGAGGAGTTGCTGGACACGCACCTGCCCGGGGACCGTGAAATGGTGACCGCAGTCGGGGCAGAGGTGAAGATTCCGTTCCACCTGCGCACGGAAGACCGTGTTGTGACAGGAGTCGCAACGAATCCAGAGGCCTTCGGGAACGCCCCGCTTTTTGGGGAGATTGTCGTCGTGGGTTTCCGTGGTCGGTCCGGTACTCATCGTGTCCATCTCTGGGGTCAGGCTGCCGCCGAGCGGGCGAGTGCCGCCATGCGATCCATCGCTTGAGCAAAATCCGACGTGTCAAACACAGAACTACCGGCGACGAACAACCGTGCCCCGGCTTTCGAGGCGGCTTCAATCGTGTCCGGACCGATGCCGCCATCAATCGAAATCAGCAACCGCGGGTTCGCCGCGTTGCGAATCTGCGTTACTTTCGGCAGGACTTCCGGCATGAACGATTGCCCGCCAAAACCGGGTTCTACGCTCATCACCAGCACCAGATCGCAATCATCGAGCACCCGCATCACACCCTCGGCCGGTGTTTTCGGGTTGATCGCCAACCCCGCCAGCACTCCGACCTGACGGATCCGCTTCAGCAATGAGCGCGGATCGGGGACCGCTTCGAGATGAAACGTGATCGCATCGCATCCGGCTTGGATGTAATCGTCGAGGTATTTCTCGGGATCACTGATCATCAGATGCGCGTCGAAGAACAACTCCGTCTGCTTTCGCAATCTGGCGATGACCATCGCACCGTACGAGAGATTCGGGACGAAATGGCCGTCCATCACGTCCCAATGCAACACCTTCGCCCCGGCGCGATCGAGCTGCGCGATCTGGTCACCCAGTTGGGCGTAGTCGCACTTCAGCATCGAAGGGGCGATGATCGGCCCCGTGACCGGGAGAGAGCGCTGCGGCATATCGTATCACGCATTAAAGAGAAGCCCAGGGATCGCAATCCCTGGGCTTCCGAAGTTACAACGTCACACTGCGGAACTTACTTGAGCTTCGCGACCTTGGCGATCAGATCGGCGGTACGGTTCGAGTAGCCGTACTCGTTGTCGTACCAGCTCAGAATCTTGACCATCCGCTTCTGCATGACCATCGTCCATTCGGCGTGGAAGATGCTGCTGGCGGGATTGCCAATCACGTCGCTGGAGACGATCGGGTCGACACAATATTCGAGGATGCCCTTCAGGCGGCCTTCGGAAGCTTCCTTCATCGCGGCATTGATTTCCTCGACGGTGACGTCCTTCTCGACATCCACGACGAGGTCGACAATGCTGCCTACCGGCACCGGCACGCGGAGCGAAATCCCCGTCAGCTTGCCATTCAGCGCTGGCAACACTTCACCCACGGCCTTCGCGGCACCGGTGGTCGTCGGGATGATGTTGATCGCGGCAGCACGGGAGCGGTAGATGTTGTCGTGCAACTGATCCGACACGCGCTGGTCGTTGGTGTAGGCGTGGCAGGTCGTCATCAACCCGCGGGCGATACCGAACTTCTCCTGCAGGATCATGGCGACCGGCGCGAGGCAGTTCGTCGTGCAACTGGCGTTCGAGATCGTCAGGTGTTCCGGCTTCAAGTCGCCGTCGTTCACACCCATGACCACGGTCAGGTCCGGCTTGTCTTTGGCCGGGGCCGACAGAATCACCTTGCGAGCACCGGCAGCGATGTGGCTGTCGTATCCGGGCTTGCCATCTTTCGCCTTGCCGGTGAAGAAACCGGTCGATTCGAGGGCGATTTCGACGCCGAGGTCTTTCCAGGGCAGCTTGGACGGATCGCGTTCGGCGACCACTTTGACCGGCTTGCCGTTGACGATGATCGAATCACCTTCGCAGGTGACGGTGCCGGGGAAGCGGCCTTGAACGCTGTCATATTTCAAGAGGGTGGCCAGAGCGTCTGGCTTGCCCAAGTCGTTAATGGCGACAATTTCAAATTCATCGGGACGGGCCGCCATCGCCCGAAAGGCAATGCGACCAATCCGACCGAAACCGTTAATACCGACGCGAACCGGAGCCACAGGGACTACTCCTGGCAAACGGAACCGTGTGCGGGATCGCCCCAAACGAAGCGGCGATCACAAGTCGTCTACGCGACAAGGTTTCAGTTTGCGAACCAGCGGAATTATAGGGAACGCCGCGCCAGACCACAAGTTTCGCGTCCGTCGTTTCGACGCGACCTTGCCCCCCGGAGAAGCGCGTGGCACGGAACACCACCCCGCGTGGACTCGTTGCACGGCATCCCCTGGCGACGTGCGGCTTATGCGAGGGGCATGGGTTCACCTTCGCGCAACCGGGACATTGCGATACGTTTCGCGACTATCCCGGAGGTCCCCGATGCGCATCGCTCTGTTTGAAGACGACAAAGCCACCAACTTCTTGCCGTTGACGTGGTTACGGCCGGTGTTTGAACTCCTGTGCGGCCATTTTTCCGCTCGCGAACGGGCGTTGCGATTTCTTCCCGTCACCGAATGGGGGGCGTTTTGCCGTCCGGAACTGACCGATTGCTATGCGGAAGATCATCCCGAGGCCCAGATCAACGCGCCCCGCTGGCTGTCGCAGGGGCGGACTCTTTTGCTGAATGGCCGGTGGCTGGCGTCGCCGGGTGATCTCGCCAAGTGCGATCCCGATGCCGCCGGTTTGATCGATGGAGAAGTTGCCTGGATCACGGTCGAACCGTGGGAAACGCCGCTGTTTCTGATGCAGGACTGTGCGACCGCGGCGGATCAATTGGCCCGCAGTCGCCGTCGTGTCAAAGCGACTGGGAAACTCGCGCAGTATCCATGGGATTTAATCAGCCACAATAGCGACCAACTCGTGGCGGACTTCCGGGCGCGACCGAAGTCCCTGCCGAAAGACATGAGCACGACGCAGGCGGCCGTGCTGGGGGCCGCGGACGATGTCTACATTGATGCCGCCGCTTCGATAGACCCATTCGTGGTGATCGATGCCAGAAAAGGGCCAGTCTTTGTCGATGTCGGCGCGATGGTGCAGGCGTTCACACGGCTCGAAGGACCCTGCTACATCGGTCGCGAGTCACAGTTGTTTCGCACCAACCTGCGCGAAGGAACGTCCATTGGTCCGGTCTGCCGCGTCGGCGGGGAGATCGAAGGGGCGATCCTGCACGGCTATGTCAACAAATATCACGACGGCTTTCTCGGTCACGGCTATGTCGGTCCGTGGTGCAACCTGGGGGCGCTCACCACCAACAGCGATTTGAAGAACGATTACTTGACGGTGAAAGTGCCACTGATTGGCGAGGCGATCGAAACCGGTCAGAAGAAGGTCGGCTGTTTCATCGGCGATCACACGAAGACCGCCATCGGCAGTTGCTTCAACACGGGGACATCGGTGGGGATCATGTGCCAGGTGTTACCGGGCGGCGAGTTGCTGCCGAAGCACATTCCGTCGTTCTCCCGCGTCTGGCATGGCGAACTGGCGGACGGTTTCCCCTTGGAGCAAGGCATCGCCACCGCACAAGCGGCGATGGAACGGCGCGGTCTCACCTTGAGCGATGCGCAGGAGCAGTTGCTTCAAAATGCCTATCGGGCATCTGCGGATGAACGCAGTGCGGCGTTTCATCGACAGGCGACCCGGCGCTTGGCCGTGAGGCAATGACAAAGAAGCCCGGCGTCTGTTTTGAACGCTGGGCTTTGAGTTTGTGGGCAACGAGCGTTTTACCAGAATTTCCACCACGAACCGTTGCCGCCGGCGCTGGCTCCCACGGTGGCGGTTTCCACCGGACCGGCCGAAGTGATGACCTTGCGTTCCGGCAGCAGCACGCAGCTCAGTTCGCCGTCGATTCCACCGGTTGTGTCCACCAGAATCCGCTTTGGACGCATCTGTACTGCGGGGACCGGCACGTGTCCGCTCACTACGGCGAGGGGACAATCCACAGGCGGGTCGGTCTCCACAAACGTCTTCGAGCAGAGCCACATCGGGCGATTGAGCGTGAAGTCTTTCTGCCGCAGAATCCGCAACTGCATTTCGTACGGTGCATTGGGGTCGAGGCCAGCATGTACGAACAAAAACTGCGGATGCTCAACAACCCAAGGGAGGTTGTGAAGCAATTCTTTGTGCCGCGCGGGCATGGCTTCATTCAAGGCGGCAATGTCGCCGTGTGCCACACCATAGGATGCAAACGTCGATTCGGAATCGTAGTGGGCGATCCAGCGTTCGCTCCAATTGGTATATTCCGCCGTGGGGAACCAACCGAGCGACGCACCCATCGCAAACTCGTGGTTACCGGCCACTGACGTCGTCCGGGGATGTTGCTTTAACAACCGCAGGAACATGTCGATCCCAGCTTTGGGATCAGGACCGCGATCGACGAAATCGCCCATGAAAACCAGCCAGCGCTGCTCAAAATCGGGCCGTGCGGCCAACTGATCGAGCACGGCTTCGAGCTTGTCGACCTGCCCGTGAATGTCGCCGATGACCGCGACCGGACCTTGAATCTTGCTGGGCAACGACACCGCCATGCGACTTTCCCCCCGTCCGTGAGCGAACTGAATTTTCCTCGGAGCCGGAGCCCCGAGCCAAGATGGTGAAGTGGATCTCAATGGAAGTTCGGAGCCCCCGCCCCGACGCTTCACAGTCAATGGACTTCTCGGTTGACGTTACTCTGGTAACGGCTGTGGTACCGCCGCGGTTCGTTTTACATCAACGTCTTCGGCTTCCACAGGAAACGGTTCCGCTGTGGCCGCCGGCGTGGCCTGTTGTTCCGTGAGCATTGTACTCAATTCCGCGGCTTTGGCACGCAGACGGTCCGCATCCGCCTGCTGGCCACGACGGACCAGATCGTCTGCTTTCAGAGCATACGTCTCGATGACCGCTTCGTCGAGACGTTTGGCCGCCTCGTAATCGGCAATGGCACTATCATAGTCACGCTGGGCTTTGCGACAATCGCCCCGAATGGACAGCGCCATCTGTTGAGTGCCGTGTGCTAACACTCGTTCACAGTCAGCCACGGCCGAAGCATACTCCTTGATGCCCAGAAAAAACGCTGCCCGTCGCAATACGGCGGCGGTATCGTTCGCTAATGAGAGCGTAACCGCCTGGTCGTAATCGCGTCGCGCTGCGGTTTCATCACCTTGCCTGCGGTAATGCTCAGCTCGGGCCAGATACACCACCGGATCGCGCGGGGACTGCTTCACGGCTTCGGAAATCGCTTTCAGACCGACGAGGAATTGAATCTTCCGTTCGTCTTCTTTCGCCTTCTGAAGTTCGCCCTGCAACAGGTAAACATCGTGGCGATGGTCGTAGTATTTCGGATTGTTGGGGTCGAGCAGCATCGCTTGTGTGAAGTCGAGCATCGCTCCTTCGAGGTCGCCGAGTTGCCGCTTCACCAGCCCGCGATTGTTCCATGCGTTGGTGTACTTGGGGTTCAGCGTCACCGCCACGTTAAAGTCGGCGAGGGCCCGATCGAGACGGCCAAGCTGCATCAGGGCAAAGCCGCGGTTATTGAAGGCGTCGACGTATTTTGAATCGCGCTTCAAAGCTTCTTCAAGGTCGACGATGGCCTGCCGGAAGCGGCCACGGGTGATTTCCACCAGGGCGCGATTGTTGTACGCGCTGACCAATTCGGGATCGAGTAAATTGGCTTGGTTGAAGTCCGCATAGGCGGCGTCCAGTTGATGCTGGCCCAACAACAAAAAGCCGCGGTTGTTGAAGTACCGTGCGTTTTTCGGGTCGAGTTGGATGGCTCGATGTAGGTCCGCCAGGGCGGCGTCGAGTTGGCCTGCGCCGTGGTAGATATGGGCGCGGGCATCATAAATCGCTGCATTTTCGGGGTGCCGGTTCACCGCCGCCGTAGCGGTGGCCAACGCTTCATCGGCTTGCCCTTGTTGCAGGAGCTCCAGCGCTTTCCGCACTTCCGGATCGTTCACAGCCGGAATGCTCAGCAACGGCAGCGACGTGGTGGCTTTCGCCGGCGCTCCGTCTTGGGAACCGCATCCGTACGCTGCACTTGCCAACACCAACCAGATCCAGGGGCGACGCATCCTTGCGCTCCTTGTGGCCGTCCATCGAAAGCCGCCATGACCATTCCCGGTTGTAACTGCATTGACGGAACGGGTCAATCGCGGTGTGTGGTCCGAGCTTGTCAGTGGGCGGCGTCTCTGCCAGAATTGGGTCTCGATGCTGGTGGGCCGGACGGATCGCCCTCCCTGGGAGATCGTTACGGCCGCAAGTTCAGGAAGGATGCGGCTCGATGCAGAAGACGTTGCGGCCTTGGTGTGCGGGATTGCTGGGACTGGCGCTGATCGGAGTCGGCTGCACGTCATCGTCAAAGCCGACCACTCCACCAGCAACCGCAGTGACGCCATCCGTCGGTGATGAAAAATCTCCCGCTGCTGGAGAGCCCGTCACGGCCAACGGCTCTGCCGCAGCATCAACTGATCCACTTGCCATCGAGGTGATGACGGAAGTTGACGATATCAAGATCCCGCGGATCAAGACCGCGACCAAGACTATGCAACTCGCTGGCGCTTTGCCGGCGGACGTGGGAAACGACCACGCCAAAAGCACGCCGGGTGAGAAAACCACGGGTGACGCGGTCATCATTCGGTTCAATTCGGAACCGAAGGTCCTCAATCCGATCACCGAAACATCCGCGGTGCAGACCTACATTGCCCAGTACATTATCGAGGCCCTCGTTCGACAAAATCCGGAAACCTTTGAGTTCGAGCCGCTGATGGCCACGAAATGGGACCGGGAAGACTCGATCAAACTCTCCCCCGAGACTCCCGGCCAGAAACGTCGCATCAAGCGGGATGACGGTGGGGAAGCCGCGGCAACGCTCGAAATCGATTATGTCGCGCCCCCGAAAGGTGACGACAAGGCGGTTCCGATGAAGATTGATCTCACAACGCTCGGCGACGATGGTCAGCCACTGGGCAACGTCTGGGTGGGCGTCTTTGCCGTCGGTCGGATTGTCGGAGCGCCCAGCAACGGTTACCACCTTTGGAGCGACGCCGCGGGAAAGATCGCCGTCACTGGGATGCCGACGGGAAAATACACCGTGAAAGTGGGCGCTGAGATCTACGGCAAATCAACCCTTGGCGAAGACGGTTCGCTGACGGTCACTGCGTTGACAGAAGATAACCCACTGCACAAAGAATTGAAGGACGCAGGAAAGCCGGAACTGGTGCTGACGAAAGATCAGTGGATCGATCGGCAGCAGGAAACGTATACCACGCTTTTTTTGCGTGACGACGTCAAGTGGTCGGATGGTGCTCCATTCACGTCGAAAGACCTCGAATTTGCCTTCGCCATCATTAATAACATGACCGTTGATGGCGATTCACTCCGGACCTATTACAGCGATGTGATCGAGTGCACCGGGGTGACGCCGCACCGCGTGCGGATGCGGTATCGGCAGCAGTACTTCAAGTCGTTCGAGTTCATTGCCGGTCTTGGTCTCTACACGCCACCGTTTCATGTGTTCGCTCGGTTGGTGCAGGACAAATTCGGGCGCGAACTCACGCTGGATCGCCTGACTACCGAGCAGGAGATGGCACAGAACAAGCTGAGCGTTCACGGAGCTGAATTCGGGAAATTCTTTAATACCGACCCGACTTACAACCTCGCGCCGCTGGGAACGGGGCCGTACACCTTGGGCAAGTGGGAAAAGGGCGACCGCGTCGAATTGAACCGGAATCCTAACTACTGGCTCCCCGAGCGCGCCGGGTATCTCGACAAGATCATCGTCAAGTTTATTCCGGAAAGCGTTACCGCCATGCAGGCGCTCAAAGCCGGGGAGATTGATTTCTTCTATTCGATGACACCAGAGCAATACTTTGAAGACTTGGCCGGCCCCCCGGACTGGTTCAAGGATAAATATGTCAAGGCGTCCTGGTTTACGCCAATGTTTTATTATTTCGGCTGGAACATGTTGAAACCGGAATTCCAAGACCGTCGGGTGCGCATTGCATTGGGAATGCTCTTTGACAAAGAGCAGTTTGTGAAAGAAAAACTGTTTGATGAAGCGGCGATTGTCTCAGGATCCCAGTATTACTTTGGCCCCGGCTATGACCACAGTGTCGAACCGCTGGGATACGATCCGGAAGCAGCGCATGATCTGTTGGCCGAGGCGGGTTGGGTCGACACCGATAACGACGGCCTGCTGGACAAAGACGGTAAGCCGATGAAGTTCATTCTTCCGGTCGCCCAAGGCAATCCGGTCGTCTTTCAGGCCGTTCAACTCTTTCAGAAGAGTGCTCGTTCTGCCGGGATCGAGATCGATATCCGTCCGCTGGAATGGGCGTCGTTCATCGATAAGTTGAAGGCCAAAGAGTACGACATCTGCATGCTTCGGTGGGTGATGCCGATTGAAAGCGATCCCTATCAGATCTGGCACAGCAGCGGAGCCGGACGAGAAAGCCGCGGCAGCAATCACGTCTCCTTTGCCAATGCTCAGGCTGACGATTTGATTGAAACATTGCGATTGACCCTCGATGACAAGCAGCGTCAGAAGATCAATTTTGCGTTCCATCGCCTGCTGGATCGCGAGCAGCCGTACAACTTCATCTGCTGCCCGAAAGACTTCGGCGTCTACCATCAACGTTTTCGCGGTGTGAAATGGTACCGGTTGCGCCCTGGTTTCGATCTCACGGAATGGTACGTCCCGAAAGACGAACAACTCCGCAATTGACCCTCCCGAGAAGCCCAGGGATTGCCATCCCTGGGCTGTTTCTTTCCGTGAATCTCTCCCTGCCAAAGCCCATCCGTGCTGAATTACCTCCTGAAGCGCGCATTGCTGATGATCCCCACGATGCTGGGAATTATCGTCGTTTCGTTCTTCATCATCCGTCTGGCACCGGGTGATCCCGCATCGCAAAAATTCGGCGGCGGAGGCGAGCAGGCGGCCGCAGGAATCAACGCCGAACGCGGCACCGAAGCCGCGGAGAAGCGGTTTCGGGCCAAGTTCCATTTCGATGAACCGCTGCCTGTGCAGTTCGGGTATTTCCTGAAACGGTTTTTCACACTGGACATGATTTTCTATCAGAATGAAAAGCCCATCTGGGAAGAGATGTGGGATGCGCTGAAGATCACGGTCCTGCTGAATTCGATCGTTTTCGTGCTGATCTATGCCCTGGCGATCCCCTCCGGCATCTGGAGCGCGGCATATCCCAATTCACGGTCCGACCGCATCATGACTGTCGCCCTCTTTATCCTTTACAGCCTGCCCTCCTTCTGGGTAGCGGAGCTGCTGCGGATGGCGGTGGTCTCCGAATGGTGGACGTCGATCGGACTCACGCCGCCCGTCTTGCCAATCATGAATCTTAAGTCGCCGAACTACGACCAGCTTTCGGCGTGGGGCCGGTTTGTCGATTACGTCCAGCACATTGTGTTACCTGTCGGCTGCTTGACGTACGGTGGGTTGGCCTACATCAGCCGACAAATGCGGGCCGGGATGCTCGAAGTCATCCGGCAGGATTACATCCGCACCGCCGAAGCCAAAGGATGCAGCAAGTCGCGCGTGGTGCTGGTGCATGCGCTGCGGAACAGCCTGTTCCCCATCATCACGCTGCTGGCGTCACTGCTGCCGTTTCTGGTCGGCGGCAGTGTGATTATCGAGTTCGTCTTCAACATTCCGGGCATGGGCTGGAAATCGTATGAAGCCATTTTGCGGCGTGAATATGATTTCGTGATGACCACTTTGGTCCTTTCGGCAGTCTTGACCTTGGTCGGCATTCTGGTCTCCGATGTCCTCTACGTACTGGTCAATCCGCGGGTCTCGTTTGAGGCTGACCGATGACGCGCGACGCCAGTGCCGATCAAAGCCAGGCCGCCATCATCTGGCGGCAATTCCGCAAGCGCAAACTCGCCGTGGTCTGCGCCGGCATCATTGTGTTTCTGATGACGATCAGCATCTGGGCACCGTTTCTGGCTCATGATCGTCCGTTGTATTACCACGGCACCAATCGTTTCGAGTTTCGCGAAGCCGTGAGGACTCTGCGTGAAGTTGCAGGGCGGTTGCCGGTCACCCCGTCGGGGGCAACGGCGTCCCCGGAAGAAGAAAAGCAGAGCCGGGTTCTCTGGACATCGATTCGCTTGCAGGAGCGGCAAATTCGCTCTGCGTTGCCGATGGAGCGGGCAGCCTGGCTCGATCAATGGATCAACGATCTGACTGCAGCGCAGGTCGATTCCGCGGGGGCGGCCAAGCTCAAGGAACTACAGCGCACGCTTCGCAAGGAACTCGGCGGCAGCGAGGTTCCACTGGTCTCGAAGTCTTCATACCCGGTACTCGCTTCCCTCGGTTGGTCGGATATTTTCTTCCTGACTTGGAATCTGGTGCTGTTGTCCGCGCCGTTGTGGACGAGGATCGTGGGACGGCTGATTTCACCGGAGCGGCATCGCCGCCGGTGGTGGACCGAGTTTGCCGTCTGGTGGATCGTACCGACCGTTGCGGCCGCGTTGTGGTGGTCCGTGATTCCGGCGCGAATTGATCGCACGCCGTATAAATCCGGCGTTCTAGCGGCGGAGACGGAAGCCGCCAGCGCGGTTGTTGTTTATGAGACCGTGATGTGGCCGCCGGTGCCGTATGCCATCGACGACGACAATCTCGCGTGGAAGAACTCGCCACCGGCGTTGTTTTCCCATCCGCCGGCAGACCGTAAGCCGCTTGGAAAGTGGGAAGGCCCTCACTGGCTGGGGACCGATGAGCTTGGCCGCGATGTCCTCTGCCGGATGTTGTGGGGCGGCCGCGTGAGTCTGTCCGTCGGCATCGTGGCCGTCGTGATCTACGTGGTGATCGGCATCATCGTCGGGGCGCTGGCAGGGTATTACCGCGGCATCATCGACCTGCTCGTTTCCCGTGTCATCGAAGTCGTGATCTGTTTCCCGGCGTTCTTCCTGATTCTCACGATTGTGGCGTTTGTCGGTCCGAATCTGTTCAACATCATGATCGTGATCGGGCTGACCGGTTGGACGGGGATTGCGCGGCTGGTGCGTGGTGAGTTCCTGCGCCTAGTCGACCAGGAATTTGTGCTTGCCGGTAAAGCCTTGGGGTATTCTCCGGCCCGGCTGATTTTTCGCCACGTTCTGCCTAATGCGATGGCTCCGGTGCTGGTCTCCGCCACGTTTGGCGTGGCCGGTGCGATTTTGACCGAGAGTGCGTTGTCGTTCCTGGGGCTTGGGATCAGTGTCCCGACTCCTTCATGGGGAGGAATTCTGTCCTCAGGGCGCGATGCGATCTTCCGGGCTCCGTGGATGATCTGGTTCCCGGGCCTGGCGATCTTCATTACCATCACGAGCTACAACCTTGTCGGCGAAGCCCTCCGTGACGCCAGCGACCCGCGCCTGCGCGGATCGCGCTAACCAACGCTTGCGGTTTCGCGCTGAAACCACCGCGTGTCCGCCGACTTCCTCGTGGATGTTCATCTTCCCTCGAAATCGCTCGGCTGGTATGGTTCCGGCCGCGCGGGTTCGCGCCGTGTTCACACGTCAAGGGCAGTTGCATGCGCAGCATTGTGGTGATGAATCAAAAAGGGGGCGTCGGCAAGACGACGACCAGTGTGAATCTCGCTGCCGGACTGGCCAAGTGCGGGCGTTCCGTCTGTCTGATCGACCTCGATCCGCAGGGCCATGCCGGGCTGCATCTGGGCGTCGAAACGCAGGGACGCGCCCCCACGGTGTACGATGTCTTCGCCGGCCGGAAGACGCTCGCCGAAGTGAAGCAACTCGCGGTGGAAAACCTGTGGGTCGTTCCTGCCGACTTGGATTTGGCGGCGACCGAACTGGAACTCGTAGACGCCCCGGATCGCGAGATTGTGCTCCGCCGCGCTATGGAAGCGCTGCAACAAACGCAGAAGTTTGACTACGTCATCATGGATTGCCCCCCTTCGCTGGGCGTGTTGACGGTGAACGCCCTCACGGCATCGAAGGAAGTTTTTATCCCGTTGCAGCCCCATTTCTTTGCGTTGCAGGGCCTGTCGAAGCTGTTCGAGACAACAGCGCTGGTCAAACGCCGCCTCAATCGCGAACTCCGGGTCTCGGGAATCGTGCTCTGTCTTTACGAGACCGGCACGCGGCTGGCGGCGGACATCACTGATGACCTCATGAGTTTCCTTGCGGCCAGCGATCCGCAATCGCCGTGGAAACTGGCAAAACTCTTTGAGTCGCGCATCCGCCGGAACATCAAGCTGGCGGAAGCTCCGAGCTTCGGGCAATCGATCTTCGATTACGCTCCGAAAAGCACCGGAGCTGTGGATTACGCCGATCTTGTCCGTGAGGTCATCGCCGCGGAAGCCGGGACGGTAACCACTCCCGTCAACGCCGCTGCGTAACGACGGCGGTACGGCTGACGATTGACTCCTGGGCTTCGTTGTTGGACAACGTTTGTTGTTTCTTTTTCGCGAGCATCAGTGATGTTGTCGCGGGACGAGAAATCGCAAGCGGATGATCGACACGTCCTCCACCGATGACGAATGACCTTGGGCCTATGACTTTCATCACACGCATCGCGGCTCGTGAAGTTTTTGACAGTCGCGGACGTCCCACGGTGGAAGCCGAGGTGACGTGTACCGGGGGACGGCCCTGCCGGGCTATCGCCCCTTCCGGAGCCAGCACCGGCACCGCCGAGGCGTGTGAGCTGCGCGATGGGGGGACACGTCTCGGTGGCAAGGGGGTCCGCCGCGCCGTCGAACATGTACGGACCGAGATCGCCTCGGCGCTCATCGGTTTCGATGCCTCACAGCAAACCGTAGTGGATGAACGGCTCATAGCGCTGGACGGCACGCCGAACAAAAGCCGACTGGGAGCGAATGCAATCCTGGCCGTTTCGCTCGCTGCGGCTTATGCGGCGGCGGATGCCCTCGGACGTCATTCAGTCGCGCACTTTCATCGGGTCTGGCAAGCGGAACACGGCGGAACCAACCCAACCCCCGAATTGCCGTTGCCGATGGTCAACATGATCTCCGGCGGCAAACACGCGGGCGGACAGCTTGATTTTCAGGACTTTCTGTTGATGCCCGTCGGGGCGAAGTCGTACTCGGAAGGGCTCGATTGGATCGTCACCGTCTACCATCAACTCGGCCGCGTGCTGAACACTGCGGGGTTTGAAGGAACGCTGGTTGGTGACGAAGGGGGCTACGGTCCGCGGTTGCCGTCCAACGACGCGGCCCTCGATCTGATCGTACAGGCGATCGAACAGGCGGGTTATCAACCGGGACGTGACTTCGCCTTCGCGCTCGATGTCGCTGCCACCCATTTTTATCACGATGGCTCCTACAATCTCGTGGCGACCGGCGGGCAACGTCTTTCTGCCGACGAAATGATTGACCGTCTGGAAACCTGGGTGAATCGTTACCCCATCATCAGCATTGAGGACGCCCTTGCCGAAGAGGATTGGGACGGCTGGCAACGTCTCACCGCGCGCTTGGGCCGCCGCGTGCAACTCATCGGCGATGATCTGTTCGCGACCAATCCAGCCCGTTTGCAGCGCGGCATCGATACCCATGTTGCCAACGCCGTGCTGATCAAGCTGAACCAAATCGGCACGCTGACCGAAACGCTGCGCACGTTGCGGCTCGCGCAGCAAAACGGCTACCGCGCCGTGATTTCGGCCCGCAGTGGTGAGACCGAAGACGTGACGATCGCCGACCTCGCGGTGGCCACCGCCGCCGGACAAATCAAAATCGGCTCCGTGGCCCGCAGCGAACGGCTGGCCAAATACAACCAGATGTTGCGGCTCGAAGAAGTCTACCCAGGGGCGTATTCCAGGACTCCATACGGGACATAGAAAAGATGACCGGACTTTCGAGCAGCGTCAACCGCCGCAGTTTTCTCGCGGCGGCTTCATTATCGATGGCCTCGGGTGCAAGCGGAACGGAGACCGCGGTCGCTGCTGAGAAAGTGAGCACATCGCCGAAGAAGCCGCTGCGGGTGGCCGCGATCAACTCGATTTATCGGCTGCGGTCGCATGCGTATCACATCTGCGGGCGAGTCATTCACGGTTTCACGAAGGACGGGTTTCATCACCGGCCGGAGTTGAAACTCGTTCGGATGTACAACGATCAATATCCGAAGGATGACCTCGGGCGCGAGTACGGCAAAAAGTACGGTGTCGAAGTGTGCGACACCGTCGCGGCGGCGCTGGGCGGGCCGAAGTCGCTGGATGTCGATGCCGTGCTCATCATCATCGAGCACGGAGACTACCCGCTGAATGACCGCGGGCAGGTGTTGTATCCCCGCTTTGAAATGTTCCAGCAGGTGGTCGACGTCTTTCGGGCCAGCGGCCGCAGCGTGCCTGTGTTTGTAGACAAACATCTGTCGTACGACCATCAAAAGGCGGCGCAGATGGTGCGGACGGCCCAAGACATGAAGTTCGGGCTGATGGCGGGGTCGTCGCTGCCGGTGACCTGGCGGGTGCCGGAGATCGAGCCGCCGCTGGGGACGCCGTTCCGTGAGGGCGTGGTGACGTTCGGCTTCGACCGCGGCAGCGTCGAAATTTATTTGTTCCACGCTCTGGAATCGCTGCAATGCATGCTGGAACGCCGCAAGGGAGGCGAGACCGGCGTGAAGAGCGTGCAAACGTTGCGCGGGGATGCCGTATGGCAAGCCGCCGCGGCAGGACGGTTTTCAACGAAGTTAATGGACGCCGCGCTGAAAAACTGCGTGAGCAGCAATGTCGGGAGCATCCGCGACAACGTGACCGACCCACTCGCGGTGCTGATTGAATATGCGGACGGTACAAGGGGGGCGGTGGTCAATCTGATCGAGCAGACGTCCGAGTTCGGGTTCGCGGCCACGGTTGAAGGGCAAGCCGACCCCGTCGCCACCGGTTTCTATCTCCCGGCCCCGCCGGCAGCAAATTTCTTTAACCCGTTGGTCTGGAACATTGAGCAATTCTTCCTGGCAGGTACTCCGCCGTATCCGGTGGAACGCACGCTGCTGACATCCACACTGTGCGATCTCGCGATGCAGTCACTGCACTCCGGTGGCAAGGCAGTCGAGTCGCCGGCCATGCAGATCGACTACACTTCAGTTCCCGATAGCGGCTTTTTCCGTGGTTCTCCCGCCAATGGGGGGTGAAACCGGGGCAAGCCGAAGGTTGACTTCGACGAACGAAGGATGTCACAAAAGTCACTGTTTATGGAAAATCTCACCCAAGTTCTCATTCCGCAAAATCGTTGGCTTTGTTACGCTGGTCGGAATTCATCCCGTTGAAGCACTCGCAACGGGGTGAGGGGATATAGAATACAAATAGAAGAGGACGGAGTGGTGAACGCTTAGCGCCGTCGGCGTTCCTTCGTTTTCTCACGACATCGCGAAGAAGCACCCATGAGCCCTGCTGACGTGCTTGTGCCGCCTCGCCCTATCCGGGCCATGAATCAGGCGACGCAATCGGAAGACGAATTGATGGATCAGTCCGTCTTCCCGGTCACAAACCAAGTGGACACTTCCAATCTTTCGTACTTGGAAGGTCTCTATCACGAGTATCTGAAGTCGCCGGACCTGGTCTCGGCGGAGTGGCGGGAATACTTCGCCCAGATCGCGCATCACACGGCAAACGGTGCGAACGGTGCCGCCCCCCCGACGTTTTTCCGTGCTCCTAAAGTGGCTGACGGTGTCGTCAGCCCGGTCGAACTCGAAGCCTCCATCTGGCAGGAACGCGTCGATCGCCTCATTCGCAACTTCCGCGCGATGGGTCACTTCGCAGCCAAGCTCGATCCGCTGGAGCGTCCGCGTCCGGCTGTCGCCGAGTTGGAACTCGATTCCTGCGGTTTTACCGAAGCCGACCTCGACCGCCAGTTCTCCACAGTGGCGTCGAGCGGTCCCAACATGCGGACGCTGCGGCAAATCGTGGAGTGGTTGCGGAACACGTACTGCCGGTCGATCGGCGTGCAGTTCATGCACATCGACGACCTGAAAGTTCGCGAGTGGCTGCAAAACCGGATGGAAGCCACCGAGAATCGCCTGCAGTTACCGCCCGAAGAGCAACGGCGAATTCTGAAGCGGTTGAGCGATGCCGTCGTCTTTGAAGACTTCATTCTTAAGAAGTTCAAAACCAAGACTTTCTCGCTCGAAGGAGCCGAGACACTCATTCCGCTCCTCGACATGGCGATTTACCGCGGGGCGGAACACGGCGTTGAGGAAGTTGTCCTCGGGATGGCGCATCGTGGTCGCCTGAATGTCCTGACAAGCATCATGGGGAAAAGCCCGCGGGCGATCTTCCGCGAGTTTGCCGATCTCGACCCGCAACTGCACGTCGGTCGCGGCGATGTGAAATACCACCTCGGTTACAGCAACGACTGGCACTCCGGCGACGGCAAGAAAGTCCACTTGTCGCTTTGCTTTAACCCCAGTCACCTTGAGTTCGTCAACCCCGTCGCGATGGGGCGGGCACGCGCCAAACAGGATCGCAAGCAGGACAAGAATCGCGAAAAGGTGATGCTGCTGTTGATCCACGGTGATGCCGCGTTCGCTGGTGAAGGCGTGGTGCAGGAACAGTTAAATCTGTGTGGGCTCGACGCGACAAAAGTCGGCGGCACGGTGCATGTGATCGTCAACAACCAGATCGGTTTCACCACCGATCCGACGCAGGGTCGATCAACACAGTATTGCAGCGACGTCGCCAAGATGCTGCAGATCCCGATCTTCCATGTGAACGGCGAAGACCCGGAAGCCGTTGCGCAAGTGGTCGCATTGGCACTCGATTTCCGCCATCAATTCCAGCGTGACGTCGTCATCGACATGTATTGCTACCGGTTCCGCGGACACAATGAGCAGGACGAACCGGATGTCACACAGCCCCTGATGTACAAAGCAATTCGCGCAAGAAAAGGCGTGGTCCATTCGTATTTCGATCGCTTAAAACAAACCGGTGGCGTCAGCGATAACGATCTCGAACAGTTCAGTTCGCAGTATCGACAACAGCTCGAGTCGGAGCTCGAAGTGGCGAAGAGCGTGGAGTACGTCCACAAATGGGACATGCTCCATGGCATCTGGACGGGCTACAAAGGGGGCCATGACGAGGCCGTCCCAGAGGTCGATACCGGTGTCGATCCTCAGAAACTCAGCGAGATACTGACCAAGCTCTCCACGTTGCCGCCGGGGTTCACACCCAACCCCAAAATCCATAGCGGTGGACAAGTCGGCAAGCTCGAAGGTGTGTATCAAAAGCGGATGGCCATGGCCCGCGGTGAGGTGGCACTCGATTGGGGTGCCGGTGAAGCCTTGGCGTTGGGCACGCTGGCAGCGGAGGGCCATCGGATTCGGCTGCACGGTCAGGATGTGGAACGCGGCACATTCACGCATCGCCATGCGGTCATTCGAGATTATCTTACCGAGGAAAAATACTGCTCGCTGCAGCACCTTTCCGAGACGCAGGGACCGGTCGAAATCCACAACAGCGCGTTGAGCGAGACCGCGGTACTGGGTTTCGACTATGGTTACAGTCTCGACACGCCGGAAGGCCTCATCATGTGGGAGGCGCAGTTCGGCGATTTCGTGAATGTGGCCCAAGTTATCATCGATCAGTTCATCGTCTCGGCCGAGGATAAATGGAATCGCCTGAGTGGTCTGGTTCTGCTGTTGCCTCACGGTTTTGAAGGAAACGGTCCCGAGCACTCCAGTGCGCGGCTGGAGCGCTTTCTGACGCTGTGTGCGGAGGACAACATCCAGGTCTGCTATCCATCCACACCGGTGCAGATCTTCCACTTGCTCCGTCGGCAAGTGATTCGCAAGTGGCGCAAGCCGTTGGTGGTTATGACGCCAAAGGTCTTGCTACGTTTACCAGCCGCCGTGAATGCGCTCGCGGATTTCGGACAAGGAACCTTCCGCCGAGTCTTGCCAGATACGTTGTCGCGGCCGGCAAGTGATGTTCGCAACATCCTGCTCTGCTCCGGCAAAGTCTATTACGATCTGGCGAAGCGGCGTGAGGAACTGCAGCGCGACGATATCGCGATCCTGCGCCTCGAACAGTTGTATCCGACGCCGACCGAAGAATTGGTGGCACATCTGGCGGCATACCCGGCCGATGTGCGGGTGACGTGGGTACAGGAAGAGCCGGAAAATAACGGGGCCTGGCGATTCCTCCGCGTGCTGTGGGGCGAAAAAGTCGGCGGGCGACCGTTGTCGGTCATCTCCCGCCCGGCGTCCGCCAGTCCCGCCACTGGCTCGCATCACAGTCATGATATTGAACAGGAAGAGATTCTCACGAGCGCAATCGGCGCCAACCCGAATCCCAAAACGCATCATTAGGAAATACGTCGCAACCCGGCTGCTTCCGGGCAGCCGGGTTGCTTGTCGGTCAACAATCGAAACATCCCGGCTGCCAGGAAGCCGCCGGGATGCCTTGTCCCTTGCCAAGATCCCCCTCGCTGAGTAATGCCTGAAGCGGCGTTCCCCAGCCTTTGTGAAAGTGCTCGATTTCCATGGCGGTGAATGTCATCGTACCGAAGGTAGGCGACTCTGTTTCCGAAATCCTGCTGGTCACCTGGCTGAAAAACATCGGCGACAAGGTGGCCGTCGATGAGCCGCTTGTCGAGTATGAAAGCGAGAAGTCCAGCGACAGCATTCTGTCGCCGAGTGCCGGGGTGCTCACGCAGATTATCAAAGGCGAAGGGGAAACCGTCCCGGTCGATTCGATCATCGCCGAGATCGATCCCGCTGGCGTACCGGCTGCTGCGACTGCTCCCCCTGCTGCAGCACCGGCTCCTTCCCCGGCGGCAGCCCCTGCCGCAACGAAGGCCGATTCTACGGCGGCCCACTTCATGCCCGCAGCCGCGCGCGCCATGGCCGAATCCAACGTCTCGGCAGCGCAGGTGCAACCGTCCGGTCCCGGTGGCCGCGTACTGAAAGAAGACGTCCAGCGAGTGGCAACGCAAGCCGCGCCCGCCGCACCCAAAACCCAATTGGCTGCGGCTTCGGTCCCCGCGCCGTCATCGCTCGTGAAATCCGTGCGGATCATCGGCGAACGAGCCGTCCGTCGGCAGGCGATGAGCCCCATCCGGAAGGCGATCGCTCAGAATCTGTTGTCCGCCCAGCAGAACGCCGCGCTGCTCACCACGTTCAACGAAATCGACATGGGGGCGGTGATGGCGCTCCGCAAGCAACATCAGGACGCGTTCACCGAACGTCACGGCATCAAGCTCGGCTTCATGTCGTTCTTCGTGAAAGCCGCGGTCGACGCGCTGCAGGCTTTCCCGGCAATCAATGCGTATGTCGAAGGAAACGAGATCGTCTATCACGACTATTGTGACGTCGGCATCGCGATCGGCGGGGGCAAGGGACTCGTGGTCCCGGTGATTCGGAACGCTGAAACGATGACGTTCGCCCAGATCGAACAGGCCATCGCTGAGTTTGCCAAGCGGGCGCAGAGCGGAGCGATCAAGCCGGACGAACTGAAAGGCGGCACGTTCACGATCACCAACGGCGGCGTGTATGGTTCGTTACTGTCGACGCCGATCGTCAATCCGCCGCAATCCGGCGTCCTCGGCATGCATGCCACGCAAGACCGCCCGGTGGTCCGCGATGGCCAGATTGTCGCCCGTCCCATGATGTATATCGCCCTGACATACGATCATCGCGTGGTCGATGGCCGCGAAGCCGTCTCGTTCCTGAAGCGCGTCAAAGACTGTATCGAAAACCCGGTCCGGCTGCTGCTCGAAGTCTGATCACCCCCGGAAGCCCAGGGAATGCGTTCCCTGGGGTTTTCTCCTTGTTCCTTGAGAAATACGTCACGTCATGAAGCAGCACGATGTCGTCGTCATCGGTGGCGGACCGGGGGGCTATGTCGCCGCCATCCGCGCCGCACAACTTGGGTTTAATGTCGGCTGTGTGGAACTCGAATCCGCCCTCGGCGGGACTTGTCTCCGCGTCGGCTGCATTCCCAGCAAGGCGATGCTCGAATCGAGCGAACTCTATCGTCTCGCCACGGGCCATCTCGCTCAGCACGGTGTGAAAGTCAACGGCGTTGAGCTTGATCTTGCCGCGATGCTCAAGCGCAAAGATGGCATTGTCACCGCCCTCACCAAGGGGATCGACGGACTATTCCGTGCGAATAAAATTACGCGGTATCTGGGTCGCGCCCGGTTTTCGTCCAAGACCACCGTCGTGGTCGACGGCGCGGAACCCGCGGAACTGACCGCCAAACACATCATTATCGCGACCGGAAGCGTCTCCGCCCCGTTGCCGGGAGTGCAACTCAGCGGTGATAAAATTGGAACCAGTACCGAAGCGCTCGCCTACACGGAGGTGCCCAAGCATCTGGTGGTCATCGGTGCGGGGTACATCGGTTTGGAACTCGGCTGCGTTTGGGCCCGACTCGGGGCGAAGGTCACCGTTCTCGAGTATCTGCCGCGAATTCTCCCGGGGATGGACGCCGAGATGGCGACCGATGCTCAGAAGCTGTTCACGAAGCAGGGGTTGGAATTCCGCCTGGGTAGCCGTGTCACCAGTGCCCGTGTTCTGGAAGACGGTTCGTGTCTCGTTGAGTGCGAAGGCCAATCGCCGACGACGTGTGATCGCGTCCTGCTGGCTGTGGGTCGCATTCCCAATACGCAGGGACTTGGTTTAGCCGAAGCCGGTGTCGATATCGGCAAGGGGGGGCGGATTGTTGTCGACAATCACTTCCGTACCACGCAGCAAGGCATCTACGCCATCGGTGATGTGATTCAGGGTCCGATGCTGGCCCACAAGGCGGAAGAAGAAGGCGTTGCGTGCGCAGATGGCATCGCGGGCAAGTATTGTCATGTGAACTACGATGCCATCCCCGGCGTCTGCTACACCGATCCGGAAATTGCTTCCGTAGGCAAGACCGAGGAGCAATTGAAAGAAGCCGGGATTCCCTATCGGAAGGGAGTTTTTCCGTTCCTTGCGAATGCCCGTGCCAAAGCGCTGGCATCGACAGATGGCCGGGTGAAGATGCTGGCCCATGCCCAGACCGATCGCATTCTCGGCGTCCACATTCTGGGACCGCGGGCGGGTGACCTGATCGCCGAAGCGGTTGCCGCCATTGAATTCGGCGCAAGTGCCGAAGACATCGCCCGGACGTCGCACGCCCATCCAACGCTGGCTGAATGCCTGAAGGAAGCGGCGTTGTCGGTGGACGGCCGAGCGATTCACATGGCGAATGCGAAGTGACGGCGGAAGAGCGGGCAGGAGGCAGCGGTCAGCGGTCAGCCGGAAACGCTGACATGCCGTTTGGTTCCGCACCGCTGCGATGGATCGAAGCCACGCTCACCTCCGTGGAACAGGCGCTCGCACTGGAAGAAGGCTTGCTTGCAGCGGTCGATGCGCGCGAGTCACCCGCCACGCTGTTGCTGTGGGAATGGTCGGCCCCGGCGGTGATTGTGGGACGATCCAATGTCATCGCGCGCGAAGTGGCTGTTGACGCGTGTGAGCGCGACGGTGTTCCCATCCGGCGGCGTTGCAGCGGCGGCGGGGCGGTCGTCATTGGCCCAAGGTGCCTGTGTTACGCCCTGGTTCTTCCGGTCGGTCCGGAACATCGCGCCATGGGCATCTCGACGGTGACGCGGGCCATCATGCACCGCACGGCGTCCGGATTTGTCGCCGCCGGGTTCGATGTGACCGTAGAAGGCGTCAGCGATCTTGCCATTACGGGACGGAAGTTCTCAGGGAATTCACAGCGCTGGTTACGCAGTGCGCTCCTGCATCACGGCACGATTCTGTACGACTTCGACCTGGCCTGCGTTGCCCGGTATTTGCAGTTCCCCAGCCGTCAGCCTGACTACCGCGCGGACCGCGATCACACCGCCTTCGTGCGGAACCTGCCTGTCAGCAAGGCCACGGCAAGCACCATTCTCGCCTCGGCATGGAACGCAGTTCCCGGTGCATGGTTGCTGCACGAGTCGGCGCGTGCAGAGGAATTGCTCCGTACGCGCTACGCCGATGCCTCGTGGCATCTTGGCAGACCATGAAGCCCAGGGAATGCCTTCCCTGGGCAGTTCCCACGAATAAAAATCACTGCGGCCGCTTGCCGACGATGTCCGGAATCTCACGCAGCCAGATGTTACGGAAGCGGACCGGGTTGCCGTGGAACTGGATGTGAATCGGTTCACGCTCGGCGTGTGGTGAGTACGTGGGCGGATGTTCGTAGTCGGTCTTGCCGAGCAGTTCCGTGTGATCTTGCACCAGCACGCCGTTGTGAAGGACCGTCACGTAGCCGGGTTTGAGCAGCGTGCCCTGCTCATCGAACCGCGGGGCATGGAAGATGATGTCATAGCTTTGCCATTCGCCGGGTTTGCGACTGGCGTTGACCAGCGGTGGCTTCGTTTTGTAGACCGACCCCGCCTGTCCGTCGAAGTAGGTCGGGTTCTCGAAGGAATCGAGCACCTGCACTTCATACCGGCCCATCAGGTACACACCGGAATTCCCGCGACCCTGGCCATGCCCTTCGATTCTCTCCGGCGCGGCCCATTCCACGTGTAACTGGCAATCACCGAACGATTCTTTCGTGGTGATCCCACCACCTTTGGAAACCGCGTACCCATTTTCAACAATCCACTTGTCGCCGCCGTTCCATTGAGAAAGATCGGTTCCATTGAACAGCACGACGGCATCATCGGGCGGGCCACCCACCGGGCCGGGGTCCACCATTTTGGGTTCGGGCCAGACGATGCCGCTCACCCATTCTTTAGCTACCGCGGCACTCAGGCCGAATGTCAGCATGCAGGCGACGAAGATCATCCCGAGGTGTCGATTCATCGGTGGTTTCCTTACTTCTTCTCAGCGGCTTCGGTGTCGTGCTTGGCTTTTTCATTCTGACGTTGTGACAGGATTGGGTTCGGCGTCACGTCACCGGCTTCCAGGCCGAGAGCCCAGCGGAATCCACCCGCCGCGTGTTCGAGAAACATCGGGTTAACCCATGTCGATTCATTGTGGCCCAGATTCGTGTAGAACACCCGGCCTTCGCCGTAGTTCTTTACCCATGAGACCGGCACATGGTACGGTTTCTTGGTCGCACATTTCTCCATGTTGAGACTCATCAGCACGCGAACTTTTTCCGGTTGAAAATTCTTGTACTGGTAGATTTCGTCCTTGATCTGGAATTCCCAACCGAGGGGCTTCATCGCGGGGTGGTCGGGATCATGTACGGTGATCGTCACCATATCTCCCGCATTCCACGGATGTCCGTCGAACGTCCCACCGATCATGTCCCAGTACCGCTGGTCGTTACCCAGCGTGTCTGTTGTCGAATGGAATCCGACAAAGGCATGGCCCTTTTTCGGCAGCCATTCCTTCACGAGGTAATCCATGGCTTCGTCTGCAATCGGCAAATCGCCTTGCGAGTAGAAGACCAACAACTGGTATTTCTGCAGGTTTTCTTTGGTGATGTCCGCTGCAGCATTCTGAGTGCAGGTGAGATCAAACAGTCCCGTTTGCTGCCCCAGTTGCGTCAGCGCGATTTCTGCCGGGGCGAGCGTCTGGTCCTTGCGGTTCACCGGGCCGTGAGTGAACGTCAAGCTCTGCGTCAGCATCAGGGCTTTGACCTTCGGTTTGTCCTGCGCCTCTGCGGACGTGGCTCCCATCAACACCACCACACAGGATGCAGCCCACATTGCGCGCATCGTCGAATCCCGCCAAGAGTGAACATCAAGTTGTCATTTACGGATGGTGATTCTGGCCGACGGAAGGGGCCCTGTCGAGCGCACCACACTCAGTGCGCCAAGACATCCTGTCTGCGGAACGCGTCCCGATCTCGATGCGCGCACTGCTCCGATGATCGGCGTGGCGTCGTCATGGCTATCGGAAGAGGGTTCAGTTTCTGACTCGGCGAACCCGACTGAACTACTGCGGTGGCACCGCCAGCGGTTCTATCTGTCGCAGCAACAGCCACTCGGCACGATCCTCAATCAGTAGCACTTCTGCCGAGGCGGGCACATTCTCGTACTGCTGCGTCTTTCCGTTCGGCCAGCGGACCTCCAGGTGGACGTGCACCGTACCTTGAGGAATCGCGAACTGATGGCGGCGCTCGTTGGTAACGAGAAACCCGTCTCCCGCCGTTTGGAGACGAACCTGAGGTGGATTCGCGCCGACGATGGCAACCGAGGCTCCGGTCGGTTCACGGCAACCGTTCCGGCCAATCAGCCGCACGACCAATGGGGCCAACGCCGACACAGTGCGATTGGTGACCACGGCAATTGGCGCGTGGAGGTGCGAGATCGCAGCATCGGTGCGGCCATCACGATTCCAGTCCCATGTGGCCAGCCCGCGGCCGAGATAACTGCCCTGAAAAAACGGGCCCAGTTGCCCAGCGGGAACCAATTCGAAACGGAACCCCTGATGGTTGCGATAGATCTGCGGGGGCATGCGATCGCCGCCGCCGCGATACGGTTTCTGATCGACGTGGCCGTTTGTGACCAGCAGATCGTTCCAGCCATCGCCATCCAGGTCGGCGAAATGGCAACCGAAGCCGAGCATCGTCAGGCTCGGTTCATGGACCCCGAAGGAACGGGAGCGGTCTTCAAAAAAGCCTTCCGGTCCTTGTGAATAAAGATTGTTCGCCGAGCCGAGGAAGTCGGTAATCAGCAGATCGATGCGGCCGTCACCGGTGACGTCTCCGGCGGCGACTCCCATGGAAGCCTGGACATTTCCATCCATATCGTAGGCCACTCCGCGCACCACGGCTTCGTTGCGGAATTGGGGGACTCCGTCGGCATCGACACCGTGATTGATGAAGAAGAAGTTGGGAGTGGTGTCATTGGCGATAAATAATCCGATCCGGCCGTCGCCGGCGTAGTCCCACGCAACCACACCGAGGCCTTTGCCGGCGGACCCCCAGATGCCACTCTTTGCAGAGATATCACGAAATTGCCCGTTGCCCAGATTCAGATAGCAGCGGTGATTTTCTGCGGTCAGAACATCAGGCGTGCAAGCCGTGTGGCGTTCGGAGGGGCCACATTCTCTCCGGGCGGTCTCGTCCCGGAGCGTGTAATTCAGGACGTACAGATCGGGCAGCCCATCACCGTTGAAATCGGCGAAGACACTACTCGTGGTCCATTCATCTCCGGCAGCACCAGCAGCCACCGCGCGTTCGTCAAAGGTGCCGTCACCATTATTGTGGTAGAGCCGGTTTGGTCCCAGGTTTCCGAGATAGATGTCGGGGAAACCGTCCTGATCGTAGTCGCCGACGGTCACACCGTGCGAAAAAGCCAGGTCGCCCAATCCCGCTGGCTTGGTCCAATCATCAAAGTATTCACCGCCTCGATTGCGAAAGAGCCGGTCAACATATTCGAGTTGCGGGCGGGGATCCCGCCACTGATTCCCTTGGGCAACGTAGAGATCGGGCCAGCCGTCGACGTCATAATCGATCGCAGCAAGCCCCGCACCCATCACGTTGAAGATGTGCTCGAGCCGGTTTTCCTCGGTCGTGCCTTCGAAGTAGTTCATATCGATTCCCAAGGCAGCGGCGTCATCACGGAATTGCCAGGCGATTGACGCTGACGTCGAGGATGGTGCGGATTCCGTCGGCTCTGGCCCTAACGGCCACTGCGGCAAGGCAAATTCGCGGCGATCCACGAGCTGTGAGGGCAACACCGCTGCCGCTTGCGGTTCCCACTTCCCCCGGACTATGGCAAGGTTGCGGCGCATATGGTTCGTGGCGATCAACTTATCGATGGGCAGATAGTGCATCACATACCCCCAGCCGGCGGCTTCCCAATGCCGTCCCAGTGATTGCAGAATGTGGACGATTTTTTCGTAACTGGCGAGTTCCCCTTCTTCACGGACCAGCGTCAGCAGCGCTTCCAGCTCCGAGAGAAGTTCCCCGCGGAGCCGCAATGCTTCGGCTGCCTCGACTTTGCCGAGTTGTTGCAGACACGAGGTCGCCTGCAGCGTGGCGCCGACATGGTTGGGCGCGACCGCCAACGCTTCCAGAAAGCAGCGCGCAGCTCCTTCAATCTGGCCGCTTTGACGCGCGAACATCCCTTGGACGTACCACACTTCAGGATGACCGCGAGCCGTGTCGGGGAGGCTGCCGCGCCAGTGCAGAAACTCCGCGAGATTGCCCCGATCTACAATCAGCCGGCCGTACCGTCCCTGTGCTTCTCCCGACTCGGGAACTGCGCGCAACACCGTCCGATAGAGCGGCTCGGCACGCGTGACATCACTGTCCATGGAGTACCGTCGGGCAGCGGCCAGTTGCATCAACGGTTCCGGTGTGGGCAGCAAGTCGGACTGGTGTTCGAGGTGGGCATCCGCGCGGAAAAACCGATCGTTGGCAGCGGCTCCCAGTAATTCGTCCCCCCGGCATTTTCCGAGCAGGATCTGCGTGAAGAAATAAGGTGCCGCTTCCCAGGTTCGGCCCTCCACTTGAAGGAGATGTCCGAGACCTTCGAGACACTCCAGATCATGCGGGGATAATTCCAAGGCCCGTCGCCAATGTTGCTCGGCTTGTCGCAGTCGTCCCTGAGTCATCGCCCGGCGGGCAAGCCCTCGTTCTGCCAGAAATTCCCATCGTCCTCCATCGTGTGGAAGCTTTCGGAACAGCGTCGTGGCCGTTTCATTCTGCGAGAGAAAGGCCGCGGCTTCGGCGGCCACGGCAATGGAAAACGGGCTTTCCGGGTCGAGAGTGGCCAACTCTTCGGCATGGCGTCCCAACGGAGTCCGTTCGCGAAGCATCAGCGCGGAAACCAGTCGACGCTGGTGCTGCTGCACGGTCGTGGGGAAGAGAATCGGCTGGACAGAGATCGTCGTGCCGACCATCAATGTCAGCACCAATCCCCACCGAAAGGCCCGCTCCCGGCGTGCTTCGATTATCGGCACTGTTTCCTCTCGTTGGCTGAGCGGTGCTGCGACGGCGGGTGAGGAAACGGAATGGATCACAAGCCAGGTTTCTCCGGCCCAGATCCGTTTCCGATCCGCGGGGTGCGAAAGTCGGCCAGGATTCCCCAAGTCATCAGCAGGCATCCCATGAGCAGAAATACCAATGAGGCCGGGACCAGCACCCGGGCCGCGACATCATGATTGGGGAAGCCGATCAGATGAGCATGGGCAAACGACTGTTCGGCCGCGAGCAGGAGCATCGCGCCAGCAAGAACGCGCATGGCCGAAGGCCTTGTCAGAGGTGGTGTTGCGTGCGTCGATCCCAGAAGGCGACGTGCGTCGGAATTGTAAAGCGCGTCGAGACAACTCGCGAGGCATGCCCCCGCTTTTCAAACAGAGTCGTAATCTGGCAGACCCGACTGCTTCGTCACGACTTAATCTTCGTGTGGCACTGGCTCTGCCAGTGCGCTGGTCAAGTGTGCTTCCCGACAGACAAAAACACTGGCAGAGCCCTTGGCACACCACCCGAAGACTTTGCCTGAGAGACGGTCACACAACCACCGGAAAAGCCCGGCATTTCAGAAAATGCCGGGCTTTTGTTTTTGTCTCATAAAGAAGTTATGCGGCCTGAGCCGTCATTGGAGTCGTAGGGGAGAACCCGCCTTTTTTGCCGTGGCGATCCCCGGACGCGGCAACGTCGGAATGCTCCGGGCGATGCCACGCTCGGTCACAACGTGTGTCCTGCTCAGGATTTTGCGTTTCAGGGCTTGCAATTTCTTTCGAGTCGATCGTATTATCAAAAACTGATATGCCAATCGTGGTCCTGCCCGGTTCTCGGGTGTGATTCCTTACTCTAAAAAATTCGACTTTGTCTCTGTTCGCTGCCAATCGGGCCGCCGTGCTTCGGGGTTTGTATTCCTGACTCGTTCTTTTCAACAGTTGGAGGTGCAGTATGCGACGTCGCGGGTTTACATTGATCGAGCTCTTGGTCGTGATCGCGATTATCGCGATCCTGATCGCGCTGCTGTTGCCGGCGGTGCAACAGGCGCGGGAAGCCGCCCGGCGGACTCAGTGCCGCAACAATCTGAAGCAGATTGGCTTGGCGCTGCACAACTATCACGACAATTTCCAGAAGTTCCCGAACGGGAATGTCGCGTCCTCTGTTGGCGGCTGGGGTGCTTCCTGGTGGATTCGGATTCTGCCTTATGCGGATGCGTCTCCGATCTACAACCGGATCAGTTTTTCAGGGGCCCATCACGGTTGGACGCAAGGCTCGTCGGCCGGTGACCCGACTGGTGATGCGAACGGCACCGCTCTCAACGGCATCAAGCTCGCATGGACGAATTGCCCGTCCAGCCCGATGGAACAGAACCGTGATGCCGGTGCCGGCAAAGTGATTCCCAATCCCAGCTACTACGGCATCATGGGGGCCACCGATGGCAACGGGTTTACGAATCCACCGAGCCGCGTGGCCAACTGCTGTGGCTGCTGCGGCGGACAGCAAGGCACAGGAATCATCACCTCTGGCGGGATGCTGGTGCCTCTCGATGCGAAGGGAATTCGTGACGTCACGGACGGCACGACAAACGTCATCATCGTGGGTGAGCACTCCAACTTCATTCGGAACAGCCTCGGCCAGCCACTGCAGGTCAGCGGCACGCACGGGATCCTTATGGGTGGACCGAACTTGACCCGCATCGAAGGGGCTCCGGGCGGGATGTTCGACCGGCAGTTCAACCTGACGACGGTCCGCTATCCTCCGAATGCTCCTGCGATTGAAAATGATCCGGCGTGGCCAGGGATTGGTGATAACTTCGGCAACAACAATCCGTTGAATTCGACTCACACCGGGGGCGTTCACGTGCTGCTCTGCGATGGGGCCGTGAAGTTCTTGTCGAACAACATCAACATGCAAACGCTGCGCTGGTTGTGCACGCGTGATGACAACAACCCGGTGGGCGAGTTCTAGCCGACCGCGCTTTCGTAAGAGGATTCACAAGCGCCGCTCCGGAGCCGCGATGCGGTCCTCCGGGGCGGCGCTTCGTGTTGTTGAGCCTTCGGTGGTGCTGGATCAAGCAGTGCATAGCAGTCGGATGAAGTTTCTATTCCGTGGCACACAACAAAGCCGCTGACTGATGGGGCCTCGTCTCGGTCACGATCGGTTTTGTCGATTGCTATCGGCTCCTTAGGTTGGTTATGCTCAATTGCATTGTTCGGGATCTTTGCTTCCATGTCAGGGAGTGCCGAACAGCGGTTGTTGTCAAGAAGTTCTCCACCGTCTTCGTTGACGATGGCCTGAAATCTGCGGTGTGCGCCATCATGCCGCTTTCAATGACGAATCTCGGTTATCGTGTCTCTTCTAGGACTGTCTCATGCGTCGGCGTGGTTTTACGTTGATTGAACTGCTCGTGGTGATTGCGATCATCGCGATCCTGATCGCGCTGCTGTTGCCGGCGGTGCAACAGGCGCGGGAAGCCGCCCGGCGGACTCAGTGCCGCAATAATCTGAAGCAGATTGGCTTGGCGCTGCACAACTATCACGACAATTTCCAGAAGTTCCCGAACGGGAATGTCGCGTCCTCTGTTGGCGGCTGGGGAGCTTCCTGGTGGATTCGGATTCTTCCTTATGCGGATGCCTCTCCGATCTACAACCGGATCAATTTTTCAGGAGCCCACCACGGTTGGACGCAAGGCTCATCGGCTGGTGATCCGACGGGCGATGCCAACGGCGACGCCCTCAACGGCATCAAGCTGGCCTGGACGAACTGTCCGTCCAGTCCGATGGAACAGAACCGTGATGCTGGTGCCGGCAAGGTGATTCCCAACCCCAGCTACTACGGTATCATGGGGGCCACCGACGGCAACGGCTTTACGAATCCGCCCAGTCGGATTGCGAACGCGGGCCTCGGTTCGATTATCACTTCCGGTGGAATGCTGGTGCCGTTGGAAGCGAAGGGGATTCGCGATGTGACCGACGGCACGACCAATGTCATCATCGTCGGCGAGCACTCGAACTTCATTCGCAACAGCCTCGGACAACCCGTGCAGGTGAGCGGTACGCACGGCATGCTGATGGGAAGTCCGAACTTAACGCGAATCGAAGCCTGCCCCGGTTGTGGGTTCGAACGTCAGTTCAATCTGACCACTGTTCGATATCCCCCGAATGCGCCAGCGATCGATGCCGATGTGGCATGGCCCGGCGTGGGCGATAACTTCGGGAATAACAACCCGCTCAACTCGCCTCACACGGGGGGGATTCATGTGTTGCTTTGTGACGGAGCAGTCAAATTCCTGTCGAACAATATCAACATGCAAACGCTGCGCTGGTTGTGTTCGCGCGATGACAATAATCCAGTCGGCGAGTTCTAGTCTGGCAGTTGGGGATTACTCCAGAGGCAGTGCCCCGGATCATACGGTTTGCTGCCTCTGGCTTGTCTCAATTCAAATCAAGAATCGTGGCACGATGCCTGAATCGCCCTCTCTTTTTTCCCCCGAGAAACGACGATGACTCAATTTCTGGTTTCGCAAAGACCGACCTCGCAGCGTGGCTGGTGTTGTTTCGTGATCCTCTCCGGTCTGCTGGCAGGCTGCGGAGGCGGAAGTTCCGCACCGAAAGAAGCTCAGGCTACCATCTCCGGCAAGGTGACTTACGACGGAAAGCCGATCACTCTGGACAGTGCGGTTGTCTTCTATTGCAAAGACAAGGCCGCAACGGCAGCCGGTAAGGTCGATTCGCTCGGAAGTTATTCGTTGACGGGTTCCATCCCCTCAGTGGGGATTCCTGCGGGACGGTATCAGGTCATGATTCAGCCCCCGACAGCCCCGCCGCCGGTAGTCGGATCTGAAGAATACAAGCAGGCCATGATGGGGAAAGCTCCGAAAAAGGAAGCACCGAAGGACATTCCCGCCAAGTTCCACGCGCTCGAATCCAGCAAGATTGTGCTGGAAGTGAAAGAAGGGGCGAACACCTTCGATTTCGATCTCAGCAAACTCTGATCGAACTGCTCGTGGCAGCAGCAGCGAACCCGTCATGACTCGGTCATGACGGGTTTTTTCATTCACGGTGTGAAATCCTCGGTCGGTGTCACCGCGGCACAGAACAAGGCGATGAGTTCCGCCGCCCTGTCTAGGTCTTCGAGGGACACCATTTCCACCGGGCTGTGCATATACCGGTTCGGAATGCACACCAGTCCCACTGCCACGCCGCTGCGGGAGAGTTGCAGTTCCGCGGCATCATTACTGGCCGAGGTGGCGAGCGCGTTGAGCTGCACAGAAATCGCCGCCGTCTTGGCCAGCGCGCGCAGGCGATCGAGCACCACCGGATTGACGTTCGGGCCGCGGTACAGAACGGGGCCTTGCCCGAGTTTCACCTGGCCGTACTGATTCTGATCAATCGTCGGACAATCGGTGGCGTGCGTGACATCGACCACGATGCCGAGTTGCGGGTCGATCCCATGCGCACTGGTTTGCACGCCGCGCAGCCCGATTTCTTCCTGCACGGTGGACACGGCGTAGATTGCGGCGTGAGGGTTCCGTTCGGCCGCGCGCTTGGCGGCCGTCATCACGGTCCACACGCCGACTTTGTTGTCCATGGCAGCGCCGGACGCCAGTCCGTTGCGGAGTTCAGTCCAGCCGAGCACCACGGTGACAGGATCGCCGATGGTGACGATCGATCGTGCTTCTTCGCCATCCTTCACGGCGATGTCGACCCACAGGTTCTTGACCTCGGGGACCACCTTGCGTTCCTCCGCGGTCAGCAGGTGGATGGGTTTGCGGGCGATCACACCGTTGACCGGGCCAGTGCTTGTCCAGACCTGCACCCGCTGACCGATCAACACCTGCGGGTCCCAACCACCGATGGCGTGAACCCAGAGGAAGCCTTTGTCGTCGATGTTCTTGACGATCAGGCCGATCTGGTCGCAATGACCGGCGAGCATGATCCGTGGACTCCCCTGAGGATTGACAGCGACGATCACATTGCCATGAGAATCGGTCCGTACCGTGGCGTTCAGGCCTGCGGCAAACCGGCGAACGACATCTTGGACGGGGCGTTCAAAACCGGAGGGACTGGGGGCATGCAGCAAGTCGGAGAGAAACTGGCGTTCGTCGGGTGTCATGGAAGAGATGGGCTTTCAGTAGAAGGGATGTTTGCGTGGGATGCGGCAACTGGGATGGATGCGAGTCGTTCATTCCGGCGATCAACGCCAGCCGCGATTTTGGGGTTTTTCCTACCATTTTGGAAAATGAACGGCTTTTCTTTTGACCATTTGATTGGTCCGTATTAGAACAGATTTGAGCTGGTTTCACGATGAGACTGGAGTTCCTCGCCCGACGTTGGATGTCGCCCGAGGAATGAAGAAGGTTGACAATCGAAACCTGTTGAGTTGGACGTAATCTCAAGGAGGAGAGAGAACCGGCGATTCTATTTGATGCCGCCGTGCGTGTCTGGCTTTGGTGATCGTGGTCCCGCCAGACACAGGCCTTCGAACAGGAACTCGCCTGTTCTTTGCACTTGAGGAGCAGCAGTGCAAAGCTTTGTGTGAAGGAGTCGCAGATGCCCGTCGAGATGTGTGCCCCGAACTCGCAGACCGTCGCGGAACGAGTGGAACAAACGGTCCTGGCTCGAACCGGTGGACGGATTCGAGGGTTGCGTGTGCAGTTGACCGGCGACCAGTTGGTGATCACCGGCCGGACATCCACGTATTACAGCAAGCAACTCGCCACCCATGCGGCGATCGATGCCGCAGAGACCGCATTCGGGGTGCAGAACGAAGTGGAAGTCTGCTGATTTCCGGTTGAGACCGACGGATCAGAAGCCGAGACCTTCCGATGGGTTCAGTGTGCCGGCGGTGTCGGCTCGGGTGACGCGGTGGAGAGACCCTGTTCTTCGCCACGCAGCAACCGTTGAAGATTGCTGCGATGCCACAGGATGATCATCGCGGGAATGACCGTGCTGAAGGTGGTTAAACTCCAGTGCCCGGCATCAAACCAATTCGGGGCCAGTACAAAAAGTTGAACGCCGGCAAACACCGCTGCGCCCAGCATGGATCCGAGCGACACGATTCGTGTCGTGGCGAAGATCAAAGCAAACACGACTGCCGCCGCGAGAAACGGCCACGGCCAGCCGAGAACACTGGCCACTCCCAGTGCGGTTGCCACTCCTTTTCCACCCCGGAAATTGAGCCAGCACGGAAAGACATGGCCAAGAATCGCACACGTTCCCGCCAGCACTTTGGCGTGTGATGGTCCCAGTTCCGCGCCGAGGATGCGCCACAAGAACAGTGTCGGCAGCAGTCCTTTGCAGACATCCAGCAGCAGGACGACGATGCCCCACTTCTTCCCCAACACCCGGCTGGCGTTGGTTGCGCCGATGTTGCCGCTGCCGTAGGTGCGGAGGTCCACGCCTTTAATCCAGCGTGTGAACAGCAAGCCGAATGGGATCGACCCAATGAAGTAGCTCAGGACAGCAAGAGTGATGGCAGCGGTGATCGACGACGTCGGCAAGCGAAGCAGTCCTGTGGCGTGATGGTGCAGGCTCCACCGCCATTCAAACCGAAACGGATGACGAAGCCAACTGCAAAACTCAACGACTACGGCACTGCGATCCCCGCGGGTTCGTCCTTCTCCTCTGTGATCGCTGTCGGGCTGGGTGGCGGGACCGACGGAATCGGGCCATTCACGGGTACGCCAGGGAACAGATCGTTCTTGGGGTACGGAACAGGTGAAGAGAACTCGGGCGGCAATGTATCGAGTTTGTCGTTCGGCTTGGCGTAGCTCCGTGCCCACGCGCGACGCAGCGCTTCCTGTTGGGCGGCCGGCGTCCATTCGCTTTCTGCTAAGGTCACATTGTTGACCTCGAGCACGGTGCCGCGTCGCTGATTGAGATCGATCATCGCCTTGTTGTAATCGACGAGACTGGTGAAGTAGGCGATTTCTGCGGCGGCTCGACTGGCTTGTGCTCGGACCACGAGGTCGATCGTCGCTCCCGCAATCCCGGCTTTGTTTTCGGCTTCTGTTGCGTCAACACGGGCTTCGGAAGCCACGCGGCGGTCAAAATTTGTCCGGGCGGTAGCGTAGGCCAGGTCCAATCGCTGGATCGCTTCTGCCAGTTCGTGGCTGATATCGAGCTCTTGCGCTGCCAGCCCCGTGCGGGCTTTGATCAGTTGAAGCTCGGTATTTTCCAGTTGTGCCCGGGCGGCGCGAAGTCCGATCGGCATCGCAAACTGCAAGCCGAGGGTCCAGCTGGTTTGATCGCCCCGTCCCAGTGTGCCGTAGGCGCTGTTGTAGCCTTCCGCCGTGACGCCGTCGGACGTCGTCGGTGCGATGAGTTTGTCGCCGAAACCATTCACTCCGTAACTCGAAACGAAGTTCAATTGCGGATTGCAAGCATTTTCTGCGGCGATCTGTTGCAGTTCGAGGCTCTTGATCTGCCACTTCTGACGGCGTAACTCGACGCGTTTGGTCAAGGCTTCGGCGAGCGACATCTCCCAGTTCACGTGATATTCGGCCTCAAGCGGCGTATCCGCTGGCCGGATCACGCGACCATCGTTGACTGGCAATCCCAACAATCGTCGGAATTGATTCTCGGTGACGTAGATGTTGTTCAGAGCGAGTTCGACTCGCTGTCGCGTCTCGAAATAGCTCTCCCGGGCCTGGGCTTCGTCTTTCTTGGCACCCCCGATCGCACCGGCTTCGTTCAAGCCCGCAATCCGGGTCCAACTGGCCAGAACCGCGTCGCGGTTGACGTTCTCCGCTTCATACTGCCGATAGGCGAGAAAGAGATCCCAATAGAGATCCTCGACATCGCGCAGCATCGTCACGACGGCGCTCTCAAAGTCGGCTACCGAGATGTCTTCATTGATCCGCGCGATCAACACCCCTTGATTTACGCCGAGCAATCCACCCAAGCCCTGCCGTGACGGACCTGCGATTCGGGTGTATTCCACACCTGAGCCAGCCCACAAAGGTTGCGTGTAAGCCGCCTGCAGATTACCAGTGTAAGTCGAGGGAAACAGCAACCCGGGGGTGTTGGAGCCGAGATAGTTCCAGTTGTGACTGACAGAGAAATTCCCGCCCGTAGCCATCGCCTTGCCGATTTGCGATGTGAAGCCGGCGGTTTCCGACGTGTTCACGAATCCCGGTGCGGCAACCGAGTTCGTGACATTTTCCTGCCGGCCCCAGAGCATGGAGGTGCTGAAGGCGGCATCGAAATCGGAGAGGGCCGCTTCCACACCGCGATTACCGAAGAGGAAGCCGGTGGAGCGCAGAGTCGGGTCGTAGACTGATGGCGACTGCGATGGGTTCGCTATGAGCTGGCCAGCGCCGGCGCGAGTCCGGATGATTTTGTTGTTCGAAAGCGCGATGTGGATCGCCTCGGACAAGGGCATGTCCCAGGCGGCGATTTCGGCTTCGTCTTTCACCGTCCGCGGACGTTCCGTATGGACGACTCCAGCGGGGGTTTCCTGATCGACGTTCGGGTAGTCGATCTCCAGCGCATTGTTTCGATAATGCTGCAGGTCGGCTTCACCGAGGTAATGAACCTCTTTCGGGGTATGGCAACCTACCATCGCCCCGCTGACCATCAGCGCGTTGATCCATCGGATCGACTTTGACCACTGCATCCGTGCGTCCCCCCCGAGACAAACGGAGGAGTCGAACAGCCAGCCTGGCCGCCGATCCCCCCATTCACACAGCTCTGCGTGGAAGACCCCGTCCCTGGGATCAAACGCAAAGCCCGCACTTTGGGTATCGGCGGCAGGTTCGTCATTTCTCCAAGGGTTTCCCCCGGGGGATCACAGCCACATAGGGCAAACCGAGTGCCTTTTTCACCAGAATCGTTTCCCCGGCGTCGTTTCCTTCAATCGCATGGCCGACGAACTGAAGGATGTACCCGAGAACAAATGCACCGCCGGCCCAAGTCCACTCCGATTGACAGGCATAGACTAACGAGACGATGAACGTCATCGGAACACCAATCACGTGAAGAAGTTGGTTCACGGGATGCTGGTGCCGCTCGATGTAGTTCTTGATGAAATTGATCACGGAACATTCCCCCTTTGCAGGTTCACTTTTGGCAGAAGCCGTTCCCCACGCGAAATCGTCTGGTAGAGCCTACTACATCGGTGTGAATAGACCAGAAGCCCAGGGAAAGCGGTCCCTGGGCTTCATGGTTGAATCTTAAATCGGCAAGAAAACCGATTGACAGGTGAGCATCGGCTACTGTGCGAGCATCGTCCGTAGCTCCACCAACGCTGGCGTGAGCCGGGACGAAATGCGACCCAGTGTGGGGCGGTCTTCCGTCTGGCACTTCACCAGGTATCCGTAAGTTTCCCGCCACAGGTTGTAGATGCTGTCGACGTCGCGGCGCAAATTCGTGGAGCTGCCGTTTGATACCAGATCCTGGTGCAAGTGCAGTGTTTCATCACGCATCTGGGCGATTGCCTCCAGACATTGTCGCGAGAATGGCTGGCGGTCGCGGTTCAGCCACCGTTTCGCCGCAAATTCCAGTTCATCGGCGAGTTGTTCAACATTCGCTGCGAGTTCGATCGCCTGACGGCGGCTCACATCGCTGGTCTGCACCTGCAAAGATTGACCCAGAGCGGTGATCGTTTGTTCGATTTGCGCCAAAGCCGCGAGGGCGTCATCGCTCTTCAAATCGCTGAAGACGGCCGAAAAATTCCGCTGGGCCTGCTCGATGTATTGGTACGCATCGACCAGGTCGTCGTGGTCGGCACCACTCTTCACGCTATCCACAAAGTGCTCATTCACACCGTAGAATTCACTGGCGACCCCGGCCACGCGGTCGGCCTGCTTCAGGTGCATCAGCAACTTCAGCGACATTCGATCGAAGAATTCGTCAATGTTCTTCTTGAGAGCCGACGTGAGATAGACCAACTCACTGGAATCGATTTTGGTAGGCAGCAGCAGCAACTGATGAATTTCGCCGTCGGCCTGCGTGATCCGCCGCAGACTTCGGTCGAAGTAGCGGTTGTCTTCTTCCATAAGCTTTGCCCGTTGCGGGTACCACACGACCTGGAAGCGTTTGTATTCATTGACCACGGCGTCCATATCGATTGACGGATCATTCACGGCCGAAGACAGGTTCAATACCTGCTGCCGGGCTTTCCCCAAGGAGTACTGGTATTCCTGGGCTTCACGGCCCCGCAGTTCCACCTGAATATCTTCGATCAGGTTCTTCAGGTCCTGCGCCAGATCGTTCGTTCGCTGAACAAGGCCTTGCCGATTGACTTGTGGCCGGATCCCGATCGATTCACGAATTTCTGTTTGGAGATCGCTGAGGCTCGCGACTTCATCGCGGACATCTTTCGACAACCCCCGCGCTGCTTCCAGGCGGTAGGCCAGTTCCCGCCAGGCGGCGTCGAACTGTTCGAATTCGTCAATCAACTGACGATGATCGTTGGCCCGCTGTGCATGTTTGTCGAGGCTGACAGCCAGCGCGGCAACTTTGGTCGAGTCATTGACCAAGGTGCGAATATTCGGCAGGCGACGCAGTTCATCAGAGAGCAGGTAGGACAACTGCGGGACTTCGGTGGCGAAGTCCTTGATGAGGGGACGCACTTTCCGCATTTCCGCGGTGAGTTGCGTCGATGGGGGCGGGGTTGGGAAAGTCCCCGGGCGTGTCCGACGGAGCGAGAAATCGTCGTCCATCATCCCGGAGAGATCTTCGATCGATTGCCGGGCTTGATCGCGGGTGTAACTCGCGGGAGCGGTTCGCGGTTGGGCGGCCGCCGGTGTGACCAGGCAGCAGACCGTCGCACACGCCAAGGTGGTACGAACCAGATGAGAAAACACGGATGCGACCGGTCGGCCGATCTCCATGCTCGAACAACGCACCATGGTGCAGAATCCTTTCTGAAGACGACCGGAAATCTCATCCATGACCTGCGCCGATCCCGCAGGCTCTATTGTCGCGGCACTCTACCGGAAGGTATTGCCGGTTCCTAGAGGAGTTTTGCCGACAATTCTTCCAGGCAGGTCTTTTTCAATAAATCTGATCTGGACGGGATCGACGGCTGGTGTTCTCGCTCAGAGTACGGCATGCAAGACCTCCTGTTTTGCTGACGGATGCGTAAACTGGCCGTTGCGCCGATTCATCACTCCCGCAAAAAGGTCGATCCGATGCTCCGCGCTCCGTTTCTCATGGCGATTGCCATCACACTCCCGGTTCATGCTGCTGAACCGGCGCGGCTGCCGCGTGACAAGTTGCTCGTCTATCGCCAGGCTTCTGGTGCCGTTGCGGATGTCCGCACCGTTGCCGATTGGCAACAGCGCCGGGCGGAGATTGTGCGTGGTATGGAAACGGTGATGGGCAAGTTGCCGGGCGCCGAAAAGCGGTGTGCTTTGGATGTCCGCATCGAAGAGGAAACCGACGCCGGATCCTTCGTTCGTCGCCGCATCACGTATGCTTCCGAACCGAACGGCCGCGTCCCGGCTTACCTCTGCATTCCCAAAGCCGCGCTGGATGCGAACACTACGAAGAAGTTTCCCGCCGTTTTGTGTCTCCATCCGACGGACAACAACGTTGGTTACGGCGTTGTGGTCGGTCTCGGTGGCAAAGCGAACCGACAGTATGCCAGCGAACTTGCCGAGCGCGGGTTTGTGACGTTGTCGCCGAGTTATCCGCTGCTGGCCAACTATCAGCCCGACATCGCCGCTCTCGGCTGGGAAAGCGGGACGTTGAAAGCGGTCTGGGATAACCTCCGCGGTCTCGATGTACTCGATTCACTGTCCTTCGTCCGTCCGGGCAAATACGCCGCCATCGGCCATTCGCTGGGGGGACACAACGCGGTCTACACCGCGGTGTTTGATGAACGGATTCAAACCGTTGTTTCCAGTTGCGGTCTCGATTCCTATCTCGATTACTACGATGGTAACGAGAAGAACTGGTTTCCAGAAAAGGGGTGGTGCCAGACACGCTACATGTTGAAGCTGGCCAACTACCGCGGCCGGCTGGAAGAGATTCCGTTCGACTTCCACGAAATGATCGGTGCACTGGCTCCGAGACACGTCTTCATTGCGGCGCCGCTGCACGACAGCAATTTTCGCCATGCCAGTGTCGACAAGATCATCACGGCGGCCAAGCCGGTCTTCTCGCTTTATGGCCACGCCGATCGATTGCGTGTCGCGCATCCGGACTGCGAGCACGACTTCCCGAACGAAATGCGCGAGATGGCGTATCGGTTGATTGAAGAGACGATCAAGCCCTGATGTGCCGCGCCCGGCGTCTTGCTGTCCCGCAGGCTGGACTAGCTGTCCGCGGATTTATTCGACTCGTGTGCCACGGCCGTGTCGGCCGTGCGAATTTGCAGGACGTTTTTCCGCTCTGCACGGCCGACACGGCCGTGGCACACGATAAAATCCACAGGCTGCTAAACGACTCGCCACGGAAGCGGTTCGCCGCGGAGACCGGCTTTGAGATTCAGCACGGTCATTTCTTCCATGCGGCGGCGTGTTCGGTTCGCCGCGCTTCCCAGATGCGGGGCGATGACGAGGTTATCCAGCGCCAGGAGTGGATGATCGCGCGGCAGCGGTTCCGGCGCGGTGACGTCCAGCGCGGCACCGGCGATCCGTTTTGATGTCAGTGCATTCAGCAGGGCTTCATGATCGACAACCGCACCGCGGGCGACATTCACCAGGATTCCGGTGGGCTTCATCAGTTCCAGTTCGCGCCGGCCAATCAGGTTGGTGGTTTCCGGAGTGAGGGGGCAGTTCAGGGTGACGAAGTCACTTTCGGAGAGCAATGCATCCAGCGAAGCATACGTCACGCCCAGTTCACGTTCCGCGGCTTCATCGCGCCGACGGTTGTGATACAGGATGTTCATATCAAAAGCGCGAGCCCGCTTGGCAACCTGCTTGCCGATGCGACCGAGTCCGATGATCCCCAGCGTGCTGCCGGAGACCTCATAGCCGATCAGGAATGACGGATCGTAATGGATGAACGCCGGCGATCGGGCGAATCTGTCACCCACCACAATGTTCCGCGCCGTTGCCAGCAGGAGCGCGAGAGTCATATCGGCTGTCGCGGCATCGAGGCAGCTCGGCGTGTTTCCGACGAGAATTCCCCGTGACCGGGCGGCATCACAGTCGATGTGATCGACGCCGACGCCGTGATTGCTGACGATCTTCACTTGCGGTGCCCGGTCCAACAGCAATCCATCCACGCGCGGATGGCCGTAGGTGATGAGCGCCACGGCACGGGAGAGTGCCGGCGATGTGGGGCTGTCATCCCATTCCAGAATCTCGATCTCGGGTCCCAGCATTTCGATCAAGCTGGCCGGCAAACCATCCGCCATGACCGGAGTCCGTACCATTGACATCATCATCTCGCTGTAAAGAGCCTCGTGGAGCGAAAGTGGCAGGGCAATCCACAGTTACACCAGGCTGAGTGCTGATTCATCAGAAACGCAGGACAATACATGCGGTAATGGCATTACCTGCGGGGGGGCTGTCTTATTCTTTCGGAAGAACATCGGGCGTGCTCCCCTTTGATTCGAACTGATTCCGATGGTTCAAATAGAGCGTCTCGACTTTGGCGCGGGCCCATTCTGTTTTGCGGAGAAACCGCAGGCTGGATTGGATGCTCGGATCATGGTTGAAGCACCGAATGGGGATTTGGGCTCCGAGTTCAGTCCAGCCGAAATGAGCCACCAGTTGCTCCAACATCACGGCCAACGTGATACCGTGCAGCGGATTGTTAGGTTGAATTGCCGTCATGTCACCGTCTGTCTCTGTCAATCCCTGAGCATTCACTCATCGTCCACCATCCGAAGACGGGTTTCCGCAATGGCAACGCCGTATTTCGCAAACCTGAATGATACCGTGAGCATGACTGCCGACAATGGACTTCAGCGTGATCGTGGCGACAAAACCACCGCGCCGTTCCAAACTTCGTGAAGCGATCGCGGTGATCGTGATACAATTTTCTCCGGGCGTGTCATCTTTGACGATCCGACACTGGTAAGGAGACAATCATGCGCTGGCAGGACATCACGCGACGAAGTTTCTTGCAGGGGGCGGCCGCCGGGGGAGCGCTGGCAGGAATGGGCGATCTCGGCTTCCTTTCCCAGATGCCGACCGTTGCGGCGGAAGATTCGCAACTCGACCCCAAGGTCGTTCGGCTGGCTCCGGAGATTGAACCGGTGGTGCGGCTGCTCGAAGAGACGCCACGCGAACAACTGTTGGAGAACGTCGCCGCGCGGATCAAAGCGGGACTGACTTATCGCGAAGTGCTGGCGGCGTTGCTATTGGCGGGGGTGCGGAACGTTCAGCCGCGGCCGTCGGTCGGTTTCAAATTCCATGCTGTACTTGTTGTCAATTCGGCCCATCTGGCGAGCATGGCTTCGCCCGACGAACACCGCTGGTTGCCGATCTTCTGGGCGCTCGACGAATTCAAGTCGGCACAGGCAGCCGATGTTCGTGAAGGCAACTGGACGATGGCTCCGGTGAAGGATTCCTCGATCCCGGCCCCGGACAAAGCCCGGCAAGCTTTCATTGATGCCATGGACCATTGGGACGAAGCCGCGGCCGATGCGGCCATTGCCGGCTTGACGCGCACGGCCGACATGAACGAAATCTTTGAACTCTTCTACCGCTATGGAGCCCGCGACTTTCGGGACATCGGCCACAAAGCCATCTTCGTCGCCAACAGCCGCCGAACGCTGGAGTTGATCGGCTGGCAGCATGCGGAGCCAGTCTTGCGCTCGCTGGCTTATGCCTTGCAGCATCACGAAGGGGGCAATCCGTTTCAGGGAAACGCGCCTGCCGATCAGCCGTGGAAACGGAATCGCGAACTGGCGGTCAAATTGCGTCCCGATTGGACCGAAGGGCGAATTGATGCCGGGGCAACGACCGAAATGCTGAACGTGCTCCGCACCGGCTCTGATGAAGATGCGTGTACGACCGTTGTCGATCTCATCAACCGTGGCGTGGCGCCGCAATCGGTGTGGGATGCGTTATTCGTTGGGGGCGGAGAACTGCTGATGCGGCAACCAGGGATCGTCGCACTGCATGCGGTCACTTCCACCAATGCCCTACATTATGCGTTTTCAGCAACCGAGCAGGATGACACACGACGGATGCTGCTCCTGCAGAATGCCGCGTTTCTCCCGTTGTTCCGCCAGGCCATGATCAGTCGCGGGAAAGTCGGCGAGACACGCCTCGATACGTTGGAAGCCGTTCCGTTGCAGGCCAAGGGACCGGAAGCCGTTCAGGAGCTCTTCGCCGACATCAGTCGCAACCGACCGATGGCTGCGCAGAAGATGCTGTCCTATTTGAAGGACAATCCGGAACCGAAAACGTTAATCGATGCGGCCCGGGTGCTGATCTTCCTGAAGGGTACGAACTCCCACGACTACAAGTTCAGCTCCGCCGTGTTCGAGGATTTTGAGCATGTCTCCCCGGAGTGGCGCAACCGCTTTCTCGCCTCCGGAGTGTTCAACTTGCGTGGCTCGGGCGATCCGGAGAACAAGCTTGTGAGTCGAACCCGCGCGGCTTTGAGTTAGCAGCGTCGCAATTACTTCCCGGCGGCGGGGCCGGCGTCTTGCGGATAGACCAGCAGTCGGTCGTGGACCAGCAAGATCAGGTCGAGCAACCCGTCGCCGGTAACGTCGGCGATCACGGCTTCACGCGGTTCCGTCAACGGAATGTCGTCATCTTTCTGGAAGGTTTTTTCTTCGAAGACTTTGAAGTACAGCGCGTGCTTGAGGGCGTTCTCCTTCGAGAATTGCATGATCTCGAGGAAGTGGCTGCGCGTATCCGTGATCGCCAGGTCCATAATGCCGTCGTTGTTCAGATCGCCGGCGACGACATCGGTCGGGAACGTCTTTTCGAGTGTTGTTTCATAGGACGCGATTTCTTCCAGCGCTGGGGTGGACCCGCCGGCATACAGCACGGCGAATTGATCGGCGGCAAACAGCATCAGGTCGGGACGCTGATCGCCATTGAGGTCGGCCACCTGGCATTGTTGAAAAGCCAGTTCGCCGAGATCGATTTCTTTCCACGGCTGATAGACCGCCTCTTTCCGCTGAAGCAACCGTAACTTCTTAACACCTCCGTCGACCAGAACGACTTCCGGTTCTGGCGAGCCATCAAGATCGATGAGCGCAGCCCCGACGATCTTGGCCGCCGTCTCATTGGCGTTGATTTGTTCGCCGATCTGCCAACGATTCTGCGGGGAGATTTCCAGATGCCGTGCGAAATTGTCCTGCGTCACCAGCAAACCGGGATGGTTGTTCAGCTGGCAGGGAAACACGGCTTTCGAACTGACCGTTCCCGTGCCGACCGTGCCACTGATGGCGACTTCCTCAAAACGGTTCGCATCGTTGAGACGCAACACAATCGGGGGTTTGCTCCCCTGAAGCAGTAGCAATTCCGGTCGGGCATCGCCCATGACATCGGCAGCGAGAATCCGCTCCGGAGTGGACTTCGCGCTGACCGTGAGACCCGTGGTTCCACCGAAGCTGGAGTGCTCGCTCCACTCGGTGTCGTCCGCACTCCGCTGGGTACCCCACAGCGTATAAACCGTGTCCCGGCCTTCCTTGTTCTTGGTGAGATAGACCAATTCCATGCGGCCATCGCGGTCGGCGTCAATGAGTTCGAGTCCCAGCGGGTCCTGATCGATCGGCAATGTTTCGGGGAACAGCAACCGTCCCTGATCCCACCGCGCGATGCCGATCGACTTTTCCGTCGCGCTATGCACAATGAGATCGGCATGTTTCGCGGTGCGGACAGGCCCGGAACGAAGGATATCGGTCCCGCTGACCATCGGGTACGGAGTGCCGAGGTCCAGCCCCCGGCCGTTGTCCTGGCGAAATAACAACACGCGCGAGCCATCGGCATCACTCACGGCGACATCGTTGAGACCGTTACCGTCGAAATCGGCAATGGCCACGTCACGCTCCCGTCCGGTCGCTGTTTTGCCAAAGCCGTAGCGCACAAGTCGATCTCGGACCTCATTAGGTCCGAATGTTTTTGTCGTGACTCGCAGAATTTTCAACCGCCCCGTGCGGGAGTCAATCGTCAGGATTTCGCTGCCGGGGCGACCATCGACGTTCCGGATTGAGACTGCGCGTGGCTTTTCCAGATCGAACAGATACTCGGGGCCCAGCTCGCCGGTCGTGTCTTGAAGACGGACACCCAATCCGCGGGTGCTTCCTTCTCCAGCGAGGTAACACAGGTCGGCGCGATCGTCACCATTGAGATCCGCAACTTGTGCCAAGCCCATTTTTTCCGAAGTATTCATCAATCGTGTGATCGGACCGAACCCGCCGGTGGCCTGTTGCTTCAATACGCAAATCTCGTTCTTGCCTAGCAACACCAGATCATCCCGCCCGTCCTTGTTGAGATCACCCGCGGTGAGGCACCACGATCCCGCCGCGACATCCGCAACACGAATCGTTTGCTTTTTGAGCCATTCACCAGCTTCGGGTTGGAAGTGAATCACGAGCTGATCGGGCAAACCGAAGTACGCCAGATCAGACCGTTTGTCGCCGTTGAAATCACCGACGGCAACGGCCGAAACATCGATATCGACCGGCAGCTTGCGCTGTTCGAACCGCCAGGCATCATCGATTCGATTGACGTCCTGTCGTCCCTGTGGCTTGGCGACGGAGGCGGCTTCCTTCCGCTGAATCAGAAGATCGAGCCGATGGTGCGTGTTGTCGATCACCACGAGGTCCGTTCGGCCGTCGTGGTTAAAATCTCCCGGCAGCAGATTCGATCCACGGTCACCGAGTTTCGAGACTTCGAGCGGCAGAAAGCCATAATCCGCCGCGAGCGAGGCCTCCTCGGCGGCAAATGCCGTGGGCGTTGCCAGCAGCCAGAGCACGAACAGAGCCAATGAAAGAGAGCAGGGCTGGTTCATGGGAATTCTCGATCACAAGAGCTTGCGCTACTGAAGCAAAGTCACGCTGTCGCGGAGCAACAGGGTGGACTTTAAGCGGAAGACCCTGTCGGTTTGCCGCGAACAACGGTCACAATATCTTTTGCGTCGGTGAGCACATGGCGTTGACCTTCATAGGCCACGAGCAGTTTCTTCGCGAGGAGCTCCTGTCCGATCACGCGGCCGGTCCCTTGTTTGGTGACGACTGTCGCGCCGACCGGTGGCAACTCTTTGCGGTGTTCTTCGTAGGTGTCGTATTCGTATCGGAGGCAGCACTTCAACCGACCGCAGCGACCAGAAATCTTGTTGGGATCGAGGGTCGCCTTTTGCAGCTTCGCCATTTTCATCGAGACCGGTGGCATTTCGCGCAGGTGCGTGTTACAGCAGACCGGCTGTCCGCAGTCACCGTAATCCGCGAGTAACTTGGCTTCATCGCGAATCCCCATCTGTCGCATTTCGATGCGGGTGTTCAACGTCTTCGCGAGCCCTTTGACCAAGTCTCGAAAGTCGACACGGTCTTCGGACAGATAGTAGAAAACGATGCGCTCGCGGCCGAAGAGGAATTCGCTGTCGATCAGACTCATCGGCAACCCGCGTTCACGGATCATCGCCTGACCGGCTTGGAATTGCTCGCGCTCCATCTGCATGACGATGTCGCGCTCGACTTCATCTTCCGGTGTCGCCACGCGCACAATCCGCCCGGACTCCTGCTGATTGCCGAGGTAGTTCCGAGTCTTCTCGGTCGCAGGGCAGAGGACGGTTCCCCATTCCATGCCGCGATCCGTTCGTAAAATGACCGAGGTGTTGCGAGGAATCCACTGCGGGTGTTTGAGGCTGAAGTCGCCGACAATCCGCGTGACACCGAACCGTGCCACATAGGCCCGGGGGAGTTCGTTGATGGTGCGGGATTCGTTCTCGTCCGGGATGTTCTCGGGGGAGACAGGCCGATCCATGGATACTCAGTTCACAGGCCGTGACGCCTGGTTCGATTGATGAAATGCCGGTCCACGTTCCAACAAGTGCGATGGAAAGCAGACCGGTGTGGGAACTGAGTGAGAGTATATCGACTTTGCGGCCGGGAATGCCATTTCAAGCGGGGCAGCGAATTCAGCACCGGTCAGATCGTGCTCGTCCAGTCCTCAATCAACAATCCCGGCACTTTATCGAAGTCCACGGAGTTGCGTGTGAGGACTGTCATTCGATTCACAATCGCGATGCAAGCAATCCGGACTTCCATGGTTCCGATACGGACTCCTTGCTGGCGCAGACGATGGAATTCGTTGCCTGCGGCGCTGTCAAACGGCAAGACCTGCGCCCGCGCGAATGCGGCGAGGAGTAACTCAAGCATCTCGTATCCGCGAACAATCTGCGGCTGGTCGTGCGCCTTGGAAAGATATGCAGTCCAGCCTAAAACTTGTTCGTGATAGGAGACGATCGTCGTATAAAAAGCTTGCTGTTCGTGTTGCGATAGTCGTTGCGCAAGAAGAGTGAACTCTGTTCCCGTTTGACGTTGCAGAATGCCGAGATGGTCTGTGTCGAGTATGTACATGCTCGATCACTCAGGAAGGGGCTGTTCGGCGTCGCGGTGTATTTTTCCCAGACGCAAGACCTCGTCAAACTCCGGGTCGTTTTTGAACAGACCGATCATGGTGCCGAGCCAGGCTGCTTGCGGCTGCAGAGTCTGCACTTGGGACTTGAGATGCGCGACCTCGTGCTCAACATGCTCCAGCCGTTCTTCCAAGGTGGATGTCGGGGGCATGGTTCCGATCTCACAATGATGGCAAGGCAACACTCCGCAGAATCGCGGGTTTCCTTAAAATCGTCCGTCATGACAAGCGAAATGTCAATTGCGACGTTGCTCCCATCGCATCGGCATCCTACGGATTCACCTCGACATACCCTTCCCGATAGAACGTCCGGTCGAAGCGGTTGCCGTTCTGGATGACATAGTTGTTCACCCGGTACGCGCTGCGGATCGAGAAGCCAAACGATTCGCGGTAGTAGGCCGGACGGTAGGCCGAGCGACTTTCGGGAATCGGGTAGGCTGGCTCCACTCCCGGCGGCAGTTGGTGGCTGAAGTAGGACCGCTTGAACATCCAGTCCTCGGCGTTAGCACGGTCCGGAGCGCAAGCCATCAGAACGGTCATCGGCAGAGCGACCCACAGTGTTTGAATCAGCGATGACATGGACGACTCCGCTCACGGTGACCTGCCGACGTTGCGGAAACTCACCATTTTTCAGGCGAGTGTTGCTCTGCGGCAACGTTTTCCCGGTAACATCGGGCTACATGGATCATCACGCAACTTCCATGCCCGCGCGCCGTGCATCGTTGGCGGTTTCGCGTCCCGTGTTGAGCGCTTCCCGTCGTTCAGTCGTTTGGCTCGTTCCAATCGATCTGCTGCAATCGTTCGAGTGCGAGCGGTTCGGTCAGATCAAACCGAAGCGGTGTGATCGTGATGTATCCCTGCTGCATGGCTTCAAGGTCCGAGCCGGGGTCCGCGTGATGGCTGCGGATGGGTTCCCAACCGGTCCAGTAGTACGCCCGGCCGCGGGGGTCGATGCGTTTCTCAAGTGTTTCACTGTGTCTCCGGACGCCCATCGCGGCGACCTTGACCCCGACAGGCCAGCCCGGTTTGGGTGGCGGAAAGTTGACATTCCACAAGACCCCGGAGGAGGGCGACCGCGCTACCAACTCCTTCACCAACGTGACCGCTCGTTGTGCCGTTGCCGCATAGTCCGGTGGGCCATCGATCCATTGCGACAGGGCGACGGAAGGAACACCGAAGAAGGCTCCTTCAATCGCTGCGGCGACTGTGCCGGAATACAGCACGTTGATGCCGATATTGCATCCCGCATTGATGCCACTCACTACGACGTCAGGCTTCCGCGGACAGAGTTCAAGAATCCCCAGCCGGACACAGTCGGCTGGGCTTCCTTCGACCTTCCAGCCGTAAAACTCACCGTTGCGGTATTCTCGATGGGCCAGTAACGGGTGGAGATACGTGATCCCGTGTCCGACTCCGCTTTGTTCGGATGCGGGTGCCGCGACGGTCACATCACCCCATGGCAGCAGCGCTTCATACATCGCCCGCAATCCGGGCGCATGGATGCCATCGTCGTTAACCAGCAGCAAACAGGGCCGTGTGTCGGACATGGATTGCTTTTCCTCCGTGAGTAATCGTGTTCCATAAATGCCAGACAAACGGTACGCCGCGCTGGTAGAGTCATGCAAGCGGCGGTGGCCATCGACCGTCGGACTCGGCAAACCCAGTTCCGATCTTGAAAGCCTGCTCCGTGACCGTGCAACGCATTTTTGCCGTGATTCCTGCTGCGGGGTTAAGTCGGCGCATGGGGCAACCGAAGCTCGTCCTGCCGGTCGGAAACTCGACGGTCATCGGTCGGGTCTTGACCGCGCTCCGCGATGGCGGTGTGACAACAAGCTGTGTTGTGGTTCGCCGAGGTGACGTCGCACTGGAAGAAGAAATCCGTCGGCATGGGATCGAGCCACTGCGACCGGAATTCGATCCGCCCGACATGCGGGCCAGCATTGAACACGCTCTCGCGTGGATCGAACCGTTGTTTCGCCCCACCGCTGATGATGCGTGGCTATTGCTGCCGGCAGACCATCCAGTGATGGATGCCAGTTTGATACAGCGATTGACTGCTCGTTGGCAAAGCGTGGATGGAGATGTCTTGATTCCGACGTGCAGTGGCCGCCGCGGTCATCCGTTGATTGCTCGGTGGTCGACCATCGCGGCCGTGCGGCAGTTGCCGAGAGACGTCGGTGTCAACACGTGGTTGCGGTCGCCATCCACACGCGTGACAGAGTGGCCTGTCGATGATCCGCGAGTCCTTTGTGATTTGGACTGTCCGGAAGATTATCAGCGTCTCTTGGCGGAGTTCGACCCGAATTGGTGATTGCTTCCGAGTTCGAAGCCAACGCTCGCGCTCATTGGGTGACTTCGACGACCGGGCGACCGAGAACGTCCATGTATGGCGTGATTCCCAACCCCGGTGCGGGGGATGACGCCAGGCGACCGTGCTTCCGCTGTGGGGCACCCGCGGCGGTGGAGACCGTCACGTAGCTGTTGAAGTCAGTGCTCGAGAAGAGGAACTCCGGTGGAGTCGCCGACTTTCAATTGAAAGCGGGTGTAACCCTCCGCGCGGAGTACAGATCGAAGAGACCCAACCATCAAAATAGCTGGGCTTTGAATGCGATTATTTCGCGCCAGAACCGAGGAAGCTGAAGAGGCCGCGGCGGGCCGCTTTCTTGTCGTCGGAGCGTTCATCGGAGTCGCTGGGGTTCGCATCCAGCAAGAGTGCCAATTGTTGCAGGCTCTTCGTGACTTTGGCACGCGGGGCTTGTGTCAGCAACGGCACACCATTGTTCCGGGCTTCCACCATCGTGCCGTAGTCGTTGGGTATTGATGCGAAAATCGGGCAGCCCAGGGTTTCGAGGGCTTTATTCATACTGATCTGGCTGTCTTCCAAACCCAGGCGGTTGACAACCACCTTCAGCTTGTCTTTCAGATCCCCCGTCCGTTGCATGAACTGAGTGATTCGGACTGCGTTCCGCAGACATGGAAGATCGAGTTGGGTAATCATCAGCACCGAATCGGAGACGTCCATCGCGGCCAGATCTAACGGCGTGAAGCTCTTACTGAGATCGATGACGAGATGGGTGAAAGTGGCTTTCAACAGCGCAATGATCCGGCGGAATTCGTCGGGCGTGACCGGAGCCTGGGCCGCCAGTTCGACCGGTCGGGGTAGCAGAAACGCTCCACAATCGTGCTTGGTCAGCGAGCGTTTCAGCAGGGAGTAATCGAGTCGTGTGATATTGTCGGCAACGTCCTGAATGGTGTAATCCGGGATGATGTCGAGCCACACGTCGGCATCGCCGAGTGCAAGGTCCAGATCGATGACCGCCACACTGCGTCCCGGCGTTTGTGCGAGGCAACAGCCGAGATTGATTGCTAAAGATGTGCAACCGACGCCGCCGGAGGCACCTAGAACCGTAATCACCTGGCAATTGCGGGTCGGTCCGGATTCCCCGGCGCGGGTTGTCGCTGTTTGCCGGACTCGATCCAATGCCGCGAGAAAATCTTCGAGCTTGAGTGGCTGGCTGAGGAATTCACGAGCACCGCCGCGAATCGCCTGCAGAATCAGGCTTCCCTCCTGTGAACTGCTCAGGACGAGAATCTGGCAATTCGGGACTTCGGCATGGACTCGCGCAATGAGTTCCAGTGCTTTCTGGGGATTGCTGTCCAGCGAGACGAGGGCGAGATCCGGTTGCGATTGGCGCACCACGTCCGTGAAGAACTCGTAGCGCGAGCACTCCGCATCGAGCCAAACGGTGTCGATCCCGAGCATCAACGTTTTCAGCGCCGCCCGGCTGACATCGTTCGGATCGACCAGCGCCAAACGTGTCACATTTTTCATAACCCACTCACTTACTGCGAAGCAAACGTCGTGCAATCACGACGGATTCAATCAAAGGACGGAGTCTTTGTCGTGGTCCGAGACGTGGTGGCGCGGCGCGTCCCGGATGTCGGTTCAATCAACCCCGTTTCCGATTCCTGAGTGCGATAGCCCGCCGGGGTGACGGTCGATCGCGAATTCCGTTCCGTCTTTGAGGACAGCGAGGTGTTGCGATTCCGACCCAGGGTCGTACTGGACCGGGAGCTAGTGCGAGCTTCGGCTCCTTCCAGTCCCGGTGCCGGGGGAACGGGAGCAGGGCCCGTGCCTGGAGGAAGAATCAACTGAGGATCACTGCCCGGCGGCGGAAGCGGCATCATCGGTGCCGCGGTCGCACCGGGGACGATCGTCGGCCCACCGTGGTAATTCGGCGGGGGACAATTGCCATTTTGATCGCCGTAGATCGGGACTTCGATCAAACCTTGGCCATAGAGTTCACGATCGGTCGGGACGGTGGTGAATTGGCCGACGCCGCCGGGGGGCAGTTGATCGGGCGACATTCCCGCAACGTATTCCGGAGTAATCATGACCAACAGTTCGGTTTCCGCGGTATCGTATCGGACCCGACGGAATGCGGCTCCCACTCCCGGCAGTTCACCCAGGAAGGGAATCTTGTCGGTTTGCGCTGTGTAGCGGGTCGAAATCAGGCCGCCGATGACGAGTGTTTGCCCGAAGTCCATTTCGACGCTGGTTTGAACCGTGCGCTTCGTCAACGCCGGAACCGTTGTGCCGCTGAGCGTCGCGGCGTTGTTGAAGTCTCGTTCGGAGACTTCTGCGGTGATTTGCTGCCGCAGGCGCGTCGGCGAAATGATAACCGGCAGCGATTCCAGCAGGACGCCGAATTCCCGCCATTCAATGGTGACCGTCCCCAAACCCCCGGGGACAGGGATCGGGAATTCACCACCGTTGACGAGTCGAGCGGCTTCACCGCTGCGCGTCACCAACAACGGCTCGGCTTGAATTTTCAATAAGCCTTCTTGCTTGAGGGCCTGAATCAATCCCTGGAAGACGAACTGGTCGGACGCGATGCCCAACGCCATAGAAGCGTTGGAGAGGCTCGACTGGGTCAACCCGGCCGTTGCCGGTCCACCCAGCGGGACGACCAACGACGACAACGGGGAAATCGGCCCCGGCGTGGATGCAAATGTGGCGTTCCGACCCCCAGCGATAAAATTGATGCCGAAGCGGCGGATCTGTGTCCGCTGCACTTCCATCACCTGCACGCGCAGTTGCACTTCCTGTGGGCCGCCGACTTTCATCTGGTTCAACACGCGCGGGAAGTACAGCGACGCGAGGGCCGTGATCTCCGAGATCTGTTGCGGTTCGCTCACCCAGCCACGCAGCAGCACACTGTCACGCACCTTGATCGTGGAAATCGCGGTATTGGGATAGGTCCGCTTCAAGACCGATTGCAGTAACCGGGCATCACCGGTGACAAAGATCTCGATGGAATAGGTCTGGCCGTTCTCATCAGTGGCGACGAGTGTGGTCACACCTTGTTCGAGCGCCGAAATGCGAATCTGCTCCGGCGAAAGTGGCGTCACCGACAGCACGGTCGGATCAAACCCGTCGATCCGTTTCACCTTGCTGGGAAACTGGATCACTTTCGCGAAGCGCTCGGCGATCTCGATGCTGCTGCGCGGCGTGGTGATGTTCACCGTTTCCCCGGCGAGCGGCGTTGATGGCGGCCCCTGCGACCATGCAGCGTGGGGCAGCAATCCACTTGTGAAAAGAAGCAGCGCGGCCCATGGCCCGCTGCTCCACTTGGAGAGAATTCTTCGCATCCCTGCCCCCTCGTCGCAGACCGCCACGGTTTTCACCGGGTCCCCCCCGCTTCCGTAAGGGTCTGCCTTCGCGTTCTCTCAGGGTTGAGCGGCGGGTCGCTTGACTCCGCCCGACAACCATTGCTTCATTGGCGCTAACAGTGAGGTGGTGACCGTAGCTTTCGATGTGACTGGCGTTGCCTTTGTCACACTTTCAACTTCGGGTAGGTCCACCTCGTGAATCTTCTTCTCGTCACCCTGGAAAACTTCAATCTTCCAGGTCGGTTTCACCGGTTCAGCCGGCACTTCCGCAGTCACAGGCCCCTGGAGGAATTCGCTGAAACTGGGCTTCGCCGGCTCTTCGTGCTGGACGACGGGTTCCGGCGGTGCCACGGGCGCCGGCGCAGGTTGGGGTACGGGTTCGGCTTTGGGGCGATGATCATCAGACAACTCTGCCTGAAGATCGGCCAACTGGGCTTCGTCTGTTCCCCGCGATGCGACGTGTTCTGTGTCTTCAATGCTGCGGAGCGTCAGGTGGATGGTCCCTTTACTCTCCGCCAACTTCATGATTTCGGCTTGCAGCGGTGTGACGAGCAGCGAAACGTTCTTCACGTCTTTGCTGGGCCCCTTCGTCTCGACCGGTTCGACTCCCATTTTCAGGTCGCCCATGGCGAACACCTGAATGTATTCGAGGATGGTTTTCGTAAACGACTGATTCTTTGCGCCGGCTCGGCTGGTGTTGTAGGTCAGGACCACATCCACTCGGTCTCCCGGCTTCATGATTCCACTGTGAATCATCGTCGCCGTCACAGGGACGGTGATCAGCCGCATTCCCTTGGGGATCTCAATCGATGTCCCGTAAACACCTTTTTCACCCAGTTGGGCCAGCAAAATAACTTGACCACCATAGGCCCGCGTTTTCAGCGCCCGTTCAACATACTGCTCCTCTTCGAAGATGGCCCCTTCAGGCACAGCGTCGATTGGCAGTTCCTTGAAGACGACCAGCTCCTGCGTGAGCGGTAAGCCCACGCCGACGTCGGTCCGGGCCACGAGCACCCGCTTGGTTTCCACTTTCGGCCCACGATTGGCCGCCATCATTTGTTGGGCTGCCACCATCGCCACCAGTCCACAACCGGCAGCGACAGCGAACAGAATCAGCGATTTCGGTTTCATGACGGGTTCTCCGCGAGCAAGGGCGGTCGCAAGGGCGGTTCAGGGAGTCCTGTCCGGCCGATACGTCTAGCCCCGCACGCGGGAGGCACGAAAACCTCCCCGTCAGAGACTACATCGACCGGCCAGTGTCAAACTCTTCAGTTTATGACGGACCTGCCGGTTGTTCCGAGCAGGCTGGTTGCGTTTTGTTCACGTGTCTTCGCCCCTTTTTCGTTCACAGGGCGATGCAACTTCAATGGTTTCTAAATCAGACCAGCGTAGACGAAGTAGATGATGGATCCGATGCAGATGGGGATGCCGTAGGGGAGCAACAACATGGTGTGTTTGCGTTCGGCGGCGATGGTAGCGAGTTGCCGCGGGTCTTTGATGGTGAGCCATTCCATGGCGATGAGCCAGAAGTTCTGGTAGTGATGCCCGAGCTTCCTGCGGTAGGCAGCCATGGCGACGGCCATGATGGCACCGACGATGACGGAGACACAGAAGGCGTACCACGTGGTG